>JAMPED010000031.1 GCA_023665325.1 Acetobacter sp.
ATTTTTGCTTTATATTTAGTGATTTCAGCTTTCAAGTGGTTAATTTCAGTAGAAATATGAGAAATTTTTTGTTTACGGCGAGCTTTAGAGGCGGTCATTTCAGCATCATACGTTATAACATCGTGAATAGAGGTTTGCGAAAATAGACTATTTACCGCATCTAAAAACTTCGGATAATTTGCAACGTTTCTTTTCATATTCTTCCTTTTCGAGGAAGCACTTTAACACGTCGTTTTTTAAAATCAACAAAAAAGTGACAAAATCCATTATTTTGTTTATTTTAATTCAAATAAATCTTTACCGACACCACAGAGCGGACAACGCCAATCATCTGGCAGCTCTTCAAACGGTATATCCCCATCATAAACATATCCGCAGAGTGTACAAGTCCATTGCTTAAAACTTGTTTTTTCGTTTTTGGGAGCTTGGTGCTCTGCAAATGCTTTATGACATTTTTCTTTTAGTTCTTCGCGATAATATTTATAAGTTAATGGTTCCCCTGCCCGCAAATCAAATGCATTTTCTACTTCGGCAATAAATACTGTATTGTTTGGATAAGGCAATTTATCAATCACTTTGGCGCGAATTTTGGCAAGTGCTGTTGGGATAAACGGCAAACCTTCCTTTAACTCATACGGCACATTTGCCCATTTATCAACATCACGACTTGATTGAAAGCCGAAATTTGCCACAATATATGGATCTGCATCTTTGGCTAATACACTAATGCCAAATTCCCCACTGTTTTCAATACATTCTTTGGTATTACTCGTATTATTACAAGACACGATAATTAAATTTGGCAAAACAGAAATTTGACTGACGGCATCTACCAACGAACCACAAAATTTTCCGCCGCCAACAGCTGAGAGAACATATAATCCATTTGAGATTGTATAAAGGGCTTCCTGCATTTTTTACTCCTTAAGTTTATCTTTTTAAGGATATAACAATGCCGATTCTGTTTTCAAGAGTTACAACAAGATAAAAGAAACCTCTTATTTTAGGTGTTTTTTTTCATAATACCATAACAGGATATATATTTTATTGCATTTTGTTGAATTTACTATTTTGTGATGTATTTTTTGCGTGTAACTTATTTGGAGAAAATTTATGAAAAAAAAATTCTTATTTATTTTAGTTTTATTGTTAGCAATGTCGCCTCTTCGCTCTGAAGCGTTGTGGGAAGAAGATGATAATATTGCACACGATGCACGCGGAAATACTTATCGCCGTGAGGGGAATACTATTTATAAAAGTGATGGAACGGTTTATCAACAATCAGGCAATACCATCACTGGAAGTGATGGTAGCCATTGGCAGCAATCCGGTGATACCTATTATAGAAATGGTAGAGAAGAATGCTATGAGGTAAACGGACGGATTGTCTGTAACTAAAATTTAATGCTTATTCAGCGGCTGATTGGATGATTGTGTCTAATTTGCCGCTGATATTGTTTGACCAGCCCATAAAATAACTATCTTTTGCGCATATCAATGGAATAACAACATCTGTAAAGCCAAATTTTTGACGGCAGGTATTAAGCATTGCTTTGCCTTCTTCTGTATTAAGGTTAACTTTAACAACATATTCATTGTCTGCATATTTTTTATCAATATATTTTAATGCCTTAATGCACATTGGGCAGCTTTCAGCATACATTACATACACACGATCAGCGGCTAACTCTGCAGCTACTGGTGCTGTTTCTGTGGTAGCGGGCTGTTCAACTGCAGCTTGTTTTGGGGCGTCTATAACTTCTGTCTTTTGGTTCATCATATACACCCCTGCGGCGGCAGCAACGAATATAACGGCTACTAATATTATCTTTTGAGTTTTGGTCATTTCTATCTCCTTAACATATTATTTCTGGCTATCTTACTGATAAAAAAAACGTTTCGCAACCTCTTTTTTATTTCTTTCACAAGTTGAAAAGTTTTTACGGATTATTAAGATTTTTAAAGCTAAAAAGACATATATTTCAATGAGAGGTTTATGATGAAAAAGATTTTGTTTTCTTTGCTTTTGAGTGTAAGCGTTTGCGCTTGTCAGGTCGGGCAGTTGGCAACGCTTTATAATGATAAAACTTCAACAGAACAAAATGGGCTTAGGGTTGACGCTGACGGATTGCCGATTACGGGAGTGTATCAAAAATATTCACCATCAATGAGGCTTATGGAAGAGATACATTATGTTAATGGGCAGATTAGTGGAAAATATACAGCATACGATGATGAAGGACGTGTTTATCTGAAAGCACAATATAAAAAGGGTGAGCCGAACGGCAAAACGATTGAATATTATACAAATGGCAAAGAAAAAGAGATTTCCACTTATCGCAAAGGTAAGCTTGTGGGAGGGCAACTTGCGTATTACCCAAACGGTGATTTAATGCGTAAAGGGAGCTATAAAGAAGGGCTTAAAAACGGCGTATTTGAAGAGTATTATCCGAATGGAGCAGTTAAAACTTCCGTTACTTACAAACTTGGCTGTCAACACGGTCCGTCACGGGTTTATACCAAAGATAACCGTTTGATTAACTACACCGAGTTTGAAAACGGAATGCGTGAGGGTGTAGCTAACAGTTATTATGACGATGAAACACCGCATATTTTAACACAACGCAAAAATGATAAGCTTGATGGTGTGGCGAAAGTGTTTAATAAACAAGGTGAATTGGTAGAATTGGTAACCTATCAGGACGGTAAAGAGATTAAACGCACACGGTTTTAGGTATGACGGTGTGGGAATTTTGTGGATAAGGTGAGAATGCTGTTGTTTGGATTGAGGGAGTTTTGTATGTTTTAGGTATGAATTCATACCTAGAAAGACTTTTTGATGATATTGTTTCAACGGACTAAAAATGGTAATATGCGGGAGGTTGTTTTCTGCGGCTTTAAATTTACTTATATGAAAAAAGCCAAACTACCGCCGCATATTGATAAAAATCTCGTTTTACCCCAAATAAGCGCTTTGAATGAGAGTGGGATTACCCTTGAAAAACGTTCGCCGAGGCTGATTGTATCTCTGACATCTTTTCCGGAAAGAACGCCTGAGATTCATTTTACGATTTATTCCCTCTTAACTCAGGATTTTAAGCCCGACGAAGTTATCTTGTGGCTTGCTAAAGAACAATATCCTAATGGGGTTGATGATTTGCCTGAGATTTTACAACAATTGCAACAATGGGGACTGACCATTAAATGGTGCGAAGATTTACGCTCCTATAAAAAACTTCTGCCAAGCCTCTTGGAATATCCTGAAGATATAATTGTAATTGTTGACGATGATGTGTATTACCCGAAAGACTGGCTCAAAAAACTTTATGATGAACATTTAAAAGACCCGAAAACGGTGATTGGTCATCGGTTGCATTATATCCGGCTCGGCAAAGATGGCAAGCCCCTGCCCTATAAACAATGGAAGAAAAACTCGACAAGAGTTATCCCGTCTTACCGCAATTTTTTAACCGGCTGCGGAGGAATATTATATCCGCCACACAGTTTGTTTAAAGATGTGGCTGATATGGAGCTTATCCGTAAACTTGCACCATATGCTGATGATATATGGTTTTGGGCGATGAGTGTCTTAAACGGTGTGAAAATCAAAACCTTTAAGGGGCGGTATCGCAAAGTTTTATTAGTGAACCCAGAGCGAGAAATGCGCCAAACAGATGAGCTAACACTTACCAAGGTTAATATTGCTAATGGTGGTAATGATAAACAGATGGCGGAGGTGATTGCCGCCTATCCGGAAATTTTGGAAAAATTAAAAGAGGATTGAGATGACAAAAATTACGATTGCCTATGCGCCGGATTTGAACTTTGTGCCACTAACGTTAGTTTCGATGGCGTCGGTGTTAGCCAATGCTAGAGCTGAAGATGATATTGAATTTGCAATTATGCATAGCGGTTTAGCGGAAAAATATCTTAATGCATTTAATGAACTGCAACATATAAAGCCTTATAAACTCTTGCTTTTGAAGGTTGATACGACGGTGTTTGAGGGCTTTCCGAATGCAAACTGGGTAACAGCTGAAGCTTGGTTTCGCTGTCTGTTGGCGGATTTATTGCCCGAACATCAGAAAGTTTTATATCTGGATTGCGACACGATTGTACGTCATTCTCTGGGAGAACTGTTTGAAATTGATTTAGGAGTGCATTTTGCCGGTGTGATTGAGGATGTGTCTAAATCTCATCGCAACGCAGAACGAGTTGCGCTTCAAGATGGCTTTTATTTTAACTCTGGTGTGATGTATATCAACCTCTCAATGTGGCGGCAAGTAGATTTTTTCCACACTTTACGGGAACTTGTGTTGGAAGATTTTACTATCGGAAACGACCAAGATGCACTCAACAAAGCTTGCGATGGTCGCAAACTACGACTTTCCCCTGAATATGACTATATGCACGTTTGGTGGCGAAAAAATAAGCCTGATTATGCGGCTGATTATATGTCTTTGTATGAGCAAGCGGCGGAAAATCCGGTTATTGTACACTTTACAGGTGTTAAGCCGAACTCTCCGGAATGCGGCAATAAGTTCACTAGTGAGTTTAGAAAATATGCTGCAATGATTCCAACATATGAAGCGCTACAACAAGAGATTGGCGTTAAAAAAGCAAGTGATCGCCGTCCGAAGCTCCCGTTTTATAAGCGTCTACTTTGGACAGAAATAGCTGCGGACAGGAAACATCGGTATATTTATTTTCTGGGATTGAAATTTAAGTGGCAGCGGTGCTAGGTGGCACCTGCTTAACTTTGGGCTGCGGTGGGTTGAGATGATGCTCTTGGGGCGGGAGATCCCTTGACGGCTTGCGGGGCAAGCCGAGGGATGACACAGAAAAGAGAGAGGGATGACGGGGAAAAGAGAATGGAATGACAGACTGTCCCCTACCCTTTAAAACGGAATTTTAGCCCTAAAACGGTGAGGACTTTATATTGTTGGATGCCTTTAACTGTGGTACGGATGGAAAAGATTTTATCTTTTAAGGTATAGTCTTTGATAAACTCTCTAAATAATCTATTAGCTTCTGCCGGCAAGCATTTTTCGCACAGCTCTAAATATTCTTGCTGATTTTCCTTAGGAACACGGCGATAATGAATTGCAGCTAAGCCTGCCGCATCCGCGGCAAAAAGACTCGGCAAGGGGTTACTGTTCTGTTCTCTTCCCTCCCATTTCCCTATCATATTGGCGATTTCCGCTAAAAAGAGTGGCACATCAAGATTTGCCTTTGAGGGGGATTGAGTTAAAGAACTTGAGCGCACAAAGTAATTATAATATGGTTCGGGAAGACAGACGGCTGATTTCGCTTTTAAACGAGCAGCAATAGTGAAATAATGGTCTTCTGCGGCGCGTCCATCTGAAAAATATATATTATTTTCAATTAAAAAGGTACGACGGCAAAGTTTATTCCACCCTGAAGTTATGCCGTCAAAAACATATTCGGGGTATTCTTGCGCATTAAAAGCTTTACTGGAAATAACGCTTGCAAAACCTTGTTTAGATTTTGTTTTTCCAGTTTTTTCATTATGTGTCATCACACCGCATTCGACAATATCAGCATTATTTTCTACGGCTGTTTGATACATCTTGGCAAACATTTCTTTATCTACCCAATCGTCCGGATCAACAAAGCCTACATATTCCCCCGAGGCAGCTCTAATCCCATTATTACGAGCTGTCCCAGGACCAGTGTTAGCTTGGTCTATGATTTTTATCCGGCTGTCTTTTTTTGCGTATTGTTGCAATATCTCCAAAGAATTATCCGGTGAGCAATCGTTCACACAGATGATTTCTATATCCTCTAAACTCTGATTAAGCAGGCTATCCAAACACTTGGGAAGATATTTAGCGACATTATAAATCGGCAGAACAACAGATACTTTCATTTAAACTTTCTTTCGTACAAATAATTTCAGCCAGTCAAACGAGCGATGAACCGCCCAAAAAGACACGCTTACTTCGGTTATGCCTAATTCTTTGCATATCCCTAAGCGGTGGTGTCCTTGGAAAATCTGGTCCTTAACGCCTAAACAACGGTTTAATACTAATAAAATTGGATCTTTGCGGTCAAATCCTTTGGTTTTTAAGGAATTATACAGGTCATCCCAACGTTTTTGTTTTTCTTCCGCGCTCATTTGCCAGCGTTTATTAGTCCATTCGTATGCGTTTGCTGCTGTTCTTTCCCCTCGCAAAACTTGATTAGCATATAAACACTGCAGCGGGACAGTGTATGCTCGAGGTGAGGTAATGTAATGTTTACGTTTGATAGTTTTAATCAAGTTAATAAAAAAACTTTTGCACTTGGGATATGATTGATATGCTAAGCGGACAGGCAGATACTCCTCAGCCGAGGTTTGTACTTCATTTATACCGCTCATCAGGGTATCCCCTTTTTCAGCATCTAACAAAACTATAATTTCTTTTGCATCTTCGGGAGTGGCTGATTGAGGAAGTTGTTGGAGTTCGGTTGTTTTTATTAAGTATATGTCAGAGGAATACGCTAACATTTTAAGTTATTTTCCTTTAATTTCACCAAGTTTTTCACCTACTTTAACCTTTGCACCACTTTTAAGCTCTTTATTAAATGTTACCTTGCCTTTGGGAAAAACGCAAACTGTCGTGCTGCCCAAGAGGAAGCGCCCTAATTCTTCGCCTTTTTTCAAGGTGATATTATCTTCTTTATAATCATATATTGTCTTTTCACGACCAGCTGATGGTGCAATACGACCTGCAAACACAGTTTCGATGCTCGCAACAATGGTTGCACCAACCATCACTACAGCAAAGCGTCCGATTTGTTCGTGATTAAAGAAACATACCACCCGCTCGTTACGTGCAAACAGATTATCCACACCTCTAGCTGTTATCGGATTAACAGAGAATAAATCTCCAGGAATAAATACCATCTTTTCAAGCTTGCCATCTAGAGGCATATGTACGCGATGATAATCTTTCGGAGAGAGATATGTGGTTACAAATTGACCCGATTCAAAGGCTTTAGCATCTTTTTCATCTCCACCTAATAAGGCCTCCAAACTATAATAGTGTCCTTTGGCTTGAAGAACGGCGTCTTTATATATTTCACCTAGCTCACTGATTGTGCCATCTGCTGGATTTACCAAAGCGTTTGCCTCTTTTGCCACTGGACGAGTGCCCTTTTTCAGCGCACGAGTGAAGAATGCGTTAAAAGTTTTAAATTCTTTAATATCTTTAACTTCTGCCTCGCTCATATCCACATTATAATATTTGATAAAATTTTCCACCAGCCACGTTGTTCCGTTACCTAATTCTGCGGCAGCAATCTTCCCAACAGCGCGGGAAATAAGCTTTTTGGGCAAAAAATATTGGATTTTTACTTTCAAATCATCAACCATTGAGGGCATATACGTTCTCCTTATCAAAACATAAACCCAGCATAGCAGTTGGCTTGACATTGTCAACCAAAAATAGCAGCACAAAAAAAATCGGGGAAAACCCCGACTTTTTTAATTGCAAAGAAGATTTCGTTTGCGAATAATATAGGCGACGATGTCCTCCATATTATTCCACATTCCGGCGAGATAATGAACAAGGCACTTACGAAAATAAGCGTCTGCCTTCATCTCATCCAGTTCTAGAGAATAATTGGCAAAGCAATAATGCTTAGCGCGAACATCAATCTCAATTTCATTGCGTTCTAGCCAATTAAACAAATTGAACGAGTTGACCGCGAGTATATCACAACACTTATCAGCCTTTAACAACCTGTTATATAACCGGCTATATACGCTTCCGAGACTATCAAACTCCCAATCAAAAACAAAGTTCCAATCACACAGAACATTCTCGATGGTATTGGCAGAAAGGTGGTATGCGCATCCCCCTTCCAGATACGGCCACGCATAAAAGCTGCATCCATCGTCATCTGAATTTCCGGTGAAGGTCAAGAAATTGAGCGTCTCGAAAAGGACGAGGTTTAAGTCATCGTTTTCTAATTCGAAAAACTTAAGAGCAAGCATTGGGCTAAGGATTTCTTTATCACTTACTTCAAAGATGTGTTGTTCATCTTCTTTTGAATAACCACAATACAACCTTAGGGGGACGGCTGCGCCTTTCGTCTTTAATAACTGATAATAACTTTCGGGTTTTAAACGCCAACTGTTAATGATTTCTACGGCGTCTTTACCACTGAGCGGCTCTTGTCTGGAGAGCAACACTCTTACGTCTATATAATCCATATCTTAAAAATTTTAGTTTCTGCAATGGAGAGTACTTGATGTTTCCTTTTTTGTCAAGAAATATCTGTCTAATTTTTGATTTCAAATGCACAAAAAATTTCTTTGGTTAAAGATGTGCGAGATAAGACACTTTTTAGCCCTTTTGCGGTGATGGCGGCATATTTGCTAATATATACTTGTGCAACATCTGGTGTATTGATGGCTTCTTCTAATTCCATTAAAGTTGTAACTTCTTTGGTACCTGCAAGATTTTTGATAACTTGTTCTTCGCCACTAGCATTGAGTGGATAAACTCTGCAACCATCAAACTCAGCATACGGACGTGCTAAAACTGTTTGTAAGATGATGGTTTCTATCTCATTTTTATTTAAGCACTTTACCATAATTATCTTCCTTTTCTCTTTTGGATTAAAACTTGTTGCAATGACTTATTGTCTTCATATTCGACATTTGTTAGTTGAACGGCATCAGTTTTAGCTAATTCACTGCTTGGCAGAGCTTGCAAAAATTGATAAAAATCTTCAACAGTACCGCCTTCGGCTAAATCTTTTTCAATACGCAACATCATTGATGACACGATGTGAGCTGGGGTGATGCTACTTTCAACGTATAAATCTGTCTGTTTTTGAAGATAATCTGCTATCATTTTATAATCTCTTGCTTCTTCGGCTTCTGCTTTCTCTCTTCTAACATTCACAAACAAAACACCATTTTGGGTTAATTGAGCTCTTTGCGTGGCAGAGATATCAAAAGTGGCTAATATCATTGCATTTTGAGTACCTTTATTATATATAATTGAGGCAAAACCAATATCCGCATTTTCTTTATCATTGACCAATACATTGGTGGTAAAGAAATTATCATCTTTACCCTCAGCTATACGACGGCTGATTTCGTTTCCATCTGCGGGAGACAAATTAGGCTTTTCCATTGCATACTTGCGGATATTATATTTGCGCATATTTTTTAAGATAAAACTATCGGCAAACTGTGTGGCGGTAATGAGCTCTTCTCTTGTCACTATTTCTTTTGGGGTGGATGACATATAGGTCTTTAAGATTGGCTTTTCGGCAGTGGTTTCAATATTATAATTAGGGATAAAGATATGTTGCAAATTATCTTCAGTGCCTAACATTGCCACAGCCTCAAGCAAAGTATCATCATCAACAACGTCTTCTGCTTGTAATTGTTCGCCATATTCATAATTAACGGAGGAAACAAGCACGTTTTTAATCTCTTCAATAGCAACGCTAGGTAAATCTTCGGGATGAGCATTATACAAATCTGCGACAGAGTCTTCTCCTACATAACCAGCAAAACGGAAGTGAAGTCCTTGGGCGATTTTTTTAAGACTAGCCCAAACAGTTTCAATTTTGGCATAATCTTCTTCAGGGGCATCTGAATCTTTGAGCATATTATTCAAACTATCTGGCATAATCATATCGTGCAGTTTGGTGGCGACTTCATTTTCCAGCCTTGTCCCTCGAACCAAAAGTTGTTCCTTTTCACGGTTAGCGATGCGTTTACTCATTTCCCAAGCAATTTCTTCTTGTGATTGTTGGCGTTCCTTTTTCCCTAAGCCTGCAAAAGCCTTTCTGCCTCTCACCTTACTTTGAGGCGTGTTAATTTTGGAGTGTTGATAGAGTTTATATACATAACGTAAATCCAAAACAACTTGATTTTTGAGATAATCAGTATAAGCTACTGGCAGACTATCATCCTTGATTGCTTGTTGAACTAAAGTTTCTGCACTAGCAATCAGACTGCCAAATTGGAGGGCTACTTCTATTGTACGGTCAATATGGGTGATATTAAATTTTTCTTCCTGCGGTATCTTCTTTTTTTCCTCTGCTGTTAAACCGACTGTGCGCAAGTGCATCAATGTTTCTGCAAGTTCTTCTGGATGTAGATCGTAGTATTCGTTATCCATCATATATACGTGATACGCAGGAACACCGGTTAAGTGTTTCAGAGAGCGAGAAACAAAATCTGCAGTTTCGGGATCTGAAATCTGGCGAATATCTATCCCCATACCTTCACGAGATATCATTGGTTTGGTCAGCTCTTTGGCACTTATTCCCATATCTTCAGTCGCATTATTGGCTGTCCCTAAAAACATAAATGTATCAGGAATTTCTGAGCGGCGGATAACCATTTCTTTATCATCTTCACCTTTGAGTTTCAACTCTTCGGCTGTTGGTTCTGAGAAAAAGGCTTGAATACGCAGCCACGCATCAACTGCAGGTCCACGGTTTGCCTCATCACGAATGACCATTCGTCCATAATCTGGCGAATCTGGGTTAATTAGCGCTTGTAATAACGGACCATTACTGACAACAAATCCCAGAGAACTGGCGTCTTTTTCATAAGTTATTCCCTCCATTTCCATCACTTTATCAAGCACTGTTTCCATATATGATGCATCTTGATTGATTGCATTCCAATCGATTGCTGTAATTTTTCTGTCTTCACGGGTTTCTTGGGTGACAATATCATTGCCAAACATCTTTTTCAAATATGCCACCGCATTTTGTGACAAAGCAAACTCTGGATCTTGGTTTCCTATTCGGATACGTGCATCTAATTTACGCTGTTTACGAGTTTGATCAACACTAAAGGTTGTCACCTTAAAAAGCTCATCAGGGTTATCTATATTATTACAATCAACAATCAGTGCGCCTTTGGGATGAACAAGCTCGCCAATAGACTTTGCTAAAAATGTTTTACCATTACCTGGAGCGCCCATTGTGGTATAACCATAGCTTTTACTCTCTGCTGGCGTACGGCTTTTATCTAGCCTTAAAAGCATTTCGGTCATATCTTTCATCATACTAGGATCTGTCACAACCTGTCTTATCAGGCGACCATAAATACGATCTTTATCTTCATTACGCATTGTGGGGATATATATAGCATTTTCCTCATCGGCAAGCCAAGTTATTTGATTAGTTATTTTATCTAATACAGGGATAGGATATTCTGGTGTACCAAATTTATGTCTGTATATTTTTGCCATTTTATGCTCCTATGGTTTCTTTTCTTAGTATTTTACCACTTTTTCTTTATTCTTGCAATTATTCATTTTTATCGTCTACGCCTTTTAATATCTTTTAATGTTTCAGCTATTAATTTTTGCTTAATACCGTTGGTCATCGGGGATTTTATTTGACTGTGTTTCATTCGTTTTTTCAGCATATTAGTAATAGCGATGGAGATTTGTGAAGGATCATCGATATGATCAACATAATCTGTTTGGGTCGAACCTTGTTTTTTCATTTCTTCTATAAATGGTTTGGTATAATTTCGCCAGCCACCATCTATAAAGAAACAATCAAAGGTTATCTGTTCATTTTTCTCAAGCATTGTCTGAAGCTGCTGATTAACTAAAAATTTTCCATTTCTATGTTCTCTGTAGTCATTGTTACCACCATCGGTGACTGAGAAGATGTGCGTAAAACCACTTTTTTTATGTGGATGGGCAACCATATTTTGGGCGACATCGTCTAAAAATTGACTTACGGCTGGAATGAGGTGATCGTTACATCCTCCCTGCCCTTTACGCACACTTTCCAACCTTTTAGCAACTATTTTGGTTTTATCATCAGGAAGAGCTACGGTGAGCGGCGTTGGTTCACCCATCATATAAATATAAACATTTATCTCTTTGAAACTGCGAGCTGCTTCATATAAAATACAAGAGATAGCTAAAGCATTATCAAATGGTTTTCCTGTCATAGAACCAGAACCGTCTATTAAAATACCAAAGTTTGACTGCGGAATTTCTATCTCTTTAATAATTTCGTCCTCTGAGTATTTATATTGGGTACGAAAACGCTCTAAATCTTTGCTGGTGATGTTGGGATCGTTCTGACGAATTTTCTGTTCTAATGCAATATGACGCTGCAAATCGATACTCCTGCCCCCCTGAATAGGAAGTTTTGTCATTTTATTTTTAATTTTTTCTTGACCACGGTGAATACTATTAAGTTTATTTTGTTTGATAATCTTAGCTATCATTTTTTTTGCCTGCGCAATTTCATTCGTATATTGAGCAATGTATTTTTGGTATTCGTCCCAATTTCCTTCTCGATAAAAATGAGCGGCTTTGTTTTTATCTAAATCCGGTTTTTTCATTTGTTCTATCTCAACCAATGTTGGATAATCATTTTGCGGGATAAAATCTTCAAGATTTTCTCTTTTTTCACCTTTATCATCTTCATCATCATTGTCTACTTGCTGATTTTGAGAAACAGCGCTTTGCTTATCTTTATCACTGTCAGTTGTTTCTTTATTTTTTTCATTCTCTGCCTGCATTTTCTCTAGCAATTCTTTAATATCTTCTGCCTCTGAAAGTATTTCTTCCGCTTTTTCATTACTTATTTGTGGGCGATATTGTTTATCTGTATCAGGCAAATGAAACTGTTCAGTTGATGGAAAAGATGACATATTTGTGTCTTGATTATCATCTTGGTCATCGCTTTGCTGTTGGTTCTGTTGTTGCAGATTACCTTGATCACTGCTTTGCTGTTGGCTCTGTTGCAGATTACCTTGGTCATCGCTTTGCTGTTGGTTCTGCTGAGACTGATTATTCATTTGATTATCAATATCTTTTTCAGCTTGTTTATAGAGCTCATCCATATATTGGGCAACAAATAAATCAAAAAATTCGTCTACCATTGCCGCACGACGTTTACTCATACTCGTCATTCGTGTTTGATAGATTTTGGCATTCAGACTTTTTAGTTTGGGACTGGGTTGACTTGTTTCAAACTTATTACATATTTCACGAATACGCTCAAAACTCTCTGCGGAATTCATCTTTTGCCCATTGGCGTCTGTTCCGCTCAAAAGTTCGGGATATAGATGTAATGCGTGCCACTCCTCAATTTTATGTTCGGATATAAGCTTATTATTCACAAAAAAACTATTACGTGCCACATCTTTAACGTGTTGGATACGTACTCGTACATCTTTATTCATCAGCTTTTCAGCCTCTTCTAGCGTTTGAGGTGTGGTATATTTTTGACCAACGTTAATATCTGTTTCCAATTCGTTTAGATGAGCTGCGTCGTATTCCCCACCAAAATTTATAGCAAAACGATTGGCATACATATTTTCAAGCTCATCAAAAAAACGAAAACGATACTCAAATTCCACTTTCAAACGAGAAGCTTCTTTGGCGGCTTTTCTATATGCCTCATTATCGTTAGCTTTTATTGCTGCTTCAAGTTTTTTTATCAATTCATTTTGCCGTTCTACAATTTGTTCCATTCTTGGTGAACGGGTAAACTGTGTTCCTTGAGAGTGGGCTATTTCGTGCCCTAAGGCTGTAGATGCAGCATCAACGCCTACAACGAGTGTCCAGAGCATATCATCTATAATTAAATTTTTATCTGGTATAAAACAATAATTGATATTAGGATAATTCATTGCACTCCACACAATTTTGGCATTGGGATTGTTTAATGAATTTTCTATAACGGCGCTATGTCTTTGCAGCTCTCGCTGCATATATGAAGATGAAGCTATGCGACGCCAGATGACGCTTTGGCTAATATCGGGATTATGCTTATGAGTATCCCATTTTTGTGCTATTTCAGGGTGTGCGGCGTATAGAGCTAAAACTGTTCCCCAAAAAAATTGTGATTCTTCATCTCTAAGATTTAGCGGGATTTTAATATCACCAGTTAGAAGAAAATGTTCAAAATTTTCCTGATGAGTGGCAAAAATGGCTTTTTTTTCATTATCGCCACTAAACAAAGGTGCTAATTTTGTATGTAGATGGCGAATATATGTTTCGGTAATATTATTTTTATATTCTGCTGTCAGGAAATTTGCGGATAAATCTATACGCAAGCGATTTAAATCTTTTTGGATAATATCTTTAATGTGGCGTATTTGGGATTCTGCAGTATTTTTTTGCTGGTTACCTAAAATATCTTCAGAGTTTTTATTTATCAGCTTCTTGAAACTATTTATCATATTTGGTACCTTTTTTAAACTTTATATTATTTTAACATAATATTAGAAACTTGGCAAGTTTTTTATGACGCTGCATATCAGGTTTTTGAAACTTGACTTTAAGATAAAAAAATTGTTAGTTGTTTATAGATTACCACGCTTTATGGGACAGATGTGTGCCTTGCAGTGACGAGTAAAAAGGATGAAAGATGGAATTAGTATTAAAATTTTTGGGATGTGCTGGAGCTTTTATTGCGGCAACGGCGGTGGCTGTCTGTTATCAACTGGATGTGGCAAAAATTAACCTGTGGTTGGCGATGGCTGTTGTTTTGTGGCTTAATCCGATGAGGCTTTCAGGTAGACGGCTTGCTATAAGCGGCGTTTTTGCACTCATTTTAGCATTGGTTGCGCTTATCATATCGGCAAAGGTTTGGAATGTGTGGCTTTTTGCCGGTTTTATCGTTGTTTTGTGGGGAATATCTGAAAAAGATGATTATCTTAATAGTCATTTACTCATCTATACTGCTGCGTTTTTTAACCTTTCTATTATCTCAAATACGGCATATACTAATATACAATATGATTTCGCCTCGTGTTTTAACTACATTGAGTATATTTTAGAAAATAACTTTATGTTTTGGCAGGAAAATCCTTTATTAACCCGACCGAGTTACTCAACGTATCATCCGATTTTACATTTCTTTTTAGCGGCGGGAATTATCCGGATTGTGCAATTCTTCACCATCAACACTATTGCGGCTGTAGAAACTGCGCAGGTATTGTTTTGCTCGTATATGTTATGGTATTATTTTATTGCGGCACGCATTTTGCGACTTTTGGATATTCATAGCCGGGCGTATTTGGCTGGTGTGGCTTTTATTGTCTTTTTTCCGGCTTATAATGCGATTGCTGGATTTTTTAATAATGATTGTTTGCTATTGCCTTTGCAAGCGGGAGCTGTGTATTATGCACTTTGCTATTACAAAGATGGCGGACAAAAAAATCTTATCTATATTTGGCTGTTTGCCACCGCGGCAACACTCACAAAACTTTCTGGTGTCTTGGTATTGCCGATGGTGGCGGCAGCGCTGGGGCTTAGGTTATGGCAAATACGGGATAAGAAAACTTTTTACGAATTAGCGGTGTTTGGTGTTTGTTTACTTTTGGGGATTTCGGTTTGGACAATTTATCAGCACTTTTTTCTTGGAGTTAGCGCCGGTTTTGTGCCACCGCAAGAGCATTTATCTTTGAAACCATACTCTTTATGGCAGAGATTTAACCCGTTTGGTGCCATTATATATGAAAAAATGTTTTACAATGACTTCGGAATAAACCTTTGGGAAACAATGACGAAAACTGCGCTTTTCGGACAATGGGATTTCAGCTTGCGCGGGGCTGGAATTATGGGGATGATTTCGATATTAGCGGTTATTTACAAACTTATTTTGATTATGACGATGGGGATGATTATGTATCTTCTTTGGTCGATGAGGCGAAACGTCTATGTATGGTTGGCGCTTATTCTGATTTTAAGCCTATTGTTTGGGCAGATTATGTTTGGCTTAATGCACCCATATATGTGTAATCAAGATTTTCGCTATGTAGCGATATTGCCTTTGCCGGTGGCTATGGTTTGGAGTTTGGGGCTAAATAATATTAGCTGTTTAGGGCAAAAGATTAGTTTTGTACTTTTCGGCGGATTTGCCATACTTTCGGCTTTTGTTTGGTGGTATGTTGTGTCATTCGGGGGATAAAGAGCGGTTTTGATTGAAAAAGTGGATTGAACCGCTATGATATGTTTGGTTTTAATAAATTAAGGCGAAAAGATAATGTGGCGTCCGGTTTTGATGATTAACGGATTTATTGTGTTTGTATTAGGGCTGATGATGTTATTGCCTGCTGGCGCGCTTTATTACTATAGCGGACGGTTTGATTATATCTTTTTGCAGAGTAGCTTTACGGCGATGTTTTTTGGCGGCGCTTTATTTCTTGCTAATGTGGGAGATATTAAGAAAATCACTATTTTGCAAGGGTACCTTATTCCGGTTACTTGCTGGTTTTTAGCACCGCTGGTTTGCGCCCTACCCCTTTATGGCAATGGAGATATTAAAACTGTTTATGACGCCGTGTTTGAGGCCACTTCAGGAATTACCTCTACAGGTTCGACGATTTTGCAAAATATTGAAGCGCAACCGAAGTCTGTACTCTTATGGCGAGCAATGCTTAACGGGCTGGGTGGTATCGGAATTGTTATTTTTGCCGTGGCACTAACCCCATTTTTAGGTACAGGAGGCACCCACCTTTTCAGCAAAGAAAACTCTGATACGGAAGAGAAGTTTTTACCTAAAATTCGCTATATTGCTAAGGATATTATTTTTGTTTATATCATCTTTTCTATTATCTGCGCTGGGCTATTCAAATATGCGGGGATGAACTGGTTTGACGCTGTTGCATTTGCGCTTTCCACAATGGGAACTGGTGGACTTAGCCCTAAAAATACTTCGATAGGCTATTTTGACAGCCCGACAATTGAGGCTATTTGCGCCGTATTTTTACTTATTAGTGCGTTACCGATTACTTATTTTGTGCTTATTTTCAAGCGGCGGTCGCTTAGTTCAATTATCTCTAACGCTCAAGTGAATGCGTTTTTAAAATATGTGACGTGCTATATTTTATTTATCAGTGTGTTTTATACATATAATGCGGATATTCCTTTTATGACGGCGTTTCGTCAGGTTTCGTTTAATATTATTTCTGCAGTAACCACTGCTGGATTGGCGTCTTCTGACTTTATCTCTTGGGGGGGATGGGCGGTCATTGTATTTCTTATTCTATTTATGCACGGTGGATGTACTGGTTCAACCACTGGCTCGATTAAGGTTTTCCGTTGGCAGGTGATTGCAGCATTTTTTAAGCAATATGCGATTAAGGCGCTTTCGCCAAACCAAGTGACAGTGATGAAAACGGGGGATAAGGTTATTGGGACAGAGATTGTTTCTTCGGTGTTTGTGTTGGTGTTTGGCTTTGTCTTTGCAATTACAATTTATACGCTGATTATCTGTTTTAGCGGAGTGGATTTTGTAACCGCACTTGGGGCTGTGGTCGCGAATGTCACAAACTCTGGCCTAGGGCTTACGGCTGAAACCGGACCGGCGGGGAGCTTTGCTGGTTTCTCTCCTTTTGTCAAATATCTTTTAGCTTCTGCGATGGTTGTGGGACGTTTGGAAGTTGTTACTGTATTTGTTTTACTGAACAAACTCAGCCGTAAATAATTATCTTGACTTTTTGTCAAATTTTATTATACTTGCAGTTGTTTTAGATAAGAATATGTTTCATTTTTAATACTTATATTTTATGGACAAGTTAGGAAAAATCCTATTCCCCGAGCAGTATGCGCCGGTTGGAAATGAAGTTCGTGTTAGCAATTCCATTGAAGCGCTGGCGTTTTTCGAAGACTATTATCCTAAAGGCGGGATGGTTCTTCTAGGCAATATCCGTTTTGACTACCCTCAAATGCCCAATATGATGGTATGGATGTATTTTGACATCTCAAGTGAGGAGCCGAAAATTATCTCAACTATTCCGGTGTTTGATGTGCCGATTGAAGCACTCAATAATCGAAAGATATTGGAAATTACACCACATCAAAATGAGGTGTTCTCTCTCTGGAAAGATGTTCTTTATTGTTCTGTTTATACAGACACCGGTGAGATATGCATTATGAAAGTACGTTCTCTCTTGAATGCTGAAGAAGCTGCTTCAGTATATGAGATGCAGACCGGTATGGAAGTAGAGGATATTTATCCGGTTGAGCTCTACTCTCACTCGGCACACAAGTTTGTCGGCGTGTGTTGGGCGGTAACACTGATTGGAGATGACAACCGCATTTTCTGGTATCCGGTTTGTCTGGAAGAGGAAAACGCTATTGCAGCTTACTCTGCTGATGACTTGACTGACCATTTCATTGACAAAGGTGAAACGGCTGTTATCGGTGGTGATACTTACAGGCTTACTATTGACGAAAATGGATACATTTTCAAGAAAATACGGAGCAAAGAAGAACTGCAACAGTTGTTTAGTGAACGGATGAAAAATCGAGCAAGACAAATGTGTCGTGCTAAAGATGTTCCGAGCGGCAAAAAATGCGTTTTTTTACCATTTTCCCCTAAAGGACTGGTAAAAGAATGAGTATGTTATTAAAGACGGGCAATCGCCCGTCTTTTTTTGTGCAAAAAATGGTTTGGGCTGCGGTGGGCTGTGGAGCGCTTTTTTGTACGTCATTGCGAGGAGTGCGATGGCGCACAGCCAACGTGCGACGTGGCAATCTAGTGGAAGGGTGTCTTGGAGCGTGAGATCCCTTGACTCAGGGTGCCGGAGTTGGGCACCCTGAGAGGGATGACGGGGAAAAGAGAGTATGTTTTTGTTTCTTTTAATATGTCATCGCTCTGAGCGTAGCGAAGTCAAGCGATCT
>JAMPED010000032.1 GCA_023665325.1 Acetobacter sp.
AAAACGGTTTATAAAGGATACTTTTTAGATAGTCAATAAAAAAATTAAAAAAAAATTACATTTAGCTATTTATTTGTTAACTATTATATGGTATTAAACACCTAAATAACGATATAACAATATTTTATATGAGGTAAAAAATGTCCACAGGTCAAGAATTAGAGCAAGAAAGCAGATATGACATTTTGCAAAATGAAAAAGGGGAGATTTTAATTATTATCAATTCACGGGCGGGAGGACCAGAAAATCCTCGCTTTGTATATGATGGTGGTGAAACAGCATTGCTGTATCGAACCAAAGATATTGCTGTTGTTTTTAAAAATATTGCATCAGAAGCACGTATGCCTCTTAAATCTATTAGTTCTATGTTGATTGTTGAGGTTGAAGGGGATGATGTTGCTCGTGAATATACCGTACCAGTTCGCATTATAAAAGATGTAAAAGCCTTGATTAAGTAATATCTTTCTCGTATAGTCGGTTAGCGGATTCTATTAAAATAACCGAAAATGGAGAGATTATGGTAATAAATACAATAATATGTTTGATTGGAGTGGCTTTGGCAGGTTTTCTGCGGCTGCGAATGAGATATGATAGAATCTTATCTTGGTTAATGTTTATTGCTGTTGCTTTTTTATTTGCTGAATATGGCTTAAATGCGATAAGAGGATATAATCCGAGTCTTACATTTTTATGGAGTAAGACACGAATCGGTGATATAATGGTAGATTTTTTGCCATCACAAGTACTTAATCGATTGGTGGTTCCATTGTTCTTCTTGTCTTTAATGACAATATTTAACAATAATGTATTTCGTTATGAAGAAAAGAGAAGTATATTCAATTCTCTAATTATTCTTAATTTTGTGACGCTATGCTTGCTTGTGAGTGCTGAAAATTATGTTCAGTTGATAACAGCTGTTTTTGTTTCTGATATTTTAGGATACCTAATATTAAAAGACGTCGATTCTTCTCATCGATATGTGATATATAATCTATTTGCGGATATGTGCCTGTTTATGATTCTTGCACTCGTTTGCGGTAAAATACAGAGTCTTGATATGAAACAGTTTCTAAACTACAAGCAAATAGGAGGGCACAGAGATTTTGTCGGGTTAATTGCAGGATTCGCAATTTTTGTAAAATGTGGTTGTTTTTTATTTCAGAGTTATCTGTTTGATATAAGCTCAGCTCGTTTTCAAAGAATGAGTGCTGTTAATCTATTATTTTCTCCGTTGGTTGGAATATTGCTATTAGTAAAATTACATAATTTATTAACCGTCTCAAATTTATTTATTCCCTTTATGAAAATAATGGCAGTAGCGACATTTTTATTTGGTATTATCTACTTTATTACTAAAGATAATATTCAAAAAAAGATGGTAAGTCTAAATATGGCATTTATTGGATGTTTAATGTATATGCTGTTATTAAATAAATTTAACTGGATACCGCTTTTTTCATACTATTTGATGACTGTATATTTCTTTAATATGCTGTTTTTTAAAATATATCTCTATCAAAATCGAGAAGAAAAAGTTAGTAAAATGCTTAATACTAAAGAGCTAAATGTTCTGCCACTACAGACATTATTGCTGCAAATGGTTATACTTGCAGATGTTTTTTTTATAATATCACTGAAAATTTCTGAAAGTTTGCCAGAAAATATATTGAAACTTGCTATTCTGGTAATTTTATTGGCATTGGGAATTGTTTTAAACCACATATACAAATCTCCTCATATACGCCGTCTAGATTATCTTAATCCAAATCCTCAACGCATTTTATCATTTATAGTTAATACGTTGTTGATTTTAGGAGTCGGATATTTGTTTGAGATATATAATTGGTATAGCTTGCTTTTTACGACAATATTTTTAGGTGTAACCGCTTTACCAATATGGAAAAAGTTACGTTCGTGTTATGAAAAAGAGTGGCTGCAGACAGAAGATGTTAGTAAAAGTTTATTTTGCTATGTTCTAGTCGAACCATTAAAATATATTAGTCGAATTTTATGGTTAATGGTTGATTTTGTTTTTTCAGAAAAAATAATTACAGCCGCTTTTTCAGGAGTAAATCGTCACGGTGTTTCTTTCTTCTTCAAATTAAATCAAAAAAGCACCAAGGCAGGTATAATATATATTATTATAGGTATCCTCTTTTTTGTGCTTTCATTTTATAGGAGATATCTGCCGTGAGCAATAGTTTGTTACTAATGTTAATTTTGGTACCATTATTAGGGGCAGCATTTGCTTTAAGTGCAAAAGAAGATAAAAATTATGCAATCGGTAATGTTTATTATGTTGCAATATGGACATTGTTAATTAACAATATTTTGATTTTATATACTTTTTCTAAAATGGATATAGCCAAAAGTGGAATACAAATGGTTGAAAAATATCCGTGGTTTAACCTACCTGCGACAGATATTCTTTTAGGAGTTGACACATTTTCATTGTTATTGTTATTGGGTATCAATCTGTCATTTTTTGCAGCTGAGTTATGTATAGAGCACTCAACTGAGCGTCCAAGAACATTGATTGCGGCAGAATTATTATTTATTGGTTTATTAAATGGATATCTGGTTGCAGCTGATATAATCTCATTTTATGTATTTTTTACGGCATTGATTGCCCCGTTAATTATTTTAATAAGTACGTATGGCAACATCCGCAAAAGAAATGTCTTGATACGATTTAGTCTATATAATATTATTGGTGTTATGCTGCTGTTCGTATCTATTATGCTAATATGCGGCTATAAAAAAGCGAATATACCGCTTAATACAGTAGGAAACATCAATTTAAATGGAAAAATTGAATATTTCGTATGGCTCAGCATCTTATTTGCTTTTATATCACGTCTGCCAGTTTGGCCTTTTCATTACTGGATATCTTCAATGACAGCAACGTTGCGAAACCCACTAGTATTTGTAGTTGGAAATTTAATCCCACTGGTAGGGTTATACGGCTTCATCCGATTTTGGCCAAACACAGTGCCAAATTCAATAGCCGAATATGCTCCTTTTTTTGAGGGGGCGGGAATTTTAACAATGCTTTTTTTATCACTAGTCAGCTTGAGTCATAAAGATCTGAGATATAAATTGTTTGCATATGCATCTGTATATTATTTGTTATTTTTTACAGGTGTATTTCTTCCAACCGGTATCTTGAAAGTTAATATAGGTTATTCATTATTTGCTTATATAATGATTATAACAGTGCTATCCTTTCTTATTCATCACATTGAAAATCAAAAGAAAAAATTAAATTTATATGCCGGCGGCGGAATATTATGTTATATGCCGCGCACATCAAAGTGCTTATCTTTATTTGTATTAGCAGGAATAGGGTTGCCAATAACACCATTGTTTTGGAATAATTTTATAATAATTTCCGAAATTTTTAACTATAGTTTAGTTCTAGGAATTTTAGTGATGTTATCTTTATTTATTGTAGCTTTGTCTTTACTTGAAGAGCTTTATCGAATGAAAGATAAGAGCTATGCTGAGGCAGCTTGCGTGCTGGGTGTCGACTTGCCAACTTTTGATTTTACAGTTTATATGAGCTGTCTTATCATTCTGTTTTTCTCATTTTTTAAGCCATTGTGGTTTGTGTTTTAGGGGAGCATTCTGAATGTTATCAAAAATTTTATATACTTTTCCAGAATTATCTCTTCTTTTAGGTATTGCACACCTATATTTACGATATGTATTCGGAGAAGATTCTCCTAAATTATTCGCTCGTATTGCACGGTATTGGCTGCTTATCTCAATATTTTGCCTTATAATTTTTTATAACCAAAGCATAAATCTGCAATATTTTAATAATGATGCGTACACTTTTCTGTTTCGTTTTGTGATTGGTATTTCAGCTTATATATTGTTGTGCGTTTCTCCACAATATTTCTCAGCCGAAAAAAAGACAGGGTGCAAATTTAATTGCTTGATATTATTGGCACTATGTGTGCTTAATATAATGCTGAGTGCTATAAATATAACAGTTCTAACATTTGCTTATTGCTTACTAACATATATAACTTATCGTTTACAAGAAAGTGCTGGCGAAGAGCTACCAACATCCATCAAAATGCGTTATCTCAGTGCTGCAGCGGTTATTTTATTACTTTTGACTATAGGTTTTTCTGGACTATACAATTTAACAGGCGGAAGAATGGAATATCAATTTTTGGCAAATATATTGAAAAAAGAGCAGGGCTCTTTTTCTACGTATATGTTTGTATCTTGCCTACTTATCCCATTCTTATATTCATTAGGTATAGCTCCATTTCATAGCTTTGCAGAAGATAAAAATGGGCGTGCAATATTGCCTGTCAGTCACTACCTGTCAATCATAGCGCCTTGGGCATATTGGGGTGTTATTATAAAACTTAACATCACATTAGTTTCTTCTTATTCTGCAGATATCACCCCAGTATATATCTTTTTTGCACTACTATCAGTTATCTTTGGAGCAATGGGAACAAACGCTCGTATTAACCTGCATCGGATTTATTCTTTTAGTGCTACATATTATTTTGGGGTAATGCTTCTTCTTTTATCTCTATTTACACCAACATCTTGTTTTGCTGCATACACGTGCTTGCTAACATATATGCTTGGTTTAAACGGAGTATATCTAGTATTTTACAGCATAAAAAGTCGTAATGAATATCTATCAGCTCTGACTTCTCTATCAGGACTAGCAGAGACACGTCCTTTGGCAACAGCAACTCTGCTAATTAGCTTGTTTTCCTTAATAGGCGTTCCGCCTCTAGCTGGCTTCTTAGGACAAGCCTCAGCTGTGACAGAGTTGATTGCTGCACAAAAATTTATTAGTTTAGGTATTGTTTTTTTCTGTTTATTACTGCTGGCTAAGTCGTATCTTGAAATAATCAAAACCGCCTATTTTGAGCATAAAATCATCAACTATGATGTAGAGAATAAAATTACTCGCTTTTTAATGCTAATAAGCATTATCTGTATGATTTCTATTGCTTTTAACCCTTTTAATATTATAGATAAACTAAAGGATATGTTTTATGTTGTCTTCATATAAACAAACAATATCTCAGTGGAGATGGTATGATGTTGAACAGACCACGTCAACAAATGATGAAATAAGAAAAATCATTAAGGAACAAACATCATCTAATATTGCCGTAAGTGCAAAAAAGCAAACAGGAGGCAGAGGACGTCGTGGCAGAAAATGGCAAGGAATAGATGGTAACCTATATTTTACATATAGTTTGGAAATTTCATCTCAAGAGCTAAGTCGTATTGTCTGTTTAATAGGTTTAAGCCTAGCTAAAACAGTACAATATTTTTTACCTGATAAAAAAGTGCAAATAAAGTGGCCCAATGATGTTTTTTTAGAGGGAAAAAAATTATCAGGAATTCTACTTGAAAATATTGAAAACAATCTTTGGGCTATAGGAATAGGGGTAAATATTGTCGGTGCGCCATCATTAGAGAATGCCCCCTATAGTGCTACCTCACTAAAAGAACAAGGAATAGTGCTTGACCGAACCGAATTTTTACGTTATTATCTTCATAACTTTGCGGCAGATTTAGCCGAATATACGCAAAAGGGTTTTTTACCACTGAAAGAACAATGGCTAAAATTGGCGCTTAATTACCAGCAAAAAATAATAGTTAAAACAGAAAACAAAACGATAACAGGAACTTTTTTAACCCTTGACGACAACGGATATTTAATATTAAAAACATCAAAGGGAGAAGAACGTATCTTGGCAGGTGATTTATTTATATAAAAAAAGGAATAATAAAGAATGAATGATTTTAAAAAGAACGGAATTTATTTTATCCCCCTAGGCGGTGCCGATGAAATAGGGATGAATATGTTTGTTTACGCCTCAAATGGCAAGCTTATTGTTGTCGATGCCGGCTATGGGTTTCTAAATGATAGTTTTCCAGGAATGGATATGTGCTATGCGTCACCTGAATTTTTAGAAAACTATAAAGATGATATTTTAGGACTTTTTATCACCCACGGGCACGAAGATCATCTAGGCGCCATTGCTCAAATATGGCCATCTCTACAGTGTCCAGTTTATGGTACAGATTTTTCTTTAGGATTAGTAAAGGAACGTTTAAGCGAATATAAAATGCAAAATATAGTTCCGCTCGTTTCTGTTAATCAAGAAAAAAAAGTTATGCTAGATGGCTTTGAGGTTGAGTTTATTCCAATTGCACACTCTATTCCAGAAACATCGGCATTGTTTATCAAAACCGCACACGGAAATATTATGCACGCAACAGATTGGCGCTTTGATGATAATAAGCTTTCAATGGTTAAAACCGATTTTGCCGCTCTTAAAAATGCCGCAAAAGAAGGCGTAGATGTATTTGTGTGTGATTCGACTAATGTAATGGTTGATGAACCGCAAGCAAGTGAAGAAGATGTCCGTAATAATCTGATAAAGATTATTCCCGAAATGCAAGGGGGCATCATTGCTACTTGCTTTGCCTCCAATGTAATGCGTCTAGAGAGTTTGATATTAGCTGCACGTGCCGCTAATAGAACGCCAGTACTTGTTGGCAGAAGTTTAGTAACCAATGTTAAAATTTCTAAAAATTGCGGTTACTTAAAGGAATATACAGACATCCACACCATTGATGAGGTAGATGGTTTGACTTCTGATAAAGCGCTGTATATTTGTACAGGTTCTCAGGCAAATTATCGTAGTGCGATGACAATGATTGCTAATGATGAAAGTAAATATATTAAGTTAAGTGCTGAAGATAACGTTATTTTTTGTTCGAAAATGATTCCTGGGAATGAAGATAAAATCGAACGCTTACAAGAAAAAATAATAGCTAAAGGGGCAAATCTCATCACCGAGGAAGATTATTTGGTTCATACCTCAGGTCACGCCAGCAAAAAAGATCTGAAAGCAATGTATGAATTACTAAATCCTAAAATTGTTTTACCAGTTCACGGTGATAAAAAATTTATACGAGAGCACAAACGTTTCGCTCTGAATTGTGGCGTTAAAGATGTTTTTTCGACTCAAAATGGAGATATATGTCTGTATCAAAATGGGCAAATTAGTTGTCTGGAGCAAACGCCAACAGATATTATAGGGATTGATCGTGGACGTAGTGTATCGCTAGGATCAGAGTTAGTAAAGAATCGTCGCCGCATAATGTTTAACTGTACATTATTCATTAGTGCTGTTATCAGCAGAGAATATAAGCTAAAATCATTGCAGTTTAGTTCTATTGATATTTTAGAGGAAAACGAGTGGTATATATTGGCAGAAGAGATTAAAAAACAGGTTGTTCCGTTAATAGAAAAGAAACTCTCTGAACAGCCCAAAAGAACCTCTGTGGAAGATTTTATCCGTGGACAAATACGCCGCCGAGTGCTGAGTGCGACCGACATTAAACCTGTGACAATGCTACAGGTTCACTGGGAAGAAGATGAAGATTTAGAAACAATAGATTAAGGAGAAAGCAATGCAGAAAATTATCCCTGAAAGGCTAAAAAAAGGTGATAAGGTTATGGTTATCGCACCAGCGAGAGGCATAAAAATTATTGGTCAAGATGCAAGAAAAATTGCTAAAGAGCGGTTAGAAAGTTTGGGGCTAGAGGTTGTTTTTGCACCTAATACAACAGATGATAATTGGGATTATATGGGGTCGTCATCTATCGAAAAGCGTGTAGCTGATATTCATACTGCTTTTGCAGATAAAAGTGTTAAAGGCATTATGACTATCATTGGTGGTGCAAATTCTAACCAATTGCTAAAATATCTTGATTATGATTTGATAAAAAATAACCCTAAAATTTTCTGCGGTTTTTCAGATATTACTGCGTTAGAAAATGCCCTTTTGGCAAAAACAGGTTTAGTAGTGTACTACGGACCACACTTTAGCTCACTGGGAATGAAATATGGTTGCGATTACACATTTGAACATTTTGTAAAAATGTTGGTAACGGATGGCAAAGATGACATAACATCCTCAGAAATTTGGAGTGATGATTTATGGTTCTTAGATCAGGAAAAACGTGAATTTGAAGCTAATGAAGGCTATTGGAATATTCATAATGGTGAAGCTTGCGGAACAATTATCGGCGGAAATCTTTGCACATTTAATCTCTTGTTGGGAACAGAATTTCGTCCAGAATTTTCTAAAGATACGATTCTTTTTATTGAAGATACCGAAACAACATCCTTGGCAGAGTTTGAGCGTAACCTCCAAGCCCTAATTCATCAACCAGATTTTGAAAATGTTAAAGCATTAGTTATTGGTCGTTTTCAAAAAGGTTCAAAGGTCACAAGAGAGGGGTTAGAGTATATTTTAAACACTAAAGCTGAGCTAAAAAATATACCGATTCTTGCTAATGTAGATTTCGGGCATACCGCTCCACTATTAACTATTCCACTTGGTGGAACAGCCATACTGAAAGATGGAAAATTGTCTTATAAAAATTAGAAGAAAGGCGCTTAAATATTGAGCGCCTTAAATTTTATTTATATTCTCTTTTTTTCCATAATCTCAAAAAGCTCAATAACCTTTTTTGCTTGAAATTTACTGCTCCATCCAATCGCGATATTTCTAATCGCATCTTTTCTTTGTTGAAGCTCTGCAGGGGTACTTAAAAGTTTATTTAGCTTTTGAGAAAATTCATTGCTATTATAATACATCGGTACCGCATCACCAAAAAGTTTCTCAATTGCAGGATTATAACGAATATATGGAAGTCCACCATTAGCAATAACTTCTAAAATACGTTCATTAACAATTTCATCTCTAATATCCTCTTCAGATTGATCAACCAAAACTAAGGAATATGAACGGAAGTCTGCCGCAATAGGAGCTTGTGCTTTAATTTCGTTTTGTGCCCATTTACCTTCAAAATTTTTACCAAAAACATCAAGAGAAATATTTTCAGCACCAGACATCAGTAAAGTGAGAGAAAACTCATTTCCATCTCCCCAAAACATTGCTTTACCATTTGGTGTTGGTAAATACGCATTATTGATGATATCAACAGCATCAGGAATGAATGCCGTGCGAACATTAATTGCTTTAAGATGATGAAAAGCTGGCATAGTTTTCACAATAATAACATCGTATGGACGTAATACCTCAGGGTCTGCTCCAGCCTTAAGTTTATCAATCCATAAAAAGTTAATAGCCTCAAGGTCAGAAACTTTGGGTAGTGTTGCAATATCTGTTGCTGTGTAAAGATTAAAATGACCACTTTTATGTTTTTTAGAGTTAGAAAGTATTGCTTTTTTTCCAGAAAGTTCCAACGCACTTTTAAGTTTTTTCATATTAGCCAATATTGAATCGTTTGAAACATTGATATAAATAGCATCATTAGGCGCAGAAAAGGAAATTTTATTTAACCAAAACATTCCACATAAAGTAAGTATAACTAAAACCGCCAAAGATAAAAGAACTTTTTTCATTTTTTCTCCTTACTGATTTTTTGAAACAGTTTTTTGAATTTTTCACCGATAATTTGATGGGTATATCCGTCAAGTGTAATTTTCTGCGCAGCCTTAGCTTTTTTTTCTCGCTCTTCAGGGTGCGCCAAATAAAAATCAACCAATTGTTTAAATTCTTCTTTATTCTTAAACATTGGAATACTGTCACCAAAAATTTCCTCAATATACGGACTATATTTAGAGATAACCAATGTTCCAACCGCGCTAGCATCATATAGCCGGTTGATAACAAGTCCCATCTCAGCTAAATCATCCGCGTGGTCACTCAAAACAATTTTGGCAGAAGAATAATATTGATGCAGCTGTGAATTATCAATAAAAGCTCCTTTAAAATATTGTGGTGGAATTTTTCCTTCCCAACCCAAACCATATACAGCCACATCGTAATCGTTTTCAAGCGCATACAACACACTGACGCGTTCATACCAACACGAGCCAACAAATAATAAATCCGTTTTAAGCTCATCTTTGGGGGCATATTTAAATTTATTCGGATTCGTAAATTGCGGTATAAATTCTGATTGATATTTATATTTCTTAAGTTTTTTTAGTGTGACTTTTGCCGGAGTTGCAATAAGGTCAAAATATTCTAATTCATTGTTAAGTGCAGCATCAGTATTATAAATAAAATAATCTTTCGTATTTTTAAATTTTCCTCTTTCAGGTACAAAAGTTGGAAAATATAAATACATTATCCGCGCTTTAGCCTCGTCTTCAAAATCTGTATAGTTATATTTAAATTGCATATAAAGTAAATTTTCTGCAGTGTTATAAAAGTCATCTTTTGGAAAACTATTATTGTAATAATACTCTTTCACCTCAAATCCGCTTTGTTGTAATCCCATAAACAAATCTTTTCCAAGCCAATAATCACCGATTCCTAAAGCATTTTGCTGCCACGGAAATTTGAGAACAAGTTTGTTCGCATCTGTTACGATAGTTCCTGATTTCTGAATATTATCAACAGCACTTAAAATACGTTTAGCAACTTGCCGATGTGTAAAATTCGCAAGAGTAATCTCCTGTGCGCGTTTGGCTTTTTGAGCACGTTCTTCAGGATGTGACAGATAATATTTAAGTAATATTGCTAATTCTTCCTTAGTTTTAAACATTGGAATATTATCACCGTAAAATTGCTCAATTTCAGGCATATAATCAGAAATCAAAAATCCACCACTAGCTGTAACATCAAATATACGATTGCTAATAAAACCAGATTTTTTCATATCCTCTCGTGTATCATTCAATACAATTTTTGCCGAGGCATAATATTTATGTAACTCATCATTATCAATATAATCCCCCTTAAAAAAGGCTTTAGGAGCTTTGTCTTGCCAGCCATTTCCAAACAAAGCCACTTCAAAACCACTTTCTATAGCCCATCTAGCGCTAATGCGATCATATCCAGGTCGTCCAACAAATAAGATATCGTATGCTTTGTCTACGTCATATTCATAAAAGAATTTATGCGAATTTGTAAATTGTGGTGCAAAAATAGTTTTAATCCCAAGTTTTTCAATCTCTTTTTGATATGTCGGAGAAGCAACAGCAATCAAATCAAAATCCCATAATTCTGTCTGTAAAGAATACCAACTAGGTTCTATAATATCTTTTAAATTTTTGTATTTAAATGTATGAGCTGTTTCTAAAGGGTAATATAAATATAATACGTTTATTTTATTATCATTTATTGGAGGGTTAAAGGGTACAAAACCGTGCATATAAATATCAATTTTAGTTTTACTGCTTCCAGATGGATAGTAATTACCAATATACGCTGGCTGAACTGTAAAATCAAAACTTTCTATTCCAGCTTTTAAGTCTTGTCCTAAAATGTAATCTCCCCACGCAGTCCATTCTTTCTCAGATGAAATTTTGAGTCCTACATCAGCTGCATCTACCACAGCGGGAAATAGTAACCCCAAAATAGCAGATAGAACAATACCGCACCGCATTACTATTCCTTATCTTCTCCTACATTCATCAGAGAATGCCCACTATTAACATTATATTTGTAGATTTTATAAATAAAAAACAAACCGATAGGAATAAATATTAACGCATAAATCCAAAAAATATCAATTACCCGTATTCCACTGGTAGTTCCTTCATTTTTAAGTAAAAACTTTGGTGCCATCAACATAATAGATGTCAATAATCTACCAGTCATCATATTAACCGAAGAGGAAAGCGAACGAATTTTAGGGTTAATAAGTCTATGCAAACGGCTAATATGTGAAATAGTGAACATCAACTGAATACCAATACACACACATAAAAAGACAATAAACAGCAAGCATTGTGCAGGAGTTATATGCCCCGCTTTCATTAACACAAAAGAAAGTCCACAGCCAATAATTTCCATCACAAAAGATATATTACCAAGTTTAAAAAGGGAAATTCGCTTAGCTGCTGCAGCAGCAAAATAACTAAAGGATGAACGTAACACGTTGTTAATAAAAATCACAACTCCCATCACTTTAATATAATCCAACCAGTCAAGGCTCAAAAGATAATTCCAAACTGTATCTCCAAATACACGAGCATCCCAACCGATACTATCCGCCAAATCAGTTAACGAAATTGATGGGTTGATACCTGAACTTTTCATCAATGGTTGAAAACTCCAGAAGAAGAAATGCGACACTCCAACCATAAACCCTGAAAAAAGCACTAAATAACAGTACTTGTGAGATTTCAAAATATATCGCACTGCTACCCAAAACTTTTTTAGCCGTTCCTTAACTCCAATAACTGCATTTTTTGTCGGAATATGTGCATTTGGCAAAAATGAAAGTAATAAAATTGCGGTGGAATAAATAATAAATTCAGCAATCAATAAAACGTGTGAACCGAATTTCGTATAGAGACCAGCACCAAGCATAGCGGCAATCCCAGTTCCAATATACATCGAAGCATTAAAGTTGGAATACGCCTTAACCATTTTTTTCTCTTCACCATTTTTCTTTAAGATGTCAAAAATAAATGAAGAGGAAACCGAATCAAAACAAGCCTTAGAACAAGCATAAAAAAACTCACCAATTAAAATAATTTCAAACCCTCTAAAGAAAATCCATAAAAACAATCGCCCGAGAAACAAGGCGTACGCTGTAATAAGAATATATTTTCGAGGAAATATATCTCCCAAATATCCCGCTGGAATTTCGAACAAAAAGGCAAAAAAGACAATTAGCCCCTGAATAAGATAAAAATCTCCAACCGAAAGCCCATTTTCCTGATAAAAAAACAGTAATACCGGTAACAAAAATAACTGCGAGCGCAAAAATGCAGCTACATTATACAAACTCAAAGGCATAAACGATAAAAACTTACTCATAATTCCAACTTTTTTCTAATAAACTTTATTTTACCATAGAATAACTTAGTTTATTTGTCTTGTGTTATTCTTTAGTTGTTATAGTATAATTTAAAATATTAATTTTTTTTTAAGAGGAATAAATGGAAAAAGGGCACTATACAGAAGAAGACAAAGCATTTATGTGTGTAACAGACCAATCTCGTAACGCTTCACGAATAAAAGAATTAGTTAATTTTATTAAGCTAAATGGTTATAAGAAAATCGGCATTGCAAATTGTTTTTCAGTCAATAAATTTGCCGAGAAATTAAAAGAAATGCTTGCGGCCGAGGGAATACCAGCCGTTTCTGTTCATTGCAAAGAGTCCAAATTAGATGCTTCCGAACTTTCCGAAACAATGAAGGGTGCTTCGTGTGATCCCAAGTCACAGGCAGAATATCTAAATGCGGAAAAAACCGATTTGAATATCAACTTCGGTTTGTGTTTGGGGCACGGTCTATTGTTTCAAAAATACTCCGATGCGCCGGTGACAACCTTGCTGGTTAAAGACGCCAAAAACAAACATAATATGATAGAAAATTTTGCTTAAAAAATGAAAAAAATTATTGTAGCCATTGTCAGTTTACTAATCATTGCAACATTAACGGTTGTCAACTATACATTGCAAAAACCGTATTATTTGAGTGTGGCTGCAATAATGAAAAACGAAAAACCATACTTAAAAGAGTGGCTGGAATATCACCTAATGCAAGGTGTAGAGCATTTTTATTTGTGTGATAATGATAGTACTGATGGCACGGAGGAATACTTAAAACCATATATAGATAAGGGCATAATTACCTATATCAAGCAATCAGGGGTTAATCAGCAGCTGGTGTGTTATGAAAAAATTGTCAGAGAATATCAAAACGATACGACGTGGCTGGCAATTATTGATTTAGATGAATACCTTGTGCCACTGCAAGCACCAGATATGCCAACACTTTTAAAAGAATTTGAAGATGTGGCAGAAGTCAGTCTTCACTGGATGAATTATGGTGATTCGAATGCGGTCAACCGCTCAGATGGTTTGATAACCGAGTTTTTTACTTCTCACGGTCGTTTCTTGAATCATACGGTCAAATCCATCGTTCGCCCTGAAAAGGTGGTAGACTTTACTATGTTTGGTTCAAATCATTATGTACGGGTCAGTGGAAAGAGTGTGAATGAATACCATAAGCCAGTTGAGTTTATGTTAAACTTTAACATTTCCGCAGATAAAGCTCGTGTAAATCATTATATTTTAAAAAGCTTTGCCGAGTTTTTGCATAAAAAGGGCAGGGGACACCCAGAGGGAACGCCGATTGATTTTGAATATTACTTCTTTCATAATGATAATGAAATCACTAACGATACCTCAATGCTACGCTTCTTGCCAAAATTAAAAGAGAGAATGATAAAAAGCCCGCTTGCTGATGTTGCCATACCGCAGGTCGAAAATCTGCCAAAGAACCACGATGAAATTCTTTTTACCCCAGTAGAGGCTGCGCAGGTACTAGGCTATCCCATAAACGCTCCGATAACATATAAAGAATTAGAACAAGCATATAAAAATCGCCATCCGCAATATAAAAAATAGGTCAAAAATGATAAAACTCGAAAATATAACAGTGCAAATTGCCTCAAAAATTCTTTTAGAAAATGCCTCCGCGCAAATTTCTGATGGGCAAAAAATCGGTATTTTAGGGGCAAATGGTTGTGGCAAAACCACCTTGTTTAAAGTGCTAAAAGGGGAACACGATATAAATACTGGTGAGCTTACCATCTCTAAAAAACAACTCAAAGCTTTTGCCGAGCAAGAAATTAAAGAAGAAGACTTGCACAAGCCGATTCTGCAATATGTTTTGGGTAAAGATAAACGTCTGGCAGAGTTGCGGGAAAAGGAAAAAACAGCCATCCCAGAGGAAATGCCAGAAATTATGGAGCAAATGCTTTTAATAGATGCATATTCTGCCGAAGCCCGAACAGCGGAAATTTTAGCAGGTCTTGGATTTAGTCAGGAAGATTTATCTCGTCCAGTTAAAGACTTTTCTGGTGGCTGGCAAATGCGCTTAAACCTAGCCGGTGCGCTCTTTCAGCCGTCCGATATTCTTTTTTTAGACGAGCCGACCAACCATTTGGATTTAGAAACGATTGTTTGGCTGGAAAGTTATCTACAAAAATATAAAGGTACTCTTCTGCTCATCAGTCACGACCGAGATTTTATGAATAACGTCTGCGAGGGGATTTTACATTTTGAGGGCAAAAAGCTTGTGCAGTATAGCGGTAATTATGATAACTTTGCTCGACAATATGCTGAAAAAATCGAACTAGTCGGTAAACAGATTAAAAAGCAAGAAGAACGTAAAGCCCACCTGCAATCGTATGTAGATCGTTTCCGCTATAAAGCTAGCAAAGCCCGCCAAGCGCAAAGTCGCTTAAAAATGCTGGAGAAGATGGAGAATATTGACGACGTCGCACGAGATAGGGAGAGCCATTTCACTTTTCCATCAATAAAACCATTGCCCTCTCCCCTGATAAAGCTAGAAAATGTAGCGGTGGGTTATGGTAATAAACCCGTATTGAAGAAACTAAATTTATACCTGAATCAAGATGACCGGATTGCGCTGCTAGGTAAAAACGGTAATGGTAAATCCACCTTTGTCAAAATGCTTTCCGGACATTTGCCGTTGATGGATGGAGAGATGTATAAATCCGGCAAGCTCAAAATTGGTTATTTTAACCAAAATCAAACCGAAGAGCTGCCATTAGACTTAACTCCAACAGAATATATGTTGTCACTTCTGCCTGATAAACCAGAAAAAAATATCCGTGCGCATTTAGGGGCGTTCGGGTTAGAACAAGAAAAAGCCGTAACAAAAATTGCAGAGCTTTCCGGTGGCGAAAAAACACGTCTATTGTTTGCCCGTATTTCGATTGATACGCCAGAGCTTTTAATTTTTGATGAGCCAACAAACCATCTTGACATAGCCGGACGCACAGCATTGGCAGATGCCATAAACGCCTATCAGGGCGCAGTTATTCTCATTTCGCACGATTTCCACCTCTTAGAAATGGTCGCCGATGATTTGTGGTTGGTTGATAATCATACCTGCAAACCGTTTGACGGTAGCTTGGAAGACTATCGCCACTTTTTGCTAACTCCTACAGTCGAAGAGATTAAGAAACCCGAACCTAAACCAGCTTCACAACCGAAAATCAACAAGCCAAACCGTAAAGACCGGGTAGCTCTAAGAGAAATTGAACAACAACTTGCCAAATTAGAACAGAAAAAAGCAGAGTTGTTGGAGCAATTTACGACCATAACCGATGGTCAAAAAATAGCCACATTGCAAAAAGAACTCCACGATTTAGAGCAAAAAATTGCCGAAACCGAGGAAAGATGGCTCGAACTTTGTGAGGATATGTAAATTCTCTTAAAGTATCATTGCAAGCGTCCACACCACATCTACCGTCATTGCGAGCGGGCGTAAGCCCATATGTGCGAAGCAATCCACAAACCAGTGACGCAGTCACTCCATACTCTGTCATCCCTCGGCTTGCTCGCAAGCCGTCAAGGGATCTCTCCGCCCCTATGCAGCTTTAGTCGTTGCCAGTGGCGCTGCCACCGTCATTGCGAGGTGTGCCGTCAGGCAATAACCGAAGCAGTCTACAGACAAAAAGCCGCAAGGCTTTGCACCATATTCTTTTCTCCTCATATAAACTAGTTGACAAAAAATCAAAACAATGATACATCAAAACCAAGTTAACTATTATTATTCACTAATTTTTATTATATGTATTTGAAATCATTAAAACTTAGCAGATTAGGCGTGCCATCTGCGTGGAAGAATTTGGTGTGGGAATTGATATTTGCCTACATCTTAGGTATCATTGTAGGATTAGTTCTTATTTTTACCGAAATATCAGGTTTAATAATACTCACTGGCGAAATCATCCTGTTTGGGGGCACACTGTTCATCATTTTGCAAATTTTGCATAATGTTTGTTATCCAGATGAAATTTTGAAACTGGATAATGGACAAGTTAAAGTTTGCGTGTATAAGAGCCAAACATTGCACAAACATAATTTGTTTGAGCTGATCATCCATAAAGGAGATAAAGAGCTTCTTCTTTGCGCTGCCGAATATGCTTTCCCGTTTAAAAATCCTGACGCCGTTTGCTTTACGTTCCGACCAGCACAAGATGCTGATTATAATTGGTTTGTATGGAATGTACAAACAGAGGAAACAACTGTTCTGGGAAGTAGATTAAACAAAATCTTGTTTATCTCTCCTAAAGAAGGGGAAAGCCTTCGTGTCCCTTGTGCAAATGGAAATGTGCAAGTAATTACCGGTGAGTATATCGTGTATGACCAATGCCATATCACTGCAGGTTCAACCCTAAGATATGCGGATAATGGGAAAAATCCTCAAATTCCGGATAAGTTCCTATTTGTCCGCCAAGACGGCATTTACAAAAGCTATGGCTTTTATCTCAGAGAAGATAAACCGGAATGCCGAGAGATTATCTTAAGTTCCGCCATTTTCCGTGAAGGACGTGATAGGATTTTACTTCAGTATGATGAAGACAAGGAGTGTTATCACGAGCTGTTTCGTTGTGTGGAGATATTCCGTAGTTTAGATGAATATTTCGCTGAGTTAACGGAGGATTATCATATCGGAGGAAATATTTACCGGTATAATGGAAAGCTTAAAAAGCTTGAGAAAATCTACGAAGGTAATTTCCGTTGCATAGATTATGACAATGGTCAAATTCTCGGTGATGACGAGAAAATCTATGGTCATAATGGTGCATAGTGCAAGTAAAAAAACACCCTCGAGTTAGTCGAGGGTGTTTTTTATACAAAAATATTATTGCCAAATGTGCGGATAGTCCAAATCCACGAGCTGTATTGTCA
>JAMPED010000033.1 GCA_023665325.1 Acetobacter sp.
TATGCAATTTAAACGGTCGTCTAGATTACATAGTTGAAATTAAAAAATTCGGTTATATATCGCGTTTATAACCAATTTATCTGGAAAGGAAAGAATATGACATATTCATATAAAGCACTCCGAGAACTCTCTAAAAAATATCGCTCAGTATTACGCAAATGTGCAATGATAAACGCAGTTGCGGTTTTAGGCTTAATGCCGCTTGCAGCAAACGCCGCTAATATTACTTGTACAGCAGGGCAAAATTGTGATATAGCTTCAGGAAACACCGCATACTTAAACCAAAATATGACTATGACAGGCACGCTAACAGGTGATGGAGAATTGGCAGTTGTCCCGAGTAACTTAGAGAATGGAAAACACGGAGATGTCAATGTCATATGGGAAGGAAGTATTGCAGATTTTACCGGCACAATCCGCACAACCCAATATAGCAATGGTGTTTCAGGTGGTAACGCAATACCAACCTTAACCTTAAAAAATTGGAGTCCAGAACAAGAATTTAAATTTACAGGCAACGGAATAGTTGTTTTTGATGGTAATAATAGTGTTAAAATAGTTTCTTCTGTCGATAGTCAGGCAAGAATGTATTTGAATAATAATACCTTAGATACAAGTTCACACGATGTTACTGGGATTATTTTATTAGGCACACAAAATAAAGATGAAAATGGTCGCACCGCAACTTTAGATGGATATAACCTGCCCAATGCCACAATTTTTAACGGTGGCTCAAATAATACTGTTAATGGAGATGTTAACACAACCATCAAAAATTCGACCTTCGACACAATCTCAGGTAATGGTGATAATACAAGCGTGAATGGTAATATTATTCTTAATGTCGATAATTCAACAGCAGCTAAGATTAACGGGAATGTGCCATACAATCAAAATGTAAATTCTCTTGTTAATGGAGATATAACCGTCAATGTAACAAACTCAAACGTTTCCAACACCATAGCAGGGCAAAACTTTAAAGCCTTTGGGAGCACTGACGCCGGTACAACTGGAACAATTACAGTTAATGTGAAAGATACCACAGTCGCCAAAGGTGTACGCGGTTCAAATCTAACCAACGCCGTAGATACACAATGGATTAAAGACCATTATAAAACCGGAGATATTATCATCAATCTCGAAAATGCCACAGTTGGTGAAGAAGTTATTGCCGCTGGTTCGTTTGTGCCGGTTGCAGGTGATGTCACAATTAACCTAAAAGGGGATAATACTATCGGTTATGATGCTGCCGCTGGAGATGGAGTTCTTCGTGCCGGAACAAAACGAGGAGATGCAGCCGTAAGAGGTAATAGTACCATCAATATTGATACTACCGGCGGACACACAGTCAAAGTTCGTGATGCGATTATCGCTGGTTCAGAAACAGCTGGCAGTGTTCAAGGTAATGCCATACTAAACCTCATAAATAATGGCGCTGAAGCCGGAATTGTAGAAACAGGAAGTTTTCTTACTACTAATGTTAATGGCAAGTCCACTCTAAACCTTGCTAATGTTAAAGCCACCGCAGCAAATGAGGTAAACGGATTTAACACAATTAATGTAGACGACCGCTCAGTGTTAACCACTAAAACACTAACAATGAATCAAGGGGATGCATTAAATATAACCCTCTCAGACAGTGAAAACTATGGTAAAGTGAATGCCGAAACCATTAACGCCAATAATGCAGATTTGAACTTGATTGTCAAAAAAGCAGGCACATACGAAGACGTAATCAAGGGTAATATTGCCAGTAATTTTAAATTAAATCAGAATAATGCTTTGTACAATTTATCATCAGATGGACGTACAGTCACAGCAGAAATGAAATCTGGTGTAGAATTAGCTCAAAGCTTAGGTACAGAAGTTAGCCAACAGGAAGCAAACATTCTCGTTGCTTTAGCCGGCTTAAATGGTCAGGGGACAGAAAAAGGAAATCAGCTCGGAGATGCCATCTCTACAGCTCTTCAAACTGGTGCTGGAAAATCCGCTGTTCAAGCTGTTAAAGATTTAGCGCCAACAAATTCGCAAGTTGTATCTGGTATTGCACGAGAAAATAATCGTATGCTTGAAAATGCAGTTGCTCATCGCTTACATACACCATCAGGAATGAATAGTGGCGATATGTTTGGAGCAGATAACGTGTGGGTTGAGGGACTATATAATCACGCCAAACAAGATGGTTCATCTTCAACAGATGGTTTTTCCGCAGAAACGAAGGGTGTCGCTTTTGGTCTTGACGGAATGATCAATAATTGTTTCAGACTAGGAATGGGTTATAGTTATCTAAAAACTGACGCAGATTCAGGTAGTCACGATATTGACGCTAAAGGACATAATGTGTTTGTTTATGGAACATATCAGCCTTCACAGTGGTATATGGATGGAATGCTAAGCTATGGTTGGGCAGATTATAAAGACCACACCCGCCCATTGGGAATTAGCCTCAAAGGAAAATATGATGTTGATACATACGCAGCAAACCTTATTGCGGGATATGATATGAAAAATGGCTTTGCCCCACAAATCGGCGCACGGTATCTTCATATTGAGCAAGATAGCTATAATGATGGTGTGCAACACATAAAAGCCAAGGATAATGACATCTTAACCGCTGTTGCAGGTGTAAAATTTGCCAAAGATTACCAAAGTGAAGCTTGGACATTAACTCCTAAAGCTCGCTTAGCAGCCACATATGACATTATGTCAGATAAAACCTCGGCAGACGTGAATATCATCGGGGCAGGGGCTGGAAACTACCACATCAATGGTAAACGCTTAAATCGTTTTGGCGTGGAAGGAAGCATTGGTTTAGCCGCAGCGATTGATAATTGGGAGCTAAGCGCCGAATATGCAGCTTCTGTTCGTAAAGATTATCAAAGCCACGCTGGATTGTTTAATCTGAAATATAATTTCTAAAAAACAATCAATACTTTCTCACATAGAGCGAGTTTTCCCTCTTTAAGGAACTCGCTCTTTTATTTTCTCTCGTCATAGCAAGTGGACATAAGCCCATAAGATAAAACAAAAGCCATAAACCTTTACAACCATCACAAAAAAAAGCTCGGAAAACTCCGAGCCATTTTTTAACATAGAAAAACATCATTTGCGTGCAAATTTTCCGCTTTTCTTCTTGGGTTTGTCCCGAAACGCCCCGTTAAAAGGAGGTAACCACGGCACAAGTTCATTGTTGAACTTCATATTCACCCGCCAGCCGTATTTATCCTGCGGATTAACACGACCATTGTGTCGAGCCTCACGCTTTTCCATAAACACATCAATAGGAGCGTAATCGTCCATATCAGAACACATCCCCACAAGTGTTTCCGGCACATACGTCATCCTCGGCATCAAAGACTGAGTGAGGAGGGCATTGACAGGACCATTAAAAGTCACACTTGCACCATCACCTTTTTTATCTTCCACCACATACACATAACCGTGTACAGTTGTAAAATGTAAGACATTAGGTGAAATGCGAACTGTAACCGCATTTTCAGGGCGCCCAATTTCCTCTAAAGAGAGAATATTTGCTCCGGCATCGTCGTTGAGATTCCAGCGTTTGCCATCACCAGTTTTGATTTTGTACAACAGCACTTTCGTCGTCTGCGTAATCTCAAACTTAAAAAAGCTTTGGATTGTTTCCATAATATAAAAATTTAATGATAATTATCTAACAGGCTCACGATAGAGCACAAAAAGCCAAAAGTCAAACATTTTTTGTCAAAAAACAAATCTATCGTTTCAATCCTCTAAAGATAACTTCAGACATATCATAAACTTTTACAAAATCATCATTCAAAAGCTGCGTTTTTGCGTGCGTATTAGTGCAGTAAACAGCTTTAATCACACCACTATTTTTGAGTTTATCAATCGCCCCATCAACAAATACACCGTGTACGCACGCCACATAAATATCTTTCGCGCCAATAGATTTATATGCCTGAGCAGCATTGATAATGGAAGAGCCAGAACGTATCATATCATCAAAAATAATCACATTTTTTCCTTGAACATCAGCATTCAATGCTTCTACCACTGTTTCTGAGCCGGAAATACGTTTTTTCATAATATATGCCCCGCCAATTCCTAAACGATTGCTCATCTTTTCAATCCACTTTGCACGCCCCATATCTGCTGAAGCCAACACAACCTCACCATCTGTTGCGCGAATATCTGCAATCATTTTGTCAATCACCGGTTCTGTAGTCAGATGAACAGGATGAATATTTTGCTCAAAGTAATATTGTGTTCCAAGCGAGTGTAAATCGACCATATAAATAAAGTTTCCCATCGCCGAAACAGGAACCGAGCTAAACAACCGAGCAATATTTTTTGCACTGACGACCTCACCGGTTTTGATAGCTCTCTCCATTGTAGAATAGCCAAAATAGGGGAGCACTAAATGTAATGAAGAACATCCTTCACGAACTAATGTGCAACAAAGATTATATGCTTCCATAATGGCTGCATCATCAACTGTTCCACAAATATAAACCGCAGGTTTTCCTGAAATCTGTTCCGGTTTAATAATCCGAAAATAATGCTCACCATCAGGAAACACCTTTGTTTCAATCTCAACATCATTAAACTCGCCACTTTCCAGCAACGCCCGTTTTAAATACCCATATCCCACCGACGAAAGAAGATTTATCATAAATTTATCCTTTGTGAAATTTTACATTTTGAAGAATCAAACCAGTCGCTTTAGCCAACAGCTCAGAAAAATAAAAAACAATAAGTGTCAGAAAAACAAAAGCTAAAATTATCTGCAAATCATTACTTTTCGCTTTCAAGAGTGCTGGTATAAGAATAATATAAATCCGATGATGTATTAAGTAAAGTTCATAATTATATTTGCAAATATACTGTGTAAATCTTGTTGAAAAACGGATTTGATAGAGTAGAGGAAAAACAAGTAACGAACTGATAAAGCAAGGAATATATTTAATTCCGATAATATCTTCCGGATTATAAATAATAAATCCATTTAAAAACATCAGCAAACAAAGCAATAGTTTTTTACTGTAAAACAAACCCTTATATTCATCAAAAAGCATTCCTAACCAAAAATACATAATACCGTTAGAAAAAGAAAACCATCCGTTAGCATAAGATAATATTTGAAATTTAAGATTTAATAGTCCCATAAATAAAATAAAAATACTTCCAGAGATGCGATGTTTAATAAATAAGAATCTTAAAAAAGGAAAAAGCAGATACACGATAATAATAACAGCCGTAAACCATTCTCCAATAATCCACATTACACGTATCCCTAATTCAGCCCAAGAGAGAGAAGTATAGTTTAATCCCAAAAATGAAATAACCATTCCTCGCCAATCAAAATTTATAATATTTTTATTTACAACAAAACATAAAAGAAAAGCCCCAATAAAACCAATCCACTGTGGAACACATATTCTGATAAAGCGTTTTGCATAAAATTCCTTGAAGTTAAAATCATCCCTATATCTAGCAATTAAAACAGCACCAGATAAAATAAAAAATAAGGCGACACCCCCCACCGAACAAAAATGGACCATTTGCAATGATGCCTTTGATTAAACTTGGAAAACGAAAGTTTAAACCTCTGCAAGTTGTATAAAAATGATGTACTAAAATCATTATCATTGCAGTAAATCTTATAAAATCATATCCTAAATCACGAGTCTTAGTCATAACTCATAGTCCTTCACAAAATATTTTTAATCGTTTAACGGCTTCTATGATGTTTTCTTCTGAGCAAGCATAACTCAAACGGATATGATAAGGTGCGCCAAATGCTGTACAGGGGATAACTGCTAATTTTTCACGTTCCAAAATTTGAGTTGCAAATTCGTCTGCCTTAAGTTTGCTTTTTGAGATATCACATAATACATAAAATGCACCTTTAGGTTCATAAAAGCTAAGTTTATTGACGTCTTTTAACAATTCGCACAATAAATCACGTCGTTTGCTAAATGCCGCTATCATTTTGTTTACATCAGTATCCGCCTCTCCTTTGAGCGCGCTTACTCCCGCATATTGCACAAATGAGGTTGCGTTGCTGGTGGCGTGGCTTTGCAAAGCCGCAATGCGTTTTGTTAACCATTCTGGTGCGTTAAGATAGCCTAAACGCCAACCCGTCATAGCATAGGCTTTTGAAAAGCCATTGACGGTAATTGTTCGGGCCGCAATATCTTCATTTAAGGAGGCTATACTGATATGTGGGATATTTTTATCATAAATCAGCTTTTCATAAATCTCATCAGAAAGAACCATAATATTATGTTTGATGGCTATTTGGGCTATCATCTCTAAGGTTTTTTGACGATAAACGGCACCTGTTGGATTATTCGGGGAATTGAGGATGATAAGTTTTGTGTGGGGGGTGATAGCTTTTTCTAAATCTTCTTTTTGGGGGGCAAAGTCATTTTCAGCAGAGGTTTTTACTTCAACCTTTTTTGCACCACTGGCCTTTATCATTTCTTGATACGATAACCAATAGGGGGAGAATAAAATAACCTCGTCATCCTTTCCGCATAGAGCTGTTATGGCTTGAAATAACGCAAATTTTGCACCCGTCGAAATGATGATATTTTGCGGTGAGGTTTGGATGTGGTTGGTGGCCAATTTTTTAACAATCTCATTTTTGAGTTCTGGCAACCCTGAGGAGGCTAAATATTTCACTTTGCCCGTTTCTATGGCGTGAATACAGGCATTTTTTATTGCTTGGGGAGTATCAAAATCTGGTTCACCTGCTGTCATTGCGCACAAGTTGACACCGTTTTGTTTCATTTCCTTTGCTTTTGCTGAGATGGCTAGAGTTGCTGAGGGTTGCAATTTGCCTAAAGGTGAACAATTTTCTTCTAAATCTTGCATTTTATTTTAGTCCTAAAATATTTAAAATTTCTGCTGGGGTGTTGGCGTATTGCTCTATATCTTTAAATCCGAAACCGTAATTAACGCCGATAAAATCAATTCCTGCTAATTGTGCCGCGCTAGCGTCGCCTTTTGTATCTCCAATCATCACGGCGTGTTGTGCGTTTAAGGTTTGCGTACATTGTATAATCAAATCCGCCTTAGTTTGGGTGCCAAGATTATCGGGGCCTAAAATGGGGTTTAAAAAAGCGTCGAGTCCAAAATGTTGGCAAATATCAAGCGCGTAATCTTGCCGTTTGTTGGTAGCGACGGCTTGTTTGATGTGATTGTTTTTAAGGGTAGTTAAAACCGTTGTTATCCCCTGATATAGTTCAGCTTTAAGTAAATCGTGGGTTTTATAGCGTTCTCTAAAAATATCAGATGCGTGTTGTGCCGCAATTTCATTCATTCCAAAACGTTCTATAAAAACGGTTTTTGGGACTGGTCCGATAAAAGACTTAATCTCTTCAATGCTTCTTAGTTCAAGCCCTAATGTATCAAGGCTATATTGATAGGCACTTACGAGCCCTTGTGCGGTGTTAATTAAGGTGCCATCAATATCCCAAATTACTGTATCATATTTCATTTAAATTACTCATATAAGCTTGGGGTAAGGAAGTTGATATTAATCTGTTTTGCGAATCGTTTCAACATATCGTGCATAATCGTGTTACGTTTATCGTTTTCCCACCCTAGTTTTGCATTATTTACCATTGTTGCCAAATAGTAGTTATCATTCCCATTGGTAAAGCCGTCTAGGCCTGCAAAAGTAACTTGTTTAACGCTGAGTTTAAGTAAGATTTTTATCAGCATTAAAGCCGAATTATCAGCCATCTCGGAGTTATTTAAGTATGAGCCATAGTTGAGTTTGCGGCACTTTTCAGTTTTAATATTTGAAGTAACGATCACATCGTTATAGTCATTTTGTTCTGAGTAGCGTCTTTGGTTGCTGATAAATACATTATCAACCTTAAATTCTTGGGGCTTAAAGTTAATGCTGATGACAAAAGGATTTTTTTGGTTGATATATTCTTTTATTTTTGTGTTTTCAGAAACAATCGTTTTTCCTGGTGCTAGTACTAGAACGGGACGATGAGAGATTTGTTGGTTTAGTTGTGCTAGAATCTCGGTGTCATCCACTTCATTTTCTTGAAATTTTAGATAAAGTTCTTGGACTAACTTCTCGTCATAATTTGATTTTTTGCTTTCTGGAATGGATTGTAAAATCGCCTCAATACTTTCAAGGCAAAGGGCCGCTTTATCAATCAAGAATAGGGCATAGTTGGGGTGGCACTCTAGTGCCGCCGCTAAGTAGTAGGGAACATTATATCCCCACGAATTTGTGGTATAGATTTTATTAATGTCTTCATCAATTAATTTTAAAACAGGTAGCAAATTATATTGTTTGTCATAATTATCGTTAAGATATTGTAGTAAAAGCTCTGTACAGAGATTGCCTGCGCCTCTGCCCATTCCACGTAATGAAGAGTCAATGATAACCTCTCTTTCGCATTTTGTTTCAAGCAAAGCTTGCGCATTAGAAAATGACAGTTGCAAGTTATTATGCGAATGGAAGGCCACTGCAATTTTATCAGATAAATTATGGTTTACCAAATAAAACAGTCGCCTCATATCGTTTCTTTTCAAAACGCCGAGCGTATCCACAATGGCAAATATATTGGGTTGATAGAGATTGACTTTTTCGATTAAGCCTAAAAGTTCACTATCAGTATAGGAATTGACAACGGTGGGATTTGCGGAGACGATGTAGCCTTTTTCCTCTATTTTTTTGATATAGGCTAGAGCCTCATCAATCTCGTGTTTTTTAAATGTTACACGGATACCGTCAATTTTGGTTTGTGATTTTGGAGGAAGTTTATCGATATCGAATTTTCCAAATACAATCATTGCGAAAATTTTCACATTTTTCATAGTATCAGGCAATAAAGCGTCGGTTTCTTTTGTCGAGGTGAATACTGTTGTTTCACTTTCCGCTTTTGTATTGCGCAAGAAGCCTACTTCCACATATTCAATGTTTGTTTTTAACAGTCCGATTATAATTTGCTTGGCAACTTTTTCACCAAAAGCAAAATTATTGACGTAGCCACCATCTCTTAATGTGCAGTCTAATACTTTGATGTTCATTAGTTCAAAACTCCTTTATCAATTCGTTCTTGTATTATTTGTCTTACTTTTTCTAAATCTTTTGTGGTATCAACAGATATAGATTCGGATTGTATTTCTGTGAAATAGAGTGGGTATCCGTTTTCAATAAAACGCAGATGATCAATATCTTCTATTTTCTCAATTTCTCCCATTGGATGTTTAACAAAGAAATCAAGAGTTTCTTTGTGATAACATTCTATCCCTACATATTTTTTGTATTGAAATAAAAGACTGTTCTTTGGATATGGAATAGGCGTTCTTGAGATATAAATTAAACGTCCATCCTTTGAAGTCAAAACTTTAATTTTGGCTGGGTCAATCGTTTCAGCGGGGTCTGTTAGATATCTAAACGCGCCATAATAAGCTGGTTTATTTTTATTAAGAGCGTATTGAGTAACTTTTGAAATTGAAGCTGGATCAATTAAAGGCTCATCGCCATTAACACAGACGTATAAATCAGCATCAACTTTTTCAGAAACTTCTTGTATTCTACAAATATGATCAGGATGATTATCTTTGGTAATCACATACGGAATGTTGTATTTTTCTAAAACATCTGTTATTTCAATACTATCTGTTGCCACATAAACCTCATCAAATTTTTTTACTTTTTTCACCTGATGATAAACCCACCAAATCATCGGTTTACCACAAATATCTGCCAACGGTTTTCCACTAAAGCGTGTTGACGCAAATCGCGCTGGTATAACTCCAACTATTTTCATATATTTTCTCCTATGCTACTAAAAAATTATAATAATTATCATTGTGAGTAGGAAGAAAATAAAACAACTTGTGCGCTACCCCCCCCATTTAATCTTATTAAAGTTGTTTAAAAATGCAAATTCGGCAAAAGCAAAATCTGACGGTGTATCAATATCAGTTGCTTCAATCTCCGCAATCTCAACAAATTTCGGCTGATGACCGATAATATCACGTTTTTGTATCATTAGCTCTCTTGGCAAAATATGGACAGCATAATTCAAGGCTTGGATATTTGGTAAATCTTGGCTACGTGGTTTATTATCTGGATCATAATTAAGAGCTCTACCGTTTAACCATAAAAACTCTTTAATAGAATGAACAGTCGCAATAGAATCATATTGACTATCTATGTTTTGCCATTGCCTAATAACATTAGAGATTGTTTCATCCAAAATAAGAGGGTTTGTTGCATCTGCAAATAAAATTGTATCACAATCCATATTTTCAGCCATATTTTGATACACTTCGTTCATTGAAACACTTGAGGTCGCAAAATATTCATCTCGTTTCACCGTTTCTGCGCCAAGAGAATGTGCAATCTCCAACATTTCATCAGAATTAGAATTAACCACCACGCCATCAAGCTCTGGAAGACGTAACAATTGTTTGACTTTTATCTCTAATAAACTACTTCCTGCAAAGGGTTTAATATTTTTATTTGCCACCCTCTGCGATCCTGAACGTACTGGAATTAAAGCTTTAATACTCATTTTTACACCTCATTATTTTAATTAAACAGAATGACATTGTTATTCAGATAATATTTTTTTTAAGATATCTCCGTACTTACTCAAACCAAATTTTGTTCCACCGTAAGTTCCAGATAAATCTCCTCCATCAAATCCACAATCATATAAAAAACTGTTAGAAAACAAACTATTTAAAGTTTCTTCAGGAATATTGGGATTGATACTTGTAATGATGCTATTTTGCTCTTTAAAATATAAAATATATTTTAAATCATTACTACAACAATTAACTATATGAAAACAAAATGTTAGATAAAAAGGAACATCTATATCATCTTGGTTTAAAAGAGTAAGAGCTTTGGCTAAAATCTTAACTTTTTGATTATCTTCTGAATGAGTGAGGATATATAGAATGTTTTCACCTAATTTTTCTTTATCTTCATAGTTAGAAAATTTCTCTTTCGCTTTAGCAAACTCTTGTTCATCAAGAGTATCAGCTGTTTTTAAAAAAACATTAAGATTTCTTAAGAAAAAATAATTAGGTATATCTTGCGCTAATTTGCACAAGGTAACAGCAGATTTAATAAGAGGTATTTCTTTTAATATTCCATCGTTTAGAGCCAATCTTAATAAAGAATCATTGAAATCAGCTAAAAAATCAATCGCTTCTGTTCCAATATTATTTTTTGTTGTAACATTATCCATAACTTAATCCTCTTCTAAAATCTCGACACTTTCGGCATCAATTTCTGGATGTTTGGCTAGATAAGAGGGGGTATAAACATCGTGAAAGATGCCTTTTAATCCTACAGGGTTTACTGAAATTATTTCTGTTTCAGGGTAATAGGTTGCTACAAAGTCTTTTAATCTTCGCCAATCTGCAATATGATGTGTATCAAGAGATTTTGCATTTTCACCTCGTGAAGAATTATTAAATGATGCCCCACTAAAATGTTGTCCTATAGCTAAATTGCAATCTATTCCGTAAATATAAATTTTCTTCGGATTAGTAAATAAGATAAATTGCATTGCTTGAATTGAACAACTACAAGAATTAGCCAAAGCTTCAGTATCAATATCTACAGCAAAAATATTTGGTAAATATTTAGCAGTCGTTTTATATCGACGAATTTTATTATCTTGATAAAAAATATGTTGTGGAATTTGAAATGCTTCTCCTAAATTTTGATCACCCATAAATTTAATACAGTCATAGTTTAAGAAACCTTCATAATATTGCTCTTTACCAGTATCTAAACCAGCTTTATCAATCGAAAATAAATAATCAAAACATATATTATTTAATAGAAAAGCACGATTTAGCCCGACATATATTGTATTTTTTAAAGGTTTAATAAATTTCACACTTGGTCCAGCTCCAACAAGTGCAATAGTTTGACCATTATGTTTATTCCGAAATTCACCAAAAGTTTTCTGATGAAGGGTGGCGATAGTCAATGCTCTTTGTACATTACGTGAAATACTATAAATAAGCTCACGATTAGCGAAAATATCATTATTTTGCGTATCTTCAATAATCTTTTTCTTTTTAACGCAAACTCCTAATACGTACGTTTTCTTTCGCCAAGAATCTTGATAACATTTGAATAACCCAAAATATTTTTTTGTTTTGATTATTTCACCGTGCGTCGTTTGGGAATAGTAGGGTAAGCCTAAAACTTTTATTTTTTTCATATTGTCTCGTTCTTGTTTTGCGAACAAAATACCTTGATACCTAAAAGGCCAAAAGAAGGTACCATTGATACCATTTTGTGTTTTATGGGAGCTCGTGAAAATATCTTTCAAACGTGGACGTCTTACCAAAAAATCAAAATGACCTGTATTAAACGTTTTCCAATCACAAGTAAGTTTTGCCATATATTCATAATCATTCTTTTCGGGCGTAAGAAGATAAGAATTGATCCATTGAACAATGCTCGAAAAGTCAATAAATATATCATATCCTTTAAACAGTTTTTTAATATCGTTTGCAAATAAGACCGCATTATCAACCATATTTTGCGTTATCAGGCATCTGAATTTTTCGTCTTTATTGGCATTATCGATATAAATGATTCCATTTTCGTTGATATCTTTTGTGGGAACTTCTGGTGCGCCCATCAAGAACTCTACAAATCGCCATTTATAAGTCCATATATCAGGTTCGTTGCCTTGAATTTTTTTGTTGGTATATGTTTGGGCAAAACTTTTTCTTATAAAGTTATTATATTGTGGTAGGTTTAGGGTTGCAAAATAAAACCCCTGAACATTTTGACCTTTGGTATTTTCAATTAAAAACTGGGCTGAAAAATTTACCGCCATATCGTCTACAAGGGCTATTTTTTCCTCTTTATTATAAATTGTTGCCATATATTTTTGATAGTTGGCTTTGTTTTTCTCAGCCTCGTTTTCGAAAAGTTTGCGATTGACATCAAAAAATAGTTTCAAATTATGATAGCTTTTATCTTTAATTACTTCAAAGCGTTTCTTTATCACTTTATTTTTGTTTGCAAAGTATTCAATAAATTTGATGTAGTCGTCTTTATAGTTCATTGACAGATGACAAGCGGCTTTTAATACACGTGGTGCATAGACATAACTGGTTTTAATGTTTGGCTCAAAGGTGTCAAAAACTTTTTTTAAGACAAAACCGCTTCGCATTACAAATAGCAAATGCTCAATATCACTTTGTTTTATTTCATTTTCAAGCCATTTCATAAAGCTATATACTAGTGGACCAGAATATTGATATCCAAGTTCGTCCCAATAATTGGTTTTATGGCCAGCGCAACGTTGTTCTTGCCAACGATATGCTAAAATAGAAACAAGTATCGAGCTGCCAAGTTGATTTCCTGATTGTCTTAAAAATTTTTTGGCTTTGTTATTTTTATTTATATATAGCTGGATTAGATTAGGGACAATTTGGGCTCTAAATCCAACAACTTTGGCGACATTGTAGTCGACTTCTAGGTTATCTCCGATATGTAAAACCGCTTTAGGGGAGGTGTGAAACTCTTCAAGTAGATGGTAGAACAAAGACCCTGTACGTTTTTTTTTGCCAATATCGCCTGATACATATAACTTATCCCATCCATCAAATCCATTTTGACGCAAGATAGAGGCGAGGAAATCCGTTGGTAAATACATATCTGAGGTGATGACGATTTTTTTGCCTAATGCTTTAACATAATCATAAACTTGTTTAAGTTCTGGATTGGCGCGCAATACCATTCTTTCCCAATCCATCTCGCGCTGTTTCATCGCTTTGTATTCTTCATCTATCTCATCATAAATCATATCTAAAGTGATGTCTTCAAGCTCAGCGTGGCGAATGCGGGCACGTCTTTCAGCATCGCGACGTTCATTAGCAAATCCGTTTTGGTTAAAGGCCTTTTCTAAGTGCAAGAATAAGTCTGTTGGGTGTACATAGGGTCTTATTAAAAGTGTATCAAAAATGTCAAAAGAAATAATTTCTGTTTTGTTTATTTTACTTTTTACTTGCTCTAATAACAATTTATCTTTCATAATTTTCCTTTCACGTTTCCGATAACAAATTCATAGTTTATATTTTCGTTCCATCCCAAAGACATTGCAAAATACTTCTTTTTTAAAGATGGAAATAGTACAAGACTTAGTTTTTTTAGCCCCCTTGAACGAATGGTTATGGGTTTGAGGAGACATAAAATTGCCGTTTGTAATGGTGTTTTCCAAATACATTTTTTTAGACATATTAAACTGTTTTTAGGATGTTTTATAAAATCTATTGCTTTTATCTTTGTGGCAAAAAGTGGGACGAAAACCTGATGTCCTGCATCTTCTGAACACATCACTTCAGCCATCTTTTTCATATCTTGAGCTGTTGGGTGGGTAATAAAAGTATTGACAAGGTTTACAACATCGCGTGCGGTTAGATGAATATCTGCCCCGTTAAAAGTTTTAACCATCATTTCAGCAAAAGCTATGGCACCAGAAACAATTTCTTTATAAAGCGCGGAGCGTTTTATCTCCATTGGATGTTGTTCTTTGGCATAGATTGGCGTTCCGTTTGTATTAAGATTTATAATAGGGTGTTCGGGGCTGGTTAATAAAAACTCTATAAAATTCCAATTATGAGTGAAAATGTTGGGATAATCTGCTGATTGTCCCTGTGTTTCGCCAGCAAACACGGTATATTCAAACATTGGGGTAAATGTTTGGTCAACAACGCCCCAATAAATGCCCAATACGTTATTTTCTAAACCCATTTCGACCAATTTTTGAGAAGAAAAAGCTCCCGTAATTGTATCAACTAGGCCGATGTGTTTTGCATTTTCCATATTTTTTTGCATATAGGCGCGATAATGGTTAAGTTCTTCTCGAGCTAGCGGTAAAAATAGCTCAATATGTTCTTGAATGAACTGGTGCGCTTGCTTGGGGGTATGCGGTTTCAGTTGTTCATAGAGCAATGCAATTTTGGGATCTTTTGGGGCATAGTGAGTAATAATCGCTCGCACTGAGGAAACATCCTTTTTAGCATAATCAAGGCGAATGAGGTTATTTAAAATACGTGGCGCATAGACGTATTTGGTGTTTATTGAGGTGTTAAAAGTCGAAAAAACTTTTTGCAATAAATATCCATCTCTTGCGATGAAAAATAAGGTATCTAAATTGTTGATTTTAGCTTCTTTTTCGATAAAATGGGCATAAGCATATGCAAGTGGGCCAGCGTACTTAAAACCTAAGTTAAACCAGTATGAATGGGTGGATTTATCTTCTTCGTACTCTTGTTTGGCGTACAAAGCCTGTATTATTGACAAGCCCAAGCTACTTGATTTTTTGTATTTTTTGAAAAACGGATATTTTTGGGTCAACCGCGTGTAAGGAGGCTTATAGCATATTGCCTTGATTTTTAATTTTTTGGGAAGCAAAAAGTCAGAATGCTTGTTATCACCAATATGCAACAGCTTTGATGGGGGAAGTGTGTAATCTTGCAAGATTTGCTGGTATAAACTGCCTTTATATTTTGTTTTGCAAATATCGCCTGATACATATAACTTATTCCATTCATCAAAGCCATTTTGACGCAAGATAGAGGCGAGAAAATCCGTTGGTAAATACATATCTGAGGTGATGATGATTTTTTTGCCTAGTGCTTTCACATAGTCATAAACTTGTTTCAATTCGGGGTTGGGGCGCAAGACCATTCTTTCCCAATCCAGCTCGCGCTGTTTCATCGTTTTATATTCTTCGTCTATCTCATCATAAATCATATCTAAAGTGATGTCTTCACGGTCTTTATGATGTTTGCGAGCTTCTTTTTCGGCCTCTATGCGTGATAGATAAAAGAAAGATTTTTGATAAGCTTTTTCTAAGTGCAAAAATAAATCAGTGGGTTTGGTATAAGGGCGCAACAAAAGCGTATCAAAGATATCAAAAGAGATGATATCGTATCTATCGATTATGGGTTGCCATTTTTCCAATAAAGACATCGTTACCTCAGTGTATAAATTTAAATAATTTAATTTTGTTGACTAAAGATAACCCTTTATAAGAGATTAAATCTTCAGACATTAAGGCCTTAAACTTTTGTGCGGCAAGGTGTTTAAAGGTGTCATTTTTGGTTCTTAAGGCACTATTCATCATCATTTTAACGGTGCGGGAAATGCGGGTTTGGCGGACTTGTTCCCATTTCTCAGGTGCATTTTTCATAAAATAAGTATAAACTTCACGAATACCTATCACATAGTCCTCAAGCTTTTTCTCGTTAAAATCACTACGCATAATCGAACTATTAGAACAACGATATCCATACAGTTTCTCTTTAATCCACGCAAAGCCTTTTGCTCGCTCAAATACACAGCAATTAAACACCCAGTCTTCATAATAAATGCTCGGCACAAAGCAAATGTCACCAATAACATCACGTTTATAAAGCTTATTCCATACATTAAAGTGAATGAAATTATCTTTGTGCAACAAGATCTCAAGTGCATTCATATAAAATTTGGGCGCCACTTTGTGTACATTTTTTATCTTATCCGTATTTCTCCGGATTTTTTGAAATTCACACCCAACAATATCTGCGCCAGATGTTTCTTGCGCTTTGAGCAAAAGTTCTAAAAATTTCGGCGCATAGTAATCATCGCTGTCAGCAAACGCAATATATTCTCCTTGAGCCACTGCCATTCCTGCATTCCGTGCTGCAGATAACCCCTGATTTTGTTGCGAAATTACCTGCACTCGTGTATCTTTTTGAAGATAAGATGCTAAAATTTCTGCCGAATTATCGGTTGAACCATCATTGATACAAATTAACTCAAAATCAGAAAATGTTTGTCCTAAAATACTCTCCACACATTGCGATAGATACGCAGCTGTATTAAATACCGGCATAATAACTGACACTTTAACCATTGTCATCTCCTTGAAAATCAGGTTTAAGCTCCGGATGTGCCTTTAGAAAAACATATAAATACCCGAGCGATACGCCAAGCTCTTTAGCTAATTGCGTCTTGGTAATTTTTTGTGCTAATTTCTGTCGGATTATTTCTTCTTTATTATCAAAAATGTGTTTGCTGTTTGGTACTCTTCGCCCCAATTTAATTCCTGCAGCTTTCCTCTCAGCTAATGCTTTACACGTTACCACCGAAGAAAGTGAGCTGCGGATATTGAGCACCAGTTCAATTCCATCAATAATCTTGTTCGCATTTTCTGGCAAAAAACACAAATTTTCTTTAGCCGAAATAATCGTCACTCCAGCACTTGCCAGTGATGCAATGCTTTCTTTAATCGTAGCAAGCGATGCACCAAGTGCAACAATGTTAGCAATTAAAAGGGTAGGGCAGTTTGTTCCAAAATTATTGTTGTAAAGGATTTTAATATTCGATTCTTGAATGAAATTTTTAATTTCCAAGTTATTTTCTATAGCATATTGAATAATTTGTTGATGTTGTATCTTTGCATCAACATTTCTCCCCCCAATGTCCAAGTACCCAAAAATCATTACAAGTCCTAGTCTTTTCAGTATGTTATGTAAGAAACTTTATCCACTGCAGTTCTTTAAATAACAGCATCTAATGAACGTTAAATCCT
>JAMPED010000034.1 GCA_023665325.1 Acetobacter sp.
TGTAACTACAAAACGTAGCTACGCTTACCTTGGTAACGTAGAACAGCTAAATAGCTACAAAACCCCAACAGCTGGAAAACTCTCTTGTAGAAAACAAAATAAATATTTTGCAGACATTGAAGTTACACTTGATAGAAAATATCGTTTGAATGGGTTATTGGTCTATGTAAAAGTAAAAAATTCTAGTGCTGAACTTTGTTCTCATAATGCTGGAGATATTAAACTTTTACTAGGAGGATGGGAAATTGCAAGAACAATATCTGTTGACCTATGCAGTGATGATCTCAATGAACCTATTTATGATGATTACAAGGGAAATTGTACAGACTGTGATTGCCAGAAGAGTGAAGTTGATCAAATTACGGTAACAGCAACTTCTGTAAATGAACAGGCTAATATAAATATTGTCAGCATCAATAGATTACCATCATACTGTGTTGACTGTCCATCTGGTTATTTCCCAACAGAAGAAAAAGATGATCCCCTATACTTCTATTGTTCTATCAATAATGAAGGTACGTGCAGTACGGTAACTGGCTGCAATGAATCTCGTGGTGCATATAGCGGCCTTGCTAGCCCTTCGGATTTTTCTATTCAGCTCACAGACATTAATGGTAAAAAGTTAGGTAAGAAATATTCCTTCGGTGATATTTTTATTGAAAGATCTCAGGGTTTCGGTGATGCGACTGACGATTATATAGGTTTTGATAGAGATGAAGAGGAAGATCTGGCATACATCAGCTGCAATGGTAATAGATGTATAAATACAGCTGACTGCAGCAGCTTAAACGGGTGGTCACCTAGTAAACCGACATCAGGAAAATATATTGTGGCAACCACTCCGCGGGTATATGAAAGCAAATCGATTGATTTCGATGATAGATATACATTTAATTATACTCCTAAAGCAGAAGCAAAGACTTGTTATAAAGAAATCAAGTGTGAGGATCTTAATTATTTCACTACTCCACCAGATAATTTCAATTGTGAAACAAGAACTATTGAGCTTGCTCAGAGTAATCTCACTTGTTATTATAAATGTCAAAAAGAGTTTTTCGTTCTTCCTGTGAATACAACAGAGGTTTCGGGGAAAGAATCTGGTACGTTAAGTAATCTATTTTGTCCACTTGGTACTGTGATAATTGGGCGATATCATAAAGGTGATGAAAATAGTACTTCAATATTACGGTGCGCTTCATTTGGAGCCTATCCGTGTGATAACAAAAATAATTGTGAACCTTATAGCACAAGTATCACAACTGTAAATCAGACAAGAACAGCTTCTATGAGCAAGAAAAGTACATATACGGCTCCTAGTTCAGCATTTTTGAAAGGATATCGTGCGTGGGGAGATGAAAATGGTTATATTGAATATGACTATGCTTATCTTAAGTTAGATGGTAAATATAGTGTATCTTGGGACGATGAGCTTAAATCCTCCACTGTTTCAGAAAGTGGGCAAGGATGGTTTGTAGCTGAAACACCCTATATATTTGTCGGTAAAGATCACGTCGGGGATGAAAATGGAGCAACAACATATCACTATACAAAAGCAAAAGTAAGAGTAACGACGGGAGCTCAGAACTAAAGATAATCCGAGCACCATTGATAATAATTATTCGCAAAATGTTATTGTACATAATACATCTATCAATAATTCGTAATGAATATGGATAGGAATGCTTTGTGAAGCTGTTTATTACTAGAAGTCTGTTCAATTCTGACTAATGGAAATATTGTTTACAGTATGAGTTATCTTTTAATATATTTAACCTCAAAGAAGCTCGCAGTTCTACAAATTAAATATTAAACATAAAAAGGAGGCTTTTGCCTCCTTTTTTCCGCTAATCAAATTTATCTGCCGCGGAACACATATTTTCGTATGTGAGAATTATAAGGGAATAGAAATGAGTACCCTCAAGCCTCCTAATTCACTATCAGTTAATTCTATTTTTCCACCGTGCGAGGTGATAATATCACGAGCAATAGATAAGCCCAAACCAACACCGCCAGTTTCTTTATTGCGTGATTCATCTAAACGATAAAAAGCTTTAAAGACCTCTTCACGTTTTTCTACTGGAATCCCTGGACCATCATCGTCAACAGTGATTTCTAGCTTATTATTATTGCTTTCTAATGCTACTGCTACAGTTTTTCCATAATTGAATGCATTAGAGATAATATTTGTAACAGCGCGCTTCAAAGCCTGTTCTCTACCTTGAATAGCACTGACTTGGTCATTGGTTGAATAACGTATCATTGCTTTTGTGTTACGGAATTTATTGATAATACTTAAAATCAGCTCATTCATATCCACAAAGGTGTTTTTTTCTCCCCCTTCACCGGAAACAAATGCCAAATAACCATCCAACATTTTTTCCATCTCACCAATATCCTCTATAAATTCTTTATTATCTGGTGTTTCGGGTAACATTGCTAATTGTAAACGCATACGGGTCAGAGGAGTACGCAAATCGTGTGAGACCCCAGCTAACATTTGTGTACGCTCAGAAATTTGTTTTTGAATACGCTCTTTCATCTTAATAAATGCAATACCAGCTTTTCTGACCTCTGAAGAACCATACGGTTTAAATGGGGTGTTGATACCTTTACCAAAATCTTCAGCAACCTGTGCCAATGTGGCAATAGAACGAACTTGAATGCGTAAAAACAACGTAGCAACCAAAAATAAAAGCAAAGATGTTCCAACCATCCACGCAACAAAACCAAAAATAGAGGTGCTGAAAATCTTTTTTGTTGAAGTCGTAAAACGATAAAGACCATTTGGTGCTTCAACCAATACAACAACATCATCTCTACCATTCATTAAATAAACATTAGTAATGGCTTGAGGGAATTTATTATGCAAAGAATTTTCCAAAAAACCTGTTACTATTTTATACTCTGTGCTGTAATGGGTATTATTTTTTACTGTAAGCTGTTCTTCGCCTGTGATAAGTTCAACGGAGATGTTATATTCATTTTGATATAACTCTTGAATAACAGGCAAGAGCGCAGCGTCTTTGCTAGTTAGTTCTATTGCAAAGGTAATATTATTTGATAGATTATCAGATAATCGCTTGCCCACTTTTTCCCAGTTACCGTTAAAAAAAGCATATACTGAAACAATTTGCACCAATATCAATGGTACAAAAATTAAAAGCATTGTGCGAAAAAATAATGTATTAGGCAACATTTTCAATTTCAAATATTGCAATATTTTTTCCATTTTATTCGGAAATTTTATATGCATTTTATTCTCCTTTTATTCAGAAATTAACATATACCCTTTACCGCGCACTGTCTGTAAATAACGCGGATTTTTGGTATCTGCTTCAATTTTTTTACGTAATCTAGTAATTTGGACATCCACTGTTCGTAAATTTTCAGCAACTCCCAATATCTCGGCTAATTCTTCGCGGGTATGGACATCGCCAATTTTGCGCCCGAATAAGGTTAATAGGGTGCGTTCAACAGGGGTTATGTGAATGATTGCACCATCTTTTGCCCGCAATTCACCTTTTTCCAAATCATAAGATATTCCATTAAATAACAATTTAGATGATTGTTCTTTTGCTTGTATTGTGCGGCGCAAAATATTATTGATGCGTAAAACAAGTTCTTTGGGCTCAAAAGGCTTAGCAATATAATCATCTGCCCCTATTTCCAAACCTTTTATCCTATCTTCGGTTTCTCCCATTGCTGTTAATAGAATAACCGGTGTATTATTATCGTTCTGCCGTAAGTTATATAAAAACTCTGTTCCCGTAACTTTGGGCATCATAATATCAACAATCAATATATCAAACTTATAAATAGATAAAAAGCCCTCAGCGTCAGCTGCATCTTTTGCTGCAGAAACCAAAAAACCTTGTTCTCTCAAATATCGTTGGAGAAGGCTTCTTAAACGTGTATCATCATCAACAACTAAAATATGTTTTTGAGCCTCTTGCATTTAGATGCCTTTATTTTTTGTTTTTAGAAATTTGGGAATTTGTGTCTGTTTTTATTTTTTCTTCTGCTTTGATATATTCAAGACTTTTTGCGAAATATTGATATCCTGTAATAAATGTCAAGACCCCAGCAATCCATAATAACATTTCACCAAGAGCTCCCCAAAATAACCATCCTTTAAAGAAAATCATTCCTAAAGCAACCATCTGAAAACCTGTTTTCCATTTTGCTAAACGTGTTACCGGAAGTCCCACATTGACTTCACGCAAAAACTCACGTAATCCAGAAACTAATAATTCTCGACATAAAATTACAAAAATAGGGATATATGATATCTCGCTAACCATACCTTTTGCCAAAAAAACAACTAATGCTGTTGCCACAAGCAATTTATCTGCAATAGGGTCTAAAAGACGACCAAACGCAGAAACTTCGCCTCGAGCTCTCGCCAATTTACCATCATAATAATCAGTAATTGAGGCAGCAATAAATAAAACACCTGCGAAATAATTAAAAGAACAACAGTCAAAATAAACTGATAAGAAAATAAGCGGAATTACTACGATTCTTGATATTGTCAACAAGTTCGGTAAACTGTACACGACACTTTCCTTTCCAATGATTTGAGTTCAATTTACCTTTGATTATAATGTGTTTTTTTATTTATGGAAGTAATTATAAATGTTTTCAGCCGTTTTTTTATTGATACCCGAGACTTTGGCAATATCTTCGACAGAAGCATTTTTGATTGCCTCAACTGAACCAAAATGATTAAGTAAATCTCGTTTACGTTTTGCGCCAATTCCATCCACATCATCAAGGCTTGATTTATTCATTGATTTTGCTCGTTTTTTACGGTGAGTACCAATGGCAAATCTATGTGCTTCATCTCTTAGATTTTGCAGATAGAATGCGATTGCTGAACGATATGGAAGTGCGAAACTCTCTTTCCCTACCTGATGATAAAATTCTTTTCCAGCGTTACGATCTACACCTTTTGAAATAGCAATGATATTGATACCAGATAAATCATAATCACTTAAACTCTCGTGTACAGCGTGCAATTGCCCTATCCCCCCATCTAGCAAAATAACATCTGGTTTATTATCTGGTGCCATTCGGTCAAATCGACGTTTTAAAACTTCTTTCATCATTGCGAAATCATCATTTGTAATAGCAGGATCTTTGATGTTAAATGTTCGATAAGACTTTTTATCAAACCCTTCTGGCGTAGCAACAACCATTGCCCCAACAGCATATGTTCCCTGATTGTGTGAGTTATCATAAATTTCAATACGTTCTGGGAGTTTAGGTAAATCAAAATAAGTCTGCATTTCTTCCAAGTGCGCACGAATACTTCTATTTTCCGCCAAGCGGCGCTCAATAGCTGCTAATGCATTTTTTTTCGCATTATCTATTAGTTTAAATTTATTTCCCTTAGTAAATGTATCTATTTTAACCATTAGGGCATTTTCTAAAAAATCCTTATTTTCTAATGGTTCAGAGAGATATATTTCTTTTGGGGTAAGGTGATTGGTGTAAAAAGTACTTAAAAATGCCTCTAAAACTTCTGCGGCTGTTGCATTTTCTGTTTGTTTAATGAAATATGGTGCATTTCCGCAATTTTGCCCACCACGAATAAAGAAAATTTCGATACAATACCAGTCTTCTTTTTGTGCTATACCTATGATGTCGACAGATTTGAGACCTGAATATTCCAAATTAGCGTGCGTTTGAATACCAGTTAAAGCTCGGATACGTTCTCTAAAAATAATAGCTTGTTCAAAATTTTCATCTTCACTAGCTTGTTGCATCTTTTGTGAAAGTTCTTCTTGAATAGAAATATTTTTTCCTTCCAAAAAAGCAATAACTTCCTTAACCAACTGCGCATAATCTTCTTTATTGATTTTACCAACACAAGGACCCGAACAACGTTTAATTTGATATAAAAGACACGGACGCTCTCGATTATGAAAAACATTATCTCGGCAACTACGTAACATAAAAATTTTCTGAATAATATCCATTACGTTATTAACATCTGCTGCACTAGCGTATGGACCAAAATATTTGCATTTATCATTTCTGTTGCCTCGAAATTTACGTAGTGCTGGATATTCTTCTCGCAGATTTAGCATTAAATGCGGGTATGATTTATCATCTTTTAGTAAGATATTATATTTTGGATGTAGTTTCTTTATGAGTTCATTTTCAACAATTAACGCACGGTTCTCATTTTCTACAATAATAAACTCCATTTTACGGACTTCGGCAACCATTCGCTGTAGACGAATAGTCAACTGCTCTATCCGTGTGTAAGCAACAATTCTTTTTTTGATGTTTTTCGCTTTACCAACATATAATACTTCCCCTTTTTCATTAAGCATCCGATAAACACCAGGGGATTCGGGGGCAATTTTAACATTTTCTCGTAAAATCTTTAGTCCTAGTTTGATATCAAACATTTCTAATCCATAAATTTCCAATCTTTACCATTATAAACGCATTGATGCTTTTGAAATTGTGGTTTGAGTACAAATATATTTCCCATACCGCTATAATCATAGTATGTATCCAATAAGTTTTTTTCTATTTTATGTGCTGCAATTTTTTTGCCACGTTCTTCCCAATATGTATCCCAATATATTTCACCAGAAATAATTTTTGGTTTTTTCGTTCGGATAAGTTCATTAAGATTATCTCGATGAGCTATACCAACTTTTTCACCCAAAACATCTATTTGCCCCAATAAAATTGCATAATATCCAGCATCTTTGGCTTTTAGATTATAAACTGAATAATATCCATTTATTGCGTAATCGCAAGGTGTTAATAAATGAAATGCCAGTTCGTGTCCGTTTAAGGTATCATATTTTATAATTTCTCTTTTATATGTAACGAAATAATTATAAAACAGCATAAATAATAGATAAACACACCCGAGGAGCGCGACAAACGGTTTGATTTGAGTAAACTTATCCAAAAACAAGACCGTCAACATAATACCAATGATAAGCCAAAAAATAGAATAATGTAAAAAGCCTGAGAAATAAAATAAACGTAAAAATGTTTCTTCCACAAAAATCAGGCTTAGCAATACTTCAATATAATTTCCACGATACAAAAAATAAATTGCAGCAACGCTACCCAAAGGAATAAAAAAATAAAAATCAATATATTCAAATGGCGGGAAGATAATGCGGTGGGAAGAAAATATTTCAGGAATATGGGTGTTAAACAGAAAATTAGAACGCCAATATACATCTAATGCGTCATAAAAATAAAGATAACACAAAAAACTCCCTAGCAATAATATCGGTAAAATTGAAGCATACAAAAAATTTTTAATATTGATTTTACGGCAGTATAGCCAATATAAGATATATCCTGCTGGAATAATAAGGCTAAGCAATACTTTTTGCGTAAACATAAAGCTCAAAAAAAAGCATAAAAAACTAACAACCAAAGATGCTAAATTTTGCTTTTCTATATGTATAAATAGATAATATAAACCAACAAACAAGGATAAATACATAAACGTATCAGGACGATAGTCTGTTGACCATAAAATAGAGTAAGATGAAATCATTATTGCGGCATTAAATAATGCTGCGAAATAACCCGCCCCACTTATTCGTAAGATTTTTGCTTGATAGTAAGTCATTAGTAATAAAGTGACAACACCAACACAGTTAAAAATTGCAAAAATATGAATATTATCAATAAAACCAGCGACAAAGGGAGCTGATAAATACCACATCAGGGGATTATGATGTTGAAAGAAATCTTTATATGGAATATATCCCATCCAGATGAGCCAAGAGGAGTGCAAATGTTCAACATTATCTCCATTCGCTTTTAGTATAATACCATAAAAATATATGCCACAAAGAGACATTATAACAAGAAAAGACCATAAAAAGATATTCAAATATTTAGTTTTCATATATCCAATCCTTTATTGAGGTATCATAATGGCAATTCTTTCCTCGATATTCATATTTTAAGATATAAAGACCTAAAAAAGGTGTGGGTAAATAATATTGTTCAATAACATTAGGATCCACAATTTGCCATAAAACATTTTGTCCTCGATGTTGGTAATAACTATTCCAATATGCCTCGGCATAAACTAATTTAGGTTTGTATTGTGATACTAGTTCTGTCAGGTTTGGTGCAGGCATTATGCCTAATTCATCTCCCACAATATCAATATGTCCCAACATTGACCAATAATAATGTGGATCTTTTGTTGTAATAGACTGATTTGCGAAGTAACTATTCAAAACATAATCACAAGGTGTCGTATTTTGAGAAATATATGTTGAAAAACTTCTATCTTTGCCACGCAGTTGCAAATAACGTGGTACCGATACAACTGCATAATAAAAACATATCATCAAAATAGCATAAATAAAAAGGATACTGTTTTTAGATAGATATTCGATAAGCACACCATTCAAACATACAATATAAATCATTAAAGGTAGCATATAATACGGAGAAATAGCAAAATAAAAACAACGTAATGGTAATTCTACAGCAAACAAAATAGCAATAATTTTGAAATATTTATTAGACGACTTAAAAAAGCATAAAATACTTATACTTGCCAATATTGTTGAACAAATTAACCTCTCATAATCAGCAACATCTATTTTCCCATCTCCATAATAATCTTGCATTCTGACATTAAAGAGGTAATTGGATTCTATATAAAGTTCTAGTGCATCATAGTAATATAAATAAGCAACAAAGAGCAATGTTCCACATAATGGCAGCAATAGCGCAAAGATAATATCGCTTATAGACGTTTTTTCTTTATAAAACACAACAACACTAATTACTCCAAGCACTGCATAAATCATTAAAATCTTTTGTGTAAATAAAAAAGCTAAAAAGAAAGCTGTAAATGCAAAACTTAGAGATGTTAATTTAGGATTTTCCCAATAAGAAAATAGGTAATATAATCCAGCGGCATAGCACAGAGCCATATATGTATCTGGATTGTAATTAAAACAAAAAACATAAAAATAAGGAGGACATAAGATAAGCAAACTAAGCAACGTCGAATATGATGAGACGGCAAAAAAACGAGTACTTATTTTATAAACTATATAAAAAGTTAAAATTCCCCCCAAAATACCTATAGCGTGTGCCATATCAAGCAAAAAAAGAGCATCGCTACTAAACTTTATAAATGGTGCAAATATAAACCATAGCATTGGATTATGATGTTGGAAAAAATCTTTATAAGGTATTTTACCGTACGCTACAAGCCACGTTGAATGTATATGCTCAACATTATCTCCGTTTCCTGTTTCTGTAAAAAATATTGTCCACACAGCAAATACCATAGCATAAGCTAATAACAGCCAAATAGCTGTTTTAGATATACATTTAGGTATATTGTTTAAATTTTCTTCAATTTTCATTATTTTAGCCATCCAATTCATTTACAGAAATTCTAGCTATTAAAATTTAAAAAGTCCAGTGCATCAACACTTTTTATCCGCACAATAGCAAAAAGAGGAAATAGGGCATTTATCACACTCAGGACGCTGCGCCTTACAAATATAACGTCCAAACAAAACCAACCAATGGTTTGCATTGATGATATAGTTAGTTGGTAAAACTTTTAGTAAATCTTGTTCCACCATCAGAGGTGTTTTTCCTTGACTAAAATCTAATCGGTGAGAAATACGCATAACGTGTGTATCAACTGCAAGAGCTGGCTTTTTAAACCATACATTAAGCACTACATTCGCTGTTTTTCGCCCGACACCCGCAAGGCTTTCTAAATCTTCGCGGTGTTCAGGTACGATACCATCATATTTTTCAACTAAATCTTTACTTAAAGAAATAATATTTTTCGCCTTATTATTAAATAGCCCTATAGTACGAATGTATGAAATAAGTTTTTCCTCACCTAATTCAAGCATTTTTTGTGGTGTGTCAGCAATCTTAAAAAGCTCTTCAGTCGCCCGATTAACTCCTTTGTCTGTTGTTTGCGCTGACAACACCACAGCAACTAATAATGTGTATGCATTACTAAAGTTTAACTCACACTGCGGATTGGGGTTTTCCGCTTGAAAAACTTCCATAATTTTTAAAATCTCAGATTTGTCACGCATCTTCTTAACCTTAAGCTTTAACGCCACCAGCACCAGCAGCTTTAGGGGCTTCCGTATCCAAAGGCCAACGAGGTCGTGGTTTGAAATCAAGCGAACTTATATAACCTTTGCGAAAACGCTCTAATCCTGCCCAAGCAATCATCACACCATTGTCTGTACAAAAGCGAATCGGCGGAGCTGCAAAAATAAGCTCATTTTTTTGTGCCAATATTTGCAGTCTTTCACGCAGATATGTATTGGATGCTACACCGCCAGAAACAACTAAGTGCCGCCCTTCAGGATAGTTTTGCTTAAAATAAGTAATAGCTTTGCTTAATTTACGACAGAGGCAATCAGTTGCAGTATGTTGGAAGCAAGCACAAATATCTGCAATATCGTGTGCAGGGATATCCGCGTGCATAATATTACCATCAGGCGAATATGTTTCAACAATTTTACGAACAGCTGTTTTAAGTCCAGAAAAAGAGAGGTTGCAATCTGCTGAGCCAATCAATGGCCGTGGTAATGAAAAGCGCTCCTCATTGCCTGTTGCAGCCATTTTTTCTACAGCCGGACCCCCAGGATAACCTAATCCAAGCATCTTTGCAACTTTATCATATGCTTCTCCCGCGGCATCATCAATTGTAGTTCCTAAGCGTTCATATTTATCAACATCCTTAACAATAAGAATCTGACAGTGACCTCCTGAAACCAGTAAGAGTAGATATGGAAATACTACATCATTTGTAATTCTGGCAGCTAAGGCGTGTCCCTCAAGATGATTCACGGCTATAAACGGTTTATTTAAAGAGATTGACAATGCTTTTGCGGTCATTACGCCAACAATAACACCTCCAATTAGCCCTGGACCAGATGCCGCGGCAATTGCATCAATATCTTGCAGCTTAATATTTGCTCTGGTGCAACATTGTTCCAAAATGCTATCAATATGCTCTAAGTGAGATCGTGCTGCAATTTCTGGCACAACACCGCCAAATGCCTTATGTTCTTCCTGAGACAATAAAGCTTCGCCTAAAATTTCTTTTTTATCATTTACAATTGCGGCAGCTGTTTCATCGCAACTGCTTTCAATACCCAAAACTATCATATTCATTTCCAAAAAGATTGAAGTTTATTTTTTTATTTTATAAACTATATTTTGATAGAATGCAAACAACTATTACACAAGGAGTAGTAAAATGTCTGAAAAAACAGCAGCATCAACAAATAAAAAAAGCTTTTCCAAGGCTTTAAAGTGGGGCGCAATTATTCTAGGAATTTCTGTATTAGAAGGAGCTGGGATTGCCGCTGCTGTCAAAATTACCGAATCGAGAAATACAGATAACACCGCTCAGTATCAGTCCATCTTAACTAAACTACAGATACAAAATAATAGAATCAGTGACTTAGAAAAAATCCCATCAGCAGTTTCTGTAAATGCTGAAAAAATTGCGTCTAATACAGGAATGGTTAATTTGGTGGCAGAAGGGCTAAGTGCTTTGAAGAATGAAGTAGGAAATAAAAAAGTTGAATTACTAAATGTACAGATGGAAAAATTGATACATCGGATGGAGACTGTGGAAGAAAGTAAAAATCAAGAAGCTCTGATTCTAAGCCTTGCTTTGCTAATTAAGGAAAATGTATTATATAGTCGAAGTTATGCAAAAGAAATTGCTATATTAGCGGAACTGGCGCAGGGGCAAGAAAATATTGAATCACAAATTCGAGATATTCTTTCTCTTGAAAATGTAACAATTTTAAATGATGCGCAGTTAATTGAGCAATACCAGCAAATTGTTGCAAACTTAAATTTTGCGTCTCCAACTAAAGAAAATGAAGAAGAAACAGAAAATCGCAGTGCCGTTGCCAAAAGTATTGAGATGATAAAAGATACAGTTGCTGGTATTAACCTTGATAAGGTCGTTGTACTAAAAAAAGAAAAGAAAACCGATGAACAACAACTTTTAATCAATACCTTAACAAATCTTGTCAATGCTCATAATTTTAAAGATGCGATAGAGTTCATAGAACAAAATCGGGCATCTTTTTATGAAGAGTTAAATCCGGAATTTACGAAATGGCTTGAACACGTTAAACAAAAGGTACTGTTTGATAGCGCTATCTCGCAGATTCTTTCTGCTGAATTATCTGCCCTCCGGCAAGATTTTGCAACTCACGCACCAAAAAAAACAACTAAGGACTAAATGAATGGTTAAATATCTTTTTAAATCAGCAAGCATTTTAGCGTTCCTCGCTTTTCTTTTTTGGAGTGCTGATCATCGTAGTATATTTGTTCTCCAAGTGTCTGATAAAATTTACGCTCTTCCAATATACGAGGCAATGATGTATTTATTTGCATTGTTTGCTTTGATAGAATTTACTCTGAAAGGAGTTCAAATGTTGGATCAGATGTTAAAAAAAGATGTTTTGATATCTAATCACTCCTTTGCAGGAGATAAAGAAAATATTGAGATTATCCAACAAAATAGCAATAATAAAATTGTATTGAGCCGCAATCAGTTTGATGAGGCAGCCATTTTAATCGTTAAAACAATGAGTGCCATCACAGCAGGTTTGATGGATGATGCTCGTCGCCATCTAGCTAGTTTAAAAGAAATTATTGGTGAAGATGCAATTATTGATATGCTTAAACTTAAAATTTATAAAGGCGAAAAAAATTTTGATAAAATGGAGCAACTTTCGCAAAAATTGATGGAAAATGAAGATATTCAGCTTGTCGGAATGAAAGCTGCACTGGAAGCACAGATGGAAAAGAAGGAATTTACCGAAGCTTTAAAAACAGTTAATCAAGCATTTGAAGTTCGGCAAGATTTATACTGGGTTATCGGTAGTGCTTTTTTACTACGTGCTCAAAATAATGACTGGCTCGGTGCCTTAGAAGTTCTCGAAGCTGGCATTGAAAAAAATATTACTCCCCCACAAAAAGCGAGTCGCCTTAAAGCTGTTGCATTATATGAATTAGCTAAACAGGCTAAAGCAGATAAGGATAAAACTAAATATTTCAAATTTATTACACAAGCGCTGAATGAAAATAATAAACTTATCCCTGCCGCACTGGATTTAGCAGAATATTATGTCAAAAATGATAAACAAACCCGCAAGGCAGAAAATGTGCTTTATCGGATGTGGGTGGAAAACCCCTCGTACGAAATAGCAGAAGCATACCTCAATCTGTTTCCGAAAGACAGTAAGGCTGAAAAAATCCAACGAATGGAAAAATTGGCTTTAGTTAATAATAAGCGTCAATCGCTTAATAATCTTATATTAGCAGAGTTATATATTAAGGCAAAAAAATTTGCGAAAGCAAAAACAGAATGCAAAATATTCTTATTGAAGAATCCTGCAACACAGAAAATTGCCGATATGTATAAGGAAATGGATGAAAAAACACACAAAAATGGTGCAGTTAAGTCGGGTAATTTTATTAATTCCATCAAAAAAAGATTAGATGAAATGAGCAAAGGTGAAAACCTAGAAGCTTTTCCCAAAGATTTTCAATGGGTATGTGCAAACTGCGGACACATAGAAAATATCTGGCAGCCAATATGTCCCGATTGTGGAGAAATTGGACGCAATTATTGGCATCTTTATGTTGATAACGAATCAACAGCTGTTGAGGAAATCTAAAAATAAGTTAACGTTCTGCTATTATAGTTTTTATGAAATAGGAGAGCTGTTATGAATAATGATAATCTAAAAACATTGTGGACCCAAAAATATCAATCTGTTCCAGAACAGTTTGAAAAGTTAAAGCAAATTCCATCAGCTGCCACAGCGTTTAATGCAAATATTGATGCGATTATCAAACTTAGTGGAGAGCAACTTAAGCAGTTGCTTCTTAAAAATAATATTTCAGCCTCAGAGGTGATTGACATTAAACTCTCCTGCTTTAAAAAACCAACAGATGTTTTAATAGGAATTATCAAATGTTTCAGCCGTGGTATTGCTGAGGAATGGGTAACTGAAGATATCAATATTTATAGCTGGATGGCGCAAAATCTTGGTTATGATCGTCTACAAATGGGCGGACAAGGTGGAATTATTGCAAATGCCTTAGCTTTATTAGGTATAAACAAGGTTATCGCCCATACAAATTCTCACCCCAAAACCCAAGCAGAACAATTTTTAGATTTACCGAATCTATTAGGTATTGATAATAATGGGGAGTTGCAGAAAGCAACAGAAATTTCACGCGAAGATGATATTCCGCTTATTCATTGGATTATTGAGTTTGATAAGGGGGATACCTTTACGTTAGATGGTATAACATTTACTTGCCCTAAATCTAACCGGTTTATTGCGACTTATGATCCGCTTAATATGCATTTGGTAATGAACAAGGGGTTCATATCGTATATGAATAATAATAAAGTTGATTATCTTTTGATGTCAGGTTTTCATCCTTTATTATCTCACTTAGGTGGGGAACAGTTAATTGAAAATGCAGTTCCAGTAATTAAGAAGTGGAAACAAGCTAATCCGGAGCTAATTGTTCATTTGGAAGTAGCCTCTACGCAAGATAAAATCATTCGTCAGGCAATTATTGAAAAGATTGCCCCACTTGCCGATTCGATAGGTTTAAATGAACGCGAGACAATAGATTTGTTAGAGATTAGCGGGCAAGATGAATTAGCTAAACGTACCGAAACAGAAACAAATAGCTGTAATTTGTTTGAAGCTATTTTGTTTTTAAAGAAAAAACTTAATGTAAAGCGTATTCAGCTTCATATGTTTGGTTTGTATCTGACTATTCAAGATTCGCGTTTTCCTTATTCTGCAGAACAAAATCTTAAAGGAATGATGACAGCCGCTGTTGTTTCTTCTAGTAAAGCGTATAACGGAGAAATAGCTAGATATGAAGATGTATCAAAAACTTTAGGGCATCCTGTTTCAGATCAAGGAATAAAAGAACTTTCATCTCTTGCTGTAATGCTTAATAAGCCAGAACTTCTTGAAACAGGTATATGCGAAATTGATGGTTATTCCGTTAGTGCTGTACCGACAATTCTGATTGATAAACCCAAAACTCTCGTAGGAATGGGGGATACAATTTCATCCGTATCATTGCTCGCCGGTAGGTAAAAATCCTCTCTCCCAAACACCTTACAGTAGATTCTGTAAGGTGCTTGGGATACTAATGTATTGAAAAATATAAATTTATGTATTTCACTATTTCTGTTCACAATAGTTCGACTGACCATTAGAACTTATATATGGATTTGGTATATTAGATAACCATCCACCAGAGGATTCACATACTTTATCAATGTCACTTGATGATATTGATAAAGTTCCACTCGTTCTTTTTCCTTGATAGCTTATCTTGATAGATTTTCCGCTTCTTTCTCTGGGATATTCAGCATTTGGACAATAATACACAGTATCAACCCCCACGACAATACTACCATTTCTCCAGTCTACACCGTGATCATCACTTGATACATATATAGTCGTACTATAATTCCTTGTTCCTTGTGAAAATAGATCTGGCTCTGTTATACTTAGTTTGAACCAACATTTATCTTCTTCTTTAGTATAACACTTAATACCATTAGATTCAGCAACTAACTTGCCGCCACTGCTAGAGGTATATGCAGATGTGCATCCTGTTGCTTTCAAACACTCTTTACCAGCTACACTTCTAGATGTCGAAGTAAAGACTGAGGTATCAACATCGTTTTTGCACAAAACTTTATAGCAAGTTAGTGTTTTATTATTAGCCACACAAGTTGATGTTGATATTGGATAAGCATATTCAAAATAATCACTGGCTCCATTTGATTCTGTGTATCCTGATGGGCAATAAGAACCAAAGCAACTAAATACACCTGTTGGATAAGTATCTCCAGGTTTTAGAACGTAATGTACATAATTTGTATTGGCCTTAAAACCTGATGGAATATCGCTGGCAGATGCGCAATAACCTAGACTACTGTTGCAGCTTGTTGCTTTATAGCAATTTCCACGTTTCTCATAATTTACCTCATTACTAGAATGGTCTTCAAACCAGTAATTATTTTCATCACACTTGTCATCTATACAATCCTTGTAGCAAGTAGCATTAGTATTGTACCCGAGATGGACTCCTGTGACTTTAGTTCCAGATTGTCCATCAGGGCAAGTATCTACATAGCCATATTGTTGGCAGGTTTTTTCTTCAAAATCATAGTAACAAGTTGTTTTTGAGCTACCGAGTA
>JAMPED010000035.1 GCA_023665325.1 Acetobacter sp.
GATCCCTTGACTCAGGGTGCCGGAATGGGGCACCCTGAGAGGGATGACACAGAAAAGCGAGAGGGATGACAGTGGTGGTATGGGCAACGGTATGGGAATATTGGGAAAGGATAAATTAGAATGTTATATGAAGTACAAGATAGGTTAACTGATGAAAAGCGGCGGCAGATATTGGAACGTTTTGCTGCGGCGAAGAAAAAATATGAAACGGAAAAGCAACAACGCGTATTGGCGGATTTGGCTCTTGCTCAGTCGCGGATGGAGCGTGAAGAGAAGGAACGTGCAGATGCGGCGGCATTGCAAGAGAGAATTGACCGTAAGCAATATGAAAAACGGTTGACGAAGTTACAGCAACGTAACTCTAATCTTAAACCAGTTCGAGAAGATGGGATTGTTGATAAGCTTGCTGAAGCGATTGCGACCTCTGAAACGGCACGATATGTGGCACTGGGGATGCAGGCAGTGGTGGATTCTCCAGTGAACCCGATGAGCGTGTATATGCGTGCGGGAAACTGGCTTACGGGGAATGGATATCGTACGGAGCTTGAGAATGTTGTTCAACCTGAAACCAAAATGGAGAAGGCTCTATATGAGGGAGTGAAGACAGCTTATAGTACTTTGGCGCTTGGTGCTTCAGGAGGGATGGCGGCTACAACGGGTAAAGTTACGAAAGCGGCGGCGTCTTCTAATAAACTGGTGCGTGGGGCGGCGAAAGGTTTTCAATATGTTGCTTATCCAGGGGCTTTAATGCCTCAAGTGGGGGCGGCTGAAGGTGCTTTGGCGGCGACATCTTTGGTGAATTTGGAAAAGCCTGATGAAAATGCTTCGTTTGGGCGTAAGGCTCGTTATGCGGCGGCTAATTTGGGGATTGGTCTAGCAGGGGGTGTTGCTGGCGGAGGTGTGGGCGGAGCGATTGGGTCTGCGTTTAATCGGCAAGCGATTAAACGAGGAACAAAGGAATTGGCTCGACAGCTCAAAACGCAAGAATATTCTGACATTGAGATGGGACGGTTTTCACGGAAGGCACTGATGGAACTGAATGATATTCGGTATAAAGAAGGGGTTAAGCCAATGAGAGATAATCAGTTGTTGATTAAAGCAGATAGGGTTGAGCATATTTATGAAAGACGGGTGAGAGATGGAAATATGCGTTCGCAAGAAATATCTAATGTTGTAGGTGATTTGGTGAAAGCGCCAAAGTTGACGGTTAAAGCTGGAAAAAATATTAGAAATCAGGAACTAAGCTATATTCCGAATGGTGCAACGAGTGGATATGCTGGGTATGTTTCAGTGGTTGAGAGGGAAAGAGAAGTTCCTTCTTTGATAAAAAAGATATCCGGTACTCGGTTGGATGAGAGAACTGGGTTAATAACCTCTATGAAGAAAAAGGTGAAGAAACTACGCTAAAGAAAAGGTACCGGCGGACGTATACATCACACCGGTAACTCCGCTGGTACTATGCTTTACTTAGGACGTATACATCGCACGGGTAAAATACCAGCCAGCTAGGTTATATATTAGTATCTTTTTTTTGTTTGTCAAGGGGAAAATGTTTGTGGAAGGAGATCTCTTGACTCAGGGTGCCGAAGTTGGGCACCCTGAGAGGGATGACGGAGAAAAGCGAGTATGGTTTTATTTCTTTTAATATGTCATCGCTCTGAACGCAGTGAAGTCAAGCGATCTCGTGAGAGTATGGTGGCAGCGCCACAGGCAACGGTTTTGGCTGCGGTGGGTTGAGAGTGTGATTTTTAACGAGCGGGCTATGGGGGAAATACAGTTATTGAGGGACTTGTTGCAACATAAAGGAACTACCCTAAAAAAGAGTTACCGGGGATGCATACATCACACCGGTGACATCTATGGATACTATTTTTTATTGGGGATGTATGCATCGTACCAATAAAATATCCATATAGTATGTTTAATTATAATCTCTTTTTTTTGTTTGTCAAGGTGGAAATGTTTGTGGAAGGAGATCCCTTGACGGGGCGTTGCCCCAAGGGATGACAGAGGAAAGAGAGTATGGATTGCCACGTCGCTATCGCGCCTCGCAATGACGGGCTGTGGCGTGGAGTGGGAGATCCCTTGACGGCTTGCGGGCAAGCCGAGGGATGACAGAGAAAAGAGGGAGATCCCTTGACTCAGGGTGCCGGAGTAGGGCACCCTGAGAGGGATGACAGAGAAAAGAGAGTATGGTTTTGTTTCTTTTAATATGTCATCGCTCTGAACGTAGTGAAGTCAAGCGATCTGGTGAGAGTATGGGGGGTGTTTATTTATGGATTGCCACGGTAGGTTGCGCTTACGCGCCGACCTCGCAATGACGGTGGAGGAGAGGGGGATGGTGGGGAAAAGTTAATTTTTTTTATTTAAGGGAGATTGTTATGAGTTTGAAACCAGCTAAGGTGCAATTTAATGGCGGTGAATTAAGTCCGTGGTTAGAGGGGCGCACTGATATTGCTAAATTTGATAAAACGGCGAAGCTTTGCCGTAATTTTATTCCACTTGCGGAGGGGAGTTTGAAACGTCGCGGTGGAACACATTTTGTGGCGATGACGCCTCAGGGGATGGCACTGATGTTTAAAATTATCGCATATCCGGAAGATGCGACAGTGGTGATTAACGGTCAGGAGCGGCGTTCGATTTTGGTGACACGCGGTGATAAGGTTAGTTTTGAGGTGAGAGCGGATGGGTATAATTCGCAGGCAGGTGAGATGGTAGTATCTGAAAAGACTGAGCTTACGGTGAAGCTAATTTCTTGTTTGGATGTGTGTATTTTGACGGTGACGCCGGTGCCTGGTGATGCGACGGTGAAGATTGCTGGATTGCCGCGACGTTCTTACAAGGCACCTCAAAATACGGATGTTGCGTATTGGGTATATAAAGATGGGTATAAGATGAAGTCTGGTCTGGTGTTTATGAATGAAGACAAGAATTTGACTGTAGAACTTGAATTAGAAACTGGCTCATCTGGTGAATATGGTGACTGGGGAAGACCGCAATATTTTGTTTCTTGTACGGCAGTGGGGCGTGTTGATGTGCAGCTTAAATGTTTGTGCTATCGTTTTACTAACGGCTACTTGATGGTGGTGTTTAAAGCGGGGCTTAAGGTGCCTGATGAAGCGGCTGAGATGAGGTTTTTCTATACGACAAAAGATGGGTATAATGCGCTGACATATAAGAATAATACGTATTATCTGAGTTGTTTGCATACGACGTCTGATGCGTATTATTACAAAGATGTGGATGGCACAGTTATCAGTGCTTTTACGAAGGCGCTTGAGATGAAAGTGTGTGGTTGGCAGTTGGATGAAGATAAGCGTTATGCTTCGTTTTATGCGCGCTATGATGGAACGGTTACGGGAGCGTTGATTAAGCTTTATTATGATGGTGAAGTGGTTTGGAAATTGGAAGGAAGAAAAAATGGTTAGTGAGAAATGTTTGTTGGTTCCATTTAAGTATAGTCACAAGGTGGCGTTTATGTTGGAATTTAGCCATAAGAAAATTCGTATTTATGCGCAAGGAAAGTTGCTTAAGAATGAAGATATGCTGAAGAAGAATGATTTTTATTTCAAAACGACAGGAATTGGCGAAGTGTTGGTTAATGGAAATCAGGCTGGAGAGGTGATGTCTGCGGCTGTGGCTGAGCGGGCACAGAGTGAATATTTTGAGATTGCATCGCCATATTCATACGCTGACTTATGGGATGAAGAGGAGCTTTGCTGGAAAATTCAGACAATTCAGAATGGAGATGTTTTATATGTTTTTAATGCTAAATTTCCGATTATGACGCTAAAACGCTATGCGAATACGGATTGGAGATTAGAGGAATTGCCTATCCTTAAGGGACCATTTTTGCCGGTGAATACGACGGATATTTCGATTAAAGGGATTGCGGTGGATGGTCGATTACATTTGCAGGCGTCGGCGGATTTGTTTAAGGAAACTGACGTTATGCGGTTGGTACGTTTGCGCGGAGGGGAAGATAATGTTTTGCCTTGGACTTCATCAATGCAGGTAAAGACGAATCAAATATGTTATTCTGATAAGAAGTATTATCGTGCGGTTTCTGAGGGGACAACTGGGACAAACAAGCCGGTGCATACGCAAGGGGTACGTTCTGATGGTGGGGTGCGCTGGAGGTATGCTCACGATGGTTGGGGAATTGTTCAGATTTCGGAATATATTAGCCCAAGGGAAGTGGCGGTGTATTGGGTGGTTCCTTTGGCTGAAGGAGCAGTTGAGGGGACAACGTATTGGGAATTAGGACTGTTGCATTCGGGGGCTGAGTATCCGATTTCGGGGGCGTTTTTCCGCAATCGATTTGCGTTTTTGGTAAATACGGATACGGGACCGCAGGTATGTTTTTCGGTGAATGGGGATTATGATAACTTTCTTGATCAGGAATTTGGTGAGGCGACGGCTGAGTCTGCTATTACTGTGCCGGTGTTAAACACTGAATTTAATGAAGGAAAGTGGCTATTTGCTGGTGATGTGCTTTTTGTGGGGACGGGCGCGGCTGAGTTTTATATTGATGCGGTTTCGCCTAATGCGGCGATGGCGTCGGATAATATTAAAATCTCACAGATTTCTAATGTGGGGAGCAAGCCGGTGATGCCGGTGGCTGTGGGGGCGCATATTTTCTTTACGGATAGGTATGGGCTCTCGCTTAGGGATTTGACGTATAATTATTATAATGATGGTTATGACCAAATGGATATTTCGCTTTTGGGGAAGCATTTGTTTTTCTCGCGCATTGTGGCGATGAGTTATCAGGAAGTGCCAGACAAGGTGCTTTGGTGTTTGATGGGCGATGGAACGTTGACGGCACTTACTTTTTCGGCTGAGCAGGAAGTGGCGGCGCTTTCGCGGCACGATTTTAGTGGGGCGGTGGAAAGTATTGCGGTGATTCCGAATTTGGAGGATTGTCGTGATGAGTTGTGGCTTTCGTTGAGAAGAATTATTGATGGTGAAACGGTGCGTACGGTGGAATGGATGGATAACGGGATGCCGCTTAGTTATCCTTTTGGTGCGTTTAAGAGTATTCAAGAGACAAATTTGACGGTGGCGGAATATACGCTTAAACAGGCGATGTATTTGGATGCGGCGGTAAAATTTGAACGCGGAGATGATGATGTACGTGAGGTGATATCTGGTTTGCAACATCTGGAGGGAAAACAGGTTTTGCTGTTTGCTGATGGGGTGGTGTTGCCGCCGCAGATTGTGATGAATGGTAAAGTGAGTATTAAGAAAACATATGCGAAAGTTTGGGTTGGACTGCCGGTTAGGAGTCAATTTATTCCGCAGAGTATTTATGTGGGCAATGAAGGGAGTTCTGGCATTGGGCAGAAACAACGGATTAACCATTTGTTGTTGATGTTGTATCTTTCTGGCGGTGGTAAGATTGGACAAGATGAAAAAACGTTGTGTGAGATTTTGTATCGTACGGCGGATGCGAAGATGAATTCACCACGAGGGTTGTTTTCTGGCAATAAAGAGGTGTTGTTTAATGGTTCGACGAATGTTGATGAGCAAGCGGTGTCTATTTTGATTGAAAATGAGTCGCCGTTGCCGATGAATATATTGGCGATTGTGCCGGCGATGGATGTATCTTAGGAAAATGCCACGGCGTGAGCGGTTCGCAATGACGGTGTTTTTTGGGGGGGAGAAGGTTGCTATGGACGTTCTCCCCCAAGTTGTGAATGAGATAAAGTAGGATTCTGAAAGATGATTAGAGTATATCAACGAGGGGACGCTTGGCGGGTGATGGTACAGCATTGGCAGTTGGATGAAGCTGTTGATGGGGTGCGGTATTTTGATAATGTTGGTAAGTATTCTTTGATTGGAGAGGATGGAAAAGTGTTGGCGGTGTTTGGTTATGTAGTAGACCAATCGGCGGTAGATTGTTATGCGCTAGTTGGGGGGAATGCGCGGCGTGGGTTGAGAGAGGCGGTGAGGTTTTTGAAACGAAGCATTCCTATGACAATGAGAGAGCTTAGGGTGTGTTTGGCACGGATGACGGTGAAAAAAGGATTTTCGGCAGGAGAACGGTTTGCTTTGATGTTAGGATTTTATCCGACTGAGATATTGCCGAAGTTTTATAATGAAAATGATTATCAACTTTTTGAAAGGATGGAAAAATGAGTTTGGGTTTAGCAGCGGCGGTAGGGGTTAATTTTGCTGCAGGTTTTTTAAAAGGTCGTAACGAGGGTGATGAAGAAAAAGCGAAGGCTGCGACATATTTGCAGGATGCGGAGCTTTATCGGCGTAATGCACGGATTGCGCGGTTGACGGGCGCGTATAATGAAGATATTGCACGTTCGCAACAACGGGCAGCGGTGGCAAAAAGTGCGGCGGCAGCAGGTGAAGCGGGTATGGGGGAAAGCACGACGACGATGACGGCTTTGATGACGACCTATAACGCACTGGAGCAAAATATATTATCTGCACGGTTTCAGGTGGAGAGCGAGGCGGAAAATTATCTTTATCAAGCGCGCGTGGCGGATGAAAACGCGCGGCAAGCAAATAAAAAAGCGAAACATAAATATCAGCAAGCATTGCTGAGTGGGGCAAGTAGTGCTTTATCGGCATTAAAATTTTAGGAGATGAAAAGATGGCAAATAAGCAAACAGTGCCACAGACGAGTGGTAGTGGGGTGATGGCATTACAGACGGTACGTTCGACACCTATTCCGGTGGGGCTGAAACGAGAATATGCTGGCAATGGAACAACCGAATTTTTGGCGAAAGCGGCGGAAACTGGCGGGGAAGCATTGGAAAAAAAGAAAGAGATTGACTTTGAGCAGATGCGCTATGAAACGGATGAAGTGTTGCAAAAATATCGTGTGCAATTGAGAGATGCGCAGTCTGCTGAGGAGTTTGATGCGATTTCTAAGTCGGCGGAAGATGATTTGAAAAATCGGTTTACTGATAGGTTTAATGGTCCGGAGTTTTGGTTTAAAAATGGTAGAGAACTTTTAAAGGCAAATCGCACGGATGTGGAGAAACTACGCGAGAAGAAAAATTTTGACTTTGGTAAGGCGAGCTTAAATGAGATGTTGGCTACTAGTCAGAATATGTTAGCACATTCTGCTGGTGATAAGGGTGAAAAACTGGTTAGTCGCGCTGTGGATGAAATTGATGTGACGCCATTTTTATCTGATGAAGAAAAAACACAATATCGCCAAGGATATCTTAAAACGGGCATTTTGAATTTGGCGCTTAATGATCCTGATAAGGCGGTGGGATTGGCTGATAAATATTTGCCGGAGTTTAGCGGTGAACTGAAAACACGGATTGAACAGACACGGCTGTTGAATGAAAAGTATGCTAAACAGGTGGAAGAAGAACGTTTGCGTGAGAAAGAGATTGCGGCGTATCAACAGGCGTTTTCTTATTGGCAGGCGAAAGAAGAGGGGAGCCTTAAACCGGCAGAATTTTATGTGTTAACGGCGGAAGATGATGCGGATGTGCTGTGGGGAACAAAAGAATATCGTTCGGCGGCGCCGTTGGCGGAGGCTTATCAGACTGTCAAAAAAATTAACCGTGGAGAAAGACTTTCGGCGGAAGAGGTGCGTCATATTGGAAATAATCTTATTGCAGCATATCGTCAGAACAAACTTTCGCTTGATGAGGTGGGGACGCTTCATAGTCAATTGATGTTGGCGGAGGGAGATAAATCTTTTTCGGGGATGTTGTTTGATAAGGACGTAGATGCGTTAACGGATAGGGTGTTTTTGGCGGATGAAGATGTGGATGATGATGCATTTTTAGAAGCGAAAGCTAAGCTTGCGTTTCAGATTTATGAGAATTATTACAGCAAGAAGACTGCGCTTGCTGATGAGTTTGCTGAGCAAGGCGGGATGATTACACCAGCGTTGGAAAAACGTTTTCGTAAGCAGGCTTTGGCTGAAACTAAAGCTGAGATGGGGATTATGGAAAATACTGGTGATGATGTCTCTTTTGCTGGATTAAAGCGCTTACTTAAGACGGTTTATTCGGGGCGTAATGAGCGCGAGATATGGCAACGTTTTTATGCGGAAGCGCCGTATGTGGAAGATAAAAAGGCGTTGTTTAAACGGATTGGTGCGGAAGTAGAACGGCGAGAGCTTTCTTATCCGCAATTTGATACGTTGGCGGCACTTGAAGAAGCTGCGTTGCCTAAAGGGGCACGTTTTTATTTTAAGGGACGTTTGGCCGTTAAAGCGTAGGCTATTTATCGTATAGGGGAGGGTGGTTAGGGGATGACTATGTTGCAAGTTTTTTTATGGAAGGATTTAAGATGATTAAGGTTGATGATGATTTTGACAAGGCTGATGATGGTATGGCGGGTGTAGGGCTGGATGGTGGCGCCCCCACCTACACCTCCCCCTTCGAGAGGGAGGAAACTGTGAGTGGTAACTCCCCCTTTAGAGGAGAGGAAACTGTAGATGATAACTCTCCTCTCAAGGAGGAAACTGTAAATAGCGATTCTGCTCTCAAGGATGAAGAAGCGGTGAAGCGTACCAGCCTCAAAGAAGAAGATGTGTTACGCGAATTAGGAGAAGAATTTGGCAAGATTAAATATCTTGAAACTGAACGAAACCTCGAGTTGCCGCAAGTGCGCGCAGAAAATGTGGATGTTGATGCACCTTTTTCTAGCTTGACGATGGCGGGAAAATGGTTACGCGAGGCAACTGATCTTTCGAATTATTGGCAAGGAATTCAGCAAATTGGTGAAGAAGTTGCTTCTTATAAATGGGCATACGATGAGGGTAAGCTTGGGGCTTTTAATGGGAGAGAATTTGCAAAAGAAGCTTTACGTGCTGGTGTACGCTCACTTGGTTCTAATACACTACGCACGAGTGGTAATCTTTTGACGATGTTTGGCGCAAATCTTGAAAATGGCTCGCTTGCAACAACCTTGATGACCGCTGGTTCGGGGGCTGTTTTACCACAAACGGGGCAATTATTTAAGGATTTGGGTAAGGCCTTTCGTACATACGCTGATGACGTGGATAATGTGAGTTTTTTGGCGGCGCCGCAAGATGTGTTTGCTGATGAACCGAGTTGGAATAAGCTTGCTAATGTGGTGGGAGCGGGGTCTTCTCAGGTATTGGCGATGGGCGGTATGTCACGTATGATTGGTGCGGGGGCGACGTATGGGCTTTTTGCCGGTGGGAACAGTGGTGAAATTTTTAACGAAACGCTTGATAAGAGCGGTGATGTTGACCAAGCTAATGTATTGGCGGCGGCGAATGCGGGGGTAACGTTTGCCATTGATAAATTGTTTAATCCGTTGCCAGAGACTATTGCAAAAAATGCTAAGCTTACCTCGCATAAAATTGCTGAAGAGATGTTAGGGGCACCGTTACGCGAGGCGGGGAGTGAAGTTTTACAGCAGATGTTAGCGGAAAATTTGGTACGCAAAGTCGGGTTGGATGATACGCAAGATTTATTTGAAGGATTGCTTGAAAGTGCACTGGGGGCGTTTGCTGGCAGCTCAATGCTGACTGGGGCGTCTGGAAGTGTTTATTTAGCGCGCAAAAATTTGGACGAGGCAAGGCGAAAGATTATGCTTAAAGGGGTGAGTGCTGAAGAGTTGGAACTTTACCAAAAAAATATGATGGCGTTGATTGAGCAAAAGCCTGATGCGTTTGAGAAAATTTTGGGGGCAAACTTAAAAGAAAATCTTAAGCAGATGGATTTGGCGGCAAGACAGCTCAAAAATCGTAAAGAGCGAGAGGCAAAGCGAGGGGAAATTCAGGGATTTCAAGCGGTGTACGACGAGATGTATGACCGCTTTTTTTCTGCCCTTGGCGATGAGCAAAAAGCAAAGATGGCGGCACGCGTGTTTGAGGCAAATGCCATTAGTTTGTATCAGCAGGATAGTCGGTTGACACCTCGGAAGTTGGTAGATGGTTTGCTGCCTAAGCTTGAGAAGATTGATGCGGCTGCTTTTTTGGCAAAACGTATTCCTGAGCAGGCGGTTTCTTACTCTCTTATTGGTATTAACGCGAAAAATGCTGATACGGATAAATTAACCAAAGCGATGACATTGCGCAGCAGAGATGCTGATCCGCAGACGATTTGGCGGTTGACTGGTTGGCATTTTGGGGCTGATGGAAAGTGGCGTATGGAAATTAGCGACCGCGAAGCACGCATTATTCCTTGGGATGGAATGAAATTGCAAGCGAATGTGGAGGGATATTTTAAAGATTATAGATTGCAGACTGAGAAAATTAAGGCTTATTTGGCGGCAGCGTTACGTAACTCGGCAGCGAATGGGCTTGGACAGTATTATGATGATTTTTATAAATATCTTAACAAGCGGGCTATGGCTGCGAAAAAGGGAGATGAAGAGGTCGGCTTTGAAGATAATCTCAGACAAGTTAAGAAAAATTTGTTTGAACTGATGGAGGAGGGCGATCGAAAACGGCGCGAAGCTGAGGATGCGGTGTTAGCGGATGTGTTTCGTAAGTATCTTGAGATGCATCCTGATAAGCGTGAAAATGCAGATATTGAAGATGTGGTTGATTCTTTGGCGCGTTCAGACCGGAAAACTTACGATTTTACGGAAGAGCAATATAAATATATTATGGGGGTGTTGGAAACTAGACGAAGACGCTCATTTTTTGATAAGTATTGGGACAAACGAACTGGTGTGGCGAATAACAAAGATTTTCGACTTTTGGCAGAGAAGACAAACTTTGAATATAATGACAATCAGCAATATTTGGAGCAGTTGCTTGATGTGGTTTATACGGCGGATAAGCAACGGAAAATACGCGGCGAAGAATTAGACAAGCTTGGTGTGGGTAAGATTCCGGTGTTTTTTGAAGATATTGATATGAACGAGGCGTATGGTAAGTATCGTACCTATCAGGGAGATTTTACTGAGGATTTGAGTAATCAAAATTTTTATCCGGCAAGTTATGTGCAAGCGTTTCGTCCGTTGACAGCGAGTGAGACGTTTTTGGAGCAGCCTCAGTATGAGTATTTGAAAGATGCGGATAAACGTTTGTTGGCATCGTATTTGGATGTGGTGGAGAAAATTTTCCGGATGGATAAATTTTTGGAGCAGATTGATGCGGTGGCATTAGTGAATGAGTTGCGTCCGCAACAGTCTGAAGATGCCCGTTTGTATTTTCAAGCACAATCATATCGCGATGGTGAATCGTTTAATCCAGCATTTTTACAGCAACGAATGATGATGCACTCTCAGGAAGATATGCGCTTAGGGGATATTTTAGAGCATAAGGTTTTGTTTGAGAATTATCCGACCATTGCGGATATGCAGGTGCGTTTTGTTCAGCTTGATAAACGGACACCATATCACGTTTATTATCATCGCGGAGAGGGGTATGTTCTTGAGATTGATACTCGTCAGGTGCGTGAGAGCGAGCTTAAGGAAGTGTTGCTTAAAGGGGCAGCGTTTGCTGTGCAAGATATGGAAGGATTTGATTATTCTTTGACGGAGGCGCAACGGCGTAACTTTATGGATCGGCAAATGTATTTGGCGGCACATAAATTGCAAGAGGCAGTGGTGCGTAATGTGTATGAATATGTTGAGCATTATTTGCCGGGGGTTAATGCTGATAAATTTATCTTTAGGCAACAAATGCCGGAGCCTTTGGTGAACTTGACGCGGAGTGCACAGTTTGCAGAGCTTTCACCGGATGATATGAAGATGATTAGTTATAAAACGGTGGACTATGATAAGCTTTTTGAAGCGGTGAAAGAAAAATATGCAACTATTCGCGCTGATGAGGCTGAGTATGTGCGGGAATTAGCATATTTGGACTTTCAGCAGGTTAAACGGATGAATAACTCTATGATTATGGCTGAGGCACGCGTTAGTGGTGGTTATAGTGCGGGGATTTTGCCTTGGGCGGGGATAACCTCGCAAGGGGCAATGGATGCACGTGCGCTGGTTGAACGTATGGAGTTTACTGAACAACAGTTGGCAGAAAAGCCGTTTTTTGAGCAAAATGGAGATTTGCGTGCGGTGCGTGAGGAAACTTCACAAGAGAATAAATCTGATATCTTTTATGTGCCCGATGTGGCGGATCCTTATGATGAGTTTGCAAAAATTGTGGCGGCTGATGCTAAAAACTATCGCAATACAATTGATGTGTTAGCGCGAGGAGCGTATGATAGTGCAAGCAAGACGATTAGTTTGTTTGAGACGGCGGATGCGGAAACTATTATTCACGAGACGTTTCACTATTTTTGGGATATGATGCAGCAGGCGGAATATCGCAACGAATCGCACGCGGCAAATTTTCACGAGGTGATGACGGAGCTTAAAGAAGACTTTGTGCGGCACTATGTGGTTAAACAGTTTGATGGTAAGTGGTATGCGTTACATCAAGATAGCGGTGAGATTATGGAAGAAATGCCGCGCGGATTTGGCTCTAAGAGTGATGCGATTGATGCGGGGGTGCGTGAACTTTTTGTGGCTCGCTTGGTAAAACTGATGAATGGACGTACTTTTACGAATGATGTTGGGAGTATTTTGGATGCAGCTGATTTTTATCGGAAATGGATGCTCTCGTTGACTGGTAAACTTGAGATTTCGAAAGATAATGTTTCAAATGAAGGGCGGAAGGTGCTGATGTTTTTGAAGTATAAAATCAAGTAAGGGGTTGCAAAAATCTGCCGGCGGTTTTATAATGCTATTTATGTAATTGTTATGCGGAGTTTAAGATGGAAAATCAGAAAACGGCAAAAATGATGGCGAAGAGCAAAGTGAAACTGTCGGCAGTTAGTTTGGGACTATTTGTATTGCTAGGGGGATTGGTGGAATTGCAACGTGAGCAGGCTCCACTTTCTCAGGCGACGGTGATTTATGTGAAAGGACGAGAGGTGGCTACGGCTGCGGGGGTGCCTGTATCTGAGGCGGTTGCGGTTGTTGAAGATGTGAAACCGGTGGCAAAAGATGGGGTGTCTGCGGATGAGTTTTTGCGTTTTTTACAGGAAACGAGTGATAAAGTGGATGCGCTTGAAAAGCCTGCTTCTCCTTTGGCTCAAATTATGGTTGTGCCAGTGGAGGCGGAAGAAAAGGCGCCTGAGGTCGTATTTGATGAACGAGTGATTGAGGTGATGGATGATAATGGGGAAGTGGTTGAGATTGTGGAGGTTGTTGAGGCACCGACTCTGCAGACTGATGTAACCGAGGATGCTGATGTTGAGGTTAAGACTGAAGAGCCGATGGAAGAGGAAACAGTGGTTCTTCCGGTGGAAGTTTTGGATGAAACAGCGGTTGAGGAGAGAGTTCAGGATGGAGAGAATGGAGAATCGGTGGAAGATGCTAGTGTTTCATCTGAAGTGGCTGTAAATACTGAAGAAAAATTGCAAGAGGTGATTGAAATCGAGGAAGAGGCACCGGCGATTGATATGATGAAAGATATTATTGCACGTGAGCAAAATGGTGGGGATGAAAAATAATTTCTTTTCTAACTGGCTGATTTGGCGCTGTTTGTGAAAAATTTTGTGATTTTTTATAAAAAAAGTGAAAAGAAGTGTTGACTTATTGTTTTTTCCTCTGTATAAACGTTTTTGTTCTACAGATGGTCCCATCGTCTAATGGTTAGGACATCGCCCTTTCACGGCGGTAATATGGGTTCAAATCCCGTTGGGATCACCAATTTATGAAGCGCTCTCGGTTGAGGGCGTTTTTTTGTTGTAAGCTGAAAGATGGTTTTGCATCAGTTGAACGCTGGGATATTGGGGGATTAGGCGGGATATATCGTGTGGTGCGCGGAATGTAGAAAAAAGTAGACTTGTATGATTTTTTATGCTATACTTAAGACCAGAGTTAAAATCAACTTTTATGGAAAGGTAATGAGATGGATATTCGAGAAAAAATTGCTAAGATAAAGTCTGAAATGAAACTTAGAGCTGTTAAGTTAGCTACTATGGCAACATTATTGGGTGGGACTACTGCAGTGAGTAGTTGTACGGAACAAAATAAAGATACAGATATAGATGAAAATAAGGATAAAATTGAAAATGTAGACAATAGTAGAACTTCGGTTGTTTTTAGATTAAAACAAGAGAATGGTAAAGTTGGTTCATCAAACCATATTTTAATGGAAAATGGTGATGAATTAGATACAGACGATTTTTATTTTGAGAAGAAACGTGGGAATAAAAGTATATTTTTAGAGCCTGGTGATACGGTTACTTATGAGGGGAAGGATATTAAGGCTGTTCGTTATAAAGACGGATATGGGAAACAAGTAAATTTTGGTAAAATAGGTAAAATTCAAAAAGATAGGGGACGTTAGTTTTTTATCTGAAATTTAGTGAGGCTGTTGGTGTGTTGTCGACGTCTGATATTTGGGTGTTGGAAGCGCATTTGTAGGCTAAATCTGGCTTGTTCTGTTCACCAATTTTAAGCTCTCTTTGGGAGGGCTTTTTTTGTGATGTAAGAGGAAAAATAACTTGCATAATTAAGGAGAATGAGATAATTTAAGGAAGATTTAGTTTTTTTTATGTCTCACTTAATTATTTTGTGCTATGGAAGAGAAAAAGAACAAAAAGACCGTAGGCACCGTTGTAGCTGCTGGTTTTGTGGGTATTTCTATTGTTTTAGCCGCTCCAGTTTTTGCTATTGCGTGGCTTGGAAAGAAAGGACTTGAAGCCTTAGGTGTTGAAGATACACCTCGGGATGATGTTAATCCTTATGATATGTAGAAGGTAATCTGCTCTTTTTAAATATCCCCCCACATTTAGTGTGGTTGGGATATTTTTTTATATGGTTGTTTCGGCGTGGGGGATGTGTGTTGGCAATGAAGAGTGGGGATTGAGCCAATGAAAAACCCCGGAGTACTGTTTGTAGTCGCGGGGTTTGGAGTTTTAGTAGTAGAGATTGGCAATGTTGATTGCCGGACGGATGCCGAAGCGTCCGTTGTTGTTGAAATGGCTTTCAACGTGGCATCGACCTTTGGTGTAGTCGAGCGACATCATACCATTTTTCTCTCGTCCTACGAGATTGGATGAGAGATAATCGTAATTTTTCAGCGGTGTTCCACCGAGTTTTTTCAACAATCTGTTGAAAATGCCGGCGTTTTTGAATATGTAGCGGAGGACCTCAATGTCCAGGTTCTCAGCTTCGTATCCGGCAAACAGTACATTTTTATTGTATCTGTTTGCTTCTTCTTTGGTCAACGGTTCCTCAGGTGCCTTAAGGGCGAGGATGTAGTCGCCGATGGCAATACCCCAAGGGGTACGGTTTTTGCCGTCGGAAACGACATAAGAGATTAGACCGTCGGTGTAGACCACCGGATAGTTGTAACAGCGCTTGGTGAAAAAGCACTTGATTGTTTCCCAGAACTTGTATGTTCTGATGATGGCGTTTTCGCCAGTCATTGATGAAGGCGATGCCGGAAATGCAACTTGTACCATAATGATGGATATATTTTTAGGGTTAATAATATTTGAATTAAGGGAAGTGTAGCATAATTTTTTTATTATTGCAAGACAAAAATGACAAAAAGTGTGAAGGCGGGGAGATCCCTTGACTCAGGGTGCCGGAGCAGGGCACCCTGAGAGGGATGACAGGGAGGAGAGTATGGTTTTGTTTCTTTTAATATGTCATCGCTCTGAGCGTAGCGAAGTCAAGCGATCTGGTGAGAGTATAGATTGCCACGGCGACGTTGTCGCCTCGCAATGACGGGGAGCGGTGGGGAGAGGAGATCCCTTGACGAATGGCGTTGCCATTCGAGGGATGACAAGGAAAAGAGAGAGGGATGACAGGGAGGAGAGTATGGTTTTGTTTCTTTTAATATGTCATCGCTCTGAGCGTAGCGAAGTCAAGCGATCTGG
>JAMPED010000036.1 GCA_023665325.1 Acetobacter sp.
TGCTAGGGAGGAACGACCACAGCAACGTTTAGTTGTTCGCGCAAGTAGGAAAACAGAGTTTTCCGTAGCGGCGCAATCCACAAACCAGTGACGCAGTCACACCCTCACTGTCATCCCTCTCAGGGTGCCCTGCTCCGGCACCCTGAGTCAAGGGATCTCCCACCCCAAACCCTCCTCCCCTCCCATTGTCATCCCTCGGAGCAACATCCCGTCAAGAAATCCCCCAGTCCAAACTTACCAAGCCTGTCGCACCAAAACCCAACTATTCTCCGGCACCAACTCAACATCTTTCAAAATCTCATTATTAAGTTCCGCCTGCCTAATAAGTGCAAAAAATTCTTCTTCAAAAGCTTGCTTAATCGTAAGTGAATGTTTAAGACGCATCGCCAACTCAGCAGCAATTTTCGCCGCCAACGCCTCACGAAACAACAACGAAAACATCACATCATCATCAATCCGTTTCACATATTCCACACTAATCCCCGCTTTCGCCGCAGTCACCACACAATTATTGGCAACCTCATAGTTCTGCATCAAAAGAGCCTGTGCATCGTCCACCAATTCCTTATCCGCCCCAAACACTTTCATCAAAAGCAAACAATCCGCCGGCAATCGATACATATATTTATCACCAAACATCTCCTCACATCGCGCCAAAGATTTAACTTCCACGGCAAAACGCCACGGATACGAAGACAACAATAAATCTTTAATATCCGTATAAAGAATATCATAAGTTCTACCAAACGCGGCATCATTCAAAGAAGACACCGGTGGTTCCCCGAGTTTCAACAACGCTCGATTAACAATTTCAATTTTAGACATAACAACCTCCAATAAAAAAAGGATGGCAAAAACCATCCATTAAACAAAAAAACTCTCTACCCGCCACCCCGCAACCCAAAGTTAAACAGGTGCGGCTCACACCGTCATCCCTCTCTCCAAGCATCCCTCCCCCATCATCCCTCTTTTCTCTGTCATCCCTCGGCTTGCCTGCAAGCCGTCAAGGGCTCTCCCACTCCACACCGCAGCCCAATCGTTGCCCGTGGCGCTGCCACTGTCATCCCTCGGCTTGCCTGCAAGCCGTCAAGGGATCTCCCTCTTTAAGCGTCCCTCCCCATCATCACAGCAAACATCATCACCGTTCTAATCACAAAATTCCATACAAGAATGCTTATTTTCACCTTTCTCTACACAATCATTTACACATTTCGTTTCCAAAAAATAAAAATAAATTATTCCCATCACAGCCAACATCATCACCAACAAAAAATTCGGCAATAAAATCGTTTTAAAAAAATATTTCCAACAACTATCATCGGATTTTTTCATTCTTCATATTCTCCGTCCTTAATTCACACAAATTTCCTCACGGCATCCATCTTCACCCATTCCGTTTTTCAAACAATTAGCCATACACGCTTCGTCAAATTCCGTTGCCATACCACCCAGCCAAAACGCCGCTAAAACAAGCAAAAAGGCAATCCCAAGCCAAATCAACACCAAAAAAAATTTCACCCTCTACTCTCCACAAACTTCAATCAGACAAGCTTCTTCATCAATCCCCTCTTTCACACAATCAACCATACACGCCCGCACACCAAACCACCAATAAAGCAAATAAGAAAGCAAAAACCCGCCGCCAATCATCGCCAAAACATATACAATAAACCGAACCATCCTCCCAACAATCAACCTACAGCTCAACGTCTCTTCATACTCACTCATAAAAACCACTCCGCAACTACTCGCCAACCGCCAAATGCAAATAAATCATCATCCCCACCACAAAAAGTCCAATCACCGCCAAAATCCAAACGACTGCCATCTTAAAAAAAGACAGCAGCCGCCCCTTTTTCTCCATCAAAACCACATCACTAACGAATTTTTTCATTTCGCATATTTTCCGTTCGTAAATAATCTAATAAAATTTCACAAGCTACATCTAAATTGTCTGCTCCGACTTTACTTCCTAATTCATTATTTTTCAAGTCTTTTTTACTATCTGCTCTCTGTCATCCCTCGACTTACCATCCTTCCTCGTCATTGCGAGGAGCGTTAGCGACGTGGCAATCCATAACCACAAAAGTCCGCTCGTTAAAAATCACACTCTCTCCACACCGCAGCCCATCGTTGCCCGTGGCGCTGCCCCATACTCTCACGAGATCGCTTGACTTCGCTACGCTCAGAGCGATGACATATTAAAAGAAACAAATCCATACTCGCTTTTCTGTGTCATCCCTCGAATGGCAACGCCATTCGTCAAGGGATCTCCCACATATTTTCCTTATCTAACCTCCGTTCCTTGCTCCAACTGAATCACAGACCAATTCATATAACAGTACCCCATTTCATCCACTTTTCGCCATTTACCTTTTAAAACAACACACTCTGATTCAGATATAACCTTCTCAGAACAAACTCCCAAATCCGCACACACATCTTCATCACTTTCCGGATGCAATCTACTTGAAAACATCTTACATCCAAACACCAAAACCAGCCCTACCAATATAACCATCAGACAAACTGCTCTTTTTTTATGTCGGAGCAAACCACTTCCGCCATAAATATATGCTAATCCACCGACCCAACCCAGCCCTGTCAACAAATATTCCGCATCACGCCAAACTAAAACCATACTAGCCAGCACCAAAACCAGCCCCATCAGATAAACTAATCCTAAAACCCCTTTCGCCATCCCATAAAAAAACAATTTAATTTTATCCATACCCAATCCTAAACTAATAAAAAACACAATAAGACTATAAATAAAAAATTTTTAGAAAGCAAAACAATTTATTTAATTTTTTTCTTTAATAATATATCACAATCCCCTTTTGTACGATAATTAAATCCATATCCTATACCATATAAATCATTTTTTAAATCCTTTGCACTATCTTTCAAAACATTAACTACCCCACCATATTGCTTACGTTGTTTTTCACTTGTGAGTTTAAAATACAAATCATCAAGCTCTTTTAATACACCACCCGCCGCAGCCCATCGTTGCCCGTGCTGCTAGCACCGTTGCCTGTGGTGCTGGCATCGCTACCATAACATATGCCTTCACTTCAGCGGCACACACCCATCAACCTCATTCCAAGTCAAGCAATCTTGCCGACATCTTTTCTCATTTCCATCCCAAACACCACCAGTATCCAAACAGCTACCATCTTTATCAAACCACCAAAGTAAAAATAAACTAATAAAAAAACAAACTAAAATAAAACGAAAAACACGCCCCATTCTTTGCAATAATTCCGTCATTGTTTTCCAAACAACAATCTTTTTAATATTTTTCATTGATTCCTTTAACCCTATGATATTTACAAGCATCCCGAGAATCATTGTATAAACTACTTTTTACCTGTTGTCTACCCTGTAAATTAACATCTTTATCGTGTAAGTAATCCAAATAAGCCTCAAAAGGAGACAAATTTCTAAATATTCTATTTTTAAAATAATCAACTCTTTCTTTTGCATTACCCAAAAGTTCTGCTGTTTTCTCTCCATACTTTCCTCTTTTTGCAGCCTCAAAATTTGCTTTACAATGAAAATAATCGTCCGAACCAACTGTATTATCTTGTTTCATATCTTTATAATTTCGATATAAATCACCAATAGCATCCATTACTTGTTTTATATTACTTTCCGTCTCATCTTCATCACGCTGTTTCTGCCGTCTTTCCTCTAAGACCTCATCCAAAACATCCTTCGCAAACATAAAATCAATTCCATCCGCTTCGGGATTATCTTCTAATGCTTGCACATCATCCTTATATTTATCAAGCAAACTATGCATCTTCCGTTTACGCTCACGTTTACCATCCCTATTACCTAATATATCATTTGCATATTGCGTCCAAATATCTTCCATTACAATATCTCCATAAAACAAAAAACAATTTTCATTATCCACCCGTCATTGCAAGTTACTTTCTTCCCCCTGTCGGCTGAGGAGAAAAACAATCCATCCCCCCCGTCATTGCGAGGAGCGTTAGCGACGTGGCAAACTTCTCTTAACGTTGCAAGGAAGGAACAACCACAGCAACGTTTAGTTGTTCGCGCAAGTAGGAAAACAGAGTTTTCCGTAGCGGCGCAATCCATAAACCCCACCGCCGCCCGTCATTGCGAGCGCCGCCGTAAGGCACAAGCGCGTGGCAATCCACAAACCAGTGACGTAGTCACTCCATACCTGTCATCCCTCGGCTTGCCTGCAAGCCGTCAAGGGATCTCCTACCCCAAGAGCGCATCCTCAATTGTTGCCCACGCCACAACCCCAAAAAGTCAAAAAATCACAGGAGGCAAGCCCAAACTCACCTCCCGTCTCCACCGTCACTTATCGAGCCAAATAACCCAAAGTCACGCGCACACCGCCAGAGTTCCCAGCTGCCGAAGTCGCTGCCGCCATAACGTATGCTTTCACATCAGCAGGCAAAGTCACCGTCGCCATCAATTCGCCATCCGCAAAAGTCTTCCCTTTCGCCACAGTAATTGTCTGCAAATCAGCAAAACCACCATTTTCAGTATCACCGTGTTTTAAGGTAATCACCACCGCAGCACCGCTAGTAGAAACTTCCCCCTTCGCAAACACGTTCACACACAACGCTCCCTGAGTACTCCCAGCTGCAACCACTTTATCAGAAGCAACCGCAGCCGCGCTCAAATCATCGTTAATTAAGTCTTCACCATAAACTTTTAAAATATTATTCATCATCACAATATCCTCCACCAATTAAGCTAATGTAACGGCATCTTCAGTACCGTTCTTAAAGTTATAAGAAGTAATAAAGCGAATGCCATTCCAAGACATAAAGCTACGGTTCACATCATAATCCGCATTAGAAGTCTGTAACACAGCCCCTTTATATTTGCTCAAGAAAGAAAGCACTTTCGGATGGCAGAAAATAAATGTAGACGCAGGCGTAGCTTTTGCATCAATCAACATATTGTCAACCTGCTCCGCTGTCGGAATTTTATCGCCAGTAATGTTCACAATCGCAGACACCGCATCCGGATTAGCTAATTGCACACCAATATATCCCTTAATACGCACACCATACCCTAACACACCATTAGTGTTTTTATAAAGTGCAGAATTATTAAGCGGACAAGCATCCAACAATCCGTGCGTATTAGCTGTTTTAGAAGAATACAAACCAGTAACTTCCCCTTCAATAAAACGCACCGCCACCATCGAATAGCAATTTTCAGTACCCAAAGCACTCACAGCCTTACCATTACCAACAGCATAAGGCAAAAAGTTATCATAAATAATTTTCTTTTCAGCCGTTTGACCAGCTTGTTTCAGGAGTACAGGAATTTTCTTTCCAAAATACTCACCCACACCAATCACCGAACCTTTATCTTCCGGCAAAAAGATTTCACCACCCAAAATAGACAGGTCGATTTTTTTCAAATTTGAATCCACCTTCATCTCAGGCAATGGCTGATTGATATCAACAAAACCAGCCCCACTAATTTCAGCCACTTCTTCATAAGCATTCCAAAGTCCGTGAGTAGACGGTTCAAAACGCATATTATCCAAAATCGGAGACTCTTCAGTTAAATGATTAACATAATGCTCCTGCTTCTGAGACAAAGCAACAGCAATTTCTTTTAATGTATTAGACATTAAATTTTCCTTTCAAAAATAAAATTAAACAAAAAAACACAATAAGACATCCAACAACTACTTCCCCGTCATCCCTCTCTCTTTTCTGTGTCATCCCTCTCGCTTTTCTGTGTCATCCCTCGAATGGCAACGCCATTCGTCAAGGGATCTCCCACTCCACGCCGCAGCCCGTCATTGCGAGGTCGTGGCGTCAGCCACACATACCGTGGCAATCCACAAACCGGTGCGAAGCACACCTCTCTGTCATCCCTCGGCTTGCTTGCAAGCCGTCAAGGGATCTCCTCACCCAAGAGAGCAAAAAGGAGGAAAAAAATCCCCCATCAGTAGTCGTTAAACATCTCCTTAAAATACGCCACCGCATCAAAAGCCTGATTAGTTTTCGCCCCGCGTCCAAAAGAAACCGGATTATCCTCGGAGACAGCCTCTCCTAAGCGACAGAAAACTTCCATCATCCGACGAGTACCCAACGCTTCCTCCATATCAGCAACCGCCTTGTCATCATCGCCAGAAAAAAGCCGCACCCCACGACGAACCAACTCCAAATTCCGAGGCGCCGCCGCCCCCCATTCTGCCTGAAGTTCATTCATCTCCCGTGCCGAATTTTCCGCCCATTCTTTCTGAGATTTATCCGCCATTTCCCCGCGGTTTTTCACAAACCAATCATACAGCCCCTTAGCTGCCTGCGGTAGAATATTATTCTGCAAACAAGCCTGCTTAAATCCTTCACCATAGTCTTTATCTTCCTCGGCAAAATCAATATCAAACCCATCCGCATCCTGAGGCATTCCCAAACGGGAATACAATTTATCAAAAGCCTCTTTATCGCCGTCCTTAGGGAGAGCCACCCGAGAGGAAAACCCTCTCTCCAATGCTCGATAAGATTTCAATAACTCGGCAGGAGTTTTAAAACCCTTTTTGTCAAGATAATTAGAATCTTCCGCATCAAGCTGTCCCCAGCCGGATTGTGCACGCAAAAAGTCTTTTTCGATTTCAGACGCAAGAAAGTTATCGGAGGTCGTCTGCCCCTCCGGCTTATCAAATTTACTCATAACATTACCCTTAAAAAAATTAAATAAAATCCCCACTATTGCCGCCCCCGTCATTGCGAGGAGCGTTAGCGACGTGGCAATCTATACTCTCCCTTCCCCGTCATCCCTCTCGGGCAGCCAGCTCCGCTGCCCGAGTCAAGGGATCTCCTCCCACCGTCATTACGAGGTGCGCCGTAAGGCAGCAACCGTGGTAATCCACAAACCAGTGACGTAGTCACACCTTATCCCGTCATCCCTCTCGGGCAGCCTGCTCTGCTGCCCGAGTCAAGGGATCCCTTCTCTCCCTCCCACCGTCATTACGAGGTGCGCCATAAGGCAGCAACCGTGGTAATCCACAAACCGGTGCGAAGCACACCTTACCCGTCATCCCTCGAATGGCAACGCCATTCGTCAAGGGATCTCCCACTCCAAGCCCCCCTATTCACTCCATAAAAAAAGCGCCTGCAGCCGAAACCACAAACGCTTTAATCATAAATAAAGAAAGAAACCACTAGAACGAGCCTTAAAACAAAAGCTAAATTTCCAGTATGCATAAGTTATATCACCCCTCTGACACAGTTGTCAATACTTTTAAACATTATTATTCAAATAAAATTCGCAGATAAAACAAAGAGATATAAATAATCCGTCAAAAATCTAAACATCCATCTCAATTTTTAGCTCATCTTCCTCAGGTTTATCCGCCGCTGATAACCGAAAAACCTCTCGTTCATCCAAAGCCAAATATTTCACAATCAAATCAAACATCCGCCTCTTCCCCAGCAAAAATGCCGCCGCATTTGCATCAAAGCGATTCTGTGTGTCATAAAAATAAGGCACACCACCACAACCAAGTTCACCACGCGCCCCCGCTTCATCACGCAAAAAAGCCATCACCGCCGCGCCATCTTGAGTCAATTGCCCTTCTGCATCCAAAAAGACCGCCTGAAACGCCCTTAATAATCTCAATTCTCTTTTAGCTTTTGAAAATAACATCTTAAAATTCCCCCAAAAAAAGGGCGCTAAATTCCGCCCATATTAAACTAAAAAACAAAATAACTTTAAACCAATATTCCCCACATCAAAGACACCCCCCCAAGCGCCATATAAAGCCATAACAAGGAGAGTATATATTTCCACCACCTACGCTCCTCAGATTGCAACATCCGAGAATACAAAGGAAAATGCAAAATATACGTAACAATATACAAACAATAAAACGACGGCAACACATCAAGATAAGCCCCATCAGCAAACAACAACATCATCCCCGCCGGAAGCAACATCCCTAACAAAAGAAAAACCCCAACATCAGTTAATTTGTTCATCACTTTTTTCGCCTCAAACATTGCTCATCCCCATCATCAAAACAAAAAGATAGAAACCACTCCATAAAAGATAATAAACAGCCCTACAGCCCCATTTCTGCCAAACTGTATTGGCAATTTTCAACCGCATCCATACCGCATCAAAAGTTGCCTCCGCCGTCCCAAATCCCAAAAGAAAAACCGGACAAAAAATAGCCATCATCATCGCCTCAGTAACTCCAGCTCCCCCCGCCGCAGCAACCAACGCCCAAAAAACAACTATTCCTGCCTTTCTAATCATCATTTTCTAACCTCATATTCTTTTTTTATTATAATTCAAATATTCTAAAACTTTCCTACATCCATAATCATATCAGCCGTTTCCTCCACTTCTTTCACCATACGCTCATACATTTTCTTGTCAAGCTCTATTTCCGTTTCCCCGTCATCCCTCGGCTATTCTCTGTCATCCCTCTCGGGCAGCCAGCTCCGCTGCCCGAGTCAAGGGATCTCCCCCCTCCAAGCGCACCGTCATTGCGAGGCGACAACGTCGCCGTGGCAATCCATAACCACAAAAGTCCGCTCGTTAAAAATCACACTCTCTACCCGCCACAGCCAATGTTATGCCCGTGGCGCTGCCACTGTCATCCCTCTCAGGGTGCCCTGCTCTGGCACCCTGAGTCAAGGGATCTCCCTCTTTATGCGTCCCTCCCCCCTGGAGGGGGAGGACAGGTGAGGGGGACAATAATACATCCCCCTTCCAAGAGCCTTATCCCTTCAGCCCTCGCATTGCCGCAGTCAAGGCAGGTTGCGCCGCAGTCCCCATCAACGCCTGCGCATTAGCCAATGTTGCCCGTTGCTGTAGCCGTAACATTTCTTTTTCCGGACGCACCACATCCATACTCACGCCATAATAATCCGCCACCTGACGTAAAGCACTCTCCGTATCAAAAATATCCAACACCTGCGGATTAACCTGCGCCAACGTAGACGCCGCCTCAATCGTACGATATAATCCCATAATCGCCTCAGATGTCTGCAAATGCACAGCAGGACTTTCAAATTCAATTGCAATCGCCCCCTCATACATCAACTCTTCAGGCACCTCATCCAGCACCCCATAATTAGAAAGAATATCCAACTCACGTTCAATATTTCCCGTCAGCCATTCCGCAGAAATACGCTCACACATCGGCGCCAAAAGCATAGACTTCTCCAACTCGCGTTTTTCAACTTCCGTCGCCGTCATCTGCTTAGATTGTGTCAAAGATTGAAACAGCGGCACCAAAAATGCTCTTTCAATCGCCGCCCGCACTTCACGTTGCATCTCCACCGTAATCGCCAAATTATTACCATATTGCATAGAAACCGCCGCCGGCTTACCCTGATTATCAAGTCCACCACGAATCACCGCACCCGCTGACCCTAGCTTATTAGTATCAATCAAGCCCATATTCGTTAAAATCGGAGGATTCGCCTGCAGCTGACCAGTCCGGAGAATAGTTTTCCCCATCTCATTTGCCGTTAACATATCATAAAACGCCTGCATCGCCGGACTATCACCATACGAACTTCCAGCAATTCCCAAGAAACGAGGTGCCATATACGGGCAAGTCCGATATCCCCCCTGCTGCACCACCCGTTTGTTACTCATCTCCAAATGCACACTAGCATACTTCATCCCACGAAAATCTTTTTTCTTCGGTTCATAATCATCACGTTCATAAACCGCGTGTAAAAATTTAAACATCCGTGCCGGTGTAGTCATTGCCGCTTGTCGTATCTCAGAAGATAGTTTATGCCCAAACCGAGCCACCGCCTCAGCTGCCGAAAGTTCATACTCACGAAACACCGCTTCCAATTGTCCACGGTCATTTTTCTTAATATAAGCCTCTTTCACAGGAATAGTCCGATAAACAATCCCTCTCCCGATATCATCTTCAACCATCCATACCGCGTGCCCATAAATTCCGAGCTGATTAAACAACACATCACTTTCCGTCGCAAAATTAGAATTCGCCGCATAGCGCATCCGAAACAGCAAATTAGTCGCCTTCTCCAAATAATGCCTAACTTCAGGATTCTCATCCAATTCCGGATTAACCGGTTTCAAGCGATGCCAGCGAGACGTCGTCGGCACCATCACCGACTTCATACTTGCCGCAAAACAAGAAAGCGCATTTCTCGCAGTCGAGTCAAACACCGCCTGTTTCACCCTCCCTCGATTATCCATCGTAAAAAGTTCTGAATCAACCGAACACATCTCCGCCGCCTTATTCCACATTGGCTCCCACTTTGCACGTTCAGCTTTCATCACCGCAAACTTTTTCAAAACTTCATCAGTCACCGCACCCGCTGACTTTTTCTTCACATCAAATTTAATATGCCCAACCATACCAATATCTCCTAATTAAAAAAAACAAAATTCCCACCCCTCCCCGTCATTGCGAACACCGCCACCACCGTCATCCCTCTCGCTTTTCTGTGTCATCCCTCGGGGCAACGCCCCGTCAAGGGATCTCCCACTCCAAGAGCTCCTCTCAATTCACTTAATCACCAAGCCGCGTCTTATTCCCATAAGAATTATCACGCGACAAAAACTGTGACAACGCCCCAGTGCGCCTTTGCCGCCGTCTTTCCATATCTCTCGCCGTCTCCAAATCCTCAACCACATAATTTGGTGAAACTTCCTCCGGCGCAATATTTTTGACCTTTGGCTTTTTAAAAACAGAACTCATATCAATATCTCCTATAAAAAACAAAATTAAACAATCCCTCTTCCCCGTCATCCCTCTCGCTTTTCTGTGTCATCCCTCGGCTTGCCACGCAAGCCGTCAAGGGATCTCCTAGCTCCCAATCCCCCTCACAAATACACCCCATCATCCACAAACTCGCCGCCACGATTTGCCCCGCCATAAGCATTAAGCAAATATTCCGCATTTTTAATCGCAAACGTCAACGCCAGTGCATCCGCCACATCCGTTGAACGCCCAAGCCTTTTCTTAATATCCGCCTTAGGTTCCAACTGCAAACGTCCCATCGCATCAAACATCTTCATCGGAGCCAACAAATCCTCAGCCAGCCCCTCAATCTTTGGCAATGATACCGGCACCGGTGACTTCAACCATTCTCCCACCCGCGCCCACATCTCCGCCCGCCTATTAACATAGCGCTCCGGATTCTCCGCTTTCTCACCAAAATTCACCGGTACCACAATCTCAGCAAACCCCTCCGACACCAAGACATCATAAACGCCAGCACCCAAACCGCCCACATCAATACACACACGCGCCGGACGATATTCCGCAATCATCCCCGCCACCAAATGCGCCACCTGCACAACATCAAGCTTCTGAAACGTCTTCAAATCAAAAACCAGCCTTCCCCGCCGAAAACAAACCGCCGTTTTATCATCACCAAACCGCGCCACATCCACCCCTAAAATCAATGGCGCCGAAAACACATCCACACGCACATCGGCATCCATCGCGCGAAACACCTCCTCACGCCCAATAAGATGGTTCCCCGCCTCACGCCGTGGTTCCCCCTCCCACACGTGCAAATATTCCTCATAATTTTCCGCTTTCATCTTAAGCGCTAATTTTTTCATATTTTCCGGACAATATGGATTGTCATAATAGTTAACCTTGCGCACAATAACATCCTCATCCGGACGCATCGCCAACGCTTTCCATACCGGATCCGCCTCCTCCTCACGATTAAGAGAAAGCCAAATTTCCGCCCCCTGCTTACGAATTGTCGGATCCAACACCTCCCAAGCCCGTGCCGAAATCTTCTGCGCCTCTTCGCACCAACAAATATCTACCCCCTCAAGCGATTTAATATTCTGCGCATTATGCTCCATAATTCCCTTAAAAATAAACTTAGATTTATTCTTAAGATTAACAATTCTATCCTCATAAAGTCGATACTCATCCAACCCATAAAATGCGATTCTATCAGCTAATAGTTTATAAACCGAATCTTTAATTGAACTCTGCACCTCACGCACACAAGCAATCAACATCTGCCGAGACGTCGCCAAAATCAAAAGTGCATCTGCAAACGCAAACGACTTTCCCCCCGCACGTCCCCCATAATACATTTTATAGCGCACCCGAGAAGTCAACAGCTCCTGAAATCCCCTCGGTAATTCCACTTTCATCATCCCAACATCTCCTAAAAACCATCCCTCTCGCTTTTCTCCGTCATCCCTCTGTCGTTTCTGTGTCATCCCTCTCAGGGTGCCCTGCTCCGGCACCCTGAGTCAAGGGATCCCCCACTCCACGCCCCTCCTCGTCATTGCGAGCGCCGCCGTAAGGCACAAGCGCGTGGCAATCCACAAACCAGTGCGAAGCACACCTTACCCCTGTCATCCCTCGGCTTGCCCGCAAGCCGTCAAGGGATCCCCTCGCTTCAAGCATCCATCACACAAATTTCACCACAATCTCCGTCCCAGCATTCCCCACATCATTCCCTTCAGTCATACCTGTAAAAGGTTCAGGACAAGCCTTCTGAGCCAACCACTTATGCGTTTCAATCAACAACTTTGCCGTCGATGTATCAATCTCACCAGACTTCAACCCTGCCGCAATCGCCCGAATATCATCCATACACTGATCCGCATAGTCAGAAAGCGCTAATTGATATGCGACTTTCGCTTTTTCATCCGCCGCCAAAATATCATAAAATGCCTGCGTTGAAATTCCCACCTTCACGCACGCCGTATAAAGCGAACACCCACACCGTACCGCTGCCAACACATCTTCAACCAATTTTAATTCTTTCTTCTTCATCATCCAACCTCACTCCCCCATTATCTCTCTCGCTTTTCTGTGTCATCTCTCTCGCTTTTCACTGTCATCCCTCGGCTTGCCCGCAAGCCGTCAAGGGATCTCCCTCTTTTCACTGTCATCCCTCTCGGGGTGCCCTGTTCCGGCACCCTGAGTCAAGGGATTTCCCTCCCCAAGCGCACATCCCCCTCAAAAAAGGCACAAAAAAAAGTCCGCCCCAAAGCAGACCTAACAAACACTTTCTCCATAATATCAAAATCTATACCACCCCCTGACACAGATGTCAATACTTTCGGCCCTATGTAAATATAAAAAAATATCAAAGCAAAACAATATCTTACAAAATTTGTGTATATTTTTTTTCTTAATTGACTAATCCCCCCCCCTCCGTTAGGCTAAACCCATCACCCGAAAAAGGATAAATTATGCGCGCCCAAATAAACAACATCGCCAACTTCTCACTTAAGGCATACATAAGCCAAAAACTAGCCCAAGCAGACCGCCCCTTTTGGAGCGCTTTCTTCGCAGCTTTTGCCGCCCTAAACATCTTGTTTCTCTTCCACGGTGCACAATACCTATTTGGCGACCACGATTGGCAATATATCAAAACCGGCGTCCCACTCTCCGCCGGCTTGTTTGAAGGACGCTTTAGCCAATTTATCCTCATCAACCTCTTCACCCACGGCGAAATACTCCCCATACTTAATAACCTCATCGGATTCGCCGGCTACAGCTTTGGCATCGCTCTATTAGCCAAATATTGGCACTTACCGCACAATAAACGTACCTATATCCTATTTGCTCTCTTTGGCGCAGTCACACCATATATATTGTCGTTTATGTATTTTGCATTTTTAATTCTCCCCGTTCTGTCGTGGAATGCTTTTATTATCGGCGCTCTAATCATCTCCGAAAAGGAAACAAGTTTCAGCCTCAAACATACCCTCACCGCCACCATATTATTTACTCTCGCTTTAGGCGGCTATCCCCCTGTCATAAACCTTTTCGCCGTCGCCCTCACCACCCGCATTCTCATCACTTTCCTCCCCTTTGAAGCTGAAGATGTAGATGAGGGTAACAACAATCCCCCCTCCGTCATTGCCACTGTCATCCCTCCCTCTTTTCTGTGTCATCCCTCGGCTGTGAAACAGCCGTCAAGGGATCTCTCCTTTTTTCACTGTCATCCCTCGGCTTGCCCTGCAAGCCGTCAAGGGATCTCCCACCCCAAACACATCCCCCTCATCCTTACAAGAAGCATATCAAACTTCATCCTCGCCCTTGTCATTTATAAACTCTGCCTGATGTACCTCACGCACACCGGCGCCATCAATAGCAGTTACTATAACCTCCAAATAACACCAATAGCTGAATGGGGCAGCAAAACCCTACTCATCGCCAAAGATCTATTTAAACAGTTCACCGCCACCCTCCCTTTCATCCCCAGCTCATATAAAATCGCCACCATACTCCTCACCCTCACCGCCATCCTCTCCCTCTTCTCCCTGTCATCCCTCGGCTGTGAAACAGCCGTCAAGGGATCTCCCTCTTCTCTGTGTCATCCCTCGGCTTGCCCTGCAAGCCGTCAAGGGATCTCCATCTCCAAGCGCCTCCTCCCTCTCCTCCTCATCCCAGCAATCTTCACCGCCGCCCTCGCCACTCTTTTTATCTCAACCTCAACCACCGAAACCGAGTTCTCCCCCCGCATAGACTTTTTCGGCTTAAACTATGCCTATATGGCAATGTTCGCCCTCTGCCTACATAGCCCGATAAAATGGATAAAAAACCTCGCCACCACCCTTGCCATATGCATCATCATCACCAGCGCTCACAGTATATTAGAAGCCCAAAAAGTCTGGAAACTAGGGTTCACCGCCGAACAATCTCTCTATCGCCGCATATTAAAACGTTATGAACAATCTCCATTGTTCAACCCCAATAATCGCTACATTATCATTCAGGCAGGCTCTCCCGCTTTCCGCCACAAATACTATCACACCGCCTATAAATATGGAAGTGACGATCTCTTAACCACCTCTTATACCCCCGGATTAAACGCCAGCGTGATGTGGAATTATCAAGCCCCAAATGACTATGCCATCCCCACCTCATATGTCTACACATTCCACCCCGACCAAGCGGCACTAAATGCTATCCACACCGCCATCCCTTATCCAGCAGCAGAAAGCACCGCTGTCGGCAGTAATTGGCTCTTAACCATCCTGACCTCCCCAGCCTTACAATCCCTAAAAACCACCTACCCCACCCCATAACCCTAATCGTTGCCCGTGGCGCTACCACCGTCATTACGAGGTGCGCCGTAAGGCAGCAACCGCGGTAATCCACAAACCAGTGCGAAGCACACCTTCCCCGTCATCCCTCTCTCTTCTCTCTGTCATCCCTCTCTCTTCTCTCTGTCAGCCCTCTCGGGCAGCCAGCTTTGCTGCCCGAGTCAAGGGATCTCCCCACCCCAAAAACTTATCCACACCCTCACAAAAAATCTTGCAAACCATAACCAACAATATTATAAACACCCTTTGTAAAAACTCCCATTGGTGCAGGCGTAATTCAATGGTAGAATGAGAGCTTCCCAAGCTTTTAATGCGGGTTCGATTCCCGTCGCCTGCTCCAATTCTCCCACTCTCCACAACATCTAAGGGAAGCGAACCCGCAATGCGGGTTTGACTACAAGCGAAAGGCGAACGGAAGTGCGCCGGTACGCAATGCGTATGAGCGCCGTGCGACCGAGGCTTGAAAAGCCGAAGGTCATTCCCGTCGCCTGCTCCAATTCTCCCACTCTCCACAACATCTAAGGGAAGCGAA
>JAMPED010000037.1 GCA_023665325.1 Acetobacter sp.
TGCTACAAAAAAACGGTCGTTTAAATTTAGCAGGTGAAAAATGAAATTATCAATTATTACAATATGTTATAATATAAAAGATGAGATAGAAAGAACGTGCAAAAGTATTGTCTCGCAAACAAATCAAAATTTTGAATGGATTGTCGTTGATGGGGGCTCAACTGATGGGACTGTCGATATTTTAAATAAGTATAAAGATAAAATGACAGTGTTTATTTCCGAACCTGATAAAGGTATCTATAATGCGATGAACAAAGGAATAAAACACGCCAAGGGTGAATATCTAAACTTTATGAACGGTGGGGACAGTTTCGCCGCATCAGACGTGGTCGAAAAGTTTTTAGATTTTGAAGCAACATCTGCAGCAGATGTGATTTATGGTAATATGAATTATATTAAAAATGAAAAAGACGAAAAGATACTTAAATATGATCAAATCATCGACCCCTATTTTTTCTATAATAATACCTTAAATCACCAGAGCACATTCATAAAGAGAGAATTGTTTGATAAATATGGTTTATACAATGAAGAATATAAAATTGCTGCAGACTGGGAGAAATTTGTTGTATATACTAAAAAAAGATGTCGTTTTGAATATATGGAAAATGTAGTAGCCAATTTTTACGAGGGCGGCATTAGTTCTACAGCAAAAGAAAAATTAAAAAATGAAAGAAAGCAAATCTATCATAGTTTATTTTCTCCAGTTGAAATACAAGAATTTGAAAGAAGAAAGTTGCACAAATATAAAATCTTACTATTTGGAATTATCCCGTTTATCTTACTAGAAAATGTAGAAGAAGGTAAAAAAATAACCTGCAAATTATTCAACATCATCCCTTTATACAAAATCAAAAGAAAACAATATAAATCAATCCATTATCTCTTTAATTTTCTTCCCTTGTTTAAGATAAAGGAAAAATAAGATGCCCAAGGTTTTCGTATCCGGTTGTTTTGACGTGTTACATAGTGGACATATACGCTTTTTTGAAGAGGCTGCGCAATATGGTGAATTATATGTATCCATCGGCTCTGATGACACAGTTGAAGAGCTTAAACACCGTCCAACGTTATATAACGAGCGGGAGCGCCTATATATGGTATCTGCCATAAAATTTGTTCATCAAGCTTTTATAGCAAAGGGACGGGGAAAGCTGGATTTTTTAACAGAACTTGCTACAATAAAACCGGATATATTTTTTGTGAACTCAGATGGTGATAGCACAGAAAAACGAACCGCTGTGGAAAAGTTAGGTATACGCTACATCATTGCCGAACGTATTCCCAAAGATTTACTTCCTATACGCTCTACAACGTCTATTCGCCAAAATTTAGGTAAATAAATCCATCACCTCCGTTAAGGAAGCCCACGCGCTTCTGTGTCATCCCTCGGCTTGCCCCGTAAGCCGTCAAGAGAGCTCTCTCTTCTCTCTGTCATCCCTCGGCTGTGAAACAGCCGTCAAGGGATCTCCCACTCCACACCGCAGCCCGTCATTGCGAGGTGCGCCGTAAGGCTCAAGCGCGTGGCAAACTTCTCTTAACGTTGCAAGGGAGGAACGACCACAGCAACGTTTAGTTGTTCGCGCAAGTAGGAAAACACCGTTTTCCGTAGCGGCGCAATCCATAAACACAAAAAAGCAGACGACCCAAAGGTAGCCTGCTTATTAAAAATAATACGCACACAGGTGTGATTGTACTATTTGCTAAAATAACGTTTCAACAAACCATCAAAGCCTCTGCCGTGACGAGCTTCATCTTTAGCCATTTCGTGAACGCTATCGTGAATAGCATCATAGCCAAGTTCTTTAGCCAATTTAGCAATCATCATTTTACCATCACAAGCGCCAAATTCAGCAGCAGCACGCATTTCAACATTTTTCTTAGTCGAGTCGGTTACAACTTCACCCAGCATCTCAGCAAAACGAGAAGCGTGATCAGCTTCTTCAAAAGCATAACGTTTGAAAGCCTCTGCAATCTCAGGATATCCCTCACGGTCAGCCTGTCTGCTCATAGCCAAATACATACCAACTTCGCAGCATTCGCCAGTAAAGTTTTCACGCAAGCCAGCTACAACACGCTCATCCATACCTTTTGCAATGCCGATTCTGTGTTCATCAGCATATGCTTTATTTTCATCCATAAGTTTAAATGTTTTTGCACCACAAACAGGGCAAACTGCCGGCATTTCGTCACTTTCTTCAATCTGACCACAAACCGTACAAATATATTTCATCTTTAAGAGTCCTTTCATTCAAAATATTATACTCAAAAGATATTTAGGAACATTTTTATTCAAAGTCAAACATTAAATTCTGTGTAAATAAAAAGTTTTATATTTGCAAAGCAAAAACTTATTGTTAACATCAATTTAATCCCCGTAATCTCTGCGGGAAATTTTATAATCTTAGGGAGATAATTTATGAGTGATAAAAATATGAAAATTGTTCTGTCAATATTGACAGTCATTTTATTGGCTCTGATTGCCTTTTTGTTTGTTTCCAAAGGAACCGCAAAAGCTAATCTAAATAAAGTTGCATTACGTATTGGTGAACTCCGCCAATATCGAACAATGAACAGAGCAGATGTGAATAATTATATGGAAAAATCATTTGCACGCGTAGGGTATGATGTTGTTTCTTCAACTGAAGATAACTTATATCCCTCAATGGCTGAAGATGCGGGTGTTAATATTTATGTTCGCGGTTATAATCCGTTTAGTGAATTAAAAACCAATAAAAAAGCTGTAAACATCGTTTACTTGCGTGATTTTGATTCTCTTTATGAAGAAGAAATGAAAGCGTATGATGGAATTGCGACCTCCTCACGTGATTTTTATAATTATGTAATGGGGGCAGGGTATGCTGCAGCATTTTTGCCTGAGTTTACAGATCCAACAGTTTTCTATCCAGCACCAAGAGAAGACTTAACGCGTAACTTGTTGTATGTTGGGGATAATGATCGTCACAGTCCAGCTATTGCAGCAGCGTTTGATGCTAAACTTCCAGTAGAAATTTTCGGACGTTTCTGGCAAGGAAATATAGAAGATGGTTATCTCAAAGGGGAATATATTAGCGATATGGATTTGGGTGCATATTTCTCTTCTGCAAAAATCAATTTGGTAAATGTTAGCGAACACGAATCAGAAATTGGTATCATTCCATCACGTGTGTTTGATATCGCTGCATCCAAAGGCTTTATGATTGCTCCATATAATAAAGAAATTGAAGCAACATTTGGAGATGCTATACCGATGTTTAAAAATGCAGAAGAGCTGAAAGCTTTATATAATCAATACATCAATAATCCAGAAGCTCGTGCCGAAAAAGCTGAAAAAGCATATAGAATTGCTGTTTCCGAATTTAATTCTGATGTATTTGTTCAGCGCTTAAATGGTCTGGTAGAGTTTTTAATTGATGAGAAAAAACTCTAAATGACAATAAAAACCGGATATAAAATAAACTTATTTCTGGTTATAGTCCTAACGGCAGTGGTACTTTGTACTCTGCCGTTTTGGACGTCTGATAAAAATACTGTGTACATATATACATCAAAAAAAATTCCAAATAAAGAAGAGAGAAACTTTATAGAAGCCTTAAAAGAGCAAGGGATAACAGTTAAAATTAACGATGTATCAAAAGCTAAAGTTGCTATTTGGTTTAGGAAACCTGAACAAGTAACCGAGATTTCGCAAAAAAAGATAAAATATAATTTTCTTTATACATCAGCACACTATCCATTTGCTTGGCAAAAGCTGGAAAATCCACCAATAATGTTAACACCACATCAAGATTTATATGAACACTATACACGCTCAAATATCAAAACAGCCCACCTGACGATATCAAACCCAAAACCAGCAGCAATAAAGTTTTTAGAAATCTTAAATTGGCTTAAACACAATACAAACTAAGCCGAACGCTTAATAATCTCCGCTGCATCTTCCATTTCATCTTCAATCAGTCTGTGTTCAATACCATCATACTCAACAGCTTCCCAACAGATACCGTGCGTTTCTAACCATTCTTTAGTGAAAGATAAGGTTTTATATTGTACAGCTAAGTCGCTGGTCCCGTGGAATAAATAAACATCAGGACGAGAAGAAATCTCTTTTTCTAACACATCTTTACCACAGACAATTCCAGCAAAAGGAAAAACACCACCAAGCTTATAGCGCCGCGTTAGTCCAGCAAAAATGGCTAACATAGCTCCTTGTGAAAAACCCATAATATATGTATTTTTATTGCGTACGCCATATAGCTTTTGCAATTTGGAAATAAAGCGGTTAATTTCCTTTGCCGCCATACTGATACGTTGTCCAGTACGGTTATAAATTGCAATAATCTCATCCGTAGGTGTCTCAGGTTTACGCCTCCGACGCTCAGGGTCAACATCAGTTAAAGCATACCATTGCTTTTTTTGAGGATTACGTTCACAAACCATCTCAGCCTCAGGCACAACAATTAACGTATTTTCAAGCTTGTTAGCTAACATTTCAGCAAATGGCTCTACATCGCCGATACAGCTGTTATATCCGTGTAAAAAAACAATAAGCTTAAAAACATTGTTCTCAGCACCAAAAGTTTTATAGGTCAGTTCAGTCATAGCTCCTCCTATATTTTAGATAATAACTAATTAACGGGTGAAATGTTAATTTTTGCCTAACAAATCCGAAAAATAAGTTAATTATCATTGTGTAAAGGAAATAACATTATCTCCAAAAAAATAAAAAAAAGCGCTTGACATTTGAAAACTGAAGAACTAAAGTAGAACAAACTTTATAGATATTTTGGAGGGAATTATGTTAACACCAAAGCAACATAAATTATTGGTTTTTATTGACGAATTTATCAAAGAAAACGGACACTCACCGTCTTTTGAAGAGATGAAGGCTGCCGTCGGATTAAAATCTAAATCCGGTATCCACGCACTGTTAGCATCGTTAGAAGAAAGAGGCTTTATTCGTAAATTAGCACATAGAGCTCGTGCGCTAGAAGTTGTTAAACTACCAAAATTGGAGCAGCATATTCAAGAAACGACATTAACAGCAAATGATAATGGAGAAACGGAGTTCTCTTTTGCAATTCCATTATATGGCAAAATTGCAGCTGGTACACCAATTGAGGCAATTGCCAATCCTTCAGAATATATTTATATTCCCAAAAGTTTTTCTACCGCATCAGAATTATATGCGCTGACTATTGAAGGGGAATCAATGGTAGAAGCAGGGATTTTTGATGGAGATACTGCTATCATTCGCCGCGCAGACCGTGCAAATAACGGACAGATTGTTGTAGCCTTAGTTGATGATCAAGAGGCTACTTTAAAAGTGTTAGATAAAAAAACAGGTAATGAAGTTTGGCTTCTACCGTGTAATAAAGAATATTCGCCAATAAAGTTGACTGCAGATAGGCTAAAGATACAGGGAATTTTATACGGCATCGTTCGTAAATACAGCTAAAGGAAAATAGATGAACACAATCGCCATTATTACAGCAATGGAAAGCGAGTATAATGCTATCCATTCGCAATATAAATTTATCGATAGTCAAAGCGGTTCTATAGCAGAAATCTACGGAAAAAAAGTTTTACTTATTAAATCAGGAATTGGTAAGGTACACGGAGCACTGGCAACAGCAAAAGCTTGTCTTACTGGTGCAGATTTAGTAATAACCACTGGTCTTGCTGGTGGGATAGACAGCTCTTTAAGACAAGGAGATGTTGTGCTGGCAGAAAAAGTTTGTTATCACGATGTTTGGTGTGGTGCGCCAAATGCTAAAGGGCAGGTACAGGATATGCCTTTGTATTATGAAACGCCACAAAATATACTTGAAAAGTGTCTTCAAAATGCACCTAGAGGATATTTTCACCAAGGGATGACTGTTACAGGTGATCAATTTTTAACAGATGCTATTCGTTTAAAAGAGATAAAAACAGATTTTCCAGAGGGATTGGCTGTAGATATGGAAAGTGCTGCGGTTGCCCAAACCTGCCATTTAAACAATATACCTTTTATCTCCTTACGGATTATTAGTGATGTTGTTGGCAAACCTGAACAGCAAGAAATGTATGATGCATTTTGGCAAAATGTGCCCCATAAAGCAGCAGAAATGGTCGATATAGTACTAAAAAATATCTAAGATAATAAAACCCGCTGATAAAAATCAGCGGGTTTTAAATTTATCAATGTATTAAATTAGTAGAAACCACCATTTCTTAACATCGAAAATGAAAAGTAAATGGACATTGAAAACAATATAACAGCATAAACAATAACTAATAGTGTATACAATGATGCAAAACGCAAAATCTTTTTCTTGCAACATTCATCCATCAGTTTTGGCGCACCGTATGCATTTTCAACTCTCTCTTCTTCCATAAAGCCTGTTGCAATAAATATCTTGATGAGATAATATAAATTGATAAACAGAAGAATCACGACAGCCCAACCTAATAAGCTGCTAAGAACAGTATCCTGATTGGTAATCATACTATTTTCAGGCATTACAATATTTCCGATAATAGCCAAAGCTAGAAGTCCTAAAGCTGTAAAGGTAAGTGGGCGGAAAAATCCTTTCCAGCCGCTAACACCGGTATCGTGTATACGGCGGACATAAAGTGCCAAATATACAAACATCTCAATAATTGAGAAACCCCAATAAGCATAAACTATAGCTGGTGTCATAACTGTTCGCGTCATTAACGCATTATAATTAGCAATTTCGTATGGTACAGCAATTGCTAGTACCAAAATAGCGTTAATCAGCATAAAAGCCCAGAAATCATAACGATTCGTTCTTCCTTTGTAGTTCATAATGTTTTTATATGTATCGAGCCAAGCGCTAAAAGCTTTCTTAATACCAGCCACGCAGCAGCAAGAACAAGAGCTGCAAGTTTCTGCTGTTGTTTCTTCTTTTTTGAGTTCCATAAATTTCCGTGCTTCAGCTTTCTGTACCTTTTCTTTTACCGCATCACGTTTACTTTTGGCAGCAGCAGCTGTTATGCCTTTATCACCAGTATCACCCGCACTAGCTTTTGCAGAAATTGTTTTTATCTTTTTAGCTGCTTTTTTAGCATCATTTTGTGCCTTAGTTTCTAAAACAGCCTGAACAACATCTTGATTAGCAGCAATTGGTGTATAGTCTACTGCAGCAGTTTTTTTAGCTGCCGTTTTTTTTGCTGGTGTCTTAGATGTTGTCGTCGTCTTAGCTTCAACAGTCTTTGCTGTTGCTGATTTAGTTTTTTTCGTTGCCGGTTTCTTAACCTCAGCTGTTGCTGGAGTGGAAACTTTCTTTACGTCTTCCTTAGAAGTTTTTTTGGTAACCATAATGTTCCTCTCAAAAAAATTAACTTAACTCACATAATAATCAAAAAAATATCTTTTACAATCATTTATCCGCTATTAAACACAATTTTTTCATTTAAAACAATATTTTTGCAGATTTAAATTTTTTACTTTTCTCATCAAAATTGACACGCAAAACCGAACCATTTTCTAATCTAAGCGTTTTTTTGAGGCAACTTTCTGCAAAAATGCGCACAAACATCCCGTGGGTAACGATTAACACACTCTGCCTTCTGTCATCTAAAAGTTTAGTCACAAATTTCATAAAACGCTGCTGCACTTCTCCAATACTTTCACCTTCAGGGTATCGAATATCATAACGTTCCTGATTTTTAAGGTCATTAAATGCAGAGTAAATATAAGGAAATTTAGCAAGCAAATCAGTTTTTTTGACGCCACTTGCTTTTCCAAAATTCATCTCACGCAATCTTTTAGTATAATGCAGTGGCAAATCTAATGCGGCACTAACAAATTCTGCCGTTTTTTTGGCGCGTTTTAAGTCACTAGAATAAATTGTTTCGATATTTTCTCCGGCAAGTTTTTCTCCTGCAGCTCGAGCTTGCTCAATACCTTTTTTGTTAAGCGGTGTATCATTCCAACCTTGCACACGCCCTTCCACATTCCAGTCTGTCTGCCCGTGCCTCATCAGATATAAAATCATTGCCGTTTATATTCCTTTTACCGGTTTTTGTTGTAATTATGTAACAAAATATAAACTTTTTTCCCTCAAATCAAGTATAAAAACGTAAATAATAACATTATTTCTCACCTTTTTTCAAGGCACAGAAAAAAAAGCCATCAGTTTTTGTATTGAGTGGAGAAAAATGTAGCCATTTTTCACTTTCAAATGGATAAAGAGCAATATCTAAAGTATCTTTCCAAAGTTCACGATGGTTAATTGGTGAAAATTCCGGATGTTTTGCTAAGAATGTCTCAATTTGTCGCTCATTTTCTTCAGCAAAAACAGAACAGGTGATATAAATAAGTCGTCCACCAATTTTAGTATGCGCAGCGCCAAACTCCAAAATTTCTGCTTGTGTTTGACAAATGCTAGCAAGTCGTTCAGGAGTTAAACGATATTTAGCATCAGGAGAACGTCGCCACGTTCCACTTCCCGAACACGGGGCATCAATGATAAATCTGGTATAATCCGTATCAATAACGTCTTTAATGGTTTTGATGTTAATAATATCCAATCGTTCTGCTCGTTTTTTAATCCGTGAAAGTCGTTCTTGGCTAATATCGTGCGCCCACACCACTCCGTCGTTATTCATCAAAGCGCCAATAGCAAGAGATTTCCCCCCAGCACCTGCACAATAGTCAATAACTTTATGATGTGGTTTAACACGGCAAAGCAAAGAGATAAGCTGTGATGCTTCATCCATTACTTCAATTTCACCATCTTGATAAGTCATACAGTTATTGAGGTTAATACGGTCTTCCGAGCGCAGTCCAATAGGGGAAAATGGGGTAGGGGAGAAAAACAATCCCTCTTTTTTAAGCCGATCGCGTGCTTTCTCACGAGAGGTCAAATTTGCTCGCACATCAACCGCTGCTGTCGTATTAAGAGCTTCTAACAGTCGTCTATTGTTAAATTTTTCTAAAAGCCAGAGAGGGCATTCATATACCGCTTTCTCACTCCAATTATCATAACTGGCTGCCCTTTTTAATTGTTCTTTTTCGTCTTTTGTAAGTAGAGCAGGTGCATATTCTTCACCATTAAACAATAAATCAATATCATTATTTATAAAGCCCATCGCTGTTAATAATCGTGGCGTTACATTAGCACCAAGTGCTTCAGTATAACTCATTCGGTTGCGAATAATTTTCCACACATTATCGGCAATCTGTCGTCGGTCTTTAGAGCCAATATAACGCCGCTCTTTAAAATATTTATCCAAAATGACATCTGCTGGCAGAGAGTCTTTTAAAACCTCGCCCAATACCTCAATTATCGCCTGAACACGGCTTGCATCTTTCATCTGTCCTCACTGAAATATCCATTGTTTATTATTGTTTATACCTCATTTTTCCCACATTTCAAGCCTTGTTTTCAGTTTTGCCCCCAGTCTGAAACATTTTTTTGTTGCCAAAAAGCGAAAAATATGTTATACCCCTCCACAACGCTAACTAAAGAAAGCATAATAAATGGATAAAATTCTGGTTTTGAACTCCGGCTCAACCTCGGTAAAATTCCAACTTTTTGATGTAGATAAAGGCTTCCATCAGGTTATCGCCAAGGGAATGGCTGATCGCATCGGGCTTAGTGGTTCAAAAATTGTCGTTAAGGCAGATGACGCGCACGAGTTTTCAAGTGAACTGCAAATCAATAATCATAAAGATGCCATTAAAGCAATTTTGGATTATCTTTCGCATCGTTTCATAAAAAAGCCATCAGACTTAGCCGCTGTGGGTCACCGAATGGGACACGGTGGGGAATACTTTGACCGCTCAGTAATTATTGATGCAGATGTAATACAGAAGATTTATGACACCGTTCCTTTGTTACCTTTGCACGGTCCAGCATTTGTGCACGGCTTAGAGGCAACAACAGCTTTGCTCCCCGGTGTATTACAAGTGGCAACTTTTGATAGTGCGTATCACCAAAGTATGGAAAAGTCTGCTTATTTATATGCTATTCCATTGGAATATTATGAAAAACATCATCTTCGTCGTTATGGATTTCACGGCACATCTCATCATTATGCCGCTAAAGAGGCGGAGAAGATTATTGGCAAAAAAGGACGCTTTATCTGCTGTCACTTAGGGGGTGGAGCTTCAATTACAGCTATAAAAGATGGTAAAAGTGTTGATACAACAATGGGGTATACACCTTCTGCCGGTATAATGATGTCCACTCGTGCAGGTGATATGGATCCATACATTCCACTACATATAATGAAAACCCAACATAAAACCGCAGATGATATCAATCGAATGATAAATAAAGAAAGTGGTTTATATGGCTTAACAGATGGGCATTCTGATATGCGTGATATTATGGAGCAGGCAGAAAACGGAGATGAAAAATGCGCTTTTGCAATAGAGGCGTATGTGTACAATCTGGTAAAAACTATTGGTGCATATATTGCGGTTTTAGGTGGTATTGATGCATTGATATTTACGGCAGGAATAGGGGAAAATGCACCAATGATTCGTCAAAAAGTTTGCGAAAAATTGGCATATTTAGGAATAGTATTAGATGAAAAAGCTAATAATATTCGTCCAGCACCACAAATCATCACCACAGCTGAAAGTGCTATCAAAGTATTAGTAATTCCTGCTAATGAAGAACTAATGATTGCTGAAGAAACATTTGATCTGCTTGAAGAAATTGCAGCAAGTGAGCCTCTAGCAGTATAATTGATATAAGGTTAGGAACGATGCTAAAAGTTTTAATGCCGTCAATCACCCAGCTCGTTACCGCTGATTATGCAAGTATCAAAACTGCGGAAAGTGAAAAGTTAATAAATGATAGCCTGAGAGGGTTAACACCAGTGATACACCCCGAATTACTGCAAATTTCAGGTATTCCTGGCGCTGGAAAGAGTACTTTTTGTGCAGCAAATATGAAAAAGAACTATCTATTTTTAAGTTTTGACCGCATAATGATTGCACTCACAGGTTATCAACAAGAGTTAAAACTAAATGGCAGTGTCGCAGCATTTCAAAAATATGAAATGCCTGCACGAATTATTGGCTATGAGTTGTTGCGTCGAGCACTCAATAAACGGGTCAATATAATGTTTGAGCATAGTGGCACAAATCAGGCCCATTTGGAGCTGTTTCGCAATATTCGTGAAAAGGGATATAAAACATCTGTTGATTTCATTATTTGTGATACAGTAACAGCAATTAAACGCGCACAAATCCGTGCTGCTGAAACAAAACGCTATGTTCCTGAAAAGTTGATTTTAGAACGAGCTGCCAAATTTAAGGAATATGTAAGCGCATACCAAAAGGAAACATCGCATATTGCTCTGTTTGATGGTGGAAATAATTTTCGCCCGTTAAACAAACTTTAAGAAAGATAGTGCTAAAAAACATTAACTGAAAATATATTTTTATAAGGTTTCTGACAATGAAAAAACTCGTATTATTTCTGACTTGTTCAATATTTGCTGTTTCTACCGCTCAAGCGATGAATACCACAGAATATATGAATGCTGTTAAAGATATCTTCTCTAAAGAATTTCAAAAGATTGATACCGATGGCGACGGAACCATCTCAGCAGAAGAATATATGCTTCATCAGCTCGAGTCGCTGCAGAAATCTCTAAATGCAGAAACAAAAAAGGTTGAAACTGAAGCAGCTGCAGTAGTTGCGGAAGATACGGAAGAAACGCCAGAAAAAAATATAGAAGATGAAAAAACAGAACCTAAAGAAAATGTCGACCCTATAAATGCTTTAGCAGCTGCACTTGGGGGCGAAAGCAAGTTAAATATGGATAATTCGGTAGAAACATCACCAGTTGAAGAAGAAAACACCGAAGATGATGAGTGGTACTTAAAACCCGAAAAACTAACCTTAGACGATGTTTTGCCCGAAGATGATAATGCAGAAATAGAGGTACCGGAAATAGATTTATCTATCAGCGAAGATGAAAGTCTTAATAATATTTTGGCTGATATGGCAAAAGAAGAGGCAGCGGCAGCAACAGAACCCTCCACACCAGTAGAAAAAACAGCTGCAGAGCAAGAGGCAGAAAGAAATCAATTGCAACAAATGTTATCAGCAATCAGAAAAACACTGCCTAAAAAAATTGATAACATCACCACGTGGACTGATATTCAATATCACGATAATGAAATAGATTATATATATAAAGCAGACGTCGACACCAATAAGTTTTCAACCGCAGAAAAAAGCGCCTTAAAAGAAAATATTGAAAAAGTTGCGTGCAATCAAGCTTATGCAGAAATGTGCCCGACTATCAAAACAATGTTTATTGATAAAGGAATAAATATGAAAATCCGCTATTATGACAAAACGGATATAGAAATTAGTTACTGTATATTTAATACAGAGACCTGCAAGTAAAAAAACAGCGCCAAATCGGCGCTTTTTTTATTTGAATTATCTTGTTAAGCAGGTGGCGCAAAAGGCTAAAGAAACGAAAGCCAGAGCGTAGCAGTGCATTCTTTCTACCATCCGTAGCCCCATCGTTGCAGGTGGCGCTGCCACCTAGCCGAGATGGATAATATTTTTTCCAAATTTTGCTTCCAGTTCATCCATTGCTTTACCTAAGCGCTCATCACTTTGTTGCGGCTTAGAAAATAAATCATTTTGTAATATTGCCCCATACATAAGACCAGAAAGCGTAATCCCCACACTACGCCAAATCACTGCCGGCGAATACATATTGCTTAAGAGTTTAAGGGCAGGGGGGATAATTTCTGTTTCCTGATTGCTGGCGTATGGTAATTTCAATCGTTGAGTAATAACGCGAAAATCTTTGGTTCTGAGCATCACTTCAATCTGTTGAGCCTTTGCACCTTCTTGCCGTGCTTTACGACAGGCCGTATGAATATGTTCCAAAAGTGCTTTTTGCAAAATATCTAAATCACGACTAAATTCCTTAAGAGCAGCTGTTTGTTGAATAGAAAGTGGAGCTTTCCCCTGTGGAGTAATCTTAAAAAGCGAAAGTCCCGAAAGTTCTGCTTTCAAATCTGTTCCGTGTGTGCCAAATTGTGCCTTAATCCAATGGTCAGGACGAGAGATAAAGTCAAGCGCAGTAAAGATGCATCCCTCGCGCATCTTGATAATAAGTTTGCGTCCTACTCCCGCAACGTCTTCGATTTTCGTCTGTGCGAGAATTTTTCGTCGTTTTGCCGCCCCAATAGCATAAATACCATCACAATTTTTGGCTTTGTCGCTAGCAAGTTTCGCTAGTGTTTTAGTTGTAGAAAGCCCGATAGAAACTGGAATATGCAACTTTTTCCACACATTTTCACGAATCATTCGAGCCGTTTTGATATAGTTTTGTTTGTAGAGAAGTTTAGTCCCCGTCAAATCAAGATAAGCCTCGTCAACAGAGCAAACCTCCACCTCAGGTGTAAAAGAGCGAAACATAGCCATTACTTTTTCAGATGTTGCGTGATATAAATCGTGATTAGCTCGTACATAAAGAATATCAGGCAACCGTGGGCGTGCCATAAAATAAGGTTCTCCCATTTTAAGCCCCAAAGCCTTGGCTTCTCTAGATCGAGAAACCACACAACCATCATTATTAGAGAGTACCGCTACCGGAATTCCCTCTAATTTACGATTAAACGCTCGTTCAGCAGAAACAAAAAAACAGTCGCAATCAGCTAACGCCATATAATGTTTCATCTCAAAGACTCCTTTAATATGCTCACAATAACATCATAATAAAAGCCTTGTCAATAACAATGTTCGAAATATGTTCTAAATATCTATTCAAAAAAACGCCCCAAATTAAGGAGCGTTTTAGAGTGCTGATTAAAAAATCAGCTTTTGTTTTTTGTGGTTGGCATATAGCAGCCATCTGCTGTTCTTTCAAAATAGCGCCATTTTCCTTTTTTAAAGATATGAAGAATATCAGTAAATGTGCGATAGACACCAGCACATCCATCTTCATAGACAAGCTTGAATAAACGAAAGTCGTGTTTTTTCGTTAACACAAAGAGAAAACGTCCATTTTTTTTGGCGATATCACAAGCCGGCACAGTACATAACTGGGTATATTCGATTTCCTCATAAAAGGTTTTTCCATCTTCCAGCATAAATTTATCGCATTTTTCAAACGATATAATTTCTTCTGTGATGACTTTTTTCCCGTGAATGAAATTCAGTTTCGGATTTTTATTATCAGAAACGAATGCGTAGTAAGCGGTTCTACGTCCTAAAACGCGAGCATTGCAATCATTGCCGAAAATTATCCAATCAGCATACTTAATGCGTACAAGGATAAAGCCAGAGTTTAATAGGTTATCGTCACACCCATTGACGCACAAATTATACCCAGACTTGCGCCAAGTTTTTCCATCTTTTTCAAACACGCGCAAAATCGCACATCTGTTCACATCTTGAATATCAAGTTTCCATTTGTTATACGTGTCATAGAAAAAGAGATGCAGCTCTTTTTCACCGTATCTGAGTTTGTAGTGTCGGCGTGGTGTGACGATGAAAACAACCATCCCCACCAGCCAGCAGCAGAACAGAAACGTTGCACTTTCCAGAAAAACTTCATTGGAAAAGCCAAAGAGAAAAAACAGAACAGCCGCAAAAAGTGCAGCCATCATAGGATTACGCAAAAGTGTGCACTTCCAACATTTCGGAGTCATAAGAGCTCCAAACCACAAAGATTTAATAAAATAATCCATAAAATAAGATATTAGTGAAACAATAATTTAATTTGTGTGCTCACTATACTAACAAATGAGGAAAAAGCAAGCAATTTTATTGCTAAATGGAAAATAGCCGCCATAATGAAAAAAGTAGATTAGTAAGGAGAATATAAATGCAGCGCATTGCCGAATTTGAAAAAGTAAGTTTTAAAGAGTTTCAAACAGCGTGGAAAAATAACTTTTTAAGCTCAGATGATGAGATAAAAGCTTTATATGAAAGTATCAAGCTTCCTTGTCGTGCCACCACAGGCTCAGCCGGATATGATTTTTTCACCCCCATAGATGTAAACCTGAATCCTAAAGAAAATATCCTATTTCCAACGGGTATTCGTGTCAAAATAGAAGAGGGTTGGTTTTTAGGGATTATGCCCAAATCAGGATTAGGTTTTAAGTTTCGTTTGCAGATGGATAACACAATAGGGGTAATTGATAGCGATTACTATTATTCCGATAATGAAGGACATATTTTTGTAAAACTAACTAATGATAGTAATCAGAACAAAGTAGTAAACGTTAAAGCTGGCGCGTCAATTTGTCAGGGAATATTTTTCCCATTTGGAATAACGATGAGCGATTGTGTGACTGAAAAGAGAAACGGCGGTTTCGGCTCCACTTCAAAATAATTTTTCTCCCCGTCATCCCTCCCTCTTTTCTGTGTCATCCCTCGGCTTGCCCGCAAGCCGTCAAGGGATCTCCTCGCCCCAAGCGTTCCACCCCTCCCGTCATTGCGAGGAGCGTTAGCGACGTGGCAATCCATACTCTCACGAGATCGCT
>JAMPED010000038.1 GCA_023665325.1 Acetobacter sp.
TAACCGAATTTTTTAATTTCAACTATGTAATCTAGACGACCGTTTAAATTGCATAGTTTTTTTATGCTTTCAGATATATCCATAATGTCTTATTTAAATTGACTTTTTTCTCATTTGAGGTTATAAAATTGGTTATGCAATTTAAACGGTCGTTTATGGAGATTGACGATGAAATATTGGCGGCAGTTTTTGGGAACTTTGGCTGCGTTGGCTTTGATTTACCCTTTAGTTTTGTATTGTGGTCAAAAACATCTATATTTATTTCCGGATAAAGGGTATATTTCCCCTGCTGAAAAAAATATGCCTGAATTTATTGAAAAACCATTTATTACCGCTGATGGAATGCGGATTATGGGATGGTATGCCAAGGGAGAGGATGATAAACCTGCTGTATTGTTCTTTCACGGAAACTCTGGACAGATTGCTAAGTTTGCCCCCTCAATGAAACCTTATATTGATAATGGTTATACCGTTTTTATGAGTGAATATCGTGGGTTTGGCGGTACAATCGGTGAATTTACTCAAGATACGCTTTACGCAGATGCGGCGGCAGCATTTGACTTTTTATATAACACATTAGGGCACTCAGAGATTATCGTTTTTGGATATTCGATGGGAACAGCTGCGGCCTCTTTTGTTGCCGCAAACCGTCCCCTTCTCGGTTTGGTTTTGGCGGCACCTTTTTATTCGCTTAAATCTGTGGCTGGTGAACAACATATTCCACTGGCTACAATGATGTTAAAATATGAATTGCCATCGTTTCAATTTATTAAAAAATATCAGAACCCACTGTTGATTATTCACGGTGATAGCGACACGTTGATTGATTATCATCACGGACAAGATTTATTTGCGATTTGTCCGTCTAAAAATAAGATGTTTCGTCTTATCCCTGAGCAGAGCCATAACGCTTTATTTTTTGGCAATAAGGGACATCCGGAAGTATTAAAATGGTTAGATAGTTTTTAAAGTGTGCTTCGCTCTGCTCTGTAGATTGCTACAATATGTGTGCCTGACGATACAACATCGCTTATAGATTATACAAAACTATTTCTCAGGCGTTTCCAAAAATCTATTAACAGCACGGGTGATGCGGTTGATGTAATTATCTTCAGTATCAGCACTTTCCCATTTGTTTGAAACTGCAAACGGCGTTAATACGCGGTATAGTGATGCAAGCGAAGTGCGTCCTTTATAGCCTGCCCCCAAAGGTTGATTTTCATCTTTAAAAATTACGGCTGGGAAGTTGTCCTTTTCGTTCATTTTATTGAGCATTGTTTCCACTTTGCCAGACTTTGCATTATTTTCTGCAGCATAGAAAAAGCCTTTAAATGTTTCTTTATGTCCCTGCCAATATGCTTTTACGACTTCTAAAACATTAGCTGAGGCAATAAACTCTGGATGATATGCTGCTGGAGAACTTTTTTGAATTGCTTTGTTCGCTGAAAGGTGAAAAACATATTCTATCGCAATATCATTTTGTGCTAGTCCTGAAAAAATTGAGGCTAAAAAAGAGATATCACTCACATCTCCAAAACAAAACTGAACATTATATTTTTTAAAAGAGGCAGTGGTAATCGGGAGGGCTGTATTGATTTTTATCTGTCTTTTGGTCAAAACATCAGGGATAAACGTATCGGTTGGATCGCCCAGAGCGATGACTTTATGCTTTGCAGCCACAAGTTCTGCTACGATATGCTGCCCGATGAGGCTTGCAGCCCCTGTTACCAAACAAACTTTAACTTCTGCCATATTTCCCGCTCCTTTCAGAACTTAAACAATGCTAATATACTGCCTGAATTTTTGGGCTTTGTCAACTGGTTTATCCGATGTTTGCAATAAAATTGTTCACAGAACAAAAACAGAATTGACAGTTTGGAGGAACAATGCCACTGTTGTTAACAGAATCTAAATTGTAATTGACTCTTTGGGATGGGTATATATGAAAAAATCTACTTTGGCTGGCATCTTTTTGCTGACTGCCGCAATGATTGGCGGAGGTGTTTGGGGGTATAAAACTTATTTTCAACATCAAGTTATTACAAAAACGGCTATACGACACGCTAATATTCAGTTTATTTCAAACCCTAAACCTTATTATCCCCCTAATCAGCAAACAGTTGATGTATTTTTTGACCGAAATGTGGCTGCCCCGCACGCATTGATGAAGTCAAATTTAGCGGATTTTAAGATATCGCCGGAGATTGAAGGGCAATGGTATTTTTTCACACAATCAGAACTCACATTTAAGCCTAAATCAAGTTGGATTCCTGGGGAAGAATATACGGTTACGATGCCGAAGGATATCTTTGCGGAAGACATCCAGATAAAGAAACGGACATTTAAATTTAAAACACCAGATTTTTCTGTCCGCAAAAAAGGTTCTGATTTTTACGAAGACCCGAGAGATGTTCGTCAAAAATCTGTAACTGCTTCTTTTGAATTTAGCTATCCAATTAGTGAAGATAGTATTAAAGATGGCGTCAAAATTAAAACTGTGGGAGGAAAAAAGTATGATTTTACTTATACAATTTCTGCAGATAAAAAAACACTTCATATCATTTCTGAACCGGTGCAGATTGGTACTGAAGAAGATTTTGCAGATATTTCTGTTCCATTGATTAAAAATCTTTACAATAATATTCCGTTAAAGAATCCTGAACTTAATGCAACTGTTAAAATTCCAAGTAGCAGCACCTTTTTTAAGGTTAAGGAGATTAGCAGTAAATTGATACGCAATGAAAAAAACGAGCCTGAGCAAATTTTGGAAATTGCCTTTTCGGCAATGCCTGATGAAAATTCGCTCGAGGGAAATATTACGCTTGCTTATTGTCAGAAAAACTGCTATGATATCTCTGAAAAAAATGATAAAGCACGTTGGGTGAAACTTGATTTGGAAAAATTACCCAATGTGGAGGGGGGCACTAGTCGATTTTTCAAATATCATTTACCTAGCCGAATGGCGCAATTGCGTGTATTGGTCAAAGAAGGAGTTAAATCTAAAGAAGGATATTCTCTGGATAGTATTCGCGAGGTTATTTCCTCAGCAGAATATCCGAGAGAAGTTAATATAAGCTTTGATGGTGCGGTTATTCCTCTTCAGACACACAAAGAGGTAGCTTTTTCTTCTCGTGGAGTTACAAAATTACATATTAAACTTGCGAAAATTTTCGAAGAAGATTTAAACCATCTTGTAACTCAAACTGGTGGTGACTTTGCAACACCTTATTTTAATAGCTATTATTTCAACGAAGAAAATATCGCAACGATTTATGAAAAAGATTTGATGTTGAAAATGGAAAATCCGGCAGAACTTAATTATTCTGCGCTAGACTTAACGCCTTATCTGACTGGGAAAAATGGTGTCTTTTTAATCTCTGCTTATGGAATGGATGAAAACTCTATAGTAACGTCTGAAGACAAGCGTTTGATTATCGTGACGGATTTGGGGCTAATAGTTAAAGACAATGCAGATGGCAGCCATACACTTTTTGTTGCTAATATTTCAAAGGGTGAGCCAGTTAATGGTGCTAAAATTGAGGTATTGGGTGCAAATGGTCTGGTTGTTTTAAGTGCGAAAACTGATAAACAAGGAAAGGCTGACTTACCTACTTTTGATAATCTGAAAAATGAAAAACGTGCCATTGTTTATAAAGTAAGTTACAAAGAAGATATGAGTTTTGTACCAGTTTGGCGGAGCGACCGTATTTTGGATTATTCTCGCTATAATACTGGTGGGGAGCATATAAATACTAAGCAAGATGAACTGAAAGCATTTTTATTTTCAGATCGGGGAATTTATCGACCGGCAGAAACAGCTCATTTCGGTATAATGACGCGACTAGAGAACCTTAAACCTGCAATAGGTTTGCCCTTGATTGCCAAAATTTATACGCCAGATTGGAAACTTGTCAGCCAAAAGAGTTTTATGGCAGATGAAAGCGGAATGGCAGATATCTCTTATAATATTCCAGCTGGTGCTCCACTCGGAAGATATACATTATCGCTTTATAAAAATAATGGTAAATATGATGAATTTGTAAATGAAATATTTTTTAATGTAGAAGAATTTCTACCTGATACGATGAAGCTTAATTTGTCACTGAATCCCTCGGGAGGAAAAGGATGGAACACTGCTGAACAAATTACGCTTACAGCTGATTTGATGAATTTGTATGGAACAGCTGCAGATGCACATACAGTTAAAGGTTACTATCAAATGTTTCCTGCACAATTTAAATTTGACGAATATGCAGACTATGTATTTTCTACACCCTCACCACAGGTTAAAATTGTAGACAATGTTGAATTTAATGATGAAACAACAAATGCTAATGGTAAAGCTGAATTTTCTATTAACCTTCATAAACATATTCGCGGGACCTATCGCTTAACGGCTGTAGTAAGCGGTTTAGAACGTGAGGGCGGCAGAGGGGTTGAGAAAACGATTTCAACGCTGGTTTCGCCTCATAGCTTTGTTGTTGGGTATAAAAGTGATACAACAGACAATAACCTTTCATTTTTATCGAAAGATAGTACGCACTCATTACAGTTAATTGCAATTGATAGTGACTTAAAGCAAATTGCTGTTGAAGATTTGGTTTTAAAGATTTTCACATCTAAAGAAACACGTGTTTTACGATTGTTAGAAAATGGCACGTATGGTTACCGAACAGATCGTATAAAAGAACTAGTAAGTTCAGAAAATTTTAGAATCGATATAAATAGCAGTATGTACACCCTCAATACAAAAGATGCGGGAGACTATGTATTAGTCATTGAAGAAAAAGGTGGAAAAGAAATTTTCTCCACATCGTACAGTATTGCGGGGGCTACAAATGAAAACTTTAATACTGATAAATTGCAAAATCTTACTTTGTCGTTGGATAAAAAAACTTACAGTAACGGCGATACCATTAAAGTTCAGATACGCGCTCCGTTTAATGGATTGGGGCTAATGACGATTGAACAAGATAAAGTTTATACGTTCAAATGGTTTAAAACAGACAGTAAATCTAGCATACAAGAAATTGAGCTGCCCAAAGGGATTATTGGTAATGCTTATTTAAACGTAGCGATTGCTAGAGATATTAAGGCGGAAGAAATTTTTGACAAGCCCTTAAGCTATGCTATTGCCCCATTTAACATTAGTACGACGAAATATGAGTTGCCGATTGAACTTTCTGTTCCTGAGAGTGTAAAGCCTGGAGAAGAACTGACTATCAGTTACAAAACATCTGAAAATGCCGATATTTATTTGTGGGGTGTTAATACAGGAATTTTACAAGTTTCTGACTACAAACTCCCCTCCCCGCTTCATTTCTTTATCCGTAAAAAGGCGTTACAGGTGGTAACAAGGCAAATTTTGGATTTAGTTTTGCCGGATACAAAGCTTGCTTTGCAATTGGCTGCACCTGGTGGTGGCGATGATGCCGAGGAAGATAACGCACTTTTGAAGATGTTAAACCCATTTGCACGTAAACAAAATAAACCTGCTATTTTTTGGAGTGGTTTATTGAAAGCAACACCAACAACGCAGACATTCAAATATATTGTTCCTGAAACCTTTAATGGTGAGATGAAAATTATGGCAGCAGGAATGAATGGTAGCAAATTTGGTGCGGCAGAAAAGAGTGTGTTTGTACGTGGAGATTTTGCATTAACCCCAGCAAGCCCGCTCTATGTTGCCCCTGGAGATGAATTTGAGGTCAGCACTGCTGTTAGTAACTTAGTTAAAGGTAGTGGTGATAATTATAAGATTAAGCTTTTTATTAGTGTAACAGATGGGCTAACGATAATAGATGATGCTGAACAAATACTTGAAATTAGTGAAAATGGAGAAAGTTCTGCGCATTTTAAACTTAAGGCTAATGATAAACTTGGGGCGCAGACGATTACTTTTACGGCTGAAGCAATTGATGATGCAAATCATCGTGCTGTAATGTCACAAGAAATGGCTGTTCGTCCTGCAGTACCATTTGCTACAGATGTGATGGCAGGGATGGCTAAGCGGCAAGCCAAACTTGAAAATTTTGCATTGAATTTATATCCTTATCAGCGAACACAGATGGTATATGCTTCTGCCTCACCGCTTATTTTAACTAAGGGACTTTTACAATATCTTGGTAAATATCCACATTATTGTACTGAGCAGTCGATTAGTAAAATTTTTCCGGCAATGGTCTTGTTTTTTACTCTTCCTACTGATGAGGCGGCAACCTATATAAACAGCAAATTTATCTATGATACATACGATGATGTGCTGGCTAAATTGATTGACCGACAAAAAACGGATGGTGGTTTTACGATGTGGAGCGGTGGATATGGCTCTAGCGATAAGTTTGTATCACTTTATGCGTTGGAATTTTTAACAGCAGCAAAAAAATATGGCTTTAATGTTCCGAATGGTGTTTATGATGGAGCTATTCGTTTTGCTAAATCTGTGGCTGCGAGAGAACCTGTAAACGCTTATGATACTCTTCCAGCGTATGCTGCGTATGTTTTGACTGAAGCCGGCGAGGTAACAACTAACTATTTGATTAAAACTGAGAACTCTCTTAATAAAAAATTCGGTAATAAATGGCTTTCTTCACTTAATAGCATTTATATTGCCGCTGGTTATCAGTTGTTACATAATTCTAAAAAAGCAATGCCATTGGTTAAACATTATCAAACAGGTAAAAATAATCTTGATGATGCACGTTATATCTATATTGTCAATAAAGTTTTTGGGGCTAATGTATCTGAAACAAAACTTGAGGACATTAAACAACTGTTAAAACCTTTGGAAGAGCAGAATTTCAATACTATCTCTGCGGCTTATTCTATTTTGGCATTAGCAAAAATTGGGCAAAATGGTAAGACTGACAATATTCAAATTGAAGGCGTCGCTATGGAACAGAACGGATTTTATAATAAGGCATCTTTTACACCTCTGGTACGTGAGCTAACGTTAACCTCTGACCAACCTTTTTACTATACTATTGAGCAAGAAGGATATTTGGCTAAGCTGCCAGAAAAAGCTCTTGCCAAAGGAATGGAAATTGCAAAATCTTATCAAGCCCCAAAAGGAAAAACTTTGCAAACACTGAAGTTGGGAGATGAAGTCACGGTTTTAATTGCGCTTAAAAATACGAGTGGCAAGGATATCAGCGATGTGGCTGTTGTTGACTTGTTATCAGGCGGACTTGAGATTGTTCGTGACAGCTTTAAGTGCTCATCGTTCCTTTTGCATAGTGAGGCACGCGAAGACAGAGCGTTAATGTATTTGCACTTAAGCAATTCTGAAACAGTAACCATTAGTTATAAAGCAAAGGTGATTGCTAACGGTACATATGTTGTACCACCAGTATTTGCTAATGCGATGTATGACCCTAAAGTGTTGGCATATAGTGAATCTGAGAAACTGGTTATTGACTAATGAAACATCTGAGGATACGGTTGGGGTGGTTTTTGGGGGTATTAGCCACCCTACTCCTATTTTGTTTTATCTTTTGCCCGAAGCCTTTACTTTTAGAACATTATAATTTTTCTCGTGCGGTGTATGACCGGAATGGAAAATTGTTAAATCTTTCTCTTTCATTAGATGAAAAATACCGTTTGTTTGTCCCCTATCAAAAGATTAACGACAATACAAAAAAAGCGCTTTTAGCTTATGAAGATAGGAGATTTTTTAAACATTTTGGAGTAGATATATTAAGTATTTTCCGAGCAGCAGGGAATATGGCTCTTGGAGGTAGAAGACAAGGCGCTTCCACTCTTACAATGCAAGTTGCTCGGTTACGTTGGAGATTAGACACATCTTCCCTTTGGGGAAAATTTATGCAAATATTACGGGCAATTCAGCTGGAACGGCATTATAGTAAAGAAGATATTTTAGAGGCGTATTATAACCTTTGCCCAATGGGGGGAAATATTGAAGGAATAGGTGCTGCTGCGCTGATTTATTTTGATGTTGAAGCTAATGCGTTGACACTTCCGCAAGCGGCGGCAATCGCTGTGATTCCGCAAAATCCGGAAAAACGACATCCTTTGAAAAAAGATGGAGCGGAGCAAATTTTGCAAGCTGTGAAAAGATTAAAAACACAGTGGATTACACTTTATGGTGATAATGAGGCGGCTGAATTTGACTTACCGATTGTTTTTGAACGCCATCTCCCTAAAACGGCAATGCACACCGTGCGCCGTGTCAAAAAGTTACAGACTATGGGGGATATTCATACCTCAATTGACAGCTTTTGGCAAAAACGTCTTGAAGAAACTTTATGCAATTATATTGCCAAACAGCAAGTTTTAGGGGTACGGAATGCAGCCGCGATGATTGTAAATCGTCAGACGATGGAGGTTATTGCTGAAAGTGGATCGGCTGATTTTTTTGATGTTTCTATTCTGGGGCAAGTTGATGGAATTACAGCACGACGTTCTTCAGGCTCAACGCTCAAACCTTTTATCTATGCTTTGGCTCTTGAACAAGGGATTATTCATCCCCTTTCCCTTTTGCGTGATGTACCGGAAAATTATGGATTTTACACGCCTGAAAATTTTGATCATAGTTTTAAAGGATTGATTAACGCTACAGATGCCTTGGTACAAAGCCGTAACATTCCAGCAGTTGAGCTTCTTTTGGAGCTTAAAGATAACAGTTTTTACAATTTACTCAAAAATGCTGGTGTTCCCAAACTTAAATCTGCTAAGCATTATGGACTATCGATTGCATTGGGTGGAGCCGAAGTAACTATGCAAAATCTTGCAGAGCTTTATGCTATGCTCGGTAATTTGGGAAATTTTCGTAAACTTCAATATTTTGCTGATGCTCAAACAAGTTCTGAAAAAATGTTTTTAACTCCGGAAAGCGCTTATTTGACACTTGAAATGCTGAAAACTAATCAGGCTGTTGATAAGCACGCCCTCCCCTATTTGGTAGCAAGAGATAAATATGAGGTTTACTGGAAAACCGGTACATCATTTGGTTTTCGTGATGCCTGGAGTGTTGGTATTGCTGGTGACTATGTGTTTGTAGTATGGATTGGAAATTTCGACAATACACCAAACAATGCTTTGACAGGACGTTCAATGGCTGCACCTTTGATGTTTACACTCATTCGGATGATGGCTGCGGATGGGCTAATTAAACAACCAGAATTTCATCTTGATGAACTACAGCTGGCAGAAACAAAAATCTGTCTTGCAACGGGTGAACTGGCGGGGGCTGATTGTGATAAAATCGCCCAAACTTATTTTATTCCTAATATCACGCAAACACCATATAATAATATTTCTCGCCGAATTCCAATTGATATTGCGAGCGGAAAACGAGCTTGTCGTCATACTCCACCAACAACAGAATTAAAAACATTTCAATTTTGGGACTCTTATGTTTATCAAATTTATGAACAAGCAGGCATCCAACTTAATCGACCACCCGAATTTTTAGAAGATTGTAGCTTTATCAATGAGATTACCAACGGTAAGGCGCCGGTGATTAAGCAGCCTGTGGATGGCAGCACGCTTATTGCACACGGTAAAAATATTAAGTTGACATTAAAGGCTGATACTGATGCTGATGTGACTGAGATATTTTGGTTTATCAATGATGTGTTTGTAGGGAAAAATGCACGTTTCGAGACATTGGTGACAGATATTCCTAATGGGAAAGCAACTATCCGCGCCGTGGATAATTTGGGACGAACGGCGACGATTTCCATTATCGGAAAAAAGTTTTTACATATGAATTAAGTTTTTTTTAATTTAAAGGCTTATATTTTATGGTTGTATGATTATTTAGGAGATGATGATGAAAAAATTGATTTTAGGAGCAATGATGGTGATGAGCGCAATGACGGCAAATGCTGCGGATATTAAGCTTAAAGAGCCAACAACCACCGGCGGAATGCCTTTGATGGAAGCGATTAAAGCTAGACGGTCTGGGCGAATGTTTGATACGAAGATGCTCTCTGACCAGCATTTGAGTGATTTATTATGGGTAACTTGGGGAATTAGCTCAGAAGATGGCAAACGAGTTATACCAACCGCTCGGAATTTACAAGATATTGAATTATATGTTTTGTTACCCAATGGTGTCTATGTGTATGATGCAAAAAATAATGTTTTAGTACAGAAATCAGATAAAGATTTGCGCGAGGTCGTTGGTCGTGAGCAAAAATTTGCTTTGGATGCGCCAGTTCATTTATTGTTTGTAACTAAAGATAAGAAATATGGTGAGATGCACGCAGGTTCTATGTATCAAAATACTAGTTTGTATTGTGCTTCTGAAGGTCTGAAGTGTGTGGTTCGTGGACTTTATGACAGAGCCGAAATTAAAACGGCTCTTGGACTTGAGGATGATAAAGAAGTAGTGATGACCGAGGCAGTTGGATACGCTAAATAGCGCCAGTGGCTGCAATAAATGGATGGCTTGTATTGTTGTGCAGGCTGTGTTTTTATGGATTGTCACGTTGGACTGTGTCCTCCTCGCAATGACTAAAATAGTTGCGAAAGTAGTTATAATAAAAAAGCAGGAGCGAAAACGCACCTGCTTTTTTGATTAGTTAAGCGGAAGAACAAAGCGAACGCACCAACGAGAAGGTTGATTAGCCTGTGAGGTTGACGAAAGAAATCCTAGATTTCCTATTTCATCACCTCGCAACTCTTTCAAAGCATTGTTTACTTTGCTTACCCCATATTCTCTGATAGCTTTGAAATGGCTATCAGATGGAACGCACCATTTTCTGCCAGCAACTTTTGGTAACCCTTCTGCCTCTTCTCTAGCAATTTTTATAGGCTTGTTATACCCATTATTGCGCAAGGCAAAGATAAACTTACCGTTGCTTGACGAATTGAAAACAAGTCCCAAAAACTTACCGTCGCTTGACGAATTGAAAACAAGTCCCAAAACCTTACCTTCATATTTGGCATAGGTCATTCCGTTTGAGGTAACGGCATACTCGATTTGTTTAGTGACTTTCTCCGGTATTTTAGGAGGTGTCCCAAAATCTTCGCCTGCTACAAACTCAACCAGTTTCTCAAACGCCTCACTTTCAGGAGAAAAGAGTGTTTGCAGATTGATTGAATCGTTTGCAATACACGTTTGAAGAGCTTCCCCCACATCTTTAGAAGGAAGTGAGCTTATCAGCTCTTCCAGTGTCACCCCTAATGTTTGCATCAGGTTAATGATGGCTTTAACATTTGTGTTCATCTCACATATATTTAAAAGTTAATAATTCAAATAATAAGTACTGTTAATTCTTTACTAACCTCTTGTTATTGTTCTTTTTTTGATTAGAGGTGATAATAGTCTTTGTGGCGGAAACGGCGCTCGAGTTATGGCTAAGTTAGGATAGTCTCTTCGCAATGATTGTTCCTTTTCTTTAGGCATATCATAAGCTAATTCCAATGTAAAGGAAAAATGTTTCATATCTAACGGCAATTCCAGATAAGCATCTTTACCGAGTTTTATCTTTTTTAACATACTAAACTGTTCAGGTTTTAAGTATATACTCCCTTCTGATGGGAATAACTCATCCTTAAAGGTAATCTTTTTTAACGAAACATTTTGTTTAGTGTGGGTAAAATCAAGCTCTTGCAAATTTGGACACGGTCTGAACAAGATAATATCGCTAAATTTTTCAGGCCATATGATACGTTTAAGATTTGGAAAAAGCGGAGATAAAGCAGATGTTTTTATAGAAAGTTTTTTTAGTGTAGAAAAGTCCAACTCCTCCACATTACTTTGCCCTCCATCAATCAGATTTATGTTTAACTCTTCCAAATCTGGCGGCATATTTTCGCTGGATAATATAAAGTCAACAAATAGAGTTTTTATTTTTTGAAAACGGCTTAAATCTATACTTGGTATTTCATATTCTTTATCTTTTCTGACACTCATCCGCTCTACAGAAGGAGGAAGGATGATTTGTTGCACGTGTTCTATATCTAAACGGACTTCCTTTAACTTTTTGCAATAAGATAAATCAATTTCAGCATTTTTAGAAAAACTACTAAAAGGTAAATCAATGACTTCTAAATTTTTGTAACGAGAAAAATCAAGCGGATTAACTTCTCCAAACGTCATTCCTGTTAGACTTATTTTTTTGATATTTTCATTAAGCTTAATTTCTTTGATTTTGGGCATAGTGGAAAAACAAATCAAGCAACCATATATTTTGGGAAATGAAAAATTATGTATTATTCCATCATCTGTTGTTATACTATAATCCGTTCCTTTTTCTTGTTCTAAAAAGCCAAAACTTTCTAATGTGTCATCTAAGATATCTATTCGTTCTAAAACTGGGTATGAGCAATGCCCTCCAGTAAACTTTCTTGCTGCTGTTGAAACGATTATCTCACGTAATTTGGGAAACGTGCATCTACTTAAATCAATCTTTTTGATATTATGATAATTTGAAAAATCAAGCTGCTCAATATTTTCGTATGTTCCGTCGTTTAACTCAAATTTTTCAAGCTGCGGAGCATTAGGTATACCTCGTAGTTGCGGATAATATCCGGTGATACAAAGTTCTTTTAATTGATGGTAATTTTCAAATTGTATCTTACATCCTTTATTTTCTTTTTCGTCTTTTCTACCCAATTTTAATTTTTTGAGATTTTGTGGTATATTTTGTAATTGTGAATATATTCCATAACCTTCTATTTGTTCAAGATTTTCGCCGCCAGCAATTTCTGTCAAAGCAATAAAATCCCCATTAAAGGTAAATTTTTTCAAATTTGGAGAGAGAATGATTTTTTGAATGGTGGTTTCATTTTTGAAATTTACAGTAATTGTTTCACTTTGTATATTTACCAAGTCCAGAACAGGCTCTTCGCAAACAGCGTTTAACACTAACTCTTTAACATATTTAACGGTTTCCAGTTGTTTGGTTATTTTTGCACTTATAGGACCATTGATTTCCAGCTTTTGCAAATTTAACTGATTTAGCGGTAATTTTTTTAAGCGAACAGATTTAACAATCAATTTATCAAGTGTCATTTTCTCAAGCGAGCCAATCATTTTTAGCATATCAATAAATTCACCATTGGCACTTCTCATAATACCGATATTGCGTTTTTCAGAATTTGGAATATCTTTTGAGTTTATTACATCAGAAAAATCTGTCGTATGCATTAGCGACATTATAAAACGGCGGGTTTCTTCAATATAATCCATATCGACCAGACTATCTTTATAACCTTTAATTTGTTTGATTTTTCCTTTTTTAACTTCAATGGTTGCGTGCGGTTCATATTCTGTGTTTTCATCACCATAATCACGAATGGAATATATCTCTGTTTCGCCTTTTTCTACCCTTTCCGCATAGCTCGCAACACAATGGCTCATTTGCTTACCCTCATATTCTAGTGCTTCTTTAGTGAGTAAACAAACGACCTGAACATTATGTTCTGGGTAAATTTCCACCACTTCTATACCTTGATGGCTCTTTATTAGACTTTCAGTATCTTTTACGTTCTTTTCGTTTATTTTTTCAAAATATTCATCAGCAATAGCAACTAAATCGTCCATATCTGCTGCATCTTTATGAAGACCTACAAAGTAGCGACTACCTTGGACACGGTTGGGATAATGCTCCAAATATGAGCTAACATAGTCTTTAATGTGTTGTGCTTGTTGATAGAGTGCGGAATGTAAGAACGACTCAACATTTACGGTTACACTTTGGTCTTCGTTAATATGGTACGCGTTTGGAATATTTTGAACAAATGCGGCAAATAAATATTTTTTAAACAGACTATCTGTACAGGTGTAGATTTTAGCTTCTCTTGAGAGTTCTGTAAACGGAGTTAAGTTTTTCTCTTCCTGATAACGCTTTAAAAGCGCCATTTTGGTGGTGATGAGTTGATTTAAGCGGATGCCGATTTCTTTTTTATTTTCAGCAGCTACTGCTTGACGAATTTTTGCTTT
>JAMPED010000039.1 GCA_023665325.1 Acetobacter sp.
TGTCATCCCTCTCAGGGTGCCCTGCTCCGGCACCCTGAGTCAAGGGATCTCCCGCTACCACTCGTATCACTTCTCCTGCGGCGGCATATCCTTCAACGTAATCTCAAACGTCTTCCCGTAATACTTGAGCAACATCCCGATAACTTCCCAACGCATTTTTCCAATCCCAAGCTCGTGCGATTCAATCCGCTCCGGCAAAACTTTAATCGCCGTACTTACTTCCTCTAGCTTAAGCTTGCGGGAAATACGCTCCTGCAACAACGCCGCCGCAATTTTAGTCTTAAACTTTTTGCGCATTGTTTTCATCCGCTGATGCCGATGGTTAAGTTCTTCTAATGTAAAAGTAAATGTCATAATCTTAAACTCCATATTTAATGTTAAAAAAACTGACACCGTTTAAGGTGTCAGGGAGTTCGAAAATCACTTTAGTATGACTCTTATAGTCTTCAATATATAACCATAAGCTCCCTGACTTAAAATCAAGGATATAAACTAAAGAGAGCTTTCGACAGCCCTATCGACATCTCTGCCGACCCATACACTATAAAACAGAAATCATAAAAGTAAAGTTAATTTTTATGGATTGCCACGGGCTAAAGCCCTCGCAATGACGGGAGCGGTGTTTAAAAACGTCATTGCGAGCGCCGCCGTAAGGCACAAGCGCGTGGCAATCCATACTCTCACGAGATCGCTTGACTTCGCTACGCTCAGAGCGATGACATATTAAAAAAACTCTCTTTTCTGTGTCATCCCTCGGCTGTGAAACAGCCGTCAAGGGATCTCCTCGCCCCACGCCGCAGCCCGTCATTGCGTGCGCCGCCGTAAGGCATAAGCGCGTGGCAATCCATAACCACTAAAGCCCGCTCGTTAAAAATCACACTCTCTACCCGCCGCAGCCAATGTTATGCCCGTGTCGCTGACACTGCGCCACCGCACTCCTCGCAATGACGTAAAAAAGCAAGCCCCACACCACAGCCCTAATTATTGCACGTGCTGCTAGCACCGTTGCCCGTGGCGCTGCCACCACCACCGCACCACCACAAAATGTAACATTTTGTTACTTTACAATCCCCCATACTTCCTCTACACTCCTCCTAATTACAATTTATTATAAGGAGACACCAATGATACATCCGTCAGCCGTTGTTGAAACCGGCGCACAAATTGATCCCAGCGCCGAAATCGGACCATTTTGCTATATCTCAAGCCGTGCCAAAATCGGTGCTAACTGCAAATTGATTGCCCGCGTCAGCATTTTAGGAGACACAACCTTGGGCGAAGGTAACGTCATTTTCCCCGGAGCGTGCTTAGGCGGCGGACCACAAGACCACGGTAACGAATTTCAGCCCGATGCCAAATTGATTATCGGCAAAAATAATGTCATCCGTGAAAATGTCACAATGCACGCCGGCACCCCCAAAGGACAAACCAGCGTCAATGGTGAAACTCCAGAAGTGCTAACCACCCGCGTCGGTTCAAATGGAATGTTTATGGTCAACTCTCATATCGCACACGACTGCGTCGTAGGAGATAATGTGATTATGACTAATAATGCAGTAATAGGCGGTCACGTTCGCTTAGGCGATGGCGTCATCTTAGGTGGTAATTCCGCAGTTCACCAGTTCTGCCGTATCGGACGTAAAGCAATGATTGGCGGAATGACGGGTATCGGACGAGATGTTATCCCCTTTGCAATGGTAACCGGTGATAGAGGCAAACTCCGTGGCTTAAACCAAATTGGGATGAAACGCAGCGGTTATGACGAACACACAGTCAAATCCGTCATTCGCGCTTATATGTACATCTTCAAATCTAACGATGGCACCTTCGAAGAACGCGTTAAAAATGCTAAGGTAAAATTTGCTGATAACCCAATGGTGATGGAACAAGTCGCATTCATTGAAGAAGCTATGCACAGCCGTCGTCAGGTTTTAGTTGCAGAATAAACAACTTTAAGTCTATACTCATCCCCGTAATGAAGATTACGGGGATTTTTTATGAAAAAAACACAAACTCTTCTCATTTCCTTACTCGCAGCCATAGCACTCACCCTCAGCATTATATGGCTGCAAACCCCACATAAGCGTTATGCCGTTTTTGCTGGCTATAATAAAAATGGCACAATCCCTCCTTATGTCATCACTTACTTAAAAGGTCTAAACGAAGTCGCCGATGGTGTCGTTTATATCGCAGACTCAACCTTAAACGAGGGAGAAGCGCAAAAACTTAACGGCTTGGTAATACACACCGAACATAAACGGCATAACGAATACGATTGGGGCTCATACAAACGAGGTTATAACTGGCTTAAGGACAACGGCTACCTAAAAAACGCGAAAGAGCTGATTTTTGCCAATGACTCAACATACGCTCCCCTCGGTTCATTCAAACCAATGTTTAAAGAAATGGATAAACGGAAAAATCTCGATTTTTGGGGTGATAGCCAAAACACCCATTTCACCACCCACCTGCAGAGCTATTTTCTCGTTTTCCGCCGACCATTATTTACCTCACAAGCGTTCCACCGCTTTGTCAATAATGTCACCCACCAGCCACACGATAGTATGTACATCACCGAATACGAAGTCCAATTCACCCCACGTTTTGCCGGTTTAGGATACACGTGGCAGCCATATATTCCATACCATAAATTACAATATCTCAATATGAGTGACAAAAACTCTTACCCCTACACGCTCATCACCAAATACAACCACGTTTTCTTAAAGCGCCGCACCTTCACTGAAAAATTGATGATATTAGAAGACCGCAACGAACTTTTACGCTACATCGCCCAAACCTACCCCGAAAATTATAAAGACATATCCCAAGACATCGCCCCACACTTCATCCCCGATGACTTGAAAGGAATAAACTAATGCTAAAAAATCTTCCACTTGAAAAAATTGCCGCCACCATCCTCCTCTTAGGTTACCTTATCCATTGGGCTTTTTATGATTATCAACCCATCGAAATAGATTACCAATTCGCCCCATACACTAAAGGCGAAAACGCCGCCGTCTTTGCCGCTTATTCTGCCGATGGCACCATACCAGACTATGTAGTGGATTATTTAAAAAAACTCAAACAAATCGCTCCCAACATCGTCTATGTCACAGATAACCCCATCAAGCGAGGAGAAATCAAAAAAATTAAACCCTACATCTCTCACCTGCTAGCTTACCGCCACGGCGAATACGACTGGGGTTCATACAAACGAGGCGTCGCCATCCTTAAAAACGAAGACACATTTAATAAGCTGATATTGGCTAATGATTCAACCCTACCTCTTGCCAATACCTTCCACCCCATACTTGCAAAAATGACCACCGAAAACGCCGATATTTACGGCATCACAGCCAACAAAGATGGCGCATATCATCTACAAAGCTACTTCTTAATCTTAACACCCGAAGCTTGGAAAAGCACCGCTTTTGCCGAATACTTAAATGCCGTAAAACCTGAGAAAGATGGTCTAACCGTCGCCTATCATTATGAAGTTCCCTTTACACAATATATGGAAGAACAAGGTTTCAAAAGCGCTGCACATATTCCATACGATAGCCTTTCCACCCTGCCATTAAATGATAAAAACTGTTATCCGTTGACAATGATAAGCCAATACAACGCCCCATTTTTAAAAATGCGCACCTTCACGAACCGCCTCAATGTACAAGAATCCCGCCGTCTTGTTTTCAACTGGCTGAAAAAAAACAAACCCACCGCCTACCATATGCTTCTAACTCACTTAAAAAATATCAATTCCCCTTATCTTAAGGACGCCCACGAATGAAAAAAACTCTTTCCCTTTTGTCATCCCTTAATGATGTCCCTCACGCCTCTATGTCATCCCTTAATGATACCCCTCTCGCCTCTATGTCATCCCTTAATGATGTCCCTCACGCCTCTATGTCATCCCTTAATGATGTCCCTCACGCCTCTATGTCATCCCTTAATGATACCCCTCACGCCTCTGTGTCATCCCTCGGATTGCGAAGCAAGCCGTCAAGGGATCTCCCTAACCCCCAAGCTAAACAAATACCACTGCCTCCCCTTTCCGGTGTCAAGCTCCTCGCCGTCATCGGCATTCTCTGCTGCCACACCGGACTCATCCACGCGTTTGATGCCTGCGCAAGAATGGTCGAAATCCTCTTCCTGCTTTCCGGTTTTTTAATGGCATATAACCACTTCTTCACCACCACCGAACACACTCTTTTAAATGGCTGGCACAATGTTAAAAAGAAGCTCCCAAAGTTCTATCCCATCCACATCTTCACCTTTTTACTGCAAGCTCTCTTCGTCAGCTATTGGGCAGAAAAACCTCTCTCATACCTCTTCTCTGTTGGCACTCTAAACCTCACCCTTCTCCACGCTTGGTTCATCGAAACCGAATTCAGTTATAATAATGTCTCGTGGTTTTTAAGCGCACTAATGTTCGCCTACCTTCTCACCCCCACACTGGCAGGCATCATCAAACACCTTGGCACCACACTTTCCGCACTTATCAAATTCGCAGTGTTTATCATCCTCTTCCGCGCCCTATTTGAATATCTCACCTTAAACGGTTATATCCGCATCGACCTGCATTGCAATCCAATGATACAAACCCTGAACTACGCTCTAGGTTATACAGCTGGCGTTTTATTCCAACAAAAAAGCCAATTCAACCAATACATTAAAGAAAAAACCTCCCCCTTATTTTTAACAATTTTACAACTTTTATGTATAACATTGTATATACTTTGCTGCATTCGCTTTAGGGATACATTGCGCCTATTTTTTGTCCTCATCCCCCTGCCGATGCTATACTTGCTTGCTATTCCACGCGGACTTATTGCCAAACTCTTAAGCTACGCCCCCATACAAAAGCTCTCCACACTCACCTTAGAGATTTTTATGCTCCACTCCTTTATCCTTTACAAATTCCCCACCAATGCCGGAGATACCAAAAGCTATATCATATTCTTCACCCTAACGCTAATTTCCGCCCTCGCCTTTCATCAAGCCCAAACCCTCTGGCAGAAATACATAAGGTAATCCCCTAACAAAAGCGACACCTTATATTGGACCAGTTGTTAAAGGAGCTGATACTGTAAATAAAGTATATCAAACAGGCGGGTTTATAGCTAGAGGAAAAGCTATATATGATGATTGCCAAAAGAAAACTAAAAAATAGAGTACGTTAAACTAAGATAAAAGCCAAAGGAGAGCATTATGAAACCACATATTAAAGATATTATGCTACTAGGGGGTACATATTATGTTGGCTCTGTTATATTGGCTTTTATCTCTAATTTTATTGGCGATATATTCGGGTTTGTTTGGTTTTATACATTTGTTATTTCGCTTATCAAATTGGTCTGGACGAAACAATTAAAAAGTATAACAGAAATTAAAAATAAATTTCCCAAATTTTCATTTTTTTTAATATCTATAGGGTGGCTTCCCTATATTGTAACAATCATAAATACAACACTTGAAGCAATAAATATGCTTTATCCAGATTACCAAACATTGTTTATTTTACAAAATATTTACATTATCAGTGAATATATTTGGGTGATAGGATTATTTATTTCAATTATTTATGCGTCATACCAAATATTTATAAAAAAATCTCAATATCAAGAATAATTAAAAAAAGGTTGATGATAAAGAAGATAGCTTAAACAACACTGAAAACTAATTTTACATATAAAAAATGCCTTGTCAGAGATGATGAGGCTTTTTTATTGGAGAGTTAAAGAAGGACTGACCTCATTTCATTCGACCTCACAGGCTTACCGCGATACTTCCGTCTCACTTTCGCTGGTAGTACGCCGCTACGCAGACTTTGTCTGCTACTTGCGCGAACAACTAAATGTTGCTGTGTTCGCTTTGCTCGCTTGCAACATTAAGAGAAGTTTCGAACCCCCTTCTGGGGTCTCAAGCCCCAAAATCATTATTTAAAACAAAAAAGCACCACAAAGGTGCTTTTTAATGTTGCAGACGTTGCAAACACTGGTGGTGGATAGGATACTAATATGCAAACTCGGATAACTTTCGCGCCGAAACACCGACATTTGAGAACATTGATATCCCCCCCTGTCCGGACCATTTTTCACGTCTGCCCCGCTCCCACTTTCATTACCCAAAGAAGAACAACCGACCGGATAAAATAAAAAATAGTATATACCATAGGCAAAACATATTTCTTGACTTTTCACCAACACCTGGCATAATGAACAAAAATAGAACCTAAAAAAGTATTCCAATGACGAAACATTGATTAAGAGATATGTGATGAAAAAATGTGATGATAATAAAGTTCAACAAGATGAGATTGATTTTTTATATTTGGGGGATGTGTGGCATACTCTCTTGGGAGATGCACAAGAAAAAGTTCACCCAAACATCATTTATGATGGCATTGCCAAAGGTGTTCCTTTTTATGCAACAAAAGAGTACAGTTTTTTTAAACATCGCCCCAAAAGCTCTTTAATTTCTTGTATTACGGTTCTTAAACACGAAGATAATAGAAATTTGTTTTATTCAGAGTTTGCGTTTCTAAAAGGAGCGAAAAATAATTTGCTCTTTTTGGAAGCCAGAGGTCGTAAAATCAGTGATGTTGCGGAAGGATACATATTACTTCAAAAAGGATGTGCTCAAGCTATGTGGGCGTTTAATCCTCTTTATGCACAACAGAAAGCAAAATTGCTTGAACATTCCCCATCTTCTTTTATGTCTGAATTTTGTGTGGCTGGCTTAGGCTGGAATATTCAAAAACGGTCGGATACGCTTATTAAAATCGACCAAGGACCGACTTATGAGATGGCATTGCAAGAATTTTTAAAATCTCATCCGGATAAGACAAAAGAGGACTTTCCTTCTGTGGAATTTGATACGAGCCATTTATGTTATTTGGGGGCAAAAAAATATCCTGATGCATACGAATTTGCCTCTGATGTTTCCGCTGTTAGTGAATTTCGATTTTACGGTATGAAAATTTATTGTCTGGAAATTGAGGTTTTAAAAGAAACTGATGATAGTGATATCGGTATGAAAGTTAACCTGTATGTCAACCAAAATGACCTCAATGGCTATATCCCGCAAGTAGGAGATAATATCTCCGGATTAATGCAACTTTCAGCTTATCTTCATTCCGAAACTGATGTTGACGATATGGAAGACATACCGAAAACATTGTTTCAAAAACTCAAAAGTTTTTTCAAATAAAAAACATAAAGGCAAAACCGGCTTTTACTATTTATCATTGACAAATACAACAGTGCAACTTTAAAACAAAAAACACCCTTTAAGGGATGTTTTTTGTTTTAATGGTGGGTTGGGAGGGACTCGAACCCCCGACCAGACCGTTATGAGCGGCCAGCTCTAACCAACTGAGCTACCAACCCGTTGGCATTCTTTGTAAACTATTCGTTTTTTTCAGTCAAGTAATTTTTTAACCTGTGCGTATTTTTCTTCTTCAGAGAATATTCCCATCTTTTTTTCAACCGCCATCCTTCAGTCCCTCAAAGGATTTCACCTCATAAACACAAAAAAACTCCCCAAGCTAAAAAGCAAGGGGAGGAAAAGATAAGTGCCAATGAAGGGATAGACATATTGCCCAAGGGATACTTCTCGTAGCGGTTATCTTTTACTGGACGGGAACTATTGTGTGTTTCGTGCGTCCAATGTAGGTGATGCGCGTGCCATAACTAAAAAATTTAATTTATTCTCTTACTATTTTTTTGCTAATGGGACGGATTAACAATTTTAATCAGGTCCCCGAATACGCGTTAGAACGTTAGACATATATGATAATAATTTGTTTTGTTGAGTAACCTTATAACACCATAAAATCAACTTGTCAACACTTTTTTTTGTATTTTTTGTCATTTTTTTATTTTTAGCCGCAAAATTCCTCCCTCCTTCCCGTCATCCCTTACTTTTTCCCTATCATCCCTCGGCTGTGAAACAGCCGTCAAGGGATCTCCTTCCCCGTCATTGCGAGGAGCGTTAGCGACGTGGCAATCCACACTCTCCGTAGCCCGCTCGTTAAAAATCACACTCTCCTCCACACCGCAGCCCCATCGTTGCCCGTACCGCTGGCACCCATACTCTCACGAGATCGCTTGACTTCACTTCGTTCAGAGCGATGACATATTAAAAGAAACAAAACCATACTCGCTTTTTTGTGTCATCCCTCGGCTTGCCTGCAAGCCGTCAAGGGATCTCCCTCTTTAAGCACATCCCCCCCATCCACTGGATTGCCACGTCGTTTCACTCCTCGCAATGACGTACAAAAAAAGTATCCAGCTCGTTAAAAATCACACTCACCCCACACCGCAGCCCTAATCGTTGCAGGTGGCGCTGCCACTGTCATCCCTCGGCTTGCCCCGCAAGCCGTCAAGGGATCTCCCGCTCCAAGCACATACCCCCATCCACTGGATTACCACAAACTAAAGCCCTAACAATAAAAAAAGCCCCGCACAAACGTGCGAGACTTAAAAAAGAAATAATCAGTTAAATCTCAAAATCAAGATTATCAAAGCCCCCCAGAGGAACTATCTTTTCTTCTCCAATTTCGAAAGAAACTTTGACCCTATCGCCTTTTTTAGACCATTTTAACTCAGGAAAGTTAACACTTTTGCCGGTAAATTCAAAACCAGACTTTCCATCTAAAAGAATGTAATAAATGCCATCTTCCAGAGTAATGTCACGGATAGTTGTTTCAAGCTCTATACGCTCAACTTGACTATCAAGCAGATTATCATTCTTGCTGCTTTGCAACATTGAAAGATACTTCTGCGCTGCCACGGTTTTCAGCTTATCACAGCCCACAGCCTGCCTATTTGTCGAAGCCACAAAGCAATATCCTTGGATATTTCCAGAACTATCCTTATAGGTCATAAAATAGGTCGGCACACCGCGAACATTATAAAGCACCGGAAAGGTAACTCTATAACCAGCAGCAGCAGCTTCAGCCTGCCCTTTAGCAATGTTTTGCGCTTCAAGCTCATTAAAACCACTCATCCGATAAAACTTCGCCGCTTTCGTGCGTGTATCCACAAGCATAAAGCCGTTTGTCGCCTTGTCCGCACTGGCTGAGCGAATGCCCGTATACCAATAGCTGCGTCCCTTGCTATAAACAAGCGTCATACCCTCAGTTGGCAGAAGCACTCCTTCTTGCTTAGAAAAACAAGTAGAGTTCCACCAACCCTGCTGATACTCACCCCATTGGCGAACCTGCTCGCTGATAAAATCTTTCGGCTGAATACGGTCAATCCACGCCGGCGCATCCTCAATAGAATATCGAGTAATTTCACCGGTTTCAGCATTCACCGTAATCGGACCTTCCGATTCTTCACCGCAAAAGCCAATCGTCTGCTCGTATGAGGAAAGCACCCAATAAGGCACACCATTGCCATCAATCTCAAAACAATGATCGTTTAACCCCTTATGGAGATAACCATTCGTTTTGATATGACGTTCAATGTCATCACCGAAATACCCGCTTTCCAAGTAGCGCAGTTGCAACTTTCTGCCATTAACCTCAGTAACAAGGTAACGCACATTTGCATCTGTAGCGTCAACAATCACATACCCAGGGGTAACGCCATTGTTTTTCCACTTAAAAAACGAGCTATGCTCCAACGGGGCGACCCAAATCAAGTCGTTGTTGAAAACGAGTTTTTTACCACCGTTAATGGTAAACTCCCCCGTAATCTGCTGAATGGTCATTTCACCAATCTCAACTTTAGAGCCAAGACCAGTATCATTACCAAGAACGTCCTCAGCAACTTTCTGGGCCAATCTCTCATCCACGGTAATCATCTTCTTAACGTCGATGACCGCAACGTCACGATGAAAGACACTGTCCGCTGCAACTTCAACATTTAAGCGCTTAGCATATTTGCTAGCGTTAAACATTTCAGCGCTTTGAACCCCTGCCACCAGCGGCGCAATCAGCGTAATCGCAAGCGGCAAAACGCGTAACCAAACATTCGGTTTCATATCATCGTTGATAATGCTTGCGATGAATAAACCAAGAATTGAAACCATAAAAGTTTCAATCCATACTCCCTCAAATCCCCAAAATTGGAGAACGGGAAGCGTAAAATAGTTTAACATCCCAATGAGAAGAAATATCACACCGGAGATAATCCCCCAAACTGTAAAGTCCACTCGACTGGCAGACTTGAGATTCGGACAGCTTATAGCTGCGAACAAAAGAGCCTCAAAAAGGCTTAGTAAAAAATAAGCTAACATAACAATAAATTTTTTATAATGTTTATATTTGAGCTTTAATTATACCATTTTTTTGTCAAACTGTCAACCAAAATCAACCTCACTCTTCAACCACATACGCCACACCATCCACAGCCTCACGCTCATAAGCTTTCGCCGCAAACAGTTGAATCTGACAATCTTTAGACACCGCAATATATTCCTTGCCGTCTTTTTTAAGCTGATACCGTTTCACCCCACGTTTGCAGTCTTTGCAAGCGTTCGGACGAATACACACCGCCGAGGTAAAAAGCGGCGGATACGCTTTAATCACCTGCGCCAAAGGTATTGCAGAATGCGCCACCACCGCCCGCATATTCTCTGGCGAACTCTCCAACGCCAACGTCGCAAATGCCACGCCAAACTCAGCCAAAGCCAACACCGCATAACTATTCATCACATAAAGGAAACTTCCCGCCCCAATACGCACATCTTTATACGGTTTCAAAAGCTCAAACGCATAGTAATTTTCGGCAATAAATTGCTTTGCGCCCCGCTCATAAAGCTTCGCCACAACCGCCGATAACTTCGCCATATTCCGACATATCTGCGGCAACCGAAACCACACATCTTTCATATCAACATCCAGCGCCAACACGTCCATATCCAGCGCCACATCAACAATCTCAAGCCCAGCTGGCTCCCGCTCTCTCTCCACACCGTCATTGCGAGCGTCGCAGCCACATCGCTGGCTATGCACCACCACACCGTCATTGCAAGTACCTCTGGCACAAATTTGCTCTAAAAGTTGACGACGCAGCTCATTGAGCATTGACACCGGCACAAACCGCCCCTCCGGATTGCGCACCTCCAGAGAACGCACCTCAAACGCTGTCCCGCCGGTCTTTGCAAACGCCGTGCGAACCGCCTCTTCCACCTTAGCCACATCTTTTGCCGGCTCAAAACAACCCGAAACCGATACCGCCATCAGATTTTTGTCATCCCTCGGCTGAGAAACAGCCATCAAGGGATCTCCAGCAACACACGAACCGAAAGCCCAAACAACGTCCGCCGCAATCTCCACCACCACCTCAAGCGCTGTCAAATTCCGAAACGCCCCCGGTTTTGGCTTAAGGTAATCATATTTCCCCTTAACAGCCGTAGAAGATGCCAAATACACCGGTGCCCCAACTGCCAAATGCGGTCGCTCTTCAGGGAGTTCCAACTCCACATATTGCCCAGCTTTTGCCTCATATGTCGGCTTACCATTCACAAATAGCGCTTTCACGCCAAATCCAAACGGCTTTTCATCATTTCCAGAATCAACCTGCACCCCGTCATAACGAGCCACTGTATGCGATGTCTTAAACCCGAGCCGCCCTTTGCCAACCCGCTCCACTTTGCCAATAAGAAGCCCGCGATGTCCAACAAAATTCTCATCTGTAACCGTCTTGTCTTTACCGTTAAAATGAAACCGACACCACGGACGAGAGAAAATTTGTTTAATATCTTCGGCCTCGTTAAGGTCTTTCTTGCGCCCGTCTAAGATATGCCGATAATAATTCGTTACCGCCGCCACATAAAGCGGAGATTTCTTCCGCCCCTCAATCTTCAAGGAAAGCGCCGGAATAGAAAGCACCGCCTCCTCCAACGCCAAATCTTTCATCGAAAACAGGTGAGAACGTATATTTTCACCCCGTTCACTTCCCCCCTCGTCATTGCGAGCGAAGCGTGGCAATCCATTAGTCCTAATTTCATCTTCGCTCGTGGATGAAAAATGCGAAATTTGTTCAAATGACCGCAGATGTCCTCCTAAGGAGGGGAGTGTACATAAACGTACATAACCCGACTGACGTGAGGCTTCCATCTGCGAGTCAGTTGGGCAAATTTCACGTTTTTCAAATAGCGAGCGACACGGATATACACACCGCCCCCTATTAGCACTCTTCCCATATTCTAACGCTGAAAATAAACACTGCCCACTGTAAGAATAGCATAACGCTCCGTGCACAAACACTTCCAAATCAAGCCCCGGACAAGCCGCCGCAATCGACTTAATCTCTGCCACAGAAAGCTCTCGCGCGAGCACCACCCGCTTAAAACCAACCGATTGGAGAAACTTCGCCCCCTCAGCATTATGCACCGCCATCTGCGTACTAGCGTGGAGTTCCACCTCTGGAAGCATTCGCTTTGCCAAATAAAACACACCAAGGTCTTGAATAATCAACGCATCCACCCGAGCTTTACGAATAGCCGCAAAAGTCTCAGAAAGTTCGTCTATTTCCGCCTCTGTCAACACCGTATTAAGCGCCACAAACACCTTGCGATTAAGCGAATGCGCATAAGCGGTAAATTCATCTAACTCATCAGCGGTAAAGTTCTCCGCCCCTGCCCGAGCAGAAAATTTAGTTAACCCCAAATAAACCGCATCGGCCCCATAGTGGAGAGCCGCATACCCAGCCTCAATGTTCCCTGCCGGCGCTAAAAGTTCGTGTTTCATAAAAAGCCTCAATCAATTAAAATATACCAGACCCTACCTCTATGCACATTTTTTGTCAATATTTTTTTACCCCATCATTCCCCCTTCTTTTCTACTCCCCTCCCTCTCTCTTCTCTGTGTCATCCCTCGAATGGCAAAGCCATTCGTCAAGGGATCTCCCTCTTCTTTGTGTCATCCCTCTCGCTTCTCTATGTCATCCCTCTCAGGGTGCCCAACTCCGGCACCCTGAGTCAAGGGATCTCCCCC
>JAMPED010000003.1:0-108588 GCA_023665325.1 Acetobacter sp.
CTTTTTCCAAAGTCAACAACTTTTTTTCAAAAAATGCATCTTTTTTTTCAAAATTACACCAATCTACTGTTTTTACTAAATTTTAATTTTACTAAAAAAATCAGTTTATCCGTTCAACGTTTTATACTATAGCCTAAAAGCACGACATTGTATAGATATTCTTTAGATGATACGCCATATTCCTTGGTTTTAGAATCTTTATTATTTCTTTGATTCTATTTAAATTTTTCATTTTTATCTTGAAACAGACTCTAAAATGTGATATATTAAGTTTAAAGTAAGAATAAAAAAAGACTCCTAAAATATATATTCGACCTTAACAAACCTTACACCGTCAATCTCCCACTTGACGGTGTTTTTTATTATTTTAATCTATAATGTATCTAATCACTACAAATCTTGTCCCTATCATTCCTTCATATTCTCTTTTGTGATAACTAAATAATTCTTGCATTTCTCGCCTCCTTTTTATATTCTTTGCTTGCTTATTTAATTATTATAGTATGGATACATTATTTTATTTCAGAAAGGATTTCCTACCTTTCTACATTTGGGCATTTGGCTGTATCGCTTTTTGTATTTTAGCGCTTTTGTGGATTCTATGGTTTAAAAAAAGTATGAAATCTCTAAACAAGATAGATTCAACAATTATGCTCTGTACATACAAACATCGAATCAGCCAGTTTCTATTTGGCATTTTTTTCTGTTTACTCAGCATCGTTCCTCTTTTATATTTTTTAACAGGGCAACGATTCTCGTGTTTTTTAGAAGGAGTGCTTTTTATCGGATTCGGCATTATGCTGTACCCCTTTTTAAAAAAGTAAAAAAATACCGGATTAACCGGTATTTTTTATTTGGCGGATATATTTCTCTATATTATATTTATTGTATAAATAAATTATCTGGAGAATCGATATGACTATTTTATTCATTGAATATCCCAAATGTTCAACTTGTCAAAGAGCAAAAAAATGGCTTCTTGATCACCATATAGATTTTGAAGACAGGCATATTGTTGAAGAAAATCCATCAATAAATGAATTAAAAGAATGGCTACCAATTTCTCACAAACCAATTAAAAGCTTTTTCAACACTAGTGGGTTGCTTTATAAATCTATGGATTTAAAAAATAGATTACCCACAATGTCAGAAGACGAATCCATTAGTTTACTTGCAAGTAATGGTATGCTTGTAAAACGCCCTCTTATTATTGGTGACGACTATGTCCTTATTGGCTTTAAAGAAGCGGAATGGCTAGCGACACTAGTCAAATAATGGGTGCCCTAAATTCATCTTACTTTTCTGCGCCTCAATAATTGTATTGAGATTTAATTTTCCTGTGCGAATCATCCCTCTTACAGCGCATCCACTAGTTAGACTCGGATTCGCGAATATGGTTTCAACAGATAGTCTACGTGGTGATCCCTCTAAACGCTGATAAATACATCCTAAGAATCCATTTGCAATAAGCTCGTATGCCATCTCCTCTGTTATTCCGCTTGATGCGGCATATTTTCCTAAAGCATTAACAGCATCGGTTACATTATTACCGTGAATCGTAGAAAAAACCAAATGCCCAGATGTTGCAGCACGCAATAGTTCCACTGCTGCTTCTGGCGTTCTTATCTCACCAACATAAATATATTTAGGTTTAGAGCGTAATGCTGATTTAATTCCCTCGCTCCAATGTCCTTCTGGTGGGACTGTTTGTTTGCATAACCCTAAATCCCCTCTAACTGTTTGATATACTCCATCCAGAGGCATTTCTATCGGATCTTCAATAGTAAAAGCATAGCCGCCCTCCATCTGAAGATATTTTTTAATCAACGCAGCAATACTTGTGCTCTTACCACTTCCTGTTGCACCAGTAAATAAAATAAGTCCCGTTTTATTTGCTAAAGATAATAGTTGCTGATAAACGCCTTTAGGCAAACCGAGTCTTTCTATATCAGGAATACTTTTAGGCATTTTTCGAGCACAGAATTGTTCACCCTCTAAAGCAATTGTCCGCTCAATTCGATAGTTGCCTTCTTTATAATGAATCGAATAGCTGCTACTTTTACCATCATATTTATTAACGACCTCTTCCACAAATTCAGACAAATCCGTGTAATTTGCAATCATTAAGCCACTATTACTTTTACCGCTCCAGACATAACATTTCTTATCAGGTGTAATATATAAATCTGAAAATTTTGCTTCACTAATCGATATCTTTTCTTCCACATTTTCTTCTTTTTTAGGAGGAATAATCGCTTCATTTTTTAATAACTCAGCACTGCTTAAAGCTGAGCCTCTTCCTGCCGCATCGTTACGCGAAGGTTTGGCTGTTTGATTTTCTTGAGTTGGAGCTTTTGTCTCATTCTTTTCTTTATTAAATAATCCCATTTTATTTCACCTGCATTTTATAATTTTATCTAATTTTAAGGCTAATTATATTGAGAATTAGTTAATTTTACATCACAGAATCAAAAGAATCTTAAAATATCTTAATTGAAAAAGCCGCCCATAAAGGACGGCTTTTTGAATTGGAGCGGGCAATGGGATTCGGACCCACGACATCAACCTTGGCAAGGTTGCGCTCTACCCCTGAGCTATACCCGCATTGTTTTAACGATTGTGTTTTATAACATACTTTTTTATTATTGCAAGATATTTTTTTATTCATTTTGCATTTTTATTGTAACTTTTTGTATTTTCTACAATAAATTTTATTATAACCGACTTCATCCTTTTAATAAATTATATAGAATTTTATCGTATATATTAGTTATCGTCATTATTAGAGGAACTACTGATGGAAAAAAATGTGAAGAAAAATAAAGATATTCGTTTTGAAAAAGAGGCTAAAGCACTCAAAAAGAATCTGGAAAAAAGAAAAAAGCAGGAAAAAGAATTAAAAACTTTAAAAGAAAATAAAAAAGTTTAGTAATTTATCGCCTATATATCGAAAGGATAGACTATGGATAAAATCAAAATTATTGGTGGAAATACCCTCAATGGAAAAATTTTTATTAGTGGGGCTAAGAATGCGGCATTACCATTAGTTTGCGCCTCTTTATTATCTGATGAGGAAATTAGTTTACAAAATATTCCGGCTCTTTCTGATATCACTTTTCTAAATAGTCTTTTGAAATATATGGGGATGAAAATTTGCGAATCCGAAGATACACAAAATGGTTATTCTTCTAAAACTTATACATATCAAGCTGATGATATTCGTGAACTTGTTGCTCCATACGATTTTGTACGCAAGATGCGGGCATCTTATTATGTATTAGGTCCTTTACTAGCTCGTTTTAAACACGCCGAGCTTTCTCTTCCTGGCGGATGCGCAATCGGAGCGCGTCCTATTGATATTCATTTGACATCACTAGAACAGATGGGAGCGAAAATTGAAATTAAAAATGGATATGTTGTAGCTGATGCGCCAGAGGGACTTAAGGGTGCTCACGTTATTTTCCATAAAGCCTCTGTAGGAGCAACTTGTAATATTTTAATGGCTGCGACTCTAGCAAAAGGAACAACGCGAATCGAAAATGCCGCAAAAGAACCTGAAATTGCCAATTTAATTGATTTACTCAATGCGATGGGCGCACGAATCGAAGGACGTGGCACATCCATTTTAACAATTGAGGGTGTTACGAAATTACATACCGCGAAAATAGCTGTTTTACCAGATAGAATCGAAGCTGGCTCATATGCCATCGCTGCCGCTATCACCAAAGGTCGAATCGAACTTATCAATGCAGATGCGGAGCATTTACAACAACCTTTACGTACACTAGAAAAGATGGGCGTAGGCATTGAGGTTACTGATAATTCCATTATTATTGATGGCAGAAATAAAACTATTATCGGGGAAGATATTTACACTGATTATTACCCTGGTTTTCCGACTGATTTGCAAGCTCAGTTTATGGCTTTGATGACTGTTGCCGAAGGTGCATCTTTGGTGACGGAAAGTATTTGGGAGAATCGCTTTATGCACGTACCAGAACTTTGCCGAATGGGCGCTAACATTAACATTCACGGTCACGCATCTGCGATTGTTCGCGGTGTAAAAAAACTTTCTGGCGCTCCAGTTATGGCAACTGATTTGCGGGCTTCTTTTGCTCTTATCTTAGCGGGACTCGTCGCTGAAGGGGAAACAATTGTTAATCGTGTTTACCACCTTGACCGAGGTTATGAAAAATTAGAAGAAAAGCTAAAAGCTGTTGGCGCAAATATTGAACGAATTAGAGAGGCTGATTAACCGTATCATAAAGCAGTTGATAAAGTTGCTTAAAATGGCGGCATAATTTTAATTCTTCTTTATTATATTGTGAGGCAAAATCATTTAGAGCTTGCACTGCTTTTTTGGCACATTCTTCTATTGGTTGATTATGACGCCGGAGATTTGCAATACTCATCACCCACGAAAAAAGAAGAGCATCTAACATATACATTTGATTAATATGTGAACTTTCTATAAATTCTTTTTGTCTTTTCCACAATTCAAGTGTCTTAGGGATTCCCGTCATTAATTTTTCACTTTTGGAAACACTATCAGCTCTATTGTGAAAATCATATACGGGTAGAGTCGTAGCGTAAATTTTAGGATTGTTAAAATATGCTTGAAAATTAAATAACACATCCTCCCCAAGTGTATCTATAAATTTAATATTAAAAGTATCTAAAAAATTTTTTTTATAAAATTGCCCGTGAGCGAATCCCATATAAAATAAATCACTATGCGCATCTTTTCCGTAAAACGGAGAAAGTAACGCTAATCTATCTATATAATGAGCGATATATTTTTTTTCTTCTGGAGAATTTTTAGCTACCTTTTCCCCTTGTGTATTTTTCACCCATTCTCTGTCATATACGTCGTAATAATTTGTTAAAACTATATCAGGATGATGCACTTTAATAATTCTTTCTATATTTTCAAAAGCATTTGGCTCGAACCAATCATCGTTATCTATAAATGTTATATATTTGTTTTTTGCTGCTTTCATTCCGGTGTTACGAGCGCCAGAAATTCCTTGATTTTTCTGATTTATAACAATCAAATTCGGATGTTTTTCAGAATATTGCTTTAAAATATCTAAACTTTTATCTGTTGACCCATCATTTACGGCAATAACTTCAAAATCTCCATCTTGAATAAATATACTATCTAAACAACGAGCTAAATATTTTTCAGCATTATAAACTGGAATGACCACGCTGATAGTGATTTTTTGTTGTATATATTTATATACCCCCAAGCTAAGCATTAAAGTAATAAAGATTAAAATCCATATTTTTTTCATAATCTTCTCCTGATATTTAGAGAGATTGTATTCTCTTAATGCAAATATGCAAGAAAACTTATTATAAAATTTTCAGTTGTTTATATAATGGTAAGTCTGTACGGATATTAAGGTATTGGCAACCGAATCGCTTGCAAAAGTTTTCCATCGCTTTGCGCTGTTCAGCAAAATATTGATAATATGTATCTTTAAAAGCCTCTGGAGATGTATTAAATACTAACTTTTCACCATTATATTCTGCCATATATTCTCCATTCTCAGGAGGAATTTCTTCAATATAATCAAAAACATTTACACAATAGACTCGGCAACGTTTTGTTAACGCCACAAGAGCTTTTTGTGCTTTTTCTGTTGTATTTTTAAAATCACTAATGACAAATACTACAGCACGACTTTTTACGCTAAACTGCAATATTTGTAGAGGAGCAATTATATCAGCTTCTTTTTTCTCTTTTACTGTGGTTAAAATATTTTTGCTCGTCTCTGATATTGCCTTAAATATTGCCATTAAATTCTTTTGATTATTTTGTGGTTTAAAGACTTTTGTTTCCACTCCATCATACAATAAAAGTCCAAACCTATCTTTATTTGCCATACTTTGCCATCCTAGCAAAGCCGCAACTTTGGCTGCCGAAACTGATTTTAGCTCTTTTTTAGTCCCAAAAAGCATATATGGTGACAAATCTAAAACAACATAAACTTCTCTATCTTTCTCTTCGGAAAAAACTTTTGTATATGTATCTCCTTTACGGGCGGTTACACGCCAATCTATATCGCGTACATCATCACCGAATCCATACGAGCGAACTTCCTCCAGCTCCATTCCTCGTCCTTTGAATGCTGAACGAATATCTCCAGCTCGGTCTGATGTTATATTATTATGACGCCGTTTGATATACGGCAGATATTTTTTTTGCTCTATAAGCTCATCCAAACCAGCATATAAACCGTTTGCATTTGGTGTTTCAATTATTTTCTTGTTAAAAAACATTTAAATACACCATTTTAATTTAAGGTAGCGGAACTGTTTTAAGCAAGGAAGTAATAACATCATCTGCAGTTATACCTTCCGCTTGCGCCTCAAAACTTAAAATAATACGATGGCGCAAAACATCATAAACAACAGCGTGAATATCCTCTGGGGTAACAAAATCACGTCCATCTAACCACGCATTTATTTTGGAGCATTTATCTAGAGCTATTGTAGCACGAGGGCTTGCACCAAATAATATATTATTTTTTAGAGTTTCATCATATTTTTCTGGATGACGAGTAGAAACAATTAGCTGCACTAGATATTCTTCTAGAGGTTCACTCATATGTATTGATAACACATCTTTGCGAGCGCGAAGCACATCTTCTATCTCTAATTTTCCTACTATCTGAGCAAACTCTTTCCAAGCGGGATCTTGCTCTTTAACTCCCTGCTGTTCACCTCGAACTAATTTTAAAATTTTACGCTCAACATCTGCTCCTGGTTGGTCAATTTTTATATACATTAAAAATCGATCTAACTGTGCCTCTGGTAGGTTATATGTTCCCTCCTGTTCAATCGGATTTTGGGTTGCAAGAACCATAAAAAGCTCTGGCAGGCGATATTGCTTACCGCCAACGCTGACTTGACGTTCAGCCATAGCTTCTAACAATGCGGATTGCACTTTTGCTGGTGCACGGTTTATTTCATCTGCTAAAACCATATTAGCAAAGATTGGACCTTTACGAAATTCAAAATCACAACGTTCAGCTATATAGATATCACTACCTGTAATGTCTGACGGCAGTAAATCTGGCGTAAATTGAATACGATTATATGTCGCTTTAATACATTCGGAAAGAGTTTTAATTGCTTTTGTTTTTGCCAAACCTGGAGCCCCCTCCAGCAGTGCGTGTCCATCAGCTAAAAGCGTAATAATCAGTTTTTTTACTAATTCCTTCTGACCGATAATCCGGCTATCTAAATACTTCTGTAAAGCAATGATTTTTTCTTTAGCGTCGCTCATTATTCCCCCAAATGTTTTATTTCTGTTCTAAAAGTAAATAAAATACTTTTCATTGACGAAAATATACTGTATAAGGCTATATATAAGATTCAATAAGGAAAAATACAAGAAATTTTGTAAGATGAATAACATATTTGATTTTGATGACGAAAACGACCCAATCAGTGCTCCTGTCTATGACAATATTAGCGCGCTTAAGCCTATGCCAGATTTTTTAACCGGCTTAAATCCAGAACAAAAAGAAGCCGTGATGAAAACTGATGGCCCATTATTGGTGCTTGCAGGTGCTGGAACAGGTAAAACCAAAGTTTTGACTACAAGGCTTGCATATATATTGAATAATAATAACGTTCGTCCGTGGAATTGTTTGGTTGTAACGTTTACGAATCGTGCTGCTAATGAGATGAAAGAAAGAGTACGCCAATATATCGGTGACACGGTTAATTCTGTTTGGCTCGGAACTTTTCATAGTATTTGCGTTAAAATCTTACGTAAATATCCGGAACTTGCCGGCTTAAAACCCAATTTTACTATTTTAGGGGAAGATGATCAAAAAAGAGTTATTAAAAAAATTTTGCAAGATAATAACATCGATGAAAAGCAATATACACCTCAAGATATTATTGAGCGAATCTCACGTTATAAAGATAAAGGGCTAACCATTCAAAAAGTTGTTAGTGATTACAAAAGTAACATTACAGCGTTTCTTTATAAAGAGTATCAGACTCGCCTCGTTGAGCTAAACTGCGTGGACTTCGGTGATATTTTACTTTATGTGTTAGATATGCTGATGAAACCTGAAAACAAAGCTGTTTTAGAAGAATATCAAGAACGTTTTAAATATATTATGGTAGATGAGTATCAAGATACAAACGTTACACAATATTTACTACTTCGCTTGCTTTCGCAAAAATATCGCAACCTTTGCTGTGTGGGTGATGATGACCAATCCATTTACTCTTGGCGTGGTGCTGAGATTGAAAATATTTTAAAATTTAATGACGATTTTCCCGAAGCAACAACTATTCGACTCGAGCGAAATTATCGCTCCACCGCAAATATTTTGAATGCAGCATCTGCCGTAATTGCGCATAATTCTAAAAGACTTGGCAAAACATTAAAAGTTGCGGAACATAGTCCTGTATCAGAATGCAAGAATGAAAAAGTTCAAGTTGTTAGCACATATAGTGGAGATGATGAGGCAAAATTTATCGCCCACAAAATTGAAGATTTACATTATGATAATTTTTCATACGAGCAGATGGCTGTTTTGGTGCGCACTGCATCGCAAACCCGTGCATTTGAAGAGGTATTTATTAAAGAATCCATTCCGTATAAAGTTGTAGGCGGTTTAAAATTCTATGAACGAGCAGAAATTAGAGATATGCTCGCATATTTTCGGTTGATTTTACAACCAAGCGATGACCTAGCTTTTGAACGAATCATCAACAAACCTGCAAGAGGAATCGGCGAAAAAACAGTTGATAAGTTTCGTGAGCGCGCAAGATTTGAGCACATCCCTCTTTATCAAGCTATGATGAATATGGTTGATGATGGAGAGTTCAAAGGAAAAACTAAGGCTGCATTAGAAGGATTTATTGCAAATATTTCGGAATGGCGCAAAACTATGCAAGCTATAACTCTTGGTGATTTGGCTGAACAAGTGTTTGACGAATCCGGCTATAAAGCAATGCTGGAGGCGGATAAATCAGTTGAAGCACCAGGGAGAATCGAGAACATTAAAGAGCTTATCAGTGTGATGAGCGATTCAGAAACCTACCCTACTCTTTCAGACTTTTTAGAACACGTAAGCCTTGTGATTGATAATGAACACACAGATAATAGTAATAAGGTTATTGTTTCAACTTTACACGCTGCTAAAGGACTTGAATTTGATGCCGTTTTTCTTCCGGGGTGGGAAGAGGGAATTTTTCCTCATCAGAAATGTTTGGATTGCGGCGGTGAAGAAGGAATTGAAGAAGAGCGTCGCTTAGCATATGTTGCTATCACTCGTGCGAAACGGATTTTATTTATCACAATGGCATTTAGCCGCAAACTTTATGGACAATGGCAGAATAATATGCCCTCTCGTTTTTTGAATGAATTACCGCCATCGTGTATTGAATTATGTAATAACACAGGATATGGCGCACCTAAGGCTAATACTTATGGCGGAAATTATGGTGGTAGTAAAGAGTATTATAAAAAAGATTATGATGGATATCGTGGTAGCGATTCATATTTTGGTGGATACAGTAAGTCGTATTCAAAACGAGAAAAAAGTGGTTACTTTGACAGTTATGAAAGTGCTGCCTATGATGAATATGACGATGACGATAGATATTCGACTCGAGCATCTAATGATTATTTTTATCAAAAGAAAAAAACTTCACCACTTGTGGGAATCCGAGTTTATCATCCAAGTTTTGGATATGGTAAAATTATCAATGTTGAGGGTGATAAATGCGAGGTCTTTTTTGATAAATTTGGCAAAAAGAAGATTATGGGAAGCTTTTTAGAAAAGTGTTGATATGAAAACGCCCCGCTAATGCAGGGCGTTATATCTTAAGAGAATCGAGTTAGAACATATAACGAAGTCCGAGTGAGAACTCTGTTAAGCTTTTAACATATTCATCATCATCCATTTTTACATAGCGAGCCATAGCACGCAAAGCAAAATGTTCATTGATACTATATTGTGCACCAAGACCAATGCGGAATCCTAAAGAATCAAAACTTTTACTTTCAGACAAATATTTTTCTCGTTCTCCTGTATCTGAATTTAATGCTGACATATTTAAGTTTGTATCAAAGTCATATTGAGCCAATCCGAGTGATGTTATAATTTCAATATCTTGTGTAACAGGAATGTATCCTAACAAATCAACACCAAAAGCTTTATAGCTAATTGTTGTTGTATCGTAGTCTTCGTCTCCATCATATTCTGTACTTTCAAAAAATGTATTGTCGCGGTGTTTTTCCTCACCTGACTGCTGGTAAAACGCTTCTACACCAAAATATTTGTTTATTTTTACTCCCAACACCCCACTAATTGCTTTATTACCATCTTCAAAATACCCTGTATTTCCGTCATAATCTCTCACCCATTGGTCTGTTCCAAATTTCATTGATGTTGTAGCGACATCTAATCCGATATATGGGCGAATGGTATTTGAATTGTCGGACATATATCTGCGTTCATTATAATTTCTCTCTTCTTCTCTAGTGATACGACGATATTGTGGAGATTGTCTGGTGTATTTTGGTTCTTCACGATAACGAACTTGACGTTGCTCATAACGAGGTTGTTCTTCGTAATAGTATCCGTTTTCTTCATAATAACGTGCTTGTGCATTATAGGCTAAAACGGTGAATATGCCTGCTAACATTAAAAGTTTTCTCATATCTAACTTCCTTCTTTCTATAGTTTAAAGAAAAAGCCATCTTTTTGTGAGATGACTGGAAGTTGAAAGCTGCTAAGAAACAGTGCGGTATATTCACCGCATAGGTATATTTTACCGCCTTCCAGTCTTACGCTGCAAGGCCTGTAAAAGTTTCGTCTTTACATATAGACGTTCTTAGAGAGGCTTTCAAACCTCAGAATATCCTTTTTCGATATTCCGAGACTACAGTATAATAAAAAGTTTAAGATATCGTAAACACTAACTCTCTTTTCTAAATGAAAAATATTTATGCACGAAAAATGTTATTATCGTGATGATAGTGATACAACAGAGTTGGGCTACTGCCTTGTTGAGGTTCGGAATTTGTAACAAAAAACTATCTACTGGTAATGATTGTTGAATCTGTATAATACGCACAAAAAATGCTAATAATGCAATATTTACAAAGTACAGCACAATATATGAAGAAAAAGCCTTTGCATATTCTTTATAAAAATTTCCGTGGCTTTGAAACACATAATAGCGCATTGTAGCGATGGAGATATTTATATTTATCAAATTCATCAATAGTAGAGATAATTGCTCTTTGCCATTTGTTACGTATAAGAATCCGTAATATATTAAAAATGACAGTGCCGTATTAAACCCACCAACTAGCAAAAAGCGGATTTTTTGGTTCAATCTAAACCAAATATTTTCAATCTTTTTATATAGGGTAACAATCATTTCAATACCTCATCATTAGTTTTAATTAAGTTTAGCTCTATATTGTCTAAAATACAGTAAATTTTTTTGTTTTTCCCGATTCGGATAAATTTAAACTTGAAAAAAAGTTGTTTCGTGGTAGTACTCTAGAGTATTTTGTAAGGAGATAAAAGATGTCTATTGATAATGACACAGTACGGCGAATTGCCTTTTTAGCACGGCTTAAAGTTGAACAAGATAAGCTTGAAGAAACAAAAGAAGAATTTAACAAAATTTTAGCTTGGGTAGAAGAACTTGGTGAAGTTAATACAGATAATGTTGAGCCATTAGTTTCTGTTAATAACGAAACGCTTACTTTGCGACAAGATGAGGTTACCGCCGGACATATTAGTGAAGAGATATTAGCCAATGCTCCAGCAAAAGAATATGGCTATTTTGTTGTTCCAAAGGTTGTGGAGTAGAAAGATATGACTAATTTAACAGATTTAACTATTAGCGAATCGCTTACAAAATTAAGATCAAAAGAAATTTCTCCTGTGGAGCTGACACAAGCTTATATTGAGAAAATGGGGGAAAATGATAAATATAATGCTTATGTTACCCAAACGGCTGAACAAGCTTTAGAATGTGCAAAAGAATCTGAAAAGAGATATGCAAATGGCACTAACCGTTCTCTAGAGGGAATCGCCTTAGGTATTAAAGATTTATTTTGCACAAAAGATATACGCACAACAGCTTGTTCGCATATTATAGATAGTTTTATCCCGCAATACGAATCGACTGTTACACAAAACTTGCTTGATGATGGGGCATTGTTTTTAGGGAAACTTAACCTTGATGAATTTGCAATGGGGGGGAGCAATGAAACGAGTTATTTTGGTCCAGTAGTTAATCCTTGGAGTAAAGATACAAAACTTGTTGCCGGTGGATCTTCTGGTGGTTCTGCTGCGGCTGTGGCTGCAAAGATGTGTGCCGCCGCCACAGGTACTGATACTGGTGGCTCTATTCGTCAACCATCTGCTTTTTGTGGTGTGACCGGAATTAAACCTACATACGGGCGCTGTTCTCGTTATGGAATTGTTGCTTTTGCTTCATCTTTAGACCAAGCTGGTCCTATTTGTAAAGATGTAACAGACTGTGCCTTATTACTAAACAGTATGGCTGGATATGATGCAAAAGATTCTACATCTTCAAGAGTTGCTGTTCCAGATTTTACTTCTTTTATTGAACAAGATATTAAAGGTCTGCGAATCGGCATTCCAGAAGAATATCGTCCGGATGGGCTAAACCCTGAAGTTGCCGCATATTGGGATAAAGCTGCTGAAATTTTGAAAGCTCAAGGTGCAGAAATTGTACATATTAGCTTACCACATACCAAATATGCGTTACCGACATATTATGTGATTGCACCTGCGGAGGCTTCTTCTAATCTTGCACGTTATGATGGTGTTCGTTATGGTAATCGTGTTGATGGAAATGGTTTGGATGAATTATACATCAATACAAGAACAGAAGGATTTGGTAAAGAAGTTAAACGCCGTATTCTTATTGGAACATATGTGTTATCTGCTGGATATTATGATGCATATTACCTGAAGGCACAGAAAGTTCGTCGTCTAATTAAAAATGACTTTGATGAGGCATTTAATAAGTGTGATGTGATTTTGACACCTACAAGTCCTATTGAGCCATTTGCAATCGGTGATAAAAAAATGGCAGAAAATCCAATTAATATGTATCTGAATGACGTATTTACTGTATCTGTTAATCTTGCTGGACTTCCTGCTATGAGTCTGCCGATTGGATTATCAGCAAATGGACTACCGCTTGGAATGCAACTCATCGGGAAAAGCTTTGATGAAGCAACGATATTTAAAACCGCTTATCAATTAGAGCGTGGTGCAAATTTTATTAGGATGTAAAAAAAATGGCAGAATATATTATCGAAACAGAAAAAGGAAAATGGGAAATTATCTGCGGACTTGAAATTCATTGTCAGATTATATCCAAGTCAAAAATTTTTAGTGGTGCTTCTACAGAATTTGGTGATGACGTTAACGAAAATGTATCATTTGTGGATGCAGGTATGCCGGGGATGTTACCTACCTTAAATATGGAATGTGTGCACCAAGCGGTTAAAACTGGTCTGGGACTTAATGCGGTTATCAATAAATACTCCGAATTTTCACGTAAAAATTATTTCTATGCCGATTTACCACAGGGCTACCAAATTACACAATTCGTTCATCCCATTGTTGGTGAGGGAGCGATTGATATTGACCTTGCAGATGGTTCAACTAAGAAAATCCGTATTGAGAGAATGCATATTGAACAGGATGCAGGCAAGTCCATCCACGATATTGATCCTAAGAAAAGTTTTATTGACTTGAACCGTGCTGGTGTGGGGTTAATGGAAATCGTTACAAAACCAGACTTTAAAGCCCCTGAAGAAGCGGGAGCTTTTTTACGTAAACTCCGCTCTATTTTGCGTTATCTTGAAACTTGCGATGGAAATATGGATGAAGGCTCTATGCGTTGCGACGTTAATGTTTCTGTGCGCCCATACGGTTCTAATGAGCTACGTACACGTTGTGAAATGAAGAATGTAAACAGTGTTAAGTTTGTTATGCAGGCTATCGAATCGGAAGCTAAACGACATATTGAAGTTTATGAAAATGGCGGTGAGATTTGCCAAGAAACACGACAGTTTGACCCTGTAACGCTTTCTACAAAAGTTATGCGCAAAAAAGAATTTGCTCACGATTATCGTTATTTTCCAGAACCAGATTTACCACCACTTATTTTAAGCGATGAATTTATTGAAAAAATTAAAAATGAATTGGTGGAATTACCAGACATTAAAAAAGCTCGTTTTGTTAATGAACTTGGATTGACGGCTTATGACGCTATGGTTATTTGCGAAAATAAAGAAGTTGCACAATTCTTTGAAAACGCAGCACAAGGACGAGATGCTAAAAAGGTTGCAAACTGGCTAATGGGTGATTTTTTTGCGATGCTCAATAAAAGGAATTTAGATATTAAAAATTCTCCTGTTAGTGCTGAAAATTTAGGTAGATTAGTTGATTTAATCAGCAAAGACATTATTTCTGGTAAAATCGCAAAAGACGTCTTTGAGATTATGGCTGAAACAGGTGAGAATCCTGAAGAGATTGTAGAGAGAAAAGGCTTAAAACAAGTTACTGATACTTCTGCAATTGAAGCAATTATTGATACTGTTATTCAAGCTAATCCAGATAATGTTGCAAGCTATAAAGCAGGAAAAGTTAATTTGATGGGGTGGTTTGTTGGACAGGTAATGAAACAATCTCAGGGAAAAGCAAATCCAGGGATGGTGAATAAACTGTTGAAAGACAAACTCGGATAAGCTATATATTTATAAAATATTAAGTATTTATAGAACTTTAGGTATAAAAATAAGGGTGTAAAGTGCAAAAACACCCTTATAAACATAGACATTAGTTTTATACATCTTTATTTTGCAAAAACAACGCTTTATATTGATATTACAATATCAAGAGGAGTTTTGTTATGAGTAAAGTTAATATTGCTAATTATGTCGTTTATGACCTGCAGAATCGTTTTAACTGTGTTGAACATAATACCCTAGATAATGAAATTGTGGGAATGGTAGCGGAAAATTGGCATAAGAAACACTTTGTTTCTGGCACTAAGGGAATCAAGTATAATCATAACGAATCTATTCATCAAAAATTTATGATTTAGACTCGTTTAGAATCTGACCAAATTATATTGTCAATATAGCATTATTAGGAGCTTTAAAAGATTTTTTTCATTCATACTTTGCATACTGTTCGATTTATAATTTATGTGAGGTATAAAAATGGATAAGGCGAGACAAGATAAATTAGTGGACAATATGATTTTTGTTGGCACAATTTATGATAGCTTTGAAGCTCTGGAAGAAACGTTAGGAAAACTTAAACTTGAACGTCCCCTCTTTATTACACACGTGGCAAAAATGGCTTTTGCCGAAGAAGTTTTTAAACGAGCAGAAGAAGCTCCGGAACTACGCCACTTTACCCCTCCCAACGTACAAACTAAACATACCCAATCACGTTTATATAACTAAATAAAAAAAGGCTGCTTCGTGAGGCAGTCTTTTTTTTGACTACCAGTCAAAAAAATGATATATTTAGATTCTCTAATGAAATATATATCTATTATTAACTTAAAAAATATTAAAAATGAAACTGAACGAAGACCAAGAAGCTACTCTGTTTGTTGTATCCTTCTTTCTATGGTGTGCTACATTACTCAGTGGAATAACGCTTCTTCCTGTTGCAGCTATTCTGCATTTTTCTTCTCATTCAAAAGCGGATATTGTTTTTATAATAGCAATGTCATTTCTTGCCATCAGCTTTATTTTTAGGGCTGTGTGGAAAAAAATTTCCTAAAGAAAAACCCCAACTAATTGTTGGGGTTTTTCTTTATGGTCTTCATTAACCGATTGTACCGAAAAAGTTATCATCATCTTTATCGTTTACAGCTCTTAAATCAAACAGATTCAAGAATGCAGTACAAATATAGATTGAAGAATATGTACCAATAATCAAACCAACAAAAATAGTGAAAGCAAAGCTTTCCAATGCCTCACCACCCCAAATATATAATGGTAATACAGCAATTAAAGTTGTTACGCCAGTTAAGATGGTACGGGAGAAAATATCGTTAATACTTTTATTTAACAATTCTAGTTGTGGCATTTTTTTATACTTTTTCAAGTTCTCACGAATACGATCATACGTTACCACAGTATCGTTAATTGAATAACCTACAAGAGTTAAAATTGCCGCAACTGTTGTTAAACTGAAGTCAAAACGAAAATAAGATAATAGTCCCACTGTAATAATTATATCGTGGAACAAGCCAACCAATGCACCAAGGGCAAACTGCCATTCAAAACGCATCCAAATATAGAGTGCAATAGCAATCATCGCCAAAACAGAGGCAACAATACCCGCTGTTTTTAACTCATCTCCAACTTGAGGACCAACGTTTTCAACACGACGATATTCATAACTGTTACCTAAAATATTTTTAATATCTACAACAGCTTTTTTCTGTGCATTTTCATCGGCATTTTCAGCTTGTGCACGAATCATCAATTCATCACCTTTATCGCCAATGGTTTGCAAGTTTAATTCATCTAAATTCAAAACACTTAATTTTGAACGAATCTCTTCAACATTTATCGGCTGTTCGGATTTAATTTCCATTAACACACCGCCTGAGAAATCAATACCAAAATTGAAACTTTTAAAGTACATACTCAGAAAAGATAATACGACCAAAACCGCAGATAACGCATATGTAAACTTCCGCGCTTTCATAAAATCAATATTGGTATCTTTTGTTATCCATTTTAACATTGTCATTTTATTTATCCTTATTCAAATTAGAGCGGAAGTGCTTTAGGTTTATAGTGATTATACCACGCTGTAATAATCAACCTTGTTACTGTTACAGATGTGAACAGCGAAGTCATAATACCAACTGCCAATGTTACAGCAAAACCACGAACTGGACCACTACCAAAGTAAAACAATACTGCTGACGCAATTAGAGTTGTCAGGTTAGAGTCAATAATTGTCCCCCAAGCAAAGGAAAATCCAGTTTCAATCGTATCTTTAATAGAGCGACCATTTTTAACTTCTTCACGCATACGTTCAAAAATTAGCACGTTTGCATCTACCGCCATACCAATTGTTAAGATGATACCCGCAATACCTGGAAGAGTTAAGGTTGCCCCTAATAAACTTAATGCACCTAACATCAAGAAAAGGTTTAAGAACACTGTAATTGTTGTAAACAGTCCAAATAGACCATATGCTAAAAGCAAGAAGACAACTACTCCAACAAAACCTATAATAGAAGCAAAAACACCAGATTTGATAGAATCTGCACCTAATCCAGCCCCTACAGTTCTTTCTTCCATAATGTTTAATGGCGCAGGCAATGCACCAGAACGCAGCAACAATGCTAATTCTTGAGCGCTTTCTGAAGTATAGTTACCTGTAATAACACCGGAACCGCCAGTAATTGCTGATTGGATAGTCGGAGCAGAAATAACTTCATCATCCAAAACAATTGCCAGCTGTTCACCAACATTATTTTTAGTAACTTCGCCAAACTTTTTAGCTCCTAAGTTATTAAACTTAAAACTAACGGCAACACCACCATCTTGGAACGAAACACCTGCATCGGTTAAAGTTTCCCCACCTACTGCTGGTTTTCTGACAATAACGTATTGTCCGCCATCAGAACCACGGACAACTCTTGAAGAGCTTTTGAGTTTTCCTCTTTTTGCCTCAATTGCTGTTGTAGAACTATCAACTAAATGGAATGTCATTTTAGCAGTTTTACCGAGAAGAACTTTTACTTCTTCCGGATTTTGCACACCTGGGAGTTGCACGAGAATACGCCCTGCTCCTTGGCTTTGGATAATTGGTTCATTTGTTCCGTATTCATCAATACGCTTACGCACAATCTCTATCGATTGGTCAACAAGCTTTCTGTTAAATTCTTTTAGCGCCATTTCATCATAAGTAACAACCAAAACACCATCTTGCTCTGTTACTTGTAGACCATCATCCATTTTTCTTAATGGTGTAATAGCTTTACTACGTGCATTTGCGTTTTCAATTTTTACTTTTAAACCATCTGCGCTAGAGCTAATCCCTTGATAACGGATTTTAGCATCTTTTAATGCAGAACGAGCTGAATCTTCCAAACTCTGCATTCTATCTTTCATTGCAGCGGCTAAATCAACTTCCAGTAACAAACTGGAACCACCTTGCAAGTCTAATCCCAAATTTACTGGTTGCCACCAAGAAGGAAGCGTTGTTTTTGCATCTTTGACAAAGTTTGGCACGGTAAAAAATATACCGAGTGCACACACTGCCAAAATCATAATTACTCTTTGTATTGATAATTTATACATTTAATTACTCTCTTTTTGATTATTTTACATCATTTATTTAGTTTCAGAAACCACTTCTCTGACACTTGAACGAGAAACTTTGATTTCTACACCTTTAGCAATTTCAACTGTCAAAACATCTGTATCAGCCTTTACAACTTTGGCATATATGCCACCGCCAGTGATAATTTCGTCTTTTGGTTTAATTGCGTTTAACATATTTTCGTGCTCTTTCATCTTCTTTTGTTGAGGACGAATCAGCAAAAAGTAGAAAATAGCAAAAACAAGTACGAGCTGAACAAAGAAACCAGCCATTGGGCTCACTTCCGCTACTGGGGCTGTTTCCGTTGCTGCAAGAGCTTCTGTTATAAACATTTTTTTCTCCATTAAAATTGATTTATGCTGGGAATATTTTAAGCCTAAAAAAATGATGATACAACCTTAAACTCAGAGATTTACCACGAAATTTTACGTTTTATAAGATGTTTTCTATATTATGGGAGATATGAGCGGGGATTCACCGCTTTTTTACCGGCTCTAACTTCAAAATGTAGTTGTGGTGTATTAACACTACCTGTGCTACCGACTGTTGCAATCTTCTCTCCACGGAGAACCTTTTGTCCTTTTTTAACATATAAACGCTCATTATGTGCATAGGCGGTGATGTATCCATCTGCGTGCTTTATCAATACGAGATTACCAAAACCTTTGAGTTCATTACCTGCATAGGCAACAATCCCTTTATCTGCTGCTTTAACATTTGTCCCAATAGCCGCTTTAATGTTAATCCCATCATTTTTACGCCCTTTACCAACAATACCAAAGTTTGAAACAACTGTTCCGTTTACCGGCCATATAAATTTAGTTTTTCGATATGTTGAAACAGTTTTTCGAGGCGCTGACTTAGTTATTTTTTTGGATGTTGTAGCTGCTTTCACCGTTGTTTTAGGTGTTTTGATTGGCGTTGCTTTTGATTTTTTTTTCAGAGTTGAATTATCTTTTCTCGCCACTGTTTTTGAGGTAGAGTTGGTTGTGCTGGCTAATGTTTCCGGTAAAGACAATACTTGCCCAACACTTAAGGCATAAGGAGCATTTAAATCATTTAAGCGGCTAAGTGAGGTTATATCCACGTTATATTTTTTAGAAATGCTGTATAATGTATCTCCCTTGGCAACAGTATATGTCTGGCGAACTGGCAATTTTAAATTTTGCCCAATACTCAATGCATAGGGCGCAGATAGGTTATTTTCCTCAATTAAACTACGTAAGGGAACTTCGTATTTTCGTGAAAGACTGTATAAAGTATCACCTTTTTGTACCACGACGCTATTTGGCGTATAATTATAACCATAGCTATTAAACAAAGGAATCCCCTGACTTCTGGCATAACAACCAGCAAGCAGTGGCAAAATAAGCAATATAACCAGAACCTTTTTCATAGTTTCTTCCTTTGTTATTGTGGTATTGATTTAACACGAAAAAGCTAAATATTCGTTAAACCGCTGTTGATTATCAGCTTGATTTTTATAATGCTTTATTTTATAAGACTCCTGAGATGAAATATAAGGATAATTAAAATGAGCAACATACCTGAAATTGCAGATGAAAGCGGTGATAAATATAAATTTGGTTTTGTAACCGATATTGCATCAGAAGTTGCCCCCAAAGGACTTAATGAAGATATTATCCGGTTAATTTCTGCAAAAAAAGAAGAACCTGAGTGGTTACTCGAATCGCGATTAAAAGCTTATCATAAATGGCTAACAATGGTTGAGCCAACTTGGGCTAAGGTGACATACGATAAAATTGATTACCAAGATTTGTATTACTATTCAGCTCCAAAGCAAAAGGTTGCTCCAAAGAGTTTGGATGAGGTTGATCCTAAACTTATAGAAACATATAACAAGCTTGGTATCCCTCTTAAAGAGCAAGAGGCTCTTGCTGGTGTGGTAGCTGTAGATGCTGTATTCGATAGTGTGTCTGTGGCAACAACATATAAAGCACAACTCAAAAAACAAGGTATCATTTTTTGCTCTATCTCTGAGGCGGTTAAAGAATATCCAGATTTAGTCAAAAAATATCTAGGTTCGGTTGTTCCATATACAGACAATTTTTTTGCAGCGCTTAACTCTGCTGTATTTACTGATGGATCATTTGTGTATATTCCTAAAGGAGTCCGCTGCCCTATGGAACTTTCTACATATTTTCGCATCAATGCAAAAAATACTGGACAATTTGAACGCACCCTTATTATTGCTGATGAGGGGAGTTATGTTTCTTATCTAGAGGGCTGCACAGCGCCGCAACGTGATGAAAATCAGTTACACGCGGCGATTGTAGAAATTATTGTTCATAAAGATGCTGAGGTTAAATATTCCACCGTGCAAAACTGGTACCCTGGAGATAAAGACGGCAAGGGTGGTGTTTATAATTTTGTAACCAAACGAGCGCTTTGTGAAGGTGAGAATTCTAAAGTTTCGTGGACACAAGTTGAAACAGGCTCCGCCGTTACTTGGAAATATCCATCTTGTGTTTTAAAAGGAGATAACTCGTCCGGCGAGTTTTATTCTGTTGCAATTACAAACAATCGCCAACAAGCTGACACAGGAACGAAAATGATTCACTTGGGCAAGAACACCCGTTCTAAAATTATCTCTAAAGGAATCGCTGCTGGTTTTTCTGACCAGACTTATCGCGGTTTGGTAAAAGTTAGCAAGAATGCGGACAATGCTCGTAATTATTCGCAATGCGATAGTCTGATTATCGGGCAGACTTGCGGTTCGCACACTGTGCCATATATTGAGAACAGCAACAAATCTTCCATTTTGGAACACGAAGCCACTACTTCTAAGATTAGTGAAGAACAGTTATTTTATTGCAAACAGCGTGGGCTTTCCGAAGAAGATGCGGTTAGCCTGATTGTCAACGGTTTTTGTAAGGAAGTTATGCAGAAACTTCCGATGGAATTTGCTATTGAGGCGGCAAAACTGATTGATATCTCTCTTGAAGGAAGCGTGGGGTAAATTTTACTTAAACGCCACAGTTAAAATACAAAGTTCTTTAGTACAAACTTTACACCTAGCTATTATATCAGATATTGTTGCATCTGAAATGCATTTCATATTTTTGTGATTACAATAGTTTTCACCATAATCTCTTGATTCGATTACACTATTTCTTGATATAAATATTCTTTGCAACATACCTGCGTTGGGTTTTATTATTTTTATCCAGACTTCTTTACAAAACAGTGCATTATTCATATTTTTAGCCGTTGGGTATAAATAATAATCTAACTGTATTTCTTCTGTATTTGCAGCATATACTGATACACGATTTCCCGATGAATCATAGAGCGGCAAGCCTTGTTTATATTTCCATTTATCAGGAATAAGATCTAATGCCTTTAAATATGTTAAAATTGATGTATAAGGGCCACTATTTGCTTTACAGAGTTTAGATTGATTCAACTGTATATTTTGGAGAAAAAGAGTAAATTCATCTGTTAATTTATTTACATTATACTTTGTCATTGCTTTGGAGTAACCCGCAATACCACCAACAGATAAAATCCCAACAATCGCCAACACACCCAGCATTTCAACCATTGACCGACCGCTTTGATTTCTCATTCTACATCTCCCATAACACATAAAAAAACCGCCTGATGAGAGGCAGTCGGAGAGTTAGAAAATCATATTGTCTGCAATGATCGTTCTGCCTTTAAAGCATAAGAGCTTCTGAACATACGCTAGAACCTCCCCGACCACAATGTAGTCGGGGATATATCTATTGCTACCTTGTTTCACAGATAGCAATATGACGATGCCATATCCAGCACCGCAGACAATAAAGAGTTTTCTAAGACTCCGAGCCATCTCTGGCTCTCGCATAATTGATATATTCAAATATGTTATGATTAGGATATTAGATTTTTGCAATTAGTCAAGTATAAAGATGTGTACTGTAGTAGCAAATTAAACGCCTGTAAAACATTAGCAGATCTGCTATTAAAACAATAAGGCTGATTGATATTTTGCTTAAGAAACGTTTGTGATAAATGAAAAAGGCTCTTTTATTAAAAGAGCCTTTTTCATATTTATTTCGACTAAATATTTTTAACACTTACAGCATACCAATCCGGATATTTTGCTGTAGGCACTAGAACTCGAATTGATGAGTGAGGACAAACATTTACATAAAAATGCTCTTTATCATTTTGTAAAACTTCTAGATTTTCTACATTGCAAGACATAAAATAACAATTAGGCTTATAAGTTGTAATAATATCTTCCAACTCTTTTAATTTAGGACATCTGAGAAGATAATCACCAGCCCTCCCTTCTTCTACAATTTTTTCATAAGCAGATAAATTTATATGATAGATTTTGTGCTTTCTTACTTTAATTCCTAAATGCTCTAAAGCGTCTTTCTTTTCATCTAATACTTTTTTAGGAGCATCTAAAAGCTCATTCCAAGAAGAAAAACCCACCAATTTTGCAATAATGTGTTGTGCTTTCATTAAAGTAAAATCGTTTGTATCAATATTAAAGTCAGAAATAATTTGGTTAATATCATAAAATTGAGGGGAAAAGCTATAAGCCTCATCTCCGTTCATAAAATCTAGCTTAAAATCACGATATAAATTTTTAGCTTGTAATTTAAAATAAGAAATATTTTCCATAATATAATCCTCTTGATAAAGAAGCCTCTTATCTTAATTTTTGCGTTCGTAACCTTTTGTCAGATAAAAAACTTCTAAAGGTTATATTATAAAATGTTAGCTGATGAAATCTTTACACGAACGAGCCAGCGTACTAACAAGCTTATGCTTAGAATACACAAAAAAAATTTTTTGTCAAGTTCTTTACTATAAAATGATTTTTAAAGCCACTCAAAAGAGTGGCTTTGTTTTATTTCCCGTTGTTTATGATTTTTATAGCATCATCTAACGTTATTTCCCCGCCTTTTAGGGCTGATGGAATGCGGTAGTTATTTTTACCACATTTGATGTATTCACCATAGCGACCTGTTGCGAGTTGAATATCTTCCTTAGACTTTGGATGTTTACCCAACACTTTTGCCTCTGCTTTGGGAGCTACATTTTTAAGCAACTCTTCTGCCCGTTCTAATGTGATATTAAAAATATTATCATTACCTGTTAATGAACGAGATTTTGCTCCTTGTTTGATGTATGGCCCAAATTTACCCAGATTAACACTGATATCATTTCCCAAATCTTTTGGTAAGCTAATAAGTGTTTCTGCCTGTTCAAAAGTTAACTCTTCAGGATTGATAAATTTTGGTAAAGCCGCCCGTTTAGGTTTTTCTGTTGTTGCAGTTGCGTCTTCACCTAATTGGACATAGAATCCATAGGGTCCTTTTTTAAGGTAAACATTTAAGCCATTATATGTTCCTAAATTTTTATCTTCTGGACTTGGCTTTCTTTCTCCACCCTGCTCTTCTTCCTCTTTAATATCAGTTAGTGGCATTGTATATTTACATTCCGGATAATTTGAGCAGCCTAAAAAAGCGCCAAATTTACCAAGTTTAATACTTAGATGCCCTTTGCCACATTCAGGACACAAGCGAGGATCTGAGCCATCTTCTTTTTCTGGAAACAGATGATATGCCAGAACTTCATCAATTTTATCAATTACTTCACTTACCTGCAATGGCTGTACACTTTGGATATTACTGTAAAACTTTGTCCAGAATCCGGTTAAGAGTTTTTTCCATTCCATAGAACCGGCGGAAATATCATCCAGAAATTCCTCCATTTGCGCAGTAAAATCATATTCTACATATTTCTTAAAGAAATTCTCTAAAAAGATTGTTACAATACGACCACGATCTTCAGGAATAAAGCGCAGTTTTTCAACTTTAACATATTTACGTTCCTGCAATACAGCAATGATAGAAGCATAGGTTGACGGACGTCCAATACCAAGTTCCTCTAGTTTTTTAACAAGACTTGCTTCGGTAAAGCGTGGCGGCGGGGTTGTGAAATGTTGTTCTGGTTTGATTGCCTTTTTAGAAACAGCCTCCCCTTCCTCAACATTTGGCAGTAGGCGATTTTCATCATCTCCATTATCATCATCTTTGCCTTCTTGATAAAGTTTTAAGAAGCCATCGAATGCGATAACTTGACCATTTGCACGTAGCAAAATTTGTTTATCCGCCGAAAGCGAATCGATGGTTACTTTATCCAAAACAGCTGGTTCCATTTGGCAGGCTATGGTTCTTTTCCAGATTAACTCATAGAGCTTATGTTCATCTGCATCAATTTTGCCTTCCATCTTTTTTGGTGTGTTCATCACATCTGCTGGACGAATCGCCTCGTGCGCTTCTTGGGCATTTTTAGATTTTGTTTTATATTCTTTGGCTGACTTCGGCAGATAGTTTTCTCCAAAATATTTGAGAATCGCCTCACGGCAAGCTGCTATAGCCTCTGCGGAAAGATTTACCGCATCAGTTCTCATATAGGTAATATATCCGGCCTCGTATAAATGTTGTGCGACTTGCATTGTTTTTTTAGCAGAGAATCGGAGTTTACGAGCAGCTTCTTGTTGTAAGGTAGAAGTCGTAAACGGAGGTGCTGGATAGCGATTTGCCTTCTTACGCTCTATCTTTGAAATTGCAAATTCTTGAGCTTCGATTTTCGCTTTCGCTTCATCTGCCTTTTCCTTAGTGTTTATATCGAATTTATCAAGTTTTTTACCATCCAAATTGATAAGATGCGAAGGAATAATCGAATCGTTTTTTGCCCCTAAATCAACATCTACTGTCCAATATTCTTCCGGTTTAAACTTTTCGATTTCCATCTCACGTTCGCAGATTAAACGCAGAGCAACGGATTGCACACGGCCAGCAGATTTTGAACCTGGGAGTTTACGCCATAATACTGGAGACAAGGTAAACCCAACTAAGTAATCTAATGCACGACGTGCCATATAGGCGGAAACAAGATTGTCATCAATTTGACGTGGATTTTGAATAGCATCTGTTACAGCGTGTTTCGTAATTTCGTGAAATACAACGCGCTCAATCTGTTTACCTTTTAATTTCTTTTTTGAAGATAGTTCTTCCAAAATATGCCAAGCAATGGCTTCACCTTCTCTATCCGGGTCGGATGCGAGGACTAACGTATCACAATCTTTAAGCGCTGTTACGATGTCATTTAAACGCTTTTTACCGCCAGAGCTTAATTCCCAGACCATTTTAAAATCTTCATCAGGATTAACCGAACCATCCTTACTTGGTAAATCACGGATATGTCCATAACTTGCTAAAACTTTATAATCTTTACCAAGGTATTTGTTAATGGTCTTTGCTTTTGCCGGAGACTCTACTACAACTAATTTCATTTTAACACCTCTTAAGTTTTAGCCACTTTGTTACCTGGAAGACGTATAATTTTATCTTCCAGTTCTAATTCCATTAGCATTATCAATACTTGTTCCGTCGGTAGTCCGCTTGCTCTTATCAGCTCATCAATTCCTTCACCACTTTCGGATATTAGTGATAATAATTTACTATGTTCGTTATTTTCTTCTGATATATCAGAATTATTTTTTGCATTGTCAAGTGAATATTCAAATAAATCCGCGGTTTCAAGAGCTTTTGTTTTTTGAGGAATAAAATTTACTTGTGAAAAGTTGAAATTTTCAATAACATCTAAAGCGCTTTCAACCAATATTGCACCATCTTTCAGAAGTTTATTACAACCAGATGCACGTCCATCATATGGCGCACCGGGAACAGCATAAACGTCTCGTCCTTGCTCTAATGCCTGATGTGCTGTGATTAGTGAACCTGATTGTACACCAGCTTCTACAACTAAAATTCCTTTACTCAATCCCGAAACAATCCGGTTTCGTCGTGGGAAATTTGATGCTTGCGGTTGAGTATGAAATGGATATTCAGACAAAACCAATCCATTCTTTGCCAGTTCTTGATACAATTTTTCGTTTTCTTTTGGGTAAACAATGTCTATTCCTGTTCCTACAACTGCAATTGTTTTCCCGTTAGCTCTCAGTGCGCCAAGGTGTGCTGCTGTATCTATCCCTCTTGCCATTCCAGAGATGATTACAATATTTTGCTTAGCTAAATCACTAGAAATTTGTTCAGCTAATTTACGAGCACTTAAAGACGCATTGCGAGAACCAACAACAGCCATTGCATTGCTATTTTTTAATAATTCTATATTACCTAACGCATATAGAACCGGAGGTGCTCCTTCAATTTGTTTTAAGTTATATGGATAATCTTCATCGTCAATCGTAATAATTTGAACCTTTTTAATCTCTGCTGTCATAATTTCTTCTTCAGCTTTCGCTCTAGGAAAGACCTTACGCTTTATCGAAAGCTCCGCCAGAGCCCTTTCCACACTACCATAGCGGGATATTATTTTTTTAAAATTAACTGGTCCAATCCCCGGTGTGTTGATTAACTGAATATATGAAATGAGGTTTTGCTTATTCACTTTATTTATCTTCTTTTTGTTTCTTTAGTTTTATTTTACTTTCTTCCCCTTTTAGCAATCGTCTAATATTTGCGTGATGCCGAATAATTACCAAAACAATTATTGCAGTATAGAAGTATGTATATTCTGATGACGGTGCAAAAAAATACGAAAACAGTGGAACCAATGCTGATGCCGTTAACGCAGATAGCGAAGAATATTTAAAAGTAAACGCCATTACTAGCCAAACAGCCAATGCAAACAGTGCAACAGGATAACACGTTACTAAAATAAACCCAAATGCAGAAGCGACACCTTTTCCTCCTTTAAATTTTAACCACACAGGAAAGTTATGCCCTATAACACCAAACGAACCAGCGATAAGTGATGCTGTAACAGAATCTCCTCCACCGGCCAATTTTCCTGCCACGATAGCAGCAATACCTGCTTTAAAAGCATCACATAAAACTGTTAAGAGTGCTAATGTTTTATTTCCAGTACGAAGCACATTGGTTGCCCCAATATTTCCTGAACCAATTTTACGAATATCACCATATCCAGCCATACGCGTCAACACTAGACCAAAAGGAATCGACCCAACCAAATATCCAAACAATGCGCTTAAGCTATATATCAATTCCTCTGACATTTTTACCTCTCTAAATAAGTCACTTTCTTTTATGTTAGAGAAAAGAGGGAAAATTTCAACTTATTTTATGCTGCGTGTGTATTTAATCTTGTACATTAGAGATAAAAAACTAATGACAAAACAAATAAAATGGTTATTATGCTTCAAAAGATGCATCATATTTCAAATGAGGACACAATGATAAAACGCTATAAGCGAATACTCTTAAAGTTATCCGGCGAAGGGCTGATGGGAGATCAGCAATTTGGTATAAATGAAAACGTTATGAATTCCTTTTCAGAAAGCATTAAAAAAGCCTATGATGACGGTATTGAGCTTTGCATTGTTATTGGCGGCGGCAACTTTTATAGAGGAGTTAACAACAAAAACGAAGCAGTTAGCAGACCCGTTGCTGACCAAGCAGGTATGCTTGCTACTGTTATCAATGCTTTATTTCTTAAGAGCGCTTTAAATTACAAAGGTGTTTCTGCTGAGATTTTATCTGGACTAGAGGTGCCACAAGTTGCAGAGACATATACCTATCGTCGTGCACAAGAACTTTTAAAAAATAAAACAGTGCTTATTTTTGCTGGTGGAACAGGAAATCCTTATTTTACAACAGATACAGGAGCAACATTGCGCGCATTAGAATCGGGTTGTGATGCATTATTTAAAGCAACGCAAGTTGATGGCGTTTATGACCGAGATCCCAAAAAAGATACAGGCGCTAAGCGCTTTAACAGTATTTCTTACGACGACGTCATCACAAAAAATTTAAAAGTTATGGATATGACCGCAATATCTATGGCTAGAGAAAATAATTTACCAATTATTGTATTCAAACAAGAAAATGAAAATTCGCTTACTAATGTTTTAAGCGGCAAAGGCAATTTTACAACAATAAAGTGAGGCAATATGACTGATTTTAATGATATTAAAGCAGATACAATTTCTCGTATGGAGAAGACAATTGAAACCTTAAAAAACGACTTTGGGGGATTGCGCGCTGGGCGTGCGCACGCTAGTCTTTTGGATAATATTATGGTTGAGGCTTATGGTTCTGCCACCCCAATTTCGCAAGTTGGAACTATTAGCGTTCCAGATGCACGAACTCTCTCTGTTAGCGTATGGGATAAAGGTTTGGCTAAATCCGTTGAAAAAGCTTTGCGCGAATCCGATTTGGGACTAAACCCTGTTTCTGATGGACAACTTATTCGTATTCCTATCCCTCCGCTTTCAGAAGAAAGAAGAAAAGAACTGAGTAAAATTGCTGGCAAATATGCAGAACAAAACAAAGTTGCCATTCGTAATATCCGGAGAGATGCACTTGATGAGGTTAAGAAGCTCAAAAAAGATAATCTCATTTCTGAGGATGATGAAAAAAGATATGGTAATGAAATTCAAAAGCTGACTGACGACTCAATTAAAAAAATTGATGATTTGTTAGCACAAAAAGAAAAAGATATTTTACAAGTATAAACGATTATGACGGCTGATCAATTGTGTAAGCATATAGCCATTATTATGGATGGGAATGGGCGCTGGGCTAAAAGACGCGGTTTACCGCGACAGTTTGGTCACAAGAAAGGAGCTGAGAATGTTGTCAACATCACACGGGCAATGAAAAATTCCGGTATTAAATATTTGACACTTTATGCTTTTTCAACCGAGAATTGGCAACGTTCGCAAGAGGAAGTAAGTGCTTTAATGCAATTATTGCGAGATTACCTCGACAAAGAATTTAGGGAAATTATGGAAAATAATGTCCGCATCATTTTTATTGGTGAAAAAGATATGCTTGCAGATGATATTCAACAGAAAATTTTAGAAGTTGAAAATCAATCTGAACAAAACACCGATTTAACCCTTTGTGTGGCATTATCATACGGGTCTCGACAAGAAATTTTATCTGCCACTAAACGTGCAATAAAACTTTCTCAAGAAGGAAAACTTTCACCTGATAGTTTATCAGTAGATTTCTTCTCATCTTTACTCTATACTAAAGATATTCCAGATCCTGACATTTTAATTCGCACAAGCGGCGAACAGCGAATTAGTAATTATCTTTTATGGCAGCTAGCTTATACTGAATTATTTTTCACTGACACATTATGGCCAGATTTTGGAAAAGACGAACTTATGAGTATTATCACACAATTTAACAATCGGGAGAGACGATATGGTAAAAACTGAATTAACCTCTTTACAAAAACGAATTTTAACCTCGTTAGTTATGATTCCGCTTGTTATTGGCGCATTGCGCTCAGGACATCCATATGTCGATATTTTAGTTTTTGTGGTTGGAGCAATGCTTTCTTGGGAGTGGTCAGCAATGATTCCAAATAAAAAAGCAAGTATCTATGCTGTTTGCTACGTCTTTGCACTTGGTTGTTCATTACTTATTTTTAATCGTGTCATTTTGTTTACGACAATTGCCCTCGTTAGTCTTTTCACCTATCTCAAGGCAAAAGAAGAAGAGCATCGAAAATTATTAACACTTGGTGTGGTTTATATATCTATAGGTGTTGGAGCCCTCTATTGGCTTTATTTTCTATTTGACACCTTTTTCAGCAATCTTCCTGGGGAAAAAGGAAGTTTTGTTATGACTTTATGGTTTATCTTTATGGTTTGGAGTGTTGATATTGGCGGGTATATTATTGGCTCATCGCTTAAAGGTCCTAAATTGGCGCCACACATCAGTCCAAATAAAACTTGGTCTGGTCTTATTGGAGGTGTTGTTTTAGCTGTATCAGTAAGCTTTATATATATGTATGTAACCAAATATTTGTTTAATTTGCCAATGCCGTTAAATGAGCAATTAAAATTTGCAGAATTAGGGGCATTTATTGCAGTTGTTGCCCAAATTGGTGATTTAATCGAATCGGCAATAAAAAGATATCTGGGTGTGAAAGACAGCAGTAATCTTATCCCTGGACACGGCGGTGTTTTTGATCGTATTGACGGATTGATTTTTGCTGCCCCTATTGTTTATTGTTACTTTTCTTTGATTTAATCAATTTTATAAGGAAAACATCACGATGGAAATGTTAATAAATACTGTGTACTACGTTATTCCCTTTCTTATCCTTTTGGGTGTATTAGTTTTTGTGCACGAATTCGGACACTTTATTGTTGCTCGCAAATTAGGTGTAAGCGTCAGTGCTTTTTCGATTGGATTTGGCAAAGAACTTTGGAGTACCACAGACAAGAAGGGAACTGTTTGGAAAATATCCGCAATTCCGCTTGGTGGTTATTGCCAATTTTTAGGTGATGCAGATGAATCATCCTCAACATCAGAAGTTGATTTGAGTAAGTATTCTCCTGAAGAACAAAAACATTTATTTGCGACACAATCTCCAGTTAAAAAGCTGGCAATTTCGATTGCAGGTCCTTTATTTAATTATTTATTTGCTTTTATTGTATTTTTTGGTTTGTTCTTTTTTATTGGCAGTACAGAAATACCACCTGTTGTGACAGACGTTATAGAAAATAGCCCCGCCCAAAAGGCTGGTATTTTAAAAGATGATAAAATCTTAGAAATCAATGGCGTACAAATCAGTGATTGGTCAGATATCAGCAAAGAAATAAGTGTTACAATTAACGAAGCCGTTTTAAAAATTGAGCGTAACAATGAAATTCTCAATATAACTGTGCCCTTAGAAACTATGGATTATGCATTTGATGATACCGAAAAACCTATTAAGAGAAAAATGATTGGCATTAAAGGCGAATCGAAGCAATTTAAAGAAATTAACGGGAATTTTCAATTTATTGATTCCATTAAAAAAGCAGCAATTGAACTTTATGATGTTACAGATATGACACTTCGCGGTGTAGGACAAATGATTACTGGTGAACGCTCTAGTGAAGATGTTGGAGGTATTATTCGTATTGCCGAAATGTCTGGAGATATATCTAAAAGTCGTAGTTTTTGGGACTTCCTATCCTTTATGGCTTTGCTTTCCATAAATTTAGGATTGATAAACTTATTCCCAATCCCCTTATTAGATGGTGGACATGTCGTAATTTATTTGTTAGAAATAATATCAAGACGTGAGCTTAATGCGAAATTTAAAGAATATCTCTTTAAAGTAGGGCTTGGGTTTATTTTGTTTTTGATGGTGTTTGCAACGTGGAATGATATTAAACACTTGATAACAAGATGGTTTGAATAATTGTAAGGATTTTAAAATGAAGCTTAAATTAGCAGGAATTTCTTTATTAGCTCTAGCGATTTGCTCGCAAGCTATTGCACAAGAAACTATCAATAATATCACCATTCAAGGGTTGCGTCGTGTTGAGCAAGAAACAGCATTATCATATGCAGGTATTGCTACTGGACAATCTGTTTCCAATGAGGAATTAAACTCTGCGCTTAAGAGACTTTATGATACAGGACTATTCAGTGATATTAGTTTCAACACTAAAGGGAATAATTTAATTATCAATGTGGTAGAGAATCCAGTCATTGGTGTTAGAGCTTTTGATGGTAATGATAAAATTGACGATAAAATTTTAGAATCGGAAGTACAATCTGCGCCTCGTTCTGTTTTTAGTAAAGCAAAAGTCCAACAAGATGTGCAACGTATCCTTGATGTTTATAAAAGAGCTGGACGTTATGGTGTTTCTGTTGAACCCAAAATCATTAAAAAGCCTGAGAATCGTGTTGATTTAATCTTTGAAATTGATGAAGGTCCTGAAGCTAAAATCGATACGATTAACTTTATCGGCAATAAACATTATACTGGTAAAGATTTGCAGGGTGAAATTATGAGCAAGGAAAGTCGTTGGTATCGGCTGTTTTCCAATGCAGAAAATTTTGACCGCGAAAAAATGAATTATGATCAAGAACTACTTCGTCGTTTTTACAATCGTCACGGATATGCTGATTTTGCGGTAATTTCAGCTATTGCTGAACTTTCTAGAGATAAAACTTCGTTTGTATTGACGTTCACTATTGATGAGGGGAAACGTTATAAAATTAACGATATTCAAATAAAGTCTATGGTCCGCGATGTTGATGCCACCCAGTGGTACAAGTATATTACATTCAAAACCGGTGATTGGTATAATTCAGATGAAATAGAAAAAACTGTCAATGCTTTAACGGAAGAATTGGCTCGAAAAGGTTTTGTCTTTGTTGAAGTTGTTCCAAATATTCACAAAGATAGAGAATCTGGAAAATTAAGCGTTGTCTTTGATATTAAAGAAAATGCAAAAGTTTTTGTTAATCGTATTAACATTACGGGCAATACACGCACATTGGATGAAGTTATCCGCCGAGAATTTAGAATCGCAGAGGGTAATGTATTTAATGTTGCAAAAATTCGAGAATCAAGAAGAAATGTTGAGCGTTTGAATTATTTTAGTAAAGTTGATATTGATTCTGAACGAGTAGATTATGATAAAGCAGATATTAACGTTAATGTGGAAGAAAAGTCTACAGGGTATTTTAATATTGGTGTAGGATATTCTACAGTTAATGGTGCTTTAGTTCGTGCAGGTATTACAGAAAATAACTTCTTAGGTAAAGGACAGCAGGTTAGTTTAAATGCTGGTGTTTCCCAACGTTCTACAGATTATAGTTTTAGTTTTACTGAACCTTATTTCTTAGACAGACGGTTGAGTGCTGGTACTGATCTTTTCTATCAAACAGAAGACTACCAAGACGAAAGTAACTATGATATGGATACGATGGGAGGTAGAATTCGTTTCGGTTGGAACTATACGGACGATTTGACTCAATACGTACGTTACACATTAAAACAAGATAAGATTAAAAATGTTAGCAGCGCATCAAAATACATTCAAAGCGAAGAAGGTAACTCTATCGATTCTGTTATCGGCCAAACTATTGTTTATGATAAGCGAGATAACGTAATGAAACCTCGTGAGGGTTATTACTTATCATTCGGTAATGATGTTTCCGGTCTTGGAGGCGATGATAAATATCTGAAATTTGATGCAAAAGCATATCAATTTTATACTTTATCTGACTACTATACATTTAAGTTTTTCATCAATGGTGGTTATGTCGCTGGTTATGGCGGAGAAGATGTTCGCTTATCGCAAAGATATTTCTTAGGTGGTAATACAATGCGTGGATTTGAAACTGGTGGTATCAGTGCTCGTGATAAATATACCAAAGATGCTTTGGGCGGCAACTGGATGCTGTGGGGTGGTGCTGAGTTAGCTTTCCCAATGGGATTGGATGAGCTCGGTATTCGTGGTCGTACTTTTGTTGATGTTGGTACAACTGGTAAACCTGATAACATTGATACTTCTGACGTTGATTATTCCGCATCGCCACGTGTTTCTATTGGTTTCGGTTTTGAGTGGACCTCACCAATGGGTAAGATTGATATTGACTTTGGTTTCCCAATTGTTAAGCAAAAATATGATGAAACAGAAGTTTTCCGCTTGAACTTTGGTACAAGCCTGTAAAAATAGAGAGGAATATATTATGGCAGATTCGGTTTTTTACAATTACTCAGGTACTAAAAAAATTGCAGAAATTGTACAGATTACTCATTCTGTATTAGTTACGGAAGGTAAAGAAAATGAGCAGATAGCAAATGTCTGCTCTATTGAAACTGCTGGACGTGATGATATTTGTTTTTTTTATGATAAAAAAAACAAAGCGATAGCAGAAACAATCAAAGCAAAGGCTTGCATCACAACTACTGATTTGGCAAAATACATTCCGGAAGGTGTGATTGTTTTAATTTCTGAAAATCCAAAACTTTCTTTTATTGAGTTGGTTTCAGCCTTTTATTCAGAATTTAGACCTGCTGCTAAAATAGAGGACAGTGCAAGAATCGCTAAAACAGCAAAAATTGGTGAAAATTGTTATATTGGTAATGGTGTCGTTATTGGCGAAGATGTTACGATTGGTGATAATTGCATTATTGAAGCTAATGCGGTTATTGCGCGTGGTTGCAAAATTGGTAATAATTGCCGAATTGGCAACAATGCAAGTGTCGCTTATTGCTTAATGGGAAATGATTGTTATATTTATACTGGTGCTAGAATCGGACAAGATGGTTTTGGTTTTTCGGTTGTTGAAGGACGCCATAGAAGAATTCCCCAAATTGGTAGAGTTATAATTGGTAATGATGTTGAGGTGGGAGCAAATACTTGTATTGACAGAGGAGCTCTTGATGATACAATTATTGGTGATGGAACTCGTATTGATAATTTGGTACAAATTGCACATAATGATAAAATTGGTAGATGCTGTATTTTAGTAGCGCAAACCGGTATTGCAGGTAGCTGTACCTTTGGTGATTATGTTGTTTGTGGCGGTCAAACTGGTTTTGCGGATCATCTAAATATTGGTAGCGGAGCACAAATTGGGGCTCAATCTGGTGTTATGCGTGATATTGATCAAGGAGCTATTGTAATGGGTACCCCTACTGTTCCATTTAAAGATTTTATGCGTCAAGTCGCATTTTTACAAAAAAACAGCAAAAAGTAATAAAGGAGACTATTATGGCTGAAGAAATTAAAGTGTATCATATTGAAGAAATTATGAAAATGTTACCACACCGCTATCCATTTTTATTGGTAGACCGTTTGGAAGTTGAAATTCCAGGTGAGAAAGGTGTGGGAATAAAAAACGTCACAATGAATGAAGAATTTTTCCAAGGGCACTTCCCAAATAATCCTGTTATGCCTGGCGTTTTGCAGATTGAGGCAATGGCACAAGCTGCTGGAGCTGTGGTTATTTCTCAGGATGAAAATTATGCAGATTCAAAACGCAGTGTTTTATTTATGGGCGTTGATGGCGTTAAGTTTAGAAAACAAGTTAAACCAGGTGATCAACTAAGAATGCACGTCGAAAAAATTAAGGCTCGCCGTAATATTTTCGTTTTCAAAGGGACTGCAATGGTTGATGGTCAAGTTGCATCGGAGGCTGAATTAACAGCAATGATTCTTGAATAATCAGCTTTTTGATACGTTTTAAAGTTGAAAAAATTAGAGATAGGATTTATCTTATCTCTAATTTTTTGAGGTAAATGATATGTTTGATGCACAAGTAATACGAAAAGATTTTCCCATTTTGTCCCGTTTAATTGAGGGCAAAAGAAATATATATATGGATACGGCAGCATCCGCTCAAAAACCACTCTGTGTTATTGAGCGGTTGCGCCAAGCATATCTTGAAGATTATGCAAATGTTCATCGCGGTAGTTATTGGCTTTCTGAGAAAGAAACAGAAAACTATGAAACCGCCAGAAAAATTGTTGCTAAATTTATTAACGCAACATCACCTAATGAAGTCATTTTTACTAGGAATGCTACAGAGGGAATTAACCTTGTCGCTGCTACATTTGGAGCTACATTGTTATGTGCTGGTGATGAGATTTTACTTTCTCGTGCCGAGCATCACGCAAATTTGGTTACTTGGCAGCAATGGGCATTAAAAACTGGCGCAACATTAAAATATTTTGATTTGGCTGAAGATGGGAGTTTTTCTGAAGAAAACTTTTTACAACAACTTACAGAAAAAACGAAAATTGTTGCTGTTACTGCAATGTCTAATGTTCTGGGAACGGTCTTTCCTGTAAAAAAAATAGCGAAAGCTGCACATCAAGTTGGAGCAATCATTTTGATTGATGCTTGTCAATATGCAGTACATAAAAAAATCGATGTTCAAGATTTTGATTGTGATTTCTTAGTATTTTCAGGACATAAAGTATATGGTCCAACAGGAATTGGGGTTTTGTATGGCAAGTCAGATATACTTTATCAGCTGTCACCCTATCAATATGGTGGTGATATGATTGACAGGGTAACATACGAGAAGACGACTTTTGCCCCACCTCCGGCTCGTTTTGAGGCAGGAACTCCAGCATTTGTACAAGCTATTGGGCTTGGTGCTGCACTTAACTATATAATGAAATTTGATTTTAATGATATTGAAACCTATGAGTCTACATTAACACAATATGCAATGAATTGCCTTAAGGAAATCAACGGATTAAAAATTTTAGGGACTGCCTCTGATAAGGGAGGGGTTTTTACTTTTGCCATTGACGGATTGCATCCACAAGATATTGCCTTTATTTTAGGAAAAGAAGGTATAGCTGTTCGTACGGGACATTTTTGTGCTGAACCTTTGGTCAATTTGCTAGGATATACATCTCTTACCAGAGCCTCATTAGGACTTTATTCCACCAAGGAAGATATTGACGAATTTATTAAAGCTCTGTATAAGGCTAAAGATTTTTTAAGCTAGGACAACAATGACTGATACGACTATTGAACAAAAAACTTTAGATGATAACGAACTGCAACTGTTGCAAGCTATGAGTGTTGAAGATGAAGAACTCCCTGTTTACAAAGCCTATGCAGGGACAGAACTGCCAACTACAACTCAACTAGCTAAAATGTTTGATATTGTGGAAGCTATTAAAACTGTTTTTGATCCGGAAATTCCTATTAACGTTTACGATTTAGGGTTAATTTATAAAATTAACCAAGCCGAAAATGGTGATATTCATATTGATATGTCTTTAACAGCTCCAGGATGTCCAGTTGCCGGTGTTTTACCTCAACAAGTTGCAGATGCCGTTGCTTTGGTTCAAGGGGTTGGCAAAGTTGAGGTTGAAATTGTTTGGGAACCTGCTTGGTCGCTTGAACGATTAAGTGATGAAGCCAGAATGATGCTTGAAATGTTGTAATTGCTATTAAGGAGAATTTATAATGAGTATTGAAAGCCTGATTGAAGATTTTTCCTTTTTAGATTCGTGGGAAGATCGCTATAAATATCTTATTGAACTTGGAAATAAAAATCCAAGATTCAATGATGCACAAAAAGCTGAGGAGTGGAAGGTTCCTGGTTGTCAATCTCAAGTTTGGATTATTCCTCACATTGAATCTTCTGGTATTTGGTTTGAAGGTGACAGTGATGCCATTATTGTACGTGGTATTATTGCTGTTGTCCTTGAGATTTTTAAAGATAAAACTGCACAAGAGATTTTAGATATTGATGTTGAAAAAATTTTTGATAAAATAGGGTTACAAGAACATATCACCTCTAATCGACGAAGTGGTATGCTATCAATGGTAGATAAAATAAAATATTATGCAAAACAGTCTTTAAGGAAATAGAATGAACATTCACGAATATCAAGCCAAAAATATTTTCAAACAGTTTGGTATTCGTGTGCCTAGCGGCAAAATTGCTTATACTCCAAATGAAGCAAAAGTTTCTGCTATGGAAGTATCTGAAAAAGGACCTTGGGTCGTTAAAGCACAAATTCAAGCAGGTTCTCGTCATATTGGTAAATTTTCTGATAAACGTGCTGGTAAAAAAGGTGGTATTCGGTTATCCAAATCTCTTGATGAAGTTTATGAAAATGCAGATGAAATGCTTGAGAATCTTTTGATCACAAATCATACAGGCGCTAAGGGACGATTAGTTAGCCGAGTATATATCGAAGAGTATGTTAAAACCGTTAGAAAAATTTATTTTGGATTAGTTGTTGATTGGGTTTCAGCTGCTGTTATGCTTTTAATAACTCCGATTACTGAAAATAATGAAGATGATATTGTTAAACTGGCAACTACGTGCCCTGAAAGTATTCTTAAGATTAACCTGAGTTTACAAAAAACAGTGACAACAGCTCAGATTAACGAGGTTGCCTCTTTTTTAAAACTTTCAGAACATACTGAAGAGCTTAAAAACTTTATCAACAAAATGTTAAAAGTTTTTTATAATTACGATGCCACAATGCTGGAAATTAACCCTGTAGGAATCGGAAAAGATGGTAGAATTTGGGCATTAGATGCCAAAATGACATTTGATACTAATGCATTATATCGTCACCCAGATATTTTGAAATTAGCCGATGATGCTGAAATTGACGAGCGGGAATTAACTGCATCAAAATTTGGTTTTCAATATAAGGAACTTGAGAGTGGAATTGGCATTATTGTTAACGGAGATGGTTTGGCTTTAAATATTATTAGTGAAGCTAAAAAACTGGGTATGAGTACGGCGTGCTTTTTGAACCTTAAAGGAGGTGTTGACCGTGATAAAATTGCTGCAAGTATCAAATTGATGATGACGAATCCGAAAGTCGATGGGATTTTTATCAACATTCTCGGTGGTTTCTTACGTTGTAATCTTATTGCGGATGGTATTATTTCTGTTGCTAATGATTTAGGGCTTAATATTCCTTTAGTTGCCAGATTTGAAGGAACAAATAAAAAAGAAGCAACCGATATTCTGCAAAAATCTGGCTTATCCTTGCTTATTGCTGACGATACATATATGGGATTAACAATGCTTAAAGAGGCGGTTGAGGAGGATTTGTAATGGCTGTCTTAGTTAATAAAAAAACTAAAATTATGGTGCAAGGTATTACAGGTACTCAGGCTTCATTTCATATTCAGCGTGCTATTAACTATGGCACAAAAGTTGTAGCAGGTGTTGTTCCTAATAAAAGTGAAGAAAAACACTTAGGCGTTCCATTATTTACCACTGTTGTAGAAGCTAAAGAGAAAACTGGTGCTGATGCATCGATTATTTTTGTGCCAGCAAAATTTGCAAAATCAGCAATTTTAGAAGCTATTCGGGCAAAACTTAAATTAGTTGTCATCATTACTTCAGGTATTCCAGTTAATGATATGATTGAAATTAGAAAAGAGCTTGAGAATTCTCAGACCATTCTTATTGGTCCTAATACCCCTGGAGTTATTACGCCACAAGAAGCTTATATGGGAATTTTTCCTGATAATATCCATCAATCTGGCGACATTGGTATTATTTCACGCTCATCAACATTAACGTACGAAGTTATATTGGAAATTAACAAAACCGGCTTAGGCGAATCGACCGTTATTGGGTTAGGTGATGATTTTATTATTGGAACTGGTTTTTTCAAAATTATTAAAGAGTTCAACGATGATAAAAAAACAAAAGCAATTGTTTTGATTGGGGGAATCGGTGGAAACTATGAAATTGAAGCCGCACGTTTGTACCAAACTCTAAACAAAAAGAAACCTGTTATAGCACTATTAACAGAAGATGTAACACCCTTATCCGTCAATAATGGTCTTGCACCAGAAATCCTTTGTCACGGCATAACAACGGCTTCTGATAAAAGAAAGCAGCTTGAAAACGCAGGAATGATTGTTGTCAACTCCATTCAAGATCTTAAGAATGAACTTTTGAAACTATGATTCATTGGTTAAAAGCATTTATATACACTATTCTTCCCCCGCGTTGTCTTTTATGTGGTAAAGTGATTCACTCTGATAATAGTTTGTGTTCTGATTGTTTTTCAAATATTAACTTCATTACGAAACCATATTGTAAACACTGTGGTTTTCCTTTATCTGAATTTGAAACCGATTCTTTATATTGTTTGACGTGCTTATCTAAAAAATCTCCTTTTCGCTTAAGTCGCTCCGCGGTTAAATATGATAATTTTTCTAAAAAATTGATTTTAGATTTCAAATTTTCTGATCGACTCGAAAATAAAACACTTTTGGCTCATTGGCTATTTGTAGCCGGAGAAGATATTTTTAATCAAGGTATTGATGTTATTATTCCAGTTCCATTACATTATGCTAGATTATTTAAGCGTAAATATAATCAATCTGCAGTTTTAGCTGCCGAATTATCAAAACTTTGTCATCGTCCTGTTGATTATAAAGTTCTCAGAAAAATCAAACATACTACCCCACAAATTGAATGTTCTGGGAAACAAAGGAGTCGTAATGTTAAAAATGCTTTTCAAATTATTTCACCTGAAAAAATTAAGGGAAAACGAATCGTTCTTATTGATGATGTTTTTACAACAGGTGCAACATTAACTGAATGCGCCAAAGCCTTAAAGTGTGCTGGCGCTAAATCAGTAGATACTTTAACTGTTGCACGTGTTTGCTCCTCAGGTTAGCGATTTAAACTTTACTTTATTCAAATTATTTTATAGTCTTGGTTTGAAACATCTGATGAATGTTTTGAGGTGTGGTAGCCTCTTCGATTCACGTCTAACGTGCCAGACGATAATTTTGCACGCCTTCTGGTTATGGCTGGAAGGCGACAGAATATGCTAATATGCAGGTTTATACAAACTAGCGGTATATGTGCTATTTTAGGCTAATATGTCGCACTATTTTGAATCGAATAGTTACCAACTTCCAGCTGCTTTCATCAAGCAGCATTTTTATTTTATTAACTGGAGAAACTATGAGATTATATAAACAAAATCAGTATGGTCGGTCTATGATTGAAATGTTGGGAGTGTTAGCAATTGTTGGCATTTTATCTGTGGGCGGAATTATGGGGTTTTCTTCTGCAATGACAAAATTTAAAATAATTAAATTAGCTGAAGAGTACAATCTTTTTTTGCAAAATATTTTGGAATATGAAATGGATTGGAAACAATTGCGGATTAGTCACCCCTCTGCAGAGCTGGCTGATGTTATTGAAAATATGGGAATTCTTCCCACATCTTGGCAAAAAAAAGATAAATTTATATTAGATAGTTTTGGTGGTTCAATGTATCCACATATTGGTAAAGCGTGTTTTTTCGTTTTAGATTATAGCATCAAATCCAGCAAGAAAGAAGCTAAAACAAATTTACAATTATGTCAGGCAATGTGGCTAAACATAATTATTCCCAATAAGGGCATTATTGACCACGCGTGGATTTATCGCGGAGAAGAAAACGGCAAAGAAAATGTTTGGTATGGAGTTAATCAATGTACAGATTATAAAAATTGTCTTGAGTATATGAAACCTTCTGATATTTATGCAATCTGCACAACGTGCGTAGACGATGCAGCGTGTTCTATTGCTTTAGATTTTTGTTAGATACGAATAAAGCCTCTATAAAGAGGCTTTGTTTTTATTTATGTAATGATAGTAATTTTGCATATTTTTGCAAAATACATTCAGCCACACCGGCTAATTCGCTAGATTCAGTTTTATTAAATTTATATTCGTTGACCAACATATCTGATGTTAATTCAAAAACCTCTCCTGTATAATCACGCACGTAGCTCTTTTGAGCTTTTGTTTCAACAATGCTCTGGCGAACTTGTGCGGTTATATCTTCAAATCTATCCGTTTTAGCCATTTTTATTCCTTTATTCTTTATCAATACTTGTTGATAACCATTTACCTGATGTTTCTTCATATTTAGCATTTGCATCATATAAATCAACATTTAATTTTAGATCTTTAGCTGTCAACTTACCCATTGCAGAGAGTAAACTCAAACCAGATACATAATAATCGTGTCTGGTTGTCACTTCTTCTACTTCAGAGTTTAATAAATATTGATATTGATTTAAAACGTCAAGCACGGTTCTGTTCCCAAGAGCCTCTTCTTCACGCACACCATTTAATGCAACTTGGTAAGCTTTAATTTGTGCTTTGACTGATTTTATCTTTGCCTTATTGGCACTCAGATATTCCCAATTACTTGTGATATCTGAATATAGTGTATCTTGTGTGTTATGCAATTCTTCTTGAGCTTGCCAGCGGTAATGTTTGCTTTGTCTGATTTTTGCACGACTCGAACCTGCATTATATAAAGGCATACTAAAATTTACACCTAATTCTACAGCATCATTAGTTGGATTTTTATCGTACGCCCAATTCTGACTTTTGATACGTCCTGCTTGTGCATAAGCATTAACAGATGGAAGTAAATCACCTTTATTAACACTAACGTCGTGTTTTTTTGCTTTTAGATTATGACGCGCTGCCTGCAGTGAATAACTATGCGTTTTAGCATATTCCATTGCAGAATCTAGTGTTAACGGAAACATTTTTTCAATCTCTTTAGGAGTTGTAATGTTTTTGGGTTCTTCTCCTATTATTTGTTTATAAACAGCTTTGGACGCCTCAAGATTTCCCTCTGCTGAAATACGTTGAGATTGAGCTGAAGCATAGCTCGCTTCTGCTTGTGAAACATCTGTTGTTGTCACTTCTCCAACATTAAATCTCTCTTTTGTTTCATCCAGTTCTTTTTTTAATAATTTTTCGTTATTCTTTTGTAATTTAACAATTGCTTCATCACGTAAAACATCCAGATAAGCAATTGCAGCTTCCAGCAAAATATTTTGTTCTGTTGCCATCAATGTAGCATAAGATGCTTTGCGATAACTTTTAGCAGAACTTACAGAATTTATGGTTTTAAAACCACTAAATATCGGCTGTGTGATATTTGCAGTTAACGAACGATTATATCCGTTTATCGGTTTTACAGGTGCATTGGTATTATTTTTAGAATCAGAATATCCTCCTTCTACACTTAGAGTAGGACGAAAACCTGACTTTGCTAATGCCACATTTTCATCAACCGCCTGAGCTCCAGCGCGAGCTGCTTTTAGAGCTGGATTATAATCATACGCTTTTGCTAATGCTGATTTTAATGTATCTGCATTTGCAGATAATGCTGTTGAAACACTCATCAACAACGCCAATAAAATTTGCTTTTTCATCTTGTTCTATTCCTTAATATTAAAAAGTCTCTTTTCATTTTTTAGCATATAATTGTTAAAAAAATGCCAATCATTGTTTTTATTTTTTAAAATAATCTTATATTATTAACTAAAATTCAAACTATTTCACTATAGTTTTGTGAATAGTAAAGTATGTTTAATTGGGAGATTGTGTATTGAAAAAAGGTAAATTAGAAATTAGCGATGAAATGAAAAAAGCTCGGTTGAAACTTTCTATTGAGCATTATATTAAATATTTTATCGGGAAAAGACCCTGCGAATTAACTAAAGAAGAAGCCTTGTATGCTATTTCTTTAGCGGTTAGAGAATTTGCAATGGATGAAATGTATAACACAAGCGCCCGTTATAATGAAAAATCGGCAAAACGTGTTTATTATTTATCAATTGAATACCTTATCGGTCGTTCTTTAGAAAATAATCTTCATAACCTTGGGTTATATGATTTATTAAAAGATATCAAGCTTGATGGTTTTCCAGATTTTTCGATTGAAGAAATATTTGACACAGAATATGATCCGGCTCTTGGTAACGGTGGCTTAGGTCGACTCGCTGCTTGCTACCTTGATTCTATGGCATCCTTAGGGCTTCCTGGGTTCGGTTATGGTATCAATTATCAGTTTGGTTTGTTTAAACAAAAATTTGAAAATGGTTGGCAAGTTGAACAAGCTGATGATTGGTTTTCTGACTTTTCACCGTGGGAATTAGCCCGCCCTGACAGACAAGTTACAATTCCAATGTTTGGTAATGTTGAGACATATAAAGATGCTAATGGAAAGGATACATACGTTTGGGCAAATACGCATACCTTGTATGGCGTACCATACGATTTTCCAATTGTAGGATATGCTGGTAAGTCTGTAAATTACTTACGTTTGTTCTCTGCTAAAACTGATGAAGAGTTTGATATTGATATCTTTAATAAAGGTGGATATATTGAGGCGGTTGAGGATAAAATCAAGACCGAATCTATTTCTAAGGTACTGTACCCATCGGATGCAATGGAATCGGGAAAGGCATTGCGTTTATCTCAACAATATTTTTTTATTTCTTGTGCTATTCAGGATATTTTTAGAAGATTTTTAGAAAAAAGTAATGACTTTAACAAACTTCCAGATCAGGTCTGTATTCAATTGAATGATACCCACCCTGCTTTGGCTATTGTTGAGATGATGCGTTTGTTAGTTGATGTGTATGGTCAAGAATGGGAAACAGCTTGGAGTATTGTCACCAAAGTATTTGCCTACACTAACCATACTTTATTGCCTGAGGCTTTGGAAACTTGGCCTGCTAAATATTTTGCACATATGCTACCAAGACATTTGCAGATTATTTATGAAATCAATAGACGGTTTATTGATTTTGCCAAGAAGAAATTTGGTGAAGATAGTGAAAAACTTGCAAAAGTTTCTATTGTTTCTGGTGATGGTGATAATCAGATTATTAGAATGGCTAACTTATCGATTGTTGGCTCATTTTCTGTTAATGGTGTAGCTAAAATTCACTCTGAATTGATTAAAACATCATTAGTTCCAGAGTTTTATGAATTATGGCCGGAAAAATTTACTAACATTACTAATGGCATTACTCCAAGACGCTGGTTATTACACGCTAACACAAATCTAGCAACACTAATCTCTGATAAAATCGGTAAAGATTGGATTGCTCATTTGGAGATGCTGAGTAAGATTTCTGATTATGCAGAAGATTCTGACTTTGTGAATAAGTTTATTAAGATTAAAAAAGCAAATAAAGAACAGTTACGTAATGAAATTTATAAACGGACAAACGTCGCTGTTACAACAAACAGTATGTTTGTAGTACAAGCGAAGAGAATCCACGAATATAAACGTCAACTTATGGCTATATTACAAGTTATCGGAGAATATTTAGCCATTGTTCGCGATAATATTCGTCCAATTTCCCCTAAAACATATATTTTTGCAGGAAAGGCAGCTCCGTCATATACATTTGCAAAGTTAATTATCAAGTTGATTAACAATGTGGCAAATGTTGTTAATAATGACTCTAGAGTTGGTGATGCATTAAAGGTCGTTTTTATTCCAGACTATAAAGTTTCTGTTGCTGAAGTACTGATACCTGCGGCAGATGTTAGTTTACAACTTTCTACTGCTGGTTTTGAAGCTTCCGGTACGGGTAATATGAAATTTGCCCTTAATGGTGCTTTAACTGTTGGAACATACGATGGCGCCAATATCGAAATTCGCGAAGCTGTTGGCGCAGATAATTTCTTCTTATTTGGGTTAAGAGAGAATGAGATTCAATCAATGCGCCCAACTTATAATCCACGGAAATATTATGAAGAATCGGAATACATTAAACGTATTTTAAATGCGATTAACTCTAATCTGTTTTGTGAGAAAGATACACCAGCTTTGTTCAAACCTATTTTTGACGAGCTTCTTAATCGCGATTACTTCTTTGTTTTAGCAGACTTGGAAGCATTTAATCAAGCGATGAAAGATGCAGAGCGCGCTTATTTAAACAAAGATGAATGGGCCAGAAAAGCAATTTACAACGTGGCTAATGTTGGTTATTTCTCCAGTGATCGTGCTGTAGCAGAATATGCCCAAAAGATTTGGCACGTTAGTGACCCATTAACAGAAAACAGTGACGAGGAAGTATTTGAAGCTAAATCTGCTTAATTTACTAATAATTGCACGAAAAGCCTGAATAGTAATATTCAGGCTTTTTTATTTATATTTCCACTCATCTTGTTGTTTTTTTCGTCGCACTGCTGCTGCGTACTCTGAATTTGAATATTCTAAAGTCTTTTCAGCTGCCTTTTTAAAACGCAAATATTGCTCGTATGCAGCTTGCGCTCTCGTCCTATCAGGCTTATCTAATATCAGGGCACTCCGGCTGATAGCATAATAAAACCGACATTTTAATTGAAATTTAGCAAAACGGCTATATTTTTCTTTTGGCAAGCAATCTACTATCTTTACAGAATTGATATATAAGTTCATTTTTTCTGGGCAAGGTTTTATTTTTCTTAGCTCCTCATTGTCTAATATTTCTGCAAAAAAGTATAATGCCTGTCTTTCACAATCTGAGGACATTGCTTTGGCTGATTTCTGTCTTTTTTTTAAGCGATAAATCATTTGCGCTTGTTGATTATATTGCTTTAATATATATTGACTGCGAAATTCGGGCAATCGACTGTGTATTGTCGTTTCTAATGCTTTAATAATAGAGCTATTTTCTTCTGAAATATATGGTTTATATCGTTCTAATCCTTTATGCAGTATTCTCACACTATGCTCTGACAAATCTGGTGTATCATCTATATGCACATCTGTTGCCAATCGATATGCCTCTAATGCATCACAGAACGTTTGTGCAGCATTTATTTCTTCGGTTAGAACCCACGATCTATCAAACAAAGAAGGATGAGTATTTTGTTTGCACTGATGCTTATATTGCATCTTTAACCTCAATATGTCTTTATTTACTGGTTCGTCGCTGCTTTTTCCAATTTGCTTCAAGGCTTGGTTAATTTCTTGATAGATTTCTGTTTCACCTATATATTCCATTTGAGTTCACCTCAGCTGTTAACATAATCTATCATAACATATTTTTTGATGAAATGCAAAGAAAATGAAAAAAGCGGCTAAATTTAGCCGCTTTAGACTTGAAATGAACCATTTTTACTCTATTTCAAGAATAATCTCACCAGTTTTTTGCAACAAAATTTTATCTAAAACCCATTTATTGATTTGTTTAATTTTATCACTCTCAATATTTAACTTTTCAGCTACATCAATAATAAAGTCAATTTCAGCATCATCAAGACCACTATCTGAATTTGCTAAGTAACATAATTCCTTAATCAATTGGAGCGCTTTTTTACGGTCTACAATTTTGACAACTTTATCTAAGACTTCATCTCTTTTCATACTTTTAAGAATTGTTACAATTTCTGCTTCTTGGATATCATACATTTTGCCTATGCCTTTTAAGAATTCAATTTCTTCTTTGGCAACATTTTTATCTGAATATACCATACAGCAAAAGCATTCAACAAAAATTCTCTTCTCATTATTATCTAAAGTTGGGATGTAATTATATTCCGTATTCATACTTTTTTCTCCAATCTATCTTTATTTTAGATAAAAGTATCTTAATATGTTTAAAATGTGGTAAACGGGTTTTAGATTATATGTATAAATTCACCTTTAAAATTTAAAAAAAGTATTGACGTAAGAAAAAACTTACTATAAATAGGTAATCACTGTGGAGTGTTGGCAGAGCGGTAATGCAGCGGATTGCTAATCCGTCATCCCGAATAAGGATGCACAGGTTCGAGTCCTGTACACTCCGCCAGTTAAAAAGGAACTGTTCATCAGTTCCTTTTTTTATTGTTTTATGTAAAAAAATTATTTAATGTATCTTTAGACAAAATACTTAATTTTCTTTACTTTAATTTAAGTTTTTTATTGATATATTTCTTAATAGATTTTTTATTGGGATTTTCAAGAAATAATTATTGACAAAAATGTTTTTACCTGTCATTTATTATGTCAATAATAAGAAAGGAAATAAGTATGATTAAGGCAACAATTAGTAATGAAACAAAAAGAAACGCTTTTGCGAAAACTAACAATAAAAAAATAGCTTCAGCGATATGCTCCACCAAATGTGTTGCTAGAGGCGTTGTGTTAAATAATTATAAAATTATCGCTTCAGGTGTTTGTGCTGATATGAAAAACGAATTTAACTTAAATAATATTATCGCATTCAAGAAACAAAAAGAAGTTGCTTAATTATTAAAAATCCTAGTACTGCCCGCTTGAAGCGGGCTTTTTTTGTGGCTGTAATTTTATGAAAAATTACTTGCAAATCTTTGCTAAACTTATATATTCGTTATGAAATAATATAATTTTAATAAGGAGAATATTGATGCCTTTAGTTTCTATGCGTCAAATTTTAGACCACGCTGCCGAAAACAATTATGGTGTTCCGGCATTTAACATTAACGATATGGAACAGATTTTAGCTGTTTTGGAAGCTGCGAAAGAAGTTAACGCGCCAGTTATTATTCAAACATCTACAGGTGCCAGAAAATTTGCTGGTGACCCAATGATTCGTCATATGATTGCAGCAGGAATCGAAATGTATCCTGAATTGCCAATCTGTTTGCACCAAGACCACGGCTCTTCTGTTGATATTTGCCAATCTGCTTTGGTTAACGGTTATTCTTCTGTGATGATGGATGGTTCTTTGGAGGCTGATGGCAAAACTCCGTCTTCTTTTGAATATAACGTTCACGTAACTAAAGAAGTTGTTGCTCGTGCACACGCTGTTGGCGCCTCTGTTGAAGGTGAACTCGGCGTGATTGGTTCTTTGGAAACTGGTAAAGGTGATAAAGAAGATGGTCACGGTGCTGAAGGTGTGATTGATAAGAAACGTTTGGTAACAGATCCTGATGAAGCTGCTAGATTTGTTGCTGAAACAAATATTGATGCTTTGGCTGTTGCTGTTGGTACATCTCACGGTGCATACAAATTTACACGCAAACCTACAGGTGATATTTTGGCAATTGATGTGATTGAAAAAATTCACGCTAAATTACCGAATACACATATGGTTATGCACGGCTCTTCTTCTGTTCCACAAGAATTGCAAGATTTGATTAACGCATATGGTGGCGCTATTCCGCAGACATTTGGTGTTCCGGTGGAAGAGATTGTTCGTGGTATTAAGTCTGGTGTTCGTAAAGTAAACGTTGATACTGACTGCCGTATGGCTATTACCGGCGCTATCCGTAAATTATTTGCAGAGAATCCAAAAGAATTTGACCCACGCAAATATTTGAAACCGGCGATTGAAGAAATGAAGAAAGTTTGCATTGACCGTTATGTTGCCTTTGGTGCTGCTGGTCAGGCAGATAAAATTAAGCCTGTTCCATTGTCTGTTATGGCAAAAAGATACGCTTAATTTTGTTTCTTTAAGTTGATATAAAATTGCCCGCTCCTTTCGGTAGCGGGCTTTTTGTTTAGGCTTTAGGCGTCTTTTCATATTCTAGTGGCAATATACCTTTTAGCCCTTCTTTTGGAGCATCTACCAGACGCAGCGCCATTGTTTTGCCATAGAAATCTAATAAAATCTCTATAGCTCCCCAATGAGGCTTTTCTTTTGCCAACTCTATTTCTTCTATTGTTTTCTCGGAAATCCCGACAAAGTCGCTTACCATTGGTATGGTGTATCGTCTTTTCTGCCGTTCCAGAAACAGTGCTTGACCGATAAGTTTGCGCATTTCCTTACAATAAACTTCACCATTTTTCATAAAATTTTTAAATTCTTCACTATTCATAATTTTAAACTCCAATAAATTTAAGTTAAAAAATACTGGCGCAGGATAATCCAGCGCCAGGGAGTTCAACAATCACCAGAATATGACTCTTGTAGCCTTCAATATATAGCTACAAGCTCCCTGACTTATTTATCAAGGATTTTTCTGGAGAGCCGTTGAAAGCCCTGACGGTATCTCTACCGACAAGGGGAAGTATAAAAGAGGTGCAGTTAATGTCAAGTTAAAAAATATTGGCGTCAGGGAGGTCGAAAATCCTCGCAAATATGATTCTTATGGTCTTCAATATATAACCATAAGCTCCCTGACATTTTTCCATTTTCATAAGAAGTATATATGGGCTGTGTTAAAGTATGGTAAAAAACCGGTAACACATAAAAAAGACGGCTTTCCAAAGAATAGCCGTCTTCTATTTATCATTCCGCTTTTATGCAGGAGAAACAATCATAAACATTTGTTTGCCTTCCATTTTTGGAGCGGCATCTACCTTGCAGATTCCATCCAAATCTTCAAGCAATTTGTTTAAGATTTCTTTTCCCATATCATTTGCGCTCATCTCACGCCCTTTATAGCGCATTGTGAATTTTACTTTATCCCCTTGAGATAAAAACTTTTTAGCTTGTTTTACTTTCACTTCGTAATCGTGTGTATCAATCATTGGACGAAGTTTCAGCTCTTTAACGCTAACAATTTTCTGATTTTTCTTAGCTTCGTTCTTTTTCTTTTGTTGCTCATATTTATATTTGCCATAATCGAGCACTTTACACACTGGTGGTGTTACCTGCGGAGAAATTTCTATTAAATCAAGCCCAACTTCTTGTGCGATTTTTAACGCATCAAAAAGGCTTACAACTCCTAAATTTTCACCATTATAATTGATTAACCGTACTTCTTTTGCTTTGATTTCACGGTTTATGCGTGGTCCGTCTGCTTCACGTACTGGCGCATTGTTATTTTCTGTAGCTATTGTCGCCTCCAATAAAAATTAAAATTCGTTTATATGTTAAATTAACTATTTATAATTCGCAAGAAAAATTTAGCTCAAGGCGTCATTTTTTACAGTGCATAGCCTTTTTTATATTCGGCAAGCGCAAAAATTGGTACGTTTTTCTTTTTGGTTGGCAGATAATATGATGAATGTGCAAAGGTAACCTCCTTTTTTGTACGGTCGAATTCCACTCCGATAAATCCTTTTTTTATCATATTATCAATCAATTCAAAGCGGTCATACGGAACAGACACTCTAGCTCTAAAGCAAGATAAAACTGTTTCCTTTTCTATTGGCTTATGAAGCAATGAGATTTTGCCGCCGTCCGATGGATCTATTGCTGTTTGAAACAGATTAAATCGGCACGCAAAATATGGTGTCATATTCCACAAATTACTTCTATCTACAATAGATGTACAATCTGTGCAGCCCATACGCCGAGCTTGTTCCATCCGATATTCAATCATTACTGTATTTAAGGCATTACCACGATATGCAGGCAAAACCGAATCGGCGCCAAACGAGGCGATTCGACTATTACCATAGTGTCTATCCTCATTAAAAAAGTTATATTCAACATTAGGAAGCTCATCTTGGAGTTCTTTTGCATTATCGCAGATTTTTAGATATGACATTCCAACAAGATGTTGACCAACAAAAACACCAATATAGTTTATCTTTGGATTTTGAAACACTTGATAGTAATATTCTTTTGAGTGCTTATGGATAAAGCATTCCTCCCCCTCTCGCAGGTTATTATAAATATTTTCAGAGAGGTTTCCCATTGCTTCCGCATCGTTTACATTTAAGGGGCGAATATGGAAATGAACAGGTTTATCTTGTGTAACGCCGTTGATTTTTGACAGTCTACCCTGCCAAACCATTTCGCCGTTTATTTGATAGTTATTTATTTCCGTGTTCATTTTATCCTCTTAAAATTTATATTAAAAAAAGCGGGTTTGTTCCCGCTCTATAATTTGTTTTTGTGAATTTGCTTTTAGCAACACAAGACAAACGGCGGGAGATTTGCTTCCTGACGTTTTATCTTGAGTTGTTTTATGTTCAAATTCATCATCATCGTTTCTTTCTTAAAAAGTTGCGGGTATTATGCCATTTTTATAGAAAAATGTCAACTAATTTTATATATAATATTTTCAAGAGATTCTTTGGAGGGTAATATGGTTGATATTAAAAATATGACAGAATTGGAAGCTTCCGAGCAGCTTGCATATTTGGCTAAAGAAATTGAGAAAGCAAATATTGCCTATTATCAAAATGATGCGCCTGATATGGACGATGCGCAATATGATAAATTACGACACCTAAACGACGCTATTGAAGCTAAATTTCCGCACTTAATTAGAGAAGATAGTCCTTCCAAACGAATCGGCGCAAAGGTTAAAAGTGAATTTAAAAAAGTTGAACTGCAAGTGCCAATGCTTTCTCTTGCTGATATTTTTAACGAAGAAGAAGTTCACGACTTTATTTTGGGGATTAAGCGCTTTCTTAACAGCAGCGATGATGTAACTTTTACAGCTGAACCCAAGATGGACGGGTTATCTTTTTCTGCGCTTTATATCAATGGTATTTTTATGCGAGGATCTACTCGTGGTGATGGGAGAATCGGAGAAGATATTACAGAAAATCTTAAAGTGATAAAAGGCTTTCCGTTATATTTGGATGGAGATGTTCCTGAAAGATTTGAAGTTCGTGGCGAAGTTTTTATGTCTAAGGCAGATTTTTTGGCACTCAATTGCAAAAATGAAGAAGAAAAGAAAAAAGTATTTGCGAATCCCCGAAATGCTGCGGCTGGTTCTTTGCGCCAACTTGATGCAAAAATAACTGCTGAACGCAATTTGAGTTTTGTGGTTTATACCTGGGGAGAGGTTTCCAAAGTTTGCTGGAATAGTCAGGTCGAATTTTTGGATTATGTTAAAAAACTAGGCTTTCCGGTTAACCCCTATAATTCCGTTTGCCATACAGAGAAAGATTTACTTAAAAGCTATAATAATCTTATGGAGAATCGGGCGGATTTGCCGTATGATATTGATGGCATTGTTTATAAGGTTAATGACTTAGAATTACAAAAACGTTTGGGCTTTTTAACCCGTACGCCACGTTGGGCGGTTGCGCATAAATTTCCAGCGGAAAAAGCTATTACTCGACTAAACAATATTCGTGTTCAAGTTGGAAGAACTGGTGCGCTGACACCTGTTGCTGATTTGGAACCGGTTAATGTTGGTGGGGTTTTAGTATCTCACGCTACATTACATAACGAAGATGAGATTAAGCGTAAAGATGTGCGAATCGGTGATATGGTTGTTATTCAACGGGCGGGAGATGTTATTCCGCAGATTATTGAAGTTTTAGCAGATAAACGCATTGGTAGTATATCAGAATTTCATTTTCCAGATATTTGTCCGGAATGTGGTGCGCACGCAATTCGTGAAGAAGACGAGGCGGTACGACGTTGCACTGGGGGGCTTTCGTGTCCGGCGCAGGCTGTTGAGCGCTTAAAACATTTTGTTTCACGTGAAGCATTTAACATTGAGGGGTTAGGCGATAAAGTTATTGAGGCTTTTTATCAAGAGAGAATTATTCAAACCCCCTATGACATATTCACATTAGAAGAAAGGAATCGCCCAGCTGATTTATTTTCTACAGTACCCGCACTTAATTTAGAGAATCGAGAAGGTTGGGGAAAGAAGTCGGTCAGTAATTTATTTGAAGCGATTAACAAAGCAAAAAAAGTCACCTTGCAAAAATTTATTTATGCTTTGGGAATTCGTCAGGTTGGAACCGCCACCGCTTATTTGATTGCCAAGCATTATCATACTTTTGCTAATTTTATGAAAGCGATGATTGAACAAGATTTGCAACTGTTAATCAGTATTGATGGAATCGGAGCTGCTATGGCAAAAGATATTGTGGAGTTTTTTAAGGAAAAACACAATATTGAGGTTATTGAAAAGCTTTTATCCGTTGTTGAAATAGAGGATTTTGATTTGGTTATCAATACCGAATCCGAATTATTTGGCAAAACTGTCGTATTTACTGGAACATTAACAAGTTTGACCCGTAGTGAAGCAAAGAGTAAAGCTTTAGCAATGGGGGCAAAAGTTGCAGGCTCGGTTTCTGCCAATACAGACTATGTCATTGCGGGAGAAAATGCTGGTTCGAAACTCAAAAAAGCACAAGAACTTGGCGTTAAGATTATCTCAGAGGATGATTTTAACTCAATGTAAGTTTAATTTTGGGTTTACGCTTATAGAAAACTTTATAAATTCCAATGAAGACAATATTGAAATATACAGGAAAGACTGACATCAAATAGATGAGTGTGTTGATGTGATAGATGGTGTCTATGTAGTATGAAATCATAAATAATAAGCTCATTACACTTGCGCAAAGAACAAAATTCCAATAGTTTCGATGTGTTTTTTTATATGCATCAATAATTGAGCGGTTCTTACCTATGAGTGAAGATATCCACGCTAAATATGGACGGCTGATTGTATAGGGTGATAGTAGTAGCATTAAGATATAAAATAAAGTTTTTCCAGGTAGCGAATCGTAACTTTGTAAGATTTCCATATACCGTTCAAAAAACTCTAAATATTTATCTCTAAACCCCATAAATAGCGGAATGTAAGGAATAATCACAACAAGGAGATAAATGCTGATATTGATAAACATTATCTTACTAGCTGGTATTAACCCATTAAATATCCTTACTAAAGAGAAATATGGAGGATGTTGTTGAACATAACGAATAAATATGCACCAATAAACATAGTATGCTACAAGCCAGAGAATACTTAACGAGTTTGTCCAGCCATTTGGAATGAGCTTGAAAATATATAAAAAAGCAAAATTTGCTAAACACCAAAGCAAAAAAGTACGACGAAAGAGCAATACAAATTTTGCACTGCTCTTTAGTACCACGGGTAAAGAAAAATTACGTATTTCTTTAACCTTTACTCTAGGCTTCGTCTTCCTCAAATTCTTCCCCTTCTTCAACAGCATTCGGGTCATAATCTATACCTAATTTGGACAAGATATCTTCATTTTCATCGGCGCGCTGTGCCACAATCCAGTCTGGCACCCACGGAGAATGGGGTAATTTTGATTGTGCCAACATTTTCTTATCTAGGTAAAAACGCGGTGCATCTGCCATAATCGGCGTTTCAATGGCACCTTGCATTAGTACAACTTGTTTTAACATTGGTAAACTTAACAAATCGTTTGAGCTGATTGCTGAAACGCCTTGTAATTGGTAGCTTACATTTTTTGCAAACGGATTAAATTCTTTGCTCATACTCCCTTCTTGTCTAGAGTATGAAGTTGTTTGAACTGTTTTATTACCAATCATCTTAGAGAAACGTTGGGCTGTCTGCTCATTGTTTTGAGAAAGAATAACTTTGCACGCTGTTGTAGAAATAACGGTTTCAAGGTCATCTTTACCGTATTTACCAGAGATTTGACCTAAGTCTTGTCCGATAAGCAGATATGATACCTTTTGACCACGACCAACCGCTGGTCCATCAATAACGGCTTTGAGTTTTGGCATTTGTGGAAACTCGTCGAGCACGAATAATACAGGAAATGGTCCCATTTTTCCATCCGTTTTATTAACAAAGTTTGGCGGATTGGAAATTAAGTATGCACTCATCAAGTCTACAAACGTTGCACTAATTGGGTTTAAGGCCTGCGCATCGGTTTGATTAACAGATAGATATACGGAAATTGGTTTCCACTCACCAGTTACTGGATCTTTCATTCCACGCAAATCTTTAAATTTAATATCGGAGAAACTTGTACGTGACACAACGGCAGAGTTTTTGAAGATACCAATACCAGTTAAACCTGTTGACATAACAGAGCCTCGCTCTTTATCTGGCATAGCACTTAATGCACTAAGTTCAGTTACACAACGGCGAGAATAACCATAGTTATTGGCTTCTTCCACCGCAGCATCAAGTAAATCTCGCATTGGGTCTGCCATTGCAGCCATTTGATCGCCTTCTTCCAAACGACGTTTGATTTCGTTAGTTTGCTCGATCTGTGAGGTTGTAATCCATTCCAAAATCATTGCCATACACGGCTCGTGGTTTATCCATTTTTCAGGAAGTAAATTCCACGTGCCAATGGGCAGATAATTTTCAATAGTCAGATTATCACTTTGCAGGTCTTGTATGGCTCTTGCGGCATTTGCACGTAACCCACCAATACTCATATCTTCGTAATAACTTATAAGTTCAGCCTTATCTTGTGCGGTGAGTGAACCTTCGTAAATTTTTTGAATGAATTTCTCATTTGCTAATGCACGTTCGCATTTTGAAGCTACGAAATGGATAAATCCGCAAAGCGCACTTCTACCAGTTTTTGACCAGTGAGGATCTGCCCCACCCTTTGGGTCTTCCACAAGCGTATTACACATCGAATCGACATATAAGTCTCGTTCTGGTCCTGGCGCAGGCAATGCCCCTGGAGATAATGGATTCCAGCTTGGGTAGTATTCTCCGGTTTCAGGATTATCTTCCTTACCCCAGTTAATTACAAACACTGGACCAACTTTGGCTCTAGCACCCGTTGTACTGTAACATAATTCTGGTTTAGGGTCGTTTACAATAATACTTAACCCTTCAGAGTTAAAAATTGTCGGGATAACCACACCAGCTGTTTTACCAGTTCCTGGAGGAGCGCAGCATAAGGTTGACAATGTTTCTTTTAATTTTAACATTTTACCTTGAAAACGCCCCACAACCATACAAAAACCATCAAAACCTAGCAACGGCATTCTTTCAATATCACGCAAAGTTGCAATATGTGCTGATCCGTGAATATTAGATTGAAAACGATATGGACATTTTACGCCCCCAATTAACAAGATGGTTGGTAAAGAAATAAACGGGAGAATCGGAATCCACTGTGTTAATCTGAATGCACCATTATAATGGTAAATCTGCTTAAACCAACGAGCATAACGATCATATAAAAATCCAGGATCACTAAAGGCTCTTTGTAAAAATTTACCAACAATATCTACACTCTTTTTGGATACGCCGTTTTGAAGCAAAAAAGCTAAAGGTTGTGCAATATATGCAAGCAAAATAGTTACCCCTATTGCAACAAAAAAAGTTATTGTCATCCAACGGACGGCGTTATCATATTCTTCCCACTCTTTTCCTCTTTCTTTTGCCATTTTTCCCTCTAATAATTAAAAAATTATGCCAGACTTCTGATTAGTTTTTTAAGTTTCTCCAAATTACTTGTATCTGTTTTACCATCACAATTATCTATTGTTTTAGAGAACAGACGAATTTCTTTTGGACTACCACGATTGATTCGCGTTACGTTAATATTCATATTGCCCCAAATTTCAAACATATCTTCTGCGTTTATAATATTACCAGCTTGTATGATAACATAAGAAACTATCTCATATTTCATATCTGTTACTGCTAATTTTGTTTTTAAGATATCTCTTGCAACATCAACTTTACGTACTGGTGAAATTCGATGGCTGCTTTCTGAGAACCATAATGGCTCTTCATCATTAAATTTCTCTTCATCCGCAAGCCAATCTCCAACTTCTTTATCAACTAAACATAGAATCAGTTGGTTCTTAGAAACTGCAACGTAGTCTATTTTAGTATTTTTAATAATTGCGGATGGAATAACATCATATCCTTTTTGATTTAATACATCTAGTACCGGCGTATGCGATTCTTTTATTGGAGATGGTGATTCTGCCTTAGGTTTGTTTTTATTGCCCTGCGATTGTTTTTCATTAGGCTTACGCTGTTGTTCTTCTTGTTTTGGCTTAGAAACAAATACACTCTCTGCCTTCGCCTCTACTGTTTTAGGTTCATCTGCAATCAATGCTGATGGAATTTCATTTTCAATTGATGCGGCTTTTTCTTTTTTCTCAAAATCAAAGTCCAAATCAAAATCATCATCATCAAAATTAAACAGTGCGTGATCAATTGGTGCTTCTTGATTCTTTTTACTTGCTGTATATGGAGAAGCAGAAGGCCGTGAAGCAGTTAAGTTGTTATTGATATTAGACTGCAATAATGTTGCTGAAGGTAGTGGAGGACGTTTCACCGGTGCTTTTTTAATAATTGGAGTTTTCTTGACGGATTTTGTATCTTCGTTAATAGACTTTTTCTTTACAACTACCGGCGGCTTAGTTTTTAAGGTTAATTTTCTATATAGGTATAATGGACTAAAGAATACTCTCTTAATCAGTCTTCCCCATTTAACTAAGCATAGACCTACCCAACCAGCTAACCATAATGGAATGGCGCTTGCAACAATCAAAAGAAAACCTGTTTCAGAGCGACTCATTGGAACACCGCTATTCCATTTATAACTTAATAATGCCCAGTGTTCTTTTAAAAATATATCAAAATGCCAGTTAATAAGCAAAACCACTCTTATTCCGTCTATGAAGACAATACTCCATAGACAGCCGATTAACAAAGTTTTTAATATTATCAGTAGTGGTTTCAAGTGTTTCTCCGCTTTTTATTTCTTTAATTATAGAGCTGATTAGTTAACAAGAGCTTATTCTTTTTCATTTTCCTCTATTTTTGCAGCAATTTGTTTTCTGATATTTACAGATGTATGCCCTCCTGTGTTATTATTTTGCTCTTTTATTTTATCTGTTATAATTTCCTCCAATGTTTTATCTTTACCTCCGATATTTTTGATTGATACGTGTTCTATTTCCAAGCTCTGCGGACGAGTTATTTTTCTGTAAGATTTATCAATAATTGATATTATACTTTTCCAAAAGCCTCGTTTATAGATTTTATGACTAATTATTAGCCAAATGATGGGAAAGAGAAGAAGAACAGCTCCTAGACTACAATCACGAAATGTATTAAACACACCACCTTTTTCCCAATAATTATACAACATCTGATAGGATTCCCGATTTAATAGATCAAAATTCCATAAAACTTTAAACACTATTTGTCCGACACAAAGTTGAGCTGCCAAAACAAATATACTTATTGTCATAAATCTTAATAATTTTCCGATTTTTTTCATTCTTCGTCCTTTTAGTGTAGGTTATCTGCTCATAACAATTTGTTTTATTAAAACAAGGGTATCTAATTTAGAAAATTTCTCCATATTGATATTACTTAATTTGTCTTTAGGAACAGGGTCATAATCTCGCAAAGGTTTACCGTCAACGACAAAACCATTTATACTATCGTTCATTGCGCTAATGCTTTGTTGTGCCTTTTTTTTCGCTTTTGATCCATCATTTTTATTTATATACATTTGCGTATATACATCATTATGCACAACTCTGAAGGAGGTTGAAATGCTTTCCATATATTTTCTTATAACTTCATTCTCCTTTTCAGGGGTATCAGCATATTTATCTCTTATTTTATCTATATTTTTTATCAATTCTTCGGTTCGTATTGTTTGGCGCTTTGAAAGATTTTTCTTTATTTTTTGCTCTGGATTTTTATATGATTTTTCAATTTCATCCAGTGTTTCTTTTAATTTCTGAGGATCATTTTCATATTGTTTTTGAGCCGCTTTAATTTCTTGTTCTTTATTTTCTATACACGGGTGTGTGTATTCTTCTAATGTTGCCATACGGTCTGCAATAGTTACTATTTTTTTAAAATTCTCAGCTAATTTATCTAATATTTGGGGCATACTTTCCCAATTTTCGATCTTCTTCGCTTCAGGAGATGCAGGATCTGCAGTTGCTTTCTTTTTTGCCTCTACTAGTGTTTTAAAAATTGCAGGTTCTTCCTTTAGCAAAGTCCATTGTTTTTTCTCTCCCTGTAATTCATTTAAGAGATTTTGATTGATTTCAGCACAAATATCTTTAGTAAATTTCAATATTTCATCAACTTTTTCCATCTTTTCATTATGCAATTTATTGCCAATTGCCATAATATCTATTTCTTTTTTAACAGTTTCAGTGCTTTTGGGCGGGGTGGCATATAACACAGCTGTTATGAAGTCAAATGTTAAATCTACTGCACCATCTATCACACTATCACATAATGCCCAAAATTCATTCCACGCGACTTCCATAATATCTTTACCACCAGCAACTTTGGGGGCTTTTCCGCGCTCTGGTGGTTTAGGATATGATTTATCTTTTTTTGAAGGTGCCGGTTGCTTAATCTGTATATCATCTGCATACGCGCGCGACGTTCCGTCATAAACAACTTCAACATCTGACGGTTTAGACGAATTGAAATTATTTTCGGGTTCTGGCTGCGGTGGATTATTATTCTCTGTTTTTTCAGGATTTTCCTGTGATTGTGAAGGTTTATTTTCTGTCTGAGTAGAAGTTGGCGCCCCTCCTTCAGTTGGCGTCATATTATCACTTGAAAGGAAGTCTTCGGTTCTTTGATTCCATTCATCCATTTTATTATTTATTATTTTATCTATTGCAGAATTTTCATCATCAGCCATTTGTTTTCTCCTTATGTTTTTTCAATATTAGCATAAAAACATCGGTTTGTCTACTTTAAAGCTTAAAAATTTAGTCAAATCTAAACTTTCAGATTCTTGATAAATTTTCCTATTTTTTGGTTAGCTTTTATTCCATCTTCTGGAGTTACTTTTATTAAACCAAAAAATTTCGGGTGTAATTTATCAAATTCTATAGGAGAAAACATTGCTGGATTTTTAGTTAAGGCGTCGAATGAGCCATCTGGATCTTTTTGTGCAACACGAAAATAATTACTAATTAAGCGTTCTGCATCAATAGGGAAATCTTTTTCTTTTAATTTTTGAATAAATAAAGCTTTACGTTCTTGTAACTCCATATATTCCTCATACAATTCTTTTTTGATGCGATTTTTTAAGAGAATTTCTTTTTTCTGCTCATATTTAACTTCACAAATTTCAAGATTTATCAATATTTCTACATAAGAGATTATTGCTAATTGCATATCTGTATCGCTGAGAGTTTCTGCGAAGGCTAAATATTCTTCATCTGTAGCATTTTTGGATAATCTTTTCATATTTTCCGGATCTGCTTTATTGAGGATATCCCAACAATTCAGCATATATTGCGCTATTTTTTTTCCAACACTTGGTTTGTAGTTTGGCTTTAGCAATTCCTCTGTATAATCTGTTTCTGGAACTTTTAAATTTTTCTTGTCTGTTATCGAATATATACCATCCTGAAAATTTGCAATTGCCCGAGCCAATTCTTGCTCTTCAGATTTTAATCCCTTATCTGTTTCTATGGTTGGTACTAAATTTGTAGTTATGCTTGTTGTTACTAATTCATCAAGCTCATTCTCGGCAGATGATACGCTACTATTAGGCTCTGTTTGTGTTACAAAGCTTTCTAAACCTTCTGTCATTGTATTATTTGTGGTAGGAGTAATAAAACTGTCTAATCCATTAGAGTTTGCTTCTGTTGAAACTGCTGCTGAAGTTGTTTCTGCTGGTTTCGTATCTTGACTAATAAAATCATTTAATAATTTAGCAAATTCATCTTCTAAATTGATGGTATCCGCAGTATTTTCTTGTTGCTTTTCTGCCGCTGGTGTTGTTATAAATGCGTCTAATGATGTATCGTTTTCAGCCATTTTATCCCCTTTTACTTCCGCTTTTACTTAAATATATCCTTGATTTTATGCTTCTCTTTGGTGTATCTTAGCTTTAATTGGTGAAAATATGTTTAACACAGGTCATTATGGATAAAGAAAATACTAAAGTTTTTTATACAAATCCCGTTACCGCTGAGAGTATGGGGCTTCGTATTGATAAATTTATTACAAACGAAATTACGGATTTTTCTCGTTCACAGGTGCAGAAACTACTTGAGGATGGCTATGTTTTTGCTGATGATGAAATAATTGCAGATAAAAATTTTAAAACACGTTTAGGGGATGTTTATCAGATTACTTTACCAGAACCTGCTGCTGCTAAACCTATTGCTGAAAATATACCTCTTGATATTTTATATGAAGATGATGATTTGATTGTTGTTAATAAATCTGCGGGAATGACCGTTCATCCTGCAGCTGGAGCATCTCACGGAACATTGGTTAATGCTTTATTATATCATTGCCAAGGTTCTCTTTCCGGTATTGGTGGTGTTGCACGCCCTGGTATTGTACATCGGATTGACCGTAACACAAGCGGCATTTTAGTTGTAGCCAAGAATGATTTTGCACACCGAAATTTAGCTGAACAATTTTTTAAGCATTCTATAGAACGAACGTATTATGCATTTGTTTATAACGTTCCTACACCTCTGAAAGGAATGATTGAGGGAAATATTGCTCGCAGTTCGTTTGACCGCAAAAAAATGGCACTTGTTCAGCAAGGAGGAAAACACGCCATTACACATTATGAAACCGTTTCAATTTATAATAACGCTGTTTCACTTATTAAATGTAATCTTGAAACTGGTCGGACTCATCAAATTCGAGTGCATCTTTCTAGTATTGGTTGCCATTTGATTGGTGATGAAGTCTACAAAGGTAAAAAAAGTATTTTAAAATTTCCCGAGCCATTAAAAAGTTATATTAACAACTTTCCAAGGCAAGCTTTGCACGCTGCCTCATTAGGATTTATTCATCCCAAAACCGGTGCCCTGCTTAGCTTTAATGCAGATTTACCTGAAGACTTGAAAACTTTGGTAAAAGAGTTAGATAATTATAAACTTTAGTACAAATTTTGTATTTTTTTCTTAATAATTGCTTAAAAACAATAGAACTAATGTCTAGATTGTGGAAAAATTTTTAATATATAAACTCTCCTTTAGTCAACTTTTAGGAGAGAAAATTATGAACAAACAACCAATTCTTACCGGACTTGACTTTTCACCTGAAGAAAATCTTTCGCGTTATCTACATTCTATAAAAAAATATCCCATTTTATCCTTAGAAGAAGAATTTGATTTGGCTTCACGTTATCAACAAACAAAAGACAAAGAGATTGCTTATAAGTTGATTACATCTCACTTACGGCTTGTTGTTAAGGTGGTGTCTAAATATCGTGGATATGGACTGCCTGTGGGCGAAATGATTTCAGAAGGAAATATCGGCTTAATGTATGCAATTGATAAATTTGCACCTGAAAAGGGGTTTAGATTTTCTACATACGCCTTGTGGTGGATTAAAGCCTCTGTTCAGAAATATATTCTTAATTCTTGGTCTTTAGTAAAATTAGGAACAACGGCAGCACAGAAAAAACTATTTTTTAATTTACGCAAAATTAAAAATCGTTTGAATCTAATTGATGACAGAGAGCTTTCTCAACATATTTTAAAAGATATTGCAAAATCACTTGATGTTAGTGTTCAGGATGTTACGGATATGAATATGCGGTTAAAATCACACGATGGTTCTTTAAACGCAGTAATTGATGGTGATTCTGATGGGGCGACTGAATGGATGGATTTTATTTCTGATAATAAGCCTAATCAGGAAGAAAGTTTGGCTCACGCTGAAACAATAAAATATCGTCGTAAAATGTTTAATCAAGCACTTTATGTCCTAAACAAACGCGAAAAAGATATTTTGTTTAAACGTCGCTTATACGAAAAGACTATAACGCTTGATGATTTAAGCAAAACGTATAATATTTCTAAAGAGAGAGTTCGACAAATAGAACTTAATTCTATAAAAAAAATAACTAAAGCCATAGAACTTATGCAGTAAGACTTGAAAGATTATTATCTCTTATTATCTAACTTGAAACTTTAATAGACAAGTAGGATATGAGATGGAAAATAAAAAAGAACGTTCTTTTTATATATTTCTTTTATTGGTACTGTGTCTGATTTCTTTTGGTTTAGGATATTATATTTTTAAAAAAGATAATATTAAAGAGATCAGACCTGTACCTATCAACGATAGCCTAACATTAAATGCAACTCCTATTATTCCGCAAGATATTGTTGTTCAAACAAATTACGTAGGATTTGTTGAGGCTATCAATCAAGTACAAATTGTACCCTATATTAGCGGTTATCTTAAAGATATTAAAATTAAGGCTGGGCAAACAGTTCACAAAAATGATTTACTTATAACACTTGAACCAGAAGAATATAAAGCAAAACTTGATGCAGCTGAAGCGGCTGTGTTAGAAGCTGAAGCTTCATTTGAATATAATCAAAACTATTATGAGCGTGTACAAAAATCTGGTAAACGAGCTTTTTCTGAGATTGAAATTGATAATGCTAAAAATAATTTTTTGCAGGCGCAAGCTCAGCTAAAAAACACTCAAGCAAATAAAATGTTAGCTGATGTTAATTATAATTATACGATTATTAAAGCACCAATTTCCGGACTTATTGGAAATTTCACTTTAAGTCCTGGAGACTATGTTGCACCTAATAGTGGGGCACTTTTAAATATTGTTCAGACAGACCCTATTCGGGTTGTTTTTTCGCTAACTGACACTGAATATTTCAATATGAAAGACAATGGTCAACTTTTTAAAGACAGTGTCATTCAATTAAGATTACCTAATGGTAAACTTTATAATTATACTGGTGAATTTAAGTACACTAATAATGAAATCAATAGATCCACAAATTCTCTCGCTATTTATACCTATTTTCAAAATGATAAAAGTGAACTTTTACCCAATGCGTATGTTACAGTTGTTGTGAGTAAAACTTTTAAAAACGCTGTTTTAATAAATAAAAATTTAGTTCAACTTTCTGCTGATGGCAATTTCACTACTATCTCTCGGCAGAATAACCTTATTAAGCATAAACTTATAATTCTTGCAGAAAAAGAAAATTCGTACGTTGTACAAAATACTTTTGAATCAAATGATTTGCTGTTACTAGAAGATATAAGTAATTTACCACCAAATACTAAAATTGATTTTAAAATTACAAAATAATACGGCAGGAGAAATTAAAAATGTTTTCTAAATTTTTTATTGACCGTCCTCGCTTTGCAATGGTTATCTCCATCGTAATGATTATCTTAGGATTACTTGCAATTAAAGTTTTACCAATTTCTCAATTCCCAGACATAACCCCACCGCAAGTTAGTGTTAAAACAACATACTTAGGTGCAAATGCTCAGGTTTTAACTGATACTGTAGCTGTACCAATTGAAAATCAAATGAACGGTATTGAAAATATGTTATATATGTCATCAACTTCAGATGATAATGGTTCTTATTCTCTTACAGTTACTTTTGATATCGGAACAGATCCTGATATAGCGCAAGTTAAAGTACAAAATAGATTGCAGCAAGTTAACAGTGAACTTCCTGATGAAGTTATACAAAATGGATTAGATGTTTCTACTGAAAATGCAGATATTTTGGCCTTAATTGTTTTACGTTCCCCTAAAGATACTTTTGATGACTTGTATTTAAGTAATTTTGCTTATACAAATATTAAAAATCCTCTCTCACGTCTATATGGTATTGGTCAAGTACAAATTTTTGGCCCACAATACAGTATGCGTATTTGGTTAGATATTGATAAAATTTCATCTCTCGGATTAAACAGTTCAGATATTATTACAGCAGTAAAAAATCAAAATGTTCAAGCTGCTGTTGGGAGCATTGGAGCCGCACCTAGTACAAAAGATACAAATCTCGTTTTATCTCTAACTGCTAAAGGATTATTAAACAGTGTTGAAGATTTTTCAAATATTATAGTTGCTACATCTGATAATGGGGGAACAATTTACTTAAAGGATGTTGCACGTATTGAGTTAGGACGTGATACTTATAATCTTAGTTCGAGATACGACAATGCCTCTGCGGTTATTATTGCATTGAATCAAACTCCAAATACTAATGCTCTTAAAACAATGCAGATTGTTCAACAAGAGATTGACGAACTTGCAAAAACTTTTCCTAATGATATGGAGATAAAAATTGCATATGATTCAACAGATTACGTTCAAGCATCCATATCTGCAATCGTTGAAACATTGTTTATTACTTTCGCTTTGGTTATTTTGGTCACCTATCTCTTTTTACAAAAATTTAAGACAACACTGATACCACTTATTACGATTCCTGTTTCGCTTATTGCCACGTTTATTGTTATTTATCTATTGGGATTTGATATTAACATTTTGACTTTATTTGCAATGATTTTAGTGATTGGATTAGTCGTAGATGATGCTATTATTGTGGTTGAAAGGGTTCAATACCTTATGCTTTATGAAAACTTAAATTCATACGACGCTTCTGTAAAAGCAATGCAACAAATTGGCAGTGCAATTGTGGCGACAACATTTGTTTTATTAGCAATTTTTGTTCCAGTGGGGTTAATGGCTGGGATTACCGGAAAAATTTATCAGCAATTTGCTGTCGCAATTGGTACTTCTGTTGTTTTTTCCGCATTTAATGCTCTAACTTTGAGTCCTGCTTTGTGTTCAATTTTCTTTAATAATGAAAAAGAAGGAAACGCTAAAGGTTTTTTCAAATGGTTTAATGATGGATTAGATTTCTTTAAAAATCTTTATACAAAGGTTGTCGGCTTTTTTGCTCGTTATTTATTTTTCACGGTTTTAATAATTTCAATGACAATTGCTGCAATTGCTTTATATTTTAATTTTACAGCAACTTCTTTTTTACCTGAAGAAGATCAAGGTATTATTTTTGCAAATGTTCAACTGGACAGTACTGCAAGTATTAACCAAACAAACACCGTTTTAGCAAATATGAGCAACGATATTTTGAAGATGGCTGGTGTTAAATATATTATCACCGTTGCTGGCTACAGTATGCTTGGCGGGGGTGGTGAAAATGTCGCCTTAGGTGTTATTGGATTAGAAGACTGGTCAAAACGCACATCTAGCGAATTATCATTAGAAAATATTACAAATTCTTTAACACAAAAATTCAGTACCTACAAAGGAGCTGCCCTTAATTTCTTTGCCCCACCATCTGTTCCAGGGATAGGGCAAAGCAATGGCCTTTCTTTAGAACTGGTTGCGACTGATGCAAAATTTTCCCCATTAGATTTAGAAACCGCCCTTCAAAAATATTTGCGTGCCGCAAATAATTCTGAAGAAATATCATACGCCTTTAGTACTTTTACTGCAGATACGCCGCACGTTTATTTAAATATTGATCGAACAAAATTGGAATCATTTGATATTCCTGTATCACAAATTTTTGCAACATTGCAAAGCAATCTTGGCGCCACCTATATTAACAATATTACATTAAGCGGACAGGTTAATCGTGTTATTTTACAAGCAGATTTTGATTATCGTAAAAATTTGGATAGCATTAAAAATTTATATGTCAAATCAAATTCAGGCAATTTAATTAAAATTGATAGTTTTGCTCATATTTCAACTGAAATTTCACCCAAAATCATTTATCGATATGATTTATATACTGCTGCCGCAATTACTGCGCAGGCTGCACACGGCATAAGTAGTGGACAAGCTATGGATAAAATGCAAGAACTTGCGCAGACAATTTTACCCAAAGGATTTGCAATTAATTGGACGGCTCTTTCATTACAAGAGGCGGAAACACGAGGGCTGGTGGGAGCTCTTATCACTTTGGCTGTTGTTTTTTGTTATTTATTTTTGGTGGCTCTATATGAAAGTTGGATGCTTGCTTTCTCTGTAATGTTTTCAACGGTATTTGCTATTTTAGGAGCTTTTATTGGATTGCAATTATTTGGTCTGCCGCTTAGCATTTATGCGCAATTAGGTATTGTTTTACTCATTGGACTTGCAGCTAAAAATGCAATTTTAATTGTAGAATTCACCAAAGATTATAGAGAACGTGGTTACAGCATTTTGGAAGCTTCTGAAAAAGGTGCTGGTGAACGATTTAGAGCTGTCTTGATGACGGCGATGACTTTTATTTTGGGTGTTTTTCCAATGATTATTGCTAAAGGACCTGGTGCTAGTTCACAAATATCTATTGGCGTTACAGTATTCTTTGGAATGATTGCAGCAACATTAGTTGGTATTATTTTTATTCCAGCTCTTTTTGCACTATTCGAAAACATTAAAGAACACTTTTATCCAACTACTGTCAAAACACCACCTATCACCACTGAGGACAACAACAATGTTTAAATACATAGTATTACTTAGTATATTTTCACTTACTTCCTGCTCTGTAGGAGAGGAATACACTCACGATTATTTCATCTCAAACCAAGCTGTAATAGAAAATTTAAACATTCACCCTAGTGAAGACATTATTAAAAATAATTGGTATGAAATGTTTAATGATAAAGATTTAAATACACTGATTCAACAAGCAATGAACAGCAACTTTACTATACAACAAGGTATTGAAAGATTACAACAATCTCGTTATAATTATTTAATTCAGTCTAAACAAAGTTATCCGATGTTAGACGCTAAAGGAGAATATAATTATAGTAAAGCAAGTGATAATCAGAAATATGCTTATGATGTTAACGCTTTTAAAGTCGGATTTGATGTTTCTTGGGAATTAGATATTTGGGGAAAAGGAAAATATATTTCTGAGCAATATTTTAATCTTATGCGCAATACCGCATATTCTTTATTGAGCATTAAAGTATCTATTACAGCAGAAGTAATCACCAATTATATCAAATTGAGAGAGACACAAGAAAAGTTAAACATTGCCTACAAAAATTTGCGCTTACAACGTGACATTATGCAAACAGTTAAAGACAAATACAACGCAGGCATTGCTGATGCGTTAGCTTTGAATCAGGCAGAGTTTGCTGTTGAAAAAACAAAAACAAGTATTCCTCCACTTAAAACACAAATAGAAAATTATAAAAATTCAATAGCAGTTCTTTTAGGAGTCTTACCAAACTCTCTTCCTGCTAATCTTAATAAGTACAATAGGAACATAACAAACACCGCCTTTAAATACAACGTTCAAAAACTTTACAATCTTCCATTAGGTATTATTCGTTCTCGTCCAGATATTATTGCAGCGGAAACATCCATTTATGCGCAAAATGCTGCCGTCAATGAGGCAATTACGGCCTTGTATCCAAATGTTAGTCTTAGCGCCACCTTTGGTTTTATTTCAAACAGCGGGCATTCTTTATTTGATAAGAATAGCCAAATTTATGGCTATACTCCAGGAATTACCCTACCAATTTGGCACTGGGGACAGTTAACGAATAATATTGAACTGCAAAAACATATCAAAGAAGAATATATTCTTAATTATAATGAGGCTATGCTGACAGCATTAGCTGAACTTAAAAATGCCATTAATGCTATTGAAGAGGTATATAAAGAAAACGCCTACAGTCAATCATCTTTAAATAAAATGCGTAATGTTATGGAATTGACACGAAATAAATATGAAAACGGATTGATAGAATTTACAGATGTTGCAATTGCAGAACAAGATTATCTCCAAGCTCAAAACGCCTTAGCGGAAAGTAATGCCTCCATTTTACAATATTTAACGGCATTTTATAAAGCAACAGGAGGCGGATATAATATTAAAACTTGCCAATAACTATTAATTATGTTATAATATTACAATGTTTTAGATATATGTATTTAGGAATTCGCTAATGGATATTATTGAAAAAATCAAATATTTATCTACTTTGGCTGAAACAAATCAACCATTGGCTCCTCATTGCTCGGTAGAATTGAAAACATTTCCTGAAGATAAAAAGCAGGAGATTGAGCAAATAATTAAGAAAAATGCTGCACGCCGCAGTGAACTTATAGAAAAAGATGGCTGTCGCCCACATTTAGACGTTTCTGGATATAAACTAGATATTGATATCAGTTCCACCCCATCTTGTGATATTGTATTTGATTCACATACTGATTTTTCTCGGGCAATTCTACCCTCTGATTTTAATCCTGGACACATTATGGAAAGCGGGAAAGATGCTGGTCAAAATATTCGCCAATTACATAAAGCTGGTATTACTGGTAAAGGAATCAATATAGCAATTATTGATGAAGCTTTATCTGATCATAAAGAATATCACGACAAAATAAAACATTATGAGGCGTACCACGACTTTCCAACCGGAAGTTTTCACGGTACAGGGGTAGCATCTTTAGCTGTTGGTACAAATTGCGGTGTTGCTCCTGAAGCAAAAGTTTACTTCTTTGCTGTGTGGTCTAATTCCAATTTTAAATATGGCACAAGAACTGTAGGACAAATACCAGAAGCTATTCAACGTTGTATTGAAATTAACCGATTATTACCCGAAGGGGAAAAAATTGCTGCAATTTCAATTTCTCAAGCTTGTGACCCAACTATGGTTGATTTTGACAAATATGAAGAAATGCGTTTGGCAGCAGAAAAAGAGGGAATCGATGTTATTACAGTTAAATTATTTAAAGAAAAAGGATTATCATTTGATGGATACAACAGAGATTTAAATAAGGATGTTAATGATTCTTGTAATATCCTACCCCTTGTAACTAAATATATTGATTCAAGGGTTACTCCAGAATGGTTTAGCGATGACAAAAATAAAAAACTGTTATTTCCTGTGGAGCATAGAACAGTTGCTCTTAATACTGGAAATGATGATTATGCACATTTTGCAATGGGCGGGTACAGTTGGATTATTCCACAAATTACAGGTCTTTATGCGTTATGCAAACAAGCTAATCCTAACTGCACACTTGACCATATGTGGGAATTAGGGCTTAAGACCGGTTTTAAATGCGACAATTTAGATGGAATTGCTGTACAACCCTTAAAGCTAGTCAAAGAATTACAAAAAGAGAAAATCCTTGAAAATAAACGTACGTATCAAGAAAAACAAAATGATGCCCAAAAGCACAGTGCCATTTATACAAATATAGCACAGAAAAACAGATAAGCCTCTTTAGTAATTGTATGTATCATCCAATGGCGCATCTTGATTTACACTTTGAGGCTTATAAATAAACAGATTACTAGCCTCTGGGATATCTGTTGTACGATTAACGTATCCTTTTCTTAACATACATTTTTGATATTTTGACGGACTTGAACGACTGTCATCTCGCACAGAATTTACCATTATGGGCATTGCTCCTGGATAAGGCACAAAGCTAGCCCATATTCCGTGTTCTTTATGCCATTTTACGACTGTTTCATAACGTTGTTCTTCGGTATAAAACCAACTGCGGAAATTTGGCATTAGTTTCAGCGCTTCAGCCTCACGCATACATTCGGAATGGTCTCGAGCGAATTTAATTCCGCCAGTATTATATCTATCCCAATGGAAAACAACTTGCCCTTTAGGTCCACCACAGGCACTTAATAACAACATTATTCCGAATATATATTTTTTCTTCATTTTAAAAATCCAAATTTGTATAATGGTGAGAGGGCTGGATACCACGAATTGTATCTTTCAAAATATCCTTAAAACTTGGTCTTGATTTTATTTTTGCATACCAAATTTTTGCATTTTTATATTCTCCCCAAGGAATATCTCCCAGATAATCTATCACCGAGAGGTGTGCTGCAGCAGTCAAATCAGCCAAACTCAATTCTTTACCCGCCAAATAATTATTTCTATCTGCTAAATATTCTATATATTCTAAATGAAATTTCAAATTATTTAAACCTGCTTTTAAAATTTTAGAATTTGGCGCTTGTTTTAGATGAAATCGTTTTATAATTTTTTCAGTTACAATGTACTTATAAACTTCGTTATAAAATTTTAAATCAAACCATTCCACTAAACGACGCACCTCTGCTCGTTCAATTGGATTTTCCGGCAATAGCTTATATTGAGGGTTACTTTCTTCCAAATATTCTGCAATTGCATTGTTTCCAGAAATAACAGTTCCATCAAAAATCAATATAGGTAAATCTCCTGAAGGATTTATATTTTGAATTTCAGCAGAAATATTCCAAGGTTCTTCTTCTTTTAAAACAAACAGCATTTTTTTTTCTGCCATAATCAACCGCATCTTTCGAGATTGCGGTGAAATACTGTGATGAACTAAAAGAACCATTTTTTTACTCCTAAAACTTTATTGCACATTATATTTAAAATTTATTTTTTTCAAGATTTTATTCTTCCCAATCTTCAGCATCATCATTTTCAAAAGAAGAAGAGTGCGTATAGGTTGGTGGAACAATTCCTCTTGTATTTTCCCTATAAATTTCCATCAACTCAGCAAAAACATCTTCTTTAATTTTTTGGTAACGCTCACTTTTTAGATATTTTTTCAATTTATTGATACTTTCATCATTTTCTAATTGTGGCAAAATTCTTATAAACATAGGCATTTTCCATACTGGCACCTTACTATATACTATATAGTTTCTGACTCCTTGTTTATAGCTCTCAATTTCGCTCAAATAATAACTTGCCGCAATATAATCCGCCTTACCTGTTAATAAATATTCAAAGGCTGTATAAAAATCATCGACCTTTTCAAGTCCTAAAGATGAAAAATCTTTTAAGACATAACTTGGCAACTTATCTGCTTTCACAAACACTCCTTTATAGTTTTTCAAGCTTTGCTTACCTTTTAGGCTTAATTTATTCCTTGTAGACATTATTAGATGGATTCTATTTTCAAAAAAAGCTGGATAAACATACTCGTTTTTTGAATAAGGATAATCCTCAAAATATACCCCAAAGCGAGCTCGCGTATTATCTCCTCCTATAATTTCGCCTCGTTCAAAGCTTTTTATTCTATCTTCATCTTTGTTGTAAACTAGAGATATTTTAACATTTATAGCATCTTCCATATCGCGGAATATTTTGTTAAAAACAGAACCTTGTTCATACGAGGCTATTGGAAAATTATCATAATCTGCAAGAGCAAACAATCTAAAGACTCCTCGTTTTTCTTGCTCTACAGAACGTTCCAAATATTTTGGTTGTTCGTAGCCATAAGTTTCCTTACCATACATCTTTATTTCTGCAGCATTAGAGATATTACCAAGCATTGATAATATTAATGCAAATCGTATAATTTTCATAAATAATCCCCGAATTTAAAAGAATCTTTGATATTTAAAGTATACTTGCTATTATATTAAAAAATGATTTATCATTTAGAGTGAAACGTATCTTTTTATGCTGATAGGTGTATTTTGGGTAATGATACAAATATAGTTTATAATCGTCTGTTTTTGAGAAACGGAACACAGAGAAATATTTCAGTTTTTATTTCTGGAGCTGATAATATTGGTACTTCTTGGTGTGCCTTAAGTTTGGCTCACGCATTTAATCTTGAGAAAAAGAAAGTTTTACTTGTTGATGGAAATGGGGACTTTTCAAATATTGCTTCATATTTATTTTTACAAACTCCCCAATATTTAGAGGAATATGTTTTAGGTAAAAAAACCTTAAATCAGTTAGTCTGTGCATATAAAAATAAAGATTTTAATATTTTAACCGGACAGAGTGGTAATGATTATCTTGCAGAGCAACCTCTTGGCAGAATACATCTTTTTGCGGATGATTTAAATATTTTATCAGAAAATTATGAGCATACTTTTATTGATGCTGGTACGAATATTTCTGAAAAAACATTAAGTTTATGTCAAATTGCAGATAATGTTATTCTGATGTGTTCTGAAAATAATGCTGATTTGGTTAAGACTTTTGAACTTATAAAGTTTATGAATGAAATCAATCTTTCCGCTAATTATTATTTAATAATTAACAAAGTAAATTCTTTTGAAGATGGATATAAAATATATGAAAAATTAAATAAAGCTGCAGATAGAAATCATCTCAAATTTCCCGAACTTTTAGGAATTGTGAGAATTGATACTCGGATACGTGATACTATAAAAAATAAAGAATTGCTTCTTTCACGTTATCCGACATCTGAGGCAGCTGTTGATATTTGCAACATTGCAAAAAAACTAGGCAAGGAGAATCCTTAAATGACAAAAAAACTTAATTATGATACTTTGGGATATTATAAAATATTAAATGTAAACCCACAGTCTTCTGAGGAAGAGATTCGGCAAAAATATCGTGATTTAGCTAAATTTTGGCATCCAGATCACAACACTGACCCTTTGGCTGTTGATACCTTTCAACAGTTATCTGTTGCATACGATGTTTTGAAAGATACCTCATCTCGCTTGAAATATACACTGCTTTCCCTTATTTATGACAAATCTAATTTTCCTGATATTAACTCTATTTGTGTTATACGTAATATGCACGGTCAAGAAGATGTAAATTTACGTGCTTTTCGTTTGATTGAGATAACAGGAAAAGGAATCGGGCATTCTACAATTGATAAAGTTTATTATTGCAGTCAATATGAAGCAGCCAGTGTTATCGGCAGCATTACCAGACATAATTGGTTTAAGGGCTTTTGGGGTATTAGTGCTTTTTTTGCCAATATCCACGCTATAACTCAAAATATTTTAAATATTAACAGCAAAAAAGAAAATTTCACTTTATTGATTCATAACTCTCTTGCCTATAAAGATGAAGGGAAATTAGAAGAAGCCGCCACATTAGCAGCGTGGGCAAAAAGATATGCTTCGCCAGAGGAGCTTAACTATTTGGAGCAATATATTTCTTCTTTTGATAATTCAAATCTATTAAGTGTTAAAAAATGGAAATTTAAAAAGCTAAAATCGCTACAATTATTTTATCCCTTTGCTTTTGTTTTGAGTATTATCTTAATTTGGGGTGGTATTTATTTGAACGCTCTTGAACAAATCAGACATAATACGCCTCACCTAAAGCAGGTTGTAACCTTTAGAGATGGTCATAAAACATTTAGTGACGTGGCTGTAGCAAAGATTTTTGATATTCCTGTTGACGTTTATCGCAAGCAAGAGCTATATCATATAACTAAAGATGTACGGGCTATGCACGGTCCAGATAAAGATTTTGATGTTTTCAAAACTATTGAGCAAGGTACCACTGTTAGGTTAACGGGGTATACTGCAGATAAAAAATGGTTTCGAGTGATGTTTGATAATGGAGAAACAGCTTTTATTGAGGCAGATTATTTGGTACAAGGTATCGGTAATGAAATTCCGGTATGGAGCAAAATTTACAAAGAATAGGATATAAAAAATGGCACTTAAATATGAAGTTTTAAAAAAACATAATAAATCCAGATTAGGCAAACTTTATACAAAACACGGAGTAGTAAACACTCCAGCGTTTATGCCGGTTGGCACTTGTGGTACCGTTAAAGCAATGTTGCCAGAATCTGTTGAATCGACAGGAGCTGAAATACTTTTAGGTAATACATATCACCTTATGCTGCGTCCTGGGGCTGATTTAGTTGCCAAGATGGGTGGCTTGCATAAATTTATGAATTGGCAAAGACCAATTTTAACGGATTCTGGTGGTTTTCAAGTGATGAGCTTAAAAGGTTTACGTAAAATTACGGAAGAAGGTGTTAGCTTTAAGTCACACGTTGATGGCAGGCAGTTTTTTTTATCACCTGAAGAATCAATGAGCATTCAACATAAATTAGATTCTAACATTACAATGTGTTTTGATGAATGTACACCATTCCCAGCAACATACGAGGAAGCCAAACGCTCTATGCAGCGCTCTATGCGCTGGGCAAAACGCAGCCGTGAAGCATTTATTGATCGTGATGGATATGGGATTTTTGGTATTCAGCAAGGAAGTATTTTTGAAGATTTGCGTAAAGAATCTGCTGAAGCATTAAAAGGAATCGGTTTTGATGGATATGCCATAGGTGGTTTAGCTGTTGGCGAGGGGCAAGAGAAAATGTTTGAAGTTTTGGACTATGCTCCTGGGATGCTCCCCGAAGATAAACCGAGATACTTAATGGGAGTTGGCAAACCGGATGATATTGTTGGCGCAGTTATGCGGGGGGTAGATATGTTTGACTGTGTTATGCCGACTCGCTCGGGGAGAACTGCGCAGGCTTTTACAGAATTTGGTCCGGTTAATATTCGCAATGCACGTCATCGAGAAGACCCTCGCCCAATTGAAGCTGGATGTGATTGCCCGCTTTGTACTAACTATACCCGTGCTTATATTCATCACTTACAAAAATGCAATGAGATTTTAGCTGTTATGCTGCTAAGCTGGCATAATATTCGTTATTATGAACGTCTGATGCAAGGAATCCGTAAGGCTTTGGCTGAGGATACCTTTGATGATTTTGTAAAAGATTTTTATCGTAAACAACAAATGGGAGATATTGAGGAGATTTAGCTATGGCAGAAAAAAACATTTGCAGTAATGATAAAGAGCTTTTATCCGCCTTTATTAAAGAAAACAAAAAAGATGGTATCCGTGTTTTTGTTGCTGGTGGTTCACGAGGCGGACATAACCCGATGTATGTGCGGGAAACATACAATCTTGGTAAAAAGATTGTAGAGATGGGCTTTAAGCTTGATTTTGGTCTCTCAAACAGTGGTATTATGGGGGCGGTTGCACGCGGGGTGATGGATGCTTGGAATGAAAAGCAAAATTGCGTTACACCTGAATTTCCTATTCAAGGTATTACAACTGAAGAGTATTATAAACTTTATGATTCTGATGATGTATTGCTTAAAAAAATTAACGTTATATTTGCAAAAACTCTTGAAGAAAGAAAGCAACGCTTGCTCAATGCTGATTTCGTTGTGTTTACCCCTGGCGGTGTTGGCACGTTAGACGAGCTAGCATACGATTGTGTGGCGATGCAAGATGGACTTTTACAAAAGAAACCATTTATTCTCTATAATATCGGTGGCTTTTTCCATCATTTGCTTGAGTTTTTAAAATCTATTGCAAATAAAGGTTTTTCGGATCCTATTCCTTTTGTTGTAGTGGATAATGATTTTGAGCTTGAGGTTGCTTTTAGCCTTTTAAAACTTAAATATGGCAAATGCGATAGCAATAATGATGTGTATGATAATGCACGCGAGCTTGTTTATGAGCTACCATATTTTATTAAACGCCGACAAGAAAGTAAGCTTGAGGTGGTAGATATTATCCGCGATGTCTGCGCCATTAAAGCCTTTGGTTCAGATGAAGAAAAAGCAGCGCTTGACGGTGACATTGAAACAGCATATCTTGAAAAAGAAATCGAGCGGATGTATGATCGTTTAGCTAAAGCTGGACGTGATACGTCGGTTGTTAGCTACAAACTTTCGAGATTAAAAAGAAGAAAAAGAGAATTATAAGGATTTATTATCTAAAATTTTAACATACTCAGGTTTATCGCCATAAAGTTTTCGATATTCTTCCATTTTCTTTTTGTGTTCAATTTCCGAGTGTTTAACCTCTTCGCTTTCAGCAAGGTTAATAACCTTTTTGCCATTGCGTTTTGCTAAGCGATAAGCTGTATATGCTCCACCATATTCCTTGTGTATATAACAAATAAAAAAATCTGCATTTTCTACTTCATAACGATTACGGTAAGTGATAGCGAATTTTCTTGGTGCAAATTCCACCTCATCTGGATACATAAACCCATCATAGTTTAATTCTGTAAAGCCTGCTTCACTACCTATTGTAGGATTAACCTGTTGCATATAAGCAGCAACAAATATACGCTTTATCTGCGGATATAATTGCTCTTGCACACGACGAACCGCACTATTGGCATAGCTATCAAAATTACCATTTCCGCCAAACCAAAAAGTATCAACACCTTCATTTTCAATTAAAGAAATTATCGTGCGTTCAATATGATTATTTTCCAATAAATAACTCGGTGCATCCCGATGCCCAAAAAAAGCGCAAATCTTTCCCATACCAACACCTCATAAAAAAAGACCGCCTTTTAATTAAGGTGGTCGGGGCATTAGCAAATCTACCTTATAACAGATTCTCCGCTTTTAGGCTTTCGCCTTGGACATAACAGACAAGTACCCCGCCCAATAAATGCTAGACAAGGATATATATATGCTTTAACGATACAAAAAACTATATCGTATAAGGTAAGGCTTGCTACAGCCCGACATTTAAAACTGTCATAGTTATTATATTTATTAAAATATAATTTGCAATAAAAAAACACCTTTTCTAAAGGTGTCGGGGAGTTAGCAAGCTGACCTTATAAGACAACTCCCTTGATCTTCAATATATAACCAAGGGCTCCCCGACCATATATTAAAACATAATCGGGGAATTTATCATCAAATGACTTACGACAAAATTCTATGCCGTATAAGGTTGAGTTGCTAAACTCAAGCAGCATTTACCCCTGCTACTCGTCTGTATTTTATAAAACGAAAAACAATTTTGCAATAAAAAACGCAACTCTTGTCTTTATTAAAAAACTTAATTGCTTTTTAGTTTTTTTGAATAGACTTATAGACAATATAAAATGAGGGTTATGATGAATGTGATATTCATAAATTGCTCAATGAATAAACTCTATTTCTTAAAATAACGTCGGGGCGTTATCTTTATTTATCAAAACCTCGGCGGCGGCGCGGGCTTCTTTGGTGATTTTTTCGCCAGCGAGCATTCGAGCGATTTCTTCGATTTTTTCGTCTTGTGAAAGCTTTAGCAAACTTGTTGTTGTGATGTTTTCTTGGGTTTTCTTTTCCACCTTGAAATGCTCATTGCTAAAAGCTGCAACTTGTGGAGAGTGGGTTACAACCATTACCTGAAGGTGTTGCGCTAAACGTGATAAGCGTTCTCCTACAGCTTCTGCTGTTGCTCCGCCAATTCCGGTATCTATTTCATCAAAAATCAGTGTTTCTTGGCTGCTGTTTTGGGCTAGATTTACTTTTAATGCCAACATAAAACGAGAAAGCTCACCACCGGAAGCTATTTTATTCAATGCTCCCATTGGCGTATTGGGGTTTGTGGAAACTTCAAAACAGACCGAATCCCATCCCTTTTCGCTCCATTGCGTTTCGTCTTTTTGCATAATAGCCGTTTTGAAAACAGCTTTTTCCATTTTTAATGGTGGTAGTTCTTTCATGATGTTTTTATCAAGCTTTTGTGCTACGGTTTGGCGTTTTTTGCTTAATTCTTCCGCATTCTTGATATATTCATTCCGCATATTCTCAACATTCTGGCGTAGTTCTGCAAGGCAATCTTCTCCTTTTTGCAGGTTATTTAACGCCTCTTTCAATTCTTCTAACTTCTCGGGCAACATATCAATATCTGTTTGATGTTTCTTTGCTAAATCTCGCAGCATAAACAGACGGGTTTCAATATTATCTATTTCATTTTGATTTAAAGAGATATCTGCTGAGTTATTTTCTATCTGCTCCACCGCATCGTTTAAGATATATATCGCATTTTCAAGATTTTGTTCTATTTCTGTATATTTACCATTAACAATTTCATTTGCTCGAGAAATTGCATTACGGGCTTTAGTGATTTGGTCTAAAACATTATTACTACCATTTAATGCGGAATATGCCGTGTTTAGTTTCTCAATAATCTTTTCTGCATTCATCAACTCACTACGGCGAATCCGCAGACTTTCTTCTTCGTCTTTTTGCGGAGCGGCTTTTTCAAGTTCTTTTACCCAATGCTGCAAATTTTCTTCGTCTTCTTTTGCTTTTGCTAACGCCTGCTCTTTATTTTTCAGCTCTGCATTTGCTGCTTTATATTGAAGATAGGATTGTTTAACCAAGGATACATCTTGTGCGAATCCACCATAATTATCTAAAATATCACAATGTGTTGCAGGGTTTAATAGTCCTTGGTTATCGTGTTGTCCGTGTATTTCTATTAAATATTGGCTCAACTCTTTTAAAAGTTTCAGGGTTATAATTTGATCATTAAACCAAATTTTATTTTTGCCATCTGCCGTTATGGTTCGTTTGATGATGATGTCACCATCTATCTCTAAATCGTACTCTTTAGCTAATGCATAAATTGCGTTTTCTTTACTTACCTCAAATATTCCTGTAACCGAAAGTTTATCTGTTCCACTCCGGATAAGAGAAGATTCCGTGCGATTTCCAAGTAGCAAGCCAAGCGAATCGAGTAAAATAGATTTACCAGCACCAGTTTCTCCGGTTAATACTATCAATCCGTTGGAAAAATCTATATCCAAACTGTCAATTAAAACAACATTTCTGATTGATAGTGATTTTAACATAGATGAGTATTAGTCCCTTGCAATAAGTTTAGCAGCTCTTTCTGACCATTTACTTTCTGGATAGTTACGACGAAGTATCTCTTCTTTTTTGCGAGCTTCTTTGGTTAAGCCGAGAATCGTATATATTTCAATTTCTCTATACAATGCTTCTTCAATTTGTGCGGTTGTTTGATATACATCTGTTACAGTTGAAAAGCGATTAAGTGCTGAAATGTATTCTTTATTTTGCAAATAATATCGACCAACCGTCATTTCGTGTCCTGCCAAGTGATCTTCTATCAATGCCATTTTACTCTTAGCATCTGCCGCATATTGGCTCGTTGGGAACATTGTTATAACTTGAGAGAATGTTTCATATGCATCTTTTGTTGCTGACTGCTCTTTCTGAGAGGGGGCAATTTGGTCATAATAACAAACGCCTTTCAAATAATAAGCATATGCAATATCTTTATTACCAGGGTGCAAGCGGATAAAGCGATCTAATGAGGCGATAGCATCATCATATTTTTCATCTTTATAATATGCATAAGCACTCATTAACTTTGATTTTGTTGCCCATTTGGAATATGGATGTTCCATTTCCACTTTATCAAAGGTTTCTGCTGCTTTTTGATATGATGTTTTTTCTAGATAATCATATGCTTCATTATAAAGTGTTTCAGCACTTTTATCTTCATCTTTAATTGTGTCTTCTTTTCCTGCACAAGCAGTCAACAATACAAAACTTGCGATTGACAACATATATAAAATCTTTTTCATATCTATTCCTCTTCTATAACCTCATAATTATCTTTTGACGCAAAAAGTTTTTTCAAGACTTCATTATTATGGTAGTGTCCGCTTTTATCTGCAACAACTTTTGCTAATATATAATACCCAGAAGTATATAAATCACCTATTGTATCCAAAACTTTATGATTAACACATTCGTTTGGCAATCGAAATCCCTCTGGATTTAAAATCGTTTCACCATCCAAAACCACTGCATTTTCTAGGGACCCCCCTTTAATTAAGCCAATCGATTGAAGATAATCTACTTGATATTTTTCGCAAAATGTGCGGCACGGCGCAATTTCTGTAATGAATTTTTCTTTTGTAATTTCGCCTTCAAAGCTTTGATGTCCAACAATCGGTGATGGAAAATCTATATCAAAACGAACTTGAAATGTTGGAGCGGGTAATAAGGTTACGCTTGAGCCCTTTTCATCTGTAAACTTTACTTCTTTCTTAACTTTAAGATATCGGCGGGGAGCATTTTGAGATTCTAGTTCTACATTTTTTAAGATATCATAAAACACCTTACCGCTGCCGTCAAGAATCGGCACCTCCGGATTATTAACTGAGATTTGTACATTATCTATATTCAAAATATACAGAACAGCCATTAAATGTTCAATTGTACTTATAATATTCTGAGGAGATATGCCTAGACAAGTACAATTTCTGGTATCTATTACATTACTATACATAGCACGAATCGGCATTTCATTTTCCAAATCACTCCGTTTAAAAACTATTCCTGTGTTTGCTTCAGTTGGTTCAATTTTTAAAACCGATTCGCATCCCGAATGAAGACCTATACCTTTTATTTCTATACTATGTTTTACTGTATGTTGCACATTATTCTCCTTCATAAAAAAATTAGGTGGTCTGTAAGCCGAGTTCTGTACTTATCATTTGCTTCACATAATGTGAAGATTCAAAGCGATAGCTATTCATCTGGTCCAAATGTCACCATTTGGCTCTAGCGACCTACCTCTGGAGCAGAGTGGAAACGCTCCGTTAAACGATTTGCATCGCCCTCCTAATTTGGTCTTGCGTCAGATAGGGTTTACCTTGCCAAAGAGTATTACTACCTTTGCGGTGAGCTCTTACCTCGCCTTTTCAACCTTACCGAATTAGTATCCGGCGGTAATTTTCTGCGGCACTTTCCCTTGGATTTCTCCAGCCGGACGTTATCCGGTATCTTGTTTCCAAAACGCTCGGACTTTCCTCACTGAGTTCATCAGCGCAGCTATCCGACCACCGTGATTTTATTGTTTAACACAATTTGTTAAAAAAGCAATGTTTTTGAAGAAAAGTTTTACCTTTACATAACCAATTATTACTTTTTTTAAATTTTTTTTACTCTTTTTTAATTTTTTACTTGTTTTGTTTAAATTTTGTGTTACTTTTGTCAACGAATCGAGTCGTAATAAAAAAATGGAGCTCTAAATGACAAAAGCAATAAAAGTTATACTAGTCTTAATATCTATTATCACTTTCTCTACAACATCTGTTTATGCTGAGTGTGATGGATTTTATTTAGCAGGCAGAATCGGACAAGCAAAATATAAACTTGAAGACGGTCGCGGCAGTGTTGATAGTAGCCACTCTGATTATATTGTTGATAAAAAAAGATTACTATTAAGTGGTGCTATCGGATATAGATACGAGCATTTCCGTGCTGAATTTGAATATATATGGAGAAAAAAGAACAGTAAGCAAATTGCGGGAATTACCACAGGAAAATTCAGCTCCCCATCTTATATGTTTGTTGTTTACTATGATTTCTTCCCTTACTATTGGTTTACACCATTTGTAAATGCTGGTATTGGCTATACTCGCAGCAAATTATCCTTTAGTAATTCTACCACTGACACTAAATATAGCATTAAGGAAAATGCATTTACTTGGTCCTTGGGTGCTGGTATTACAGCCAAAGTAACAAACAGATTTAACGTTGATTTCGGCTATCGTTACTACGATATGGGTGAACTTTCTGTATTTAATGGAAAAACAGACTTAGAAGATCACGAAATCTATTTAGGATTGCGTTACGTCTTATAACATATAGATATTTATACAAACAAGCTTGCAATATCCTTTTTAAGCTTTTAATGTAATATTGTTTAGAATTTGATTTTGGAGCTTGTTATAATGATTAACAAATTATTTGGAACAGACGGTGTTCGCGGAACAGCAAATATTTATCCAATGACAGCAGGTTTTGCGTTTGACTTAGCGGAAATATTAAGCCAGCTAGTTTGCAAAGATACTAAAACTGTTGCAATCGGAAAAGATACCCGTATCTCAGGCGATATGCTTGAAGCTGCCTTAAGTGCTGGATTTACCTCTAATGGTATTTCCGTTATATCCTTAGGTGTTGTTCCGACTCCACTCGTCACCTTGAGTACAAAAAAACTCAATGTTGATATGGCACTGATGATTACAGCATCACATAACCCATATCACGATAATGGCATAAAGCTTATCGACAGAAATGGCGATAAATTTTCGGATGAGCTTTATGCTCAAATTGAAGGGCTTTTGGAGCAAAAAAATAGCGATAATCATAATAATAAAAGCAATAATAAAAATAACAACCATCGAATCGACGACAATAATAACAAACTTAACAAAAGCCCTTCGTCTCTTGGATATATTTTGAAAGATGAAAATGTTATTGAAGATTATATTCAAAATATGCGTCACATAGCTCCAAGTTACAAATCCTTTCAAGGGCTTAAAGTCGTTTTAGATTGTGCAAATGGTTCTTATTTTTCTATTTTACCACAAACATTTAAAGATCTCGGAGCAACCGTTATCGTTATCAATAACAAACCAAATGGTTATAACATTAACGAAAATTGTGGCTCACAACACACTAAGCAGCTTTCTGAAATGGTGTTGAGTTCACAAGCTCACTTTGGAGTAGCTGTGGATGGCGATGGTGATAGAATTATCTTAGTTGATAATAATGGAACAGTTATTGATGGAGATCAATTACTTTGTTTTTTAGCTCAATATTTAAAGAAACATAATAAACTTACATCAAATACTGTTATCAGTACAGAATGGTCTAATCTAGGATTAGGCAAATATTTTGAAACACAGAATATTCACCACATCAAAAGCAAGGTGGGTGAGCGCTATGTGATTGATTTAATGAAAGAAAACAAATCATCTCTGGGTGGCGAACTTGTCGGACATATTGTTTTATCAGATTATGCGGTAAGTGGTGACGCATTAGCAACTGCAATTGTGTTGTCGCTAGCTTATTTAGAAGACGGAAGACAAATGAGTGATATCTTCCCAATATTTTCCCCTTATCCTTGTATTATTGAAAATATACGCTTTTCAACTAAAGAATATATGTCACAAAGTATTGAATATCCAGATGTTCAAAAAGCTCTAGCAGATGCAAAAAAACTTTTGGGAGCTGATAGCAATCTTATTGCGCGTAAATCAGGGACTGAACCTGTTATTAAGCTACGCGTAGAGGGAACAGACGAAAAGCTTGTTCAAAAATTAGCCGCAGAACTAAAAGCTCTTATTCAACAATATCAAAAATAAAGCTTTAGTTAGTAACATTCTCTAGTTCTTGTAGAGTTTTGTATAATTGTTCATCTTGAAGGGTTAAAACATTTGATTGTTTTAGCCCATTTTTGAGTTTATTCTTAACACTTTTGATATCTAAATCCTCGTTATCTTCTTTTTGTTTCATCGCTCTTTTCCACTGAAAAATAGCTTCATTTTTACGGCCACCAAGCCAATATGCATCTCCCAAGTGATCGCTGATTACGGCATTTTGAGGATTGAGTTCTGATGCTCTTTCTAAATAAAGTATTGCGTTTTTGTAATCTCCTGTTTTAAAATAAACCCATCCTAGACTATCAATTATCACTCCATCATTTGGCTCTTTTTCATACGCTTCCAGAATCATTGAGGTCGCTTTATCTATATTTATATTATATTTAAGCCAACTATATCCTAAATAATTTAAGACTTGGGGATGACGATTACTTAACTTTAAGGCTTTTTCTAAGCTTTCTTGAGCCTTTAGCCATTCTTTATTTTTATCATACGACACGGCAAGAGCATAATAAACGTGCCAATATTTTTCACTTTCGTAAAAGATAGCATTTATCGCCTCATTATAATACTTAATCGCATCTGTCTGATTATTACTAATCCGCAAGACATCTCCCAAATTAAATAATATTTGAAAATTTTTAGGATTATCTTTTAAGAGCTTTTTTAAAACTTTCACAGCTGAATCATATTGTTTCTCTTCTAATAAATTATTAGCTTTTTTGATCTGTGCTGGATAGTACATTTCGGAATGTTTGCTTACTGCGTCATAATACTTATTTGCATCTTTATACATTTGGCGCTCTTCAAAAATATCTGCCATTGCTACCTTGGTGATATCATTTTCCGGATTAAAATATTCAGATATTGCCATATACATCTGTGCGTCATCATACCACGCTGGCATAGATTTAAAGAACAGAGCTATTTCTAAAAAAACCTCTCCAGCTCCTTTGTTAGCAGAATTTATTAAAAGTGGAACAGCTGTTTTTTCTTTTTTTATTTTATCAGTCAAACTTGCAAGCATTTCTTTGATATTACTTGAACCATAATATTTTGCTACCAAATTTTCAGCATCTTTTTTTTGGTTATTATGAACTAAAAAATTAGTTATGATTTGTAAAGCTCGAAATGATATATCACCACTTTTATCATTGATGATAATATTATAATTTTTTTGAGCCTCCTCTTTTTTGCCAAAATATTCAGCAATCATCCCCTTATGGAGATAATAAACGGTTTTTATCTCTTCTATATTAGATAGATTGTCTAATTCTGCTATTGCTTGATTGTAATTTCCCTCTCCAACATAACTCCAAGCATTAAATAATGGCGTCACAAAATTTGCATAAGTTTTATTAGGTACTTTGGTTAAATTTGCACGTGCTTCTTTATAATTTCCCTGTTTGAAGTTATGTATTGCTTCAATAATATCAATAAAATTATTTTTATCTCCTTGCACTCGTGCAATTGCTGCATATTTTGCAGCTTTATCGATTTGTCCGCGTGACGCTAAAATAACATAGGTTTTCTCTAATAATTTATCGTTAATCATTCCCTTTTCGAGACTCTTAACATAATAATACGATGCAGCATCATAATCTTGGCGGATTTGAGCAATATATCCAGCCAAATAATTTCCATATACTGTATCTTGACGTTGTGTATATGCATATTGTTTTTTATAATCGTGCATATTGAGAAAATTTGCTGTACAGGAATTAAAAATTCCTATCCCGCTTAAAAGTGTTATAATATAGCCTGCTTTTAACATATATTGAAAGAATCCCGTTATAATTAGTTTTATAATATCATTTTTTGCTTAACTTTAAACTAAATTTATTATATTTGTGTAAATAATTGCTTTATATTGCAATAAAAAGTGTAATATATATAATTTGGTAGCTATGGATAAACAAATTGACATAAAAGAAGTTCTTGATTGGTATATTTGGGCAGGTGTTGATGAAACCTGCTCTGATGTGCCGTGTTTATCTCTTGCTGAAGAAAAAGCTAGTATATCGACAACAATAACGACACCCTCCCCCGCTCCAGCTCAAATTTCTGTTCAATCTTTTGCTGTTGTTTCTAAAAACGCAAAAGAACTTTGTGCAAAAGCGCAAAATTTGCAAGAGCTACGTGAGATTATGCAAAATTTCGAGGGATGCAATCTCAAAAAGACCGCTGCATCTACTGTTTTTGGAGATGGCTCTCCGACAGCACGTATTATGCTTATTGGCGAAGCGCCGGGTGCAGACGAGGATAGAATCGGAAAACCCTTTGTTGGCAGATGTGGTAAATTACTTGATAAGATGTTTAAAGCCATACAGATTGATCGGTCAGAGTGTTATATTACAAATGTTTTACCTTGGCGTCCACCTGGAAATAGAACCCCTACTGATGATGAGATTGCTGTCTGTTTGCCATTTTTAAAACGTCAGATTGAGTTGATTGAACCTGATTATATTTTGCTTTTGGGCGGTATTTCTTTAAAATCGGTAATGGATGTTGCTGATTCTATTTCAAGAACTCGAGGAAAGTGGTTAGAATATCCTGTATCTGCTACAAAAAATATCAATGTACTAGCGACATATCATCCGTCTTATCTTTTGCGGAGTACTGCTCAGAAATCTAAAGTTTGGGCTGATTTACTGCGTTTGAAAATAAAAATGAAAGAAAACAACACAAATTGATTTTTATTTTTGATATTTAATAAAAAATAAATAATCTTTTTGTATGATTGCCTCATAAACAAGATGCTATGAGGTTTAAAATGAAAAAAATTACAGGAATTTTAGCGGCTTTATTATTTAGCACAAACCTATTTGCAGTCAGTTCTGCAAGTGCTGCTCCGCAAAAAGCAAATACCCCCGAACCAACAACAAGAAACGATGCGGTTATTTTTAAAATTCACGATATTGACCCTGTTTCTAAAGAGGGAATCGTTACCGGTTGTGATTTTACTGTTACTTTATATAACAGAACAGCTGTTAATTTTAGAAACTTTACACTTAACCTAAATTGGAAAGACCTTGTGGACGAACGTTTTCAGTTTGACACATATGTTAAATCTATTTTAGGAGATAAAGCACCTCAACAAGAGGCTGAATTGTTGGGTGAACAAAATGTTTCAAAGCCTCTTTCTACAGCACTGACTGTTAATGCATTTGGTGCAAACAAACAGATTTCCATTCGGTCTCACGTTGACAATGAGAAATGTTATTTATTACTCAGCCAAGCAAATTACACTGTAACTCCTTGTGATATTGCACGTAGTGCGGACCCTGCTAGCAGAAGTATTGGTGGTTCTGATGGCAAAGAATGTACTTCATTGTTTCAGCTTGTAGATACATCAAATCCAGAATATTTTGGTGAGTTTAAAAACATTTCAGCAACAGAAATTGCTACACAAAATCAACAATTACATAGTAAAGAGTTAACAGATATAGATGTTGTTATTAGTAAAATTGTTGAAAATCTTGGATCTTTAAGTAAATCCTCAACGGATATTAACTAAAGGGTTGCAATGAAATATAGAGCTTTTGTCATTGTCTTCTTTCTACTATCTTTAGGGTTTAGCACTCAAACTTATGCACAGCTTTTAGATGATGAAGAGATTATGAGTGACTCATATCAATCTATGGAAGGGGACAATGATGAAGCTTTGTTTAATGAAATGTTTAATGATTTTCCTGAATCTGAAAAAGATATAACAAAAGTCAAAACCTTTGATGATGCTATTGAGCGTTTCTCTCAAGAAATTAAAAATAAACAATTATCTTCTGAAGAAAATATATTACCCGTACCAACACAAATCACACCTTTAGTAGGAGATATGTCTGTCGGGATACAAAAGGGTAGCTTTAAGATTTTCAGAGATATTTCTGGTCGGTCAAGATGCTCTTTCAATGTTGCTCTAAAATCTGAGTTAGATAGAAATATTAAGGTGTTAGCTCTAAATCTTGTTTATGCTAAAAGAGTATTTGCATTTGTATTTAAAGATGTTCCGATGGGAGAAACGCAACTTAGACATATTACTACTGGTGGTGATATTTGTTATCATTTAACAGGTGTTCCTGATATTCGTGTTCATAATTGTAAGATTAAAGGTGCACTGGCTAATGATTGCCTCAAACATATAAAATGGTCAGATAATTTAGAATAAATATTTCAGCCTCTGTTTGGGAGGCTGTTTTTTTGAAAAAGCTTGATTTTTCTTTAAAAATATGATATAATTTTTATAGAAAAATATGTATTATGAAAAGTTTTATTTTTAATTTCATCTGGGCGGCTATATGCGCTTGGATGGCTGTTGGGCTTTTGGGATATCTCAACGCCAAAACGGGTTTATTGCAGGATTTTTGTTTTCCTGCAATTATAGAATTTGCCGGAAGTTTCGGTTTTAAGGCAAAGACAGTGCTGTTTCTCGCATTGTTTCTTGTCTTTTGGGCAACTGGGATGCATAAATGCATTGGGCGATGGTTGCTTACTCTTATTGGAGTGATTGCTCTCGTCATTGTTGCCGGTTTCGTCTTACTAATAGGCTACTCATTCCTCGTCTGGATGATTAGCTTACTCTGAAAAAGAATTGTTCTTTTAGGTTACTCCTAAAGAACAATTCTTTTTTTGTTTTGATTAGTTGATTTTTCATAATTATATGATAAAGCTACAGTTAGAGGTTTATTTTTTATAATAAGGAACAGAATAATATGGAAACAGAAGTTGCAACAGAAGCTGTAAACCAACTGTCGATGTGGAGTATGGTTTGGTCTTCCGACCTTATTACCAAAGCAGTTATGATAGGTTTGATTGCCGCATCGGTTTGGTCTTGGGCAATCATTTTTGAAAAATTTAACACTCTGCGGCAAGTCAAAAAACTTTCCAAACAATTTGAAGAGCGCTTTTGGTCTGGTGGTTCACTTGATAAGCTTTATGATTCTATAGGGAATCCGCAAGACCCGATGTCTGCTATGTTTGTGGCTGCAATGAAAGAATGGCGCAGAACAAATATTATGAAATCCAAAACAGACCGAGGTTTACGAGGTGTTTCTCTACAACAACGAATCGAAAAAGCAATGTTGGTATCTATGGATAAAGAGCTTGATGATTTGGATAATCATTTGGGCTTTTTGGCATCAACTGGTTCTGTTGCACCTTTAGTGGGATTATTTGGAACAGTATGGGGAATTATTTCCTGTTTTAATGCTATTGCTGTTACACAAAGCAATTCTTTAACTTCTATTGCTCCTGGTATTGCCGAGGCTCTGTTTACCACCGCATTTGGTTTGATTGCGGCAATTCCTGCGTACGTTGCTTATAATATTATTACCTCTGATATTGAACGCTACACAAAAAAACTTGAAAACTTTATGGCTGAATTTTCAAGTATTTTATCTCGCGAGATTGATGATACTGCCATTAAAGCTGAACTAGCCGGAGAATAAAAATGGCAATAATTAACGGACGCATACAGCGAAGAAGCAGCAGACGCAACGCAAATATCAATATGACAAATCTTATGGATGTTATGATGGTATTGCTCGTTGTATTTATGGTAGCAGCACCTCTAATGACTTCTGGTATTCCGCTTGATTTGCCTAAAGTTGGTGGCGGTAATTTAAATGGTAAAGAAACATCTATCAATATTAGTGTTGATAAAGATGGTATTTATTATATCGGGCAGAGTGCTATTGAACCAGATACTATTATTGATAAAATAATGGCAATAAAGGGCGAAAATAAAGACGTTACTATTACCATCTCTGGTGATGCATCGTCAGCATACGGTAGCGTTATTGGGCTTATGGCTATGCTTAAAGATGCAGGATTTAGTAAAGTTGGCTTAAAAACCGAAGCACGACAAAGTAACAAATAGAAAGTTTTTTGGATGCACAAAAATTATGTTTATAAATCGGTTATTTTGCATATAGCAGTGGTGCTGCTATGTGTTTTAGATATCCCGTTTTTATCTACTAAACATAATTTTGATGAGCAACTTCCGATTATTGTTAATTTGGAAGATGTAGTTATTTCAGATATGACAAACATTCCAGAAAAAGCTATTCGTGGAGAGGAAAAAAAGCCCGCAACTCGCAAAGAATCCCCCATTGAAGAATCTTTTGCTCAAAAAGAGATTACCCCAGCACCTGAGCAAAAACAAGAAGAACCCAAACCTGAACCAGTTATTGAAAAAGCAGATATAAAAGGTCCCTCTTTAGTTGAAGAAACGCCTAAATTTGAAGAATCGAAACTAGAACCAAACAAAGAAGCAGAAAAGCCGAAGAAAGAAAAGAAAAAGCCAGCGCCTATCCCTCAGAAAAAGCCACAATTAAAACCCATTAAAAAACCTGAGCCGAAAAAGAAACAGGAACCTAATAAAAAACCTACAAGCACACCGGCCCCTTCTAAGAAAAATACGCCTAAAGTTAAACGAGCGAATCCATTAGAAAGTTTAATGAACTCTGTTGACGATTTGCAGAAACAAATTGGAGAAGAAGATGCACCGGCACAAATTCCACATAATGAACCGGTTACTAATATGGGAATCGAAGGTGGAAACAGCCAAGGCTCTTACTTTAGCGAATTATCTGTTTCTGGTATTGATTTTGTAAAATCTAAAATTCAAGAATCGTGGAAAACAATTGCTGGCGGAAAAGATGATCGAAATATTGAAGTCATTATTGATGTTGCTTTAACCAAAGAAGGTGTTATCCAATCTATTAAAATTGCCGATATGTCACGCTATCGTTCTGATACTTATTTCCAGGCTTTGGCCGACAGTGCGGAGAGAGCTATTCTTATTGCACAAGATGTACATAATGTATTTAACGTACTCGCAACACAAAATAGTGCCCGTTATAATGATTGGAAAAATATTCGCTTTACATTTACACCTTTAGGACTGAGTAAATAATCAAATATTTAAGCGGTAACCATTATTTTCTGTAATAATCAATTGACTACCTTCATCTTGCTCGACTTTTTGACGTAAACGATATATATGGGTTTCTACGGTATGAGTTGTTGCATCTGCGCTATATTCCCATACATTTTCGAGTAGTTCCTCTTTTTCTGATATTTGCGAGGCGTTTTGGTAAAGATATTTTAAAATTGCAACTTCTTTTTCTGTTAATTTAAATGATTTACCTGATTTTGCCGAAATAATTTCTTTTTTTATCGGATAAAGACTATATTCTTTAAAATTTAAACATTCCTTTCGGCGAACCTTTGGAAGCAACGTTTTATTTTTTAATGCTTCTAAAATATCCTGTAGTTTAAACGGTTTTTTTATGACTATATCTGCATATTCTGAACTTTCGCAAATCGTCGATAAAAGAACTATTGGCAAATCCGCATATTTCTCCGCAATTTTTTTAGCTATTTCTTCTTGTTCATCTACAAAAACAAGTTCAGATTGTTTATCTGGTTCTACAGAACTTAGTTCAACTTGCTCAATATAACGCTCAATTTGTTGCACTAAATCTTCTGCAAATATTTGATTTTTTGAAATAATATTTATTCTCATAAACTTAGTTCCATCCCTAAAATAAATGCATAGCCTTTGCTATTGTTACTTACATTGTTATTTTCTCCTATTGCTTCTATATGTGCAGCCGTCAGTGAAAATGTTATATTTTTGCTATATTCATAGCTATTGGAAAAACTAATGATTTTATTGCGATTTTGACTTTTATCTGCTTTTGAATCAAAATATGCAATTCCTGTTGTTAGAGGTCCGATAGCGTAACTTAATCCTACATTATATGCCCGCCCTTCTCTATAGGCATCGTACAAATTTTCTTTATTTAGAGCGTAATATTTTTTATTTGCTTCAGTTTGGCGGTATGATGCTCCCAATGTCCACCCCTTACGATAAATACTGATACCTGCTGAATATTCCTTATCGTTTTTATAGTATTCTGCAAAGCCTAATGATGTTTCCACCTCATAACCTACAATATCCCAAGCTCCATATACACCTAAAACATATGCACTTTTATCTTTATAGGGCGCATTTTTGGCCACTAATCCCGATTGACTATAGGTTTCTGGAATAAAACTCCCCCCTAATTTAATACCCGAAAACTCTGGCGTTATATAACTTACCTTTAATGAGGCTCCATCAGTGTTAATGTAGGTAGAATTCAAAGTCTTATATGCTGCATTATGCCCACGCTTATACCAATTAGGATTGGCTATGAAGTTTACAAGTTCTGTATTATTGATATGATATGAACCAATATTAGGAGCTCCTACTGCAAATTCATATGCAACATTATTATTTTGCCCAATTAAAATATCACCATACGGGGTTTCTTGTGATAAATAGAGTTCTTCCCCCCACATTCCCTGATTATAATTTTCGATTTTTTTTGCTGAATCAATGACTGCATATCCAATTAAGGAAGTTGTATAGTTTGGGTTATATATATAGCTTACTCTGCCATAAAAATTAGCTGTTGAATTAAAATTATTTTGCTTATGAAGTGAACTATATTTTTTAGAATAATCCGTATATCCATAAAAACCGCCTAATGTTGCGTTATAGTCTGTTTCAAAAGTTCCAGCAAAAGTCATTGCAGGTGTAGCACTTAAAACCATTAGTAGCGGTAAAATTTTCATTTATTTTTCCTAAAACATTGCTATTTTATTTTAATATAAAGCTATCTTTTTGTCTTAACAAGACTTATATTGTTTATAACCTAAAAAAATATGGATAAATATAATGCTTTCTGTTTTAGATTGGTTATATATTAAATTTGTTAAATTGATTATGGAGTAAAAATAATGCAAAAACCTGTTATGCTTTTGATTTTGGATGGATGGGGTTATAGAGAAAAAATTACCGACGATAATGCGATTGAGCAAGGACATACTCCTAATTGGCATCATCTACTTGAAACTTGCCCTCATTGTTTTGTAGAAACATCAGGATATGATGTTGGCTTACCTGATGGGCAAATGGGTAACTCCGAAGTTGGTCATACTAATCTAGGTGCTGGACGTGTTGTTATGCAAGATTTACCGAAAATTGATCTAGCTATCAAAAATGACACTTTAAGACATAATCCAACATTGGTTGAGATGATAAACAAATTAAAAGAAACTAAAGGTGTTTGTCACTTAATGGGGTTAATGTCTCCTGGGGGAGTACACTCTCACCAAAAACATATTGAAGCAATGTGTTGTATTTTACAAGAAAACGGAATTAAAGTTGACGTTCACGCATTTTTAGATGGCAGAGATACACCTCCACAATCAGCTAAAAGCTTTTTGGAAGATTTTGAAAATAATATCAAAGGCTTGCCTAATGTTAGAATTGCAACTATTGCTGGTCGTTTCTATGCTATGGATAGAGATAAACGTTGGGATAGAGTAGAAAAAGCTTATAATACAATTGTTTCTGCCGAAGGAGCTCGCTTTGCTACAACTAATGAAGCTATTTCAGCATCTTATACTAACGGTGTCACTGATGAATTTGTTATTCCAGCAGTGATTGGTGACTATAACGGTGCTAATGATGGTGACGCTGTATTGATGATTAACTTTAGAGCAGACAGAGCAAGAGAAATCCTTTATGCTTTAGGTGATAAAGAATTTACTGGATTTGAAAGAAAGAAAATTGTTAACTTTGCAATGTTGGTTGGTATGGTTGAGTACTCTGTTGACCATAATCGATTTATGAAAACTATCTTTGCTCCGGAAGCTCTTAAAAATATTTTTGGTGAAGTTGTTGCAAACCACGGACTTACACAGTTGCGAATCGCCGAAACTGAGAAATATGCCCACGTTACATTTTTCTTTAATGGCGGTGAAGAAAAAGAATTTAAAGGTGAAGAACGTATTTTGATTAGTAGTCCGAAAGTTGCCACATACGATCTTAAACCAGAAATGAGCGTTTATGAAGTAACGGAGGCTTTGACTGAGGTTATTGAGAAACAAAAATATGATGTTATTATTTGCAATTTTGCAAATGGTGATATGGTTGGGCATACCGGTATTATGGAGGCTGCACTTAAAGCTGTAGCTGCGGTTGATGATTGCTTAGGCAAGGTTATGAAAGCTATTAAAGATGTTGACGGGGTTTTGTTAGTAACCGCTGATCACGGAAACGCTGAAAAGATGGTTGATGAAAAAACCGGCGAGCCTTATACCGCACACACAGTTGGTAAAGTACAGGCTGTGTTATATAATGCAGAACCTCCTGTTAAAGAAATGAGAGATGGTAGATTGGCTGATATTGCTCCGACTCTGTTAAGTCTGATGGACATCGACAAACCAGAAGAAATGACTGGAAATACTTTAATTATTAAATAGGTCATCTATGAAACGGATATTATTCTTTAGCATAACAGTACTTTTTTATGGACTAAGCAGTTTTGAAAACTGTTTATGTTATGCTAAAGATATATCCGAATCAGAGGTTAAAAGAATCGAGGCTGAAGCACAAAAAAAGGCTTTAGAATCAAAGAAATTTCAGGCTCAAGCTATTCAATTGAATTTAGAGCTCTCTAAATTAGATAAAACCGTTATTGAATTGGCTAAGAAAATACAAAATAACGAAGAGGTTTTATCAGGATTAGAAACTAAACTTATGAAACTTCAAGAAGATTTGGCAATAAAAGAAGCTGTCTTTGTTAAAGAAAATAATTCTCTTGTACAAACACTTGCCTCATTACAAAATATGTCATTAAATCCCTCAGAATCGGTTATTTTACAACCATTATCACCCGTTGACATTATCCGTAGCGCTATATTACTACGTGAGACTGTTCCAACACTTAACGACAAATCCTCTAAATTAAAAGTTGATTTAGATAGTGTTTACGAACAAAAGAAAAAAGTTGAACACACTGTTGACGCAACAAAAAAACAAAAAAATATTTTAGAAAAACAACAAAAAGATATGCGGGCTTTATTAAAACGTAAATCTCAATTACGACAAGACATTGAAAACAAAGGCAGCGAATCGCAAAAATTAGCTGAAAATTTGTCTTCTAAAGCTAAAGATTTACGTGAATTATTAGATGAAATTGAAAAACAAAAAGAATTAGATCGTAAAAAAAGAGAAGAGGCGGAACGTCTGGCTGCGCAAAAACGCAACGAAGAACTTAAGCGCTTGAACACACCTAAAGGATTAGATGCAAAAACTTATGCAGATGCAAAAAAACAAATTCAAAGTGGTCGTTTCGCCAAGGCTAAAGGCGCCTTATCTCGTCCTGTTCGCGGAAATATTGTTACCGAATACGGGCAAATGATATCCAAAGGCGTTACTTCTAAAGGAATCACTTATAAAACAAGACCTAGCGCACAAGTTGTTTCTCCATATGATGGAATTGTAAGTTTTTCTGGTCCATTTAAAGGATATGGTAATATTATTATTGTAGAACACGGTGATGGATACCTTTCTTTGTTAGCAGGATTAGGGAGTATTGATTGTGAATTAGGGCAAATGCTTTTAGCAGGAGAACCTGTGGGAACGATGCCTGATAACAATAATGCCAAACTCTATGTTGAAATTAGAAAAGATAGGCATCCAATAAATCCAGCACCGTGGATTGCCGGTTAATTTTATTTGATAGGAAAGAAAATGAGAAAAAATAAATTGTTGTTTATCTCTTTGTTTGCAGGGCTTATGTTGAACAGCGTAGATGTTCACGCCGCTAAATCAACAGACAACGAAGCAAATACATATGAGCTTTTGAATTTATTTGGAGAAGTAATGGAAAGAGCAAAAATTTCTTACGTTGAAGAAGTGACAGATAAAAAGCTTATCGAATCGGCAATTAACGGGATGTTGACCTCTCTTGATCCGCATTCGAGCTATTTAGATGCTGAAAGTTTTAACTATATGAGTGAGCAAACAAAAGGAAAATTTGGCGGTTTAGGAATCGAAGTTACAATGGATAACGGGCTGGTTAAGGTTGTTTCCCCAATTGATGATACGCCTGCGGCCAAAGCTGGTATGAAAGCTGGAGATTATATTACTCATATTGATGGTGAAACTGTTGTAGGAATGAACCTAAATGAAGCTGTGAGTAAACTACGTGGAAAAATTGGTACAAAAGTTAAACTTTCTATTCGTCGTATCAACTCTAAACCGATTGAGCTTACCCTTAAGCGGCAAGAAATTAAGATTCAGTCTGTTAAAAGTGATATTAAAGATGATTCTATTAGTTATATTCGCATATCTTCTTTTACAGAAGATATTGATAAAGCGATCACCGAATCTGTGGAAAAGGCGCAAAAGCAGCTTAAAAATAAATTTCTTGGAATCGTTATTGATGTAAGAAATAACCCAGGGGGGCTGCTTGATCAAGCGGTTGCAGTTTCTGACCTCTTTTTAGAAAAAGGTGAAATTGTATCAACACGTTCTCGTCACGAAAGTGATACAGACAAATTTATGGCAACAGAAGGGGATATTGCAAAAGGTCTTCCTATTGTTGTGATTATTAACGAAGGTTCTGCCTCTGCTTCTGAAATTTTGGCCGGTGCCTTACAAGACCATCACCGTGCTATTATCTTAGGTGAAAAGTCTTTTGGTAAAGGTTCAGTGCAAACCGTTATTCCTTTAAGGGAATATGGAGCAATGCGTATTACAACAGCAAGGTATTATACCCCTTCTGGTCGTTCTATTCAGGCAAAAGGTATCGAACCTGACGTTGAGGTCAAACCTGCTAAAGTTGAGGAGCTAGAATCATATGCTCTCAACATTAGCGAAGCTGAGCTAAACAATGCTTTGAAAAATGATAATGAAGATAATGGAAATACAGAAAAGAAAAAAGCTAAAAGCAAAGAAGATTTAGCAGATTATCAGCTTGTGCGCGCGTTAGATTTGGTTAAAGCATTGGCTTTATATTCTAAATCTAGCAACAACTAAAGTTAAAAGCGATGACTTCACAATTTAGATTATGTGCAGCTGCTGTTGTTTTTAATTCTAAAGGCAAGGTTCTTTTAGGGAATCGTTCTGATAGATTTGAAGATGCGTGGCAATTTCCGCAAGGCGGCATTGAAAAAGGAGAAACTCCTTTAATTGCCGCCAAACGGGAGTTATTTGAAGAAACAAATGTTGTTTCTGTTAAAGATATTTATTGTGATGATACACCGTATCGTTATAACTTTCCCGAATCTGTCAAGGATAACTTTAGATGTCGAGGAATTTATACTTCAGGTCAAGATATTTATTTTTCTCTTTTTTATTTTTTCGGTAATGAGAGTGAAATTAACGTTCATACAGCTTGCCCTGAATTTAAAGAATATGGCTGGAAAGATTTTGATTTTGCTGTTAAAAATATTATTTCTTTTAAAAAGGATGTTTACTTATCTGCCGCAGTAAAATTAAAACCGCTCATTGCACAATATCTGAATAGTATCTCTTGATATTTATCGTCTTTTAACATAAATTTATAGTTAAATTATATTTTTGAGAGGGTAAAATGAATAATCTGCCGGAAATAAGAGATATACATATTCCTGATGATGTATCAATTTTTCCTTTAGCTTATGGCTGGTGGATTATTTTAGCTATATTACTCCTTAGTTTGTGTTGTTTTTGGATAATTCGAAAAGCGATTAAAACAAGTCGGAAACACTATGCCTTAAAAACACTTGCTAATATAAGTTCTGATACTCCAATATCTGCTGCAATTAAAATTTCAGAACTTTTGAAACGAATTTGTGCTTCTAAATACAAAAATGCATTAGCATTATACGGTGAAGAATGGTTAATGTTTCTCAATCAACATTCCGATACTAAACTTGATGGTAAAGCGGCAAATTTGTTAATCTATGCCCCTTTTATTGATGTATCAAATTCTTCATATTCTTCTCAAGACATTGATAAACTTAGACTTTTTGCAAAAAAATGGATAGGAGAAAACCTATGAACCATTTTGCTGTTCCAGAAGCTTTTAGCTTATTGATATTGCCGTTTATCACTTATTTTATTTTGCCGAAAGCCAAAGGAGGACACGGCGATGCATTGCGAGTTCCGTTTATTGGGGATCTAAAAAATATTAAAAATAAAGCAGAAAATCTTTATATTCCATTTGTTAGTGGAAATATTCTGTTTTCTTTAAAGTTTTTATATTTGTTTCTTATTTGGACGTTACTAACGTTTGCAGCGGCACGTCCTCAATTTGTTGGTGAGCCATATCGAGTAAAAACTGAAAATAGAGATATTATGTTAGTTATTGATATTTCTACCTCTATGTTACAACCTGATTTTTCTTCATCTAACAGACGCATTGATAGATTGACTGCAGTTAAAGCTGTGGTTGGAAATTTTATAACCAAGAGGACTGATGACAGATTGGGACTTATTCTTTTTGGTACTCGTGCTTATCTTCAATCCCCCCTTACTTTTGATAAACAAGCGGTGCAAAATATTTTATATAACGCGGATGCAGGGATGGCTGGAAATTCAACTTCTATTGGTGATGCATTAGGGTTAGCTCTTAAAAACCTTAAAGATGAGACAAATAAAGAGAATAAAGTCATAATTCTTCTTTCTGATGGTGAGAATAATGATGGTTCTTTAAGTATGGCACAGGCAATTTCGCTTGCTGAAAAAGAAAAAATAAAAATTTATACTATTGGTGTCGGATCTGAAGCAAATTTTTTCGGTTCCTTATTTAGCCTTCAAAACAACGAATTGGATGAAAAAAGCCTCAAAGAATTAGCTGAGAAAACTCAAGGAAATTATTTTCGTGCAACTGATTTAAATTCTTTAGCTAATATTTATCAAAAAATTGATGCTTTAGAACCTCAAAACAATGAAGGAAGTGTTATTCAGGATAAACGAGATCTCTTTTATATTCCGCTTGTTGGAGCTTTAATTTTAGCAATGTTATTATTTTTTCTGCCGAGGAGATATTTAAAATGATAGAATTTTTGCAGAACTTTCATTTTTTAAGACCTTGGCTTTTACTCTTTTTGTTTTTACCATTAGGATTATATCTAAAAAAAACAAAATTCTCGACCTCTGTTTCCTCTTGGGAAGATATTTGTGATGCAAATTTATTAAAATTTCTTTTGGTTAATGAGGGGGAAACAAAAAAACTTTCTGCTAAAAAATTTATTTATATAGGGCTTATTTTTACAACCTTAGCTGCCGCAGGACCTTGTTGGAAAAAGGACACAGCCCCAACGTTTGTCGTTGAAAATCCCTATATGTTTGTTATGAGTTTGGCGCAAGATATGCGTCTAAAAGATGTTGCTCCGTCTCGGCTTGATAGAGCAAAATTTGTGCTTTCGGATATTACTGATGAATTATCTAACGGACAATTTGGTTTAGAAGTGTACTCCAACGAGCCATATATTATCACTCCTCTTACAGATGATACTAAACTTATTAAGAGCTTATTACCACAAGTTACTCCGGATATTGTTCCTGACCAAGGAGACAGATTGGATAGAGCTATTGATCTAGCGATAGAACGTTTTAAAACTGCTGGATATTCAAACGGAAATATTATCTTATTTGCTTCTGATGTTGGGCAGCGTTATGATTTGGCTTTAGAAAAAGTTAAAACTGCTGTTGCGCATAATTATCATATTTATGTGGTTGATACATCTTATTCAGGAAATGAAAAATTGCAATTTTTAGCAGAAACAGGAAACGGTGTTTATATGAACGTACAAGAAACATCTCCGCAAAAGATTTTGCAACAAATTAACAATGTCAACCTAGAAAAAATGACCATAAGTGATAATCTTCGTTCTGATTATGTTGATTATGGATATTATTTAATCTTTATTCCAATATTATGTGTATTGATGTTTTTTCGGCGTGGATTACTGGTGTTGCTTTTATGTTGCTTTGCTTCGCAGGCTTATGCAGGATTTTGGCAAAATAATACTCAAGAAGGGTTTTTATTCTTCAAAAAAGGACAATATGATGAAGCATTACAAAAATTTGACGATCCCAGTTGGCGAGGTATAACGTTTTATAAGCAAAATAAATTAGAAGATTCATTAAAAGAATTTTCAAAGCTATCTGATATAGAAGCTTTATATAACAAGGGGGTTGTTCAAACTAAACTTTGTCAATATGATGATGCTTTAAAAACTTTTGAAGAAGTGTTAAAACAAAACGTACAACATCAAGATGCGCTTCATAATAAGCAAATTTTAGTTGATTTATTTGAAAAAAGTAAAAACGATCCTAGTCTCTTAGAATGTAATAATCAAAATCAACAACAAAATGATAAACCTCAAGATCAACAAAATCAAGAAAAGCAACAAAACGATTCTAATCAAAATCAGCAGCAGGATAAAGACAATCCAAGCAGCAATCAAAATAATGACGAAACTGAGAAACAAAACAATGATGATAACTCGAATAATCAATCTTCTGAGAAGGATTCAGGCGAAAAAAACTCAAAAGAAGATACTTCTCAAAATGATACTGACAAGAATCAAGATACTTCAAACCAAGCAGAAAATATCAATAACGAATCAAATGCATCCGATGATACTCTGAGTAATGCAGATAATAATATCGGTCCTGAAAATGAAAGCAATAATGAACAAGGAGATGATAAAAATGGAGAAAAAGAACAAAATGCTGAGCAAGATGTTTCTCTGGTAAATGCGCAAAAAGGCAACCAAGACGAAAAATATGACGAAGAAGCTCTGGCTATACAGCGTAAATATCGCGAAATTCCAGAAGATACTGGAGGACTATTACGTGAATTCATCAAAAAAGAATATATGAAAGACAGGTATAAAAATGAAAATATGTAACTTTTTATTAGTTTTTTTTATATGTTTTATTGCTGTTTCTGCATTTGCTGCAGAAGTTAATATTTATGTTGATAAGAAAGTTATTACAGATGGCGATACTGTTCGTCTTACAATTGAATATGATGGAGATATTACACAAAAACCAGATCTAACCCCCTTACAACAAGATTTTCAAATTGTTTCACAGGCTTCTTCCAATTATGTTAATTTTATTAACGGGCAAATTACACAATCTAGAAAATGGAATTTTGATCTCCTTCCTAAAAAAATCGGTAAGATTGTTATTAAACCAATAAAAATTGGCAACATTAGCTCAAATTATGCTGAGATTGAGGTTAAGGAACTTACAAACATTGCTTACATTCCTGATAGTCGTGAAAACTCTAATTCTCCTTTTTTTCAAATTGAGCAATCAGTCTTTCCAGATAATCCATACGTTCAACAACAGGTGACTATTTTGGTTACTTTGTATGATAGTATTGGTTTGCAAAACGGAGCAATGCATTTAAGTGAAGATACAAAAAAAAATTGGAGTGTCGTCCCATTACTTAATAAGCCTATTATCAAGCACGATGTCGTTAATAATAAAAAAATGAATATTGTAACATACGCTTTTGCTGCCTTTCCACAAAAAAGTGGAGTACTTACGACGCCTCAAATTTCGTTTGAAGGCTTTTATCTTAAAAATAAGGATGTTGATTTATCCGATTTAGATGATTTTATGGCTATTGGATTTAATTTTCAAAATCTTATAGGACAGAAAATTCCAGTTAGAATGAGAACTAAAACAGAAAAAATTATGGTGCAACCTATTCCTAATAACTTTTCAGGAAAACACTGGCTACCACTCAAAAATTTAACTATTGATGCCTCTGTATTAGAAAATAAATCTTTTAAACTTGAAGATGCTATCAGTCGCAAATTGCAGATTACCGCAACAGGTATACAGCAAAATATGTTGCCGCAACTAACTTTTACAGAAACATCTGCATTCAAACAATACCCAGAAAAACCACTAACAACGGAAAAGGTTGTTAATGGAGATATTGTTACTACTGCCGAGATAAATACGGTATATATTCCGATAAAATCAGGTAAACAAACTCTTCCACCTATTGAAATTGAATGGTTTAATGTGGAAACTCAAAAAATTGAGAAAGCAATATTTCCTGCTCAGGAAATATTTATACAGAAAAATCCAAATATCGCAGAGGAAAATATATCAACAACAGTACAAACAGATACATCATCATTTTCAACTCCTCCTAGTGAAAAAACTATTTCCAATCTTTCTCAAACAACTTATGATTGGAGTAGATATTTAAGTTTAAAATTATTTATTGTGCTTTTATTTTTACTAATTTTATGCTTTTTGATATTTAAAAAACCTCAAAACCCATACAGTTTAATGGTTATTAAATCTATTAAAAAACGAGATTATAAAGAAGTAAGAAGAGTTCTTCTTCAGTGGGCAAATATTAAATTCAAGCGTTCTGATATCAGTAATCTTAATATGGTAGACAGATTAGTTCAAAATGAAGATTTTTCTAAACAATTATCAGCTTTGAATAAACTTTTATATTCGGAACAAAACGTATCTTTTAGCGGTACAAAATTTATTGAAATTTTTAAAAAAATTGATAAACTTAAGTATAATATGCGGAAAAATCAGGAGATTTTACCAAATCTTTACGACTAAAATGCATTCTTATTATAAAATAGGTTTTAAATTGGGGATGTTATGCTTTTAAAAAGAATCATTTGCGGTGTTGTTGCAGCTATCTTTATTATTGGAGGAATGGCGCTATTTCATACATCGCAGCAGCTGTGGCTAGCCATTGGTTTTTGCGTTCTTATTGGTGGTATTACCCTTGCATATATTGCTATTAAACAGCATTTACCTAACTATAGTTTTTGGATTACTTTGATTGCTTTGGGGCTAGCATATGCTCTTTATACAACACATTTATCTCCTGTTTCAGAAGAAGAACAACAGATGATTTCTTCTCGACTTGAAAAAGAAATTGAAAGAAGCAAAGACTTTTTAGATAACGAAGCCCCCAAAGGTAAGAAAAAACGTACTTCTGCTAAACGTGAAAAAAACTCAACAGGATTTAATTTGAATGCATATCCTAAAATTACTGGTAGCGCTACGGTTGTTCACGCACATATTTTTTATATTGGCGGGCGCTATATTCGCTTATATGGTGTGGATGCCCCAGATACCGATCAGGTTTGCTCAAATGCTATGGGGCATTCATATAACTGTGGAGAAGAGGCTGCTTCTTGGGTTCGTGGATGGATAGATCAAAATCCTATTGATTGTTATATTTTGAAAGTAGATCCTAATGGTCAAAATTTAGCTACTTGTATTTGGGGTGAATATGACATTGGTGCGGCATTAGTAGGTGCTGGGTGGGGATTAGCCAATACACGCGAAACGACAATCTACCAACCATACGAAGTTAAAGCACAGAGCGAGTCATCTGGTTTATGGCAAGGAAGTTTTTATACCCCCGAGGATTGGCGTGATATCAAACGTGGACGAAATGATTTTACGATTAAGAAAAAGGCACTTCCCCAAAGTGATGGTTTCTTTAGTTTTGGTTCTTTATTTTAAGTGATGAGATGACAATTTTTTCTAGAAATTTTATTTGTAATTCAGAAAATGATACTAAGCTTTTAGCAACGAGTATTGCTAAAATTGCTCAGAAAGGTGATATTTTTGCTTTATTTGGAACTTTGGGTGTGGGAAAAAGCACCTTTTCACGATATTTTATTCAATATTTAAGTGGAATACAGGATGTTCCCAGTCCAACTTTTACATTAGTGCAAATGTATGAAACGCAAAATTTTGATATTTATCATTATGATATGTATCGTTTAAAAGTTGCGGATGAAGCGTATGAACTTGGGGTTGAAGATGCTTTTTATCAGGGTGTTAGCTTAATAGAATGGTCTGAAAAAATTGTAAATATTTTACCTAAAAATATTTGGAAAATAGAAATTACTTCCAAAGGATCTGAACGTCTATTTTCAGTAACTGTTTATAATGAAGCAAATGCGGAAAGATTGAGGAGTATTTCTATTGCTTAATATCCACGCGACACTCATTAGCTTTCAGAATCACGGTATTCTTTTCATTGGCGAATCGGGTGCAGGAAAATCTGATATTGCTTTACGAATGATTATGGATAAAAATGCTTTACTAGTAGCTGACGATAGAGTCAATTTGGAATGTCTTGATGATAAATTATATGGTAGTGTTCCACAAAATATTGAGGGATTACTCGAAATTAGAAATGTTGGAATCGGAAAATTTCCATTCAAACAGCAAGAAAAAATTGATTTATGTATTGAACTTTGTGCAGATAAAACTGGGTTAAACCGTTTACCTGAAGAGGAAACAGTTGTTTTTTTGGGGGTATCCATTACAAAATTAAAGCTATATCCGTTTGATTGCTCTATACTTTGTAAAATTATTGCAAAATTAAACGGATTGATAGAAACTATAGAATAAAATTTACGAGGTTACAAAATGATAATGCGTATTATAGAAGCTTTTTTAAGAACTCTAGGTAAACCGTTAGTAAAGTTCTTGTCTTCTTTAGGTGAATTAACTGCATTTGTTGTTAAAGCTATTTATAATTGTTTCGTTCCGCCGTTTTATTTCAAACTCTTTTTAAAACAAGTTTTGGATATTGGATTTTATTCTTTGCCCGTGGTTGGTTTAACAACGCTTTTTGCGGGTATGGTTATTGCCTTACAAACATATTCTGGTTTTTCAGGATTTAAGGCTGAGGGGGTTATTGCTTCGGTTGTTTTAATTTCAGTTACTCGTGAGCTTGCACCAGTTCTTTCAGCCTTGATGGTTGCTGGACGAATCGGGGCAGCGATGGCTGCAGAAATTGGAACAATGCGTGTAACAGAGCAAATAGATGCATTAGTTACACTTTCGACTAACCCTTTTAAATATTTAATTGCGCCTCGTTTATGGGCTGGATTACTCGTTTTACCTATTTTAGTTTTAATTGGTGATATTATTGGCATTTTTGGTGGTTATATTGTCGGGGTTTATAAACTTGGCTTTAATCCTGCAAATTATATTACTGCAACATTTCAGGATTTACAAATTATTGGTATTGTTTCTGGATTGGTAAAAGCTGCGGTGTTTGGTTTTATTATTTCTATGATGGGATGTTATAATGGTTATAAATCTAAAGGTGGAGCGCAAGGTGTTGGAAACGCTACAACAAATGCTGTTGTTTCCTCGTCTATTTTGATTTTAATCTTTAACTATCTTATTACTGAAATGTTTTTTTCCAGATAAGAGGAGTGCGATATGTCTGCTGATATTAAAATAAAAATAAGAAATCTGCATAAAAGTTTTGGTAAAAAACGTGTTTTAGATGGTGTTGATCTTGATTTATATAAAGGTGAGTCACTAGTTGTTATTGGTGGCTCTGGCACTGGTAAATCTGTTTTAATCAAGTGCATTCAAGGATTACTCTTTCCCGATAGTGGATCAATTAAAATCGATGGAGTAGAGATTGTTGATGAAGATCCTGAAGTAATTGACAGTATGCATAGCAAGATGGGAATGCTCTTTCAGGGAGGCGCTCTTTTTGACAGTTTAACTGTTTGGGAAAATGTTGCTTTCGATTTAATCCAAAATCGAGGATGTAGCAAAAAGAAAGCTAAAATTGTTGCAATAAAAGTATTACGTCAAGTTGGATTAGGAGAAGATATTGCTGATCTATATCCCTCAGAGCTTTCTGGTGGTATGCAAAAAAGGGTTGGTTTAGCGCGCGCGGTTGTAACGCGGCCAGAAATTATTTTCTTTGATGAGCCAACAACCGGACTCGACCCCATTATGGCTGATGTTATCAATGATTTGATTATTGAATCAGCAAAAGATTTAGGGGCAACAACGCTTACAATTACTCACGATATGGCATCTGCTCGAAAAATTGCAGATAAAATTGCAATGCTTTATCAAGGAAAAATTATCTGGTATGGAACAGTTAAAGAATTGGATAAAACAGATAATCCATACGTGCGGCAGTTTATTAAAGGATCTTCCAAAGGTCCTATTAAAGTGGAGAAATAAATAATGGCTAAAAAATCAACAATAGATTATGCGTGCCAAGCTTGTGGTGCTGTGTATCCTAAGTGGCAAGGAAAATGTGATGCCTGCGGAGAGTGGAATACTATTGTTGAAGAAAAAAAGCCTACTGATGAATTTTCTAATATCTCATCTAAAAAAAAAGGAAATCAAATTGACTTTGTTTCATTAAATGGGGAAAGTCAGACATATCAAAGATTAGTAACCAATTTATCTGAAATTAACCGTGTTTCGGGGGGAGGTTTAGTCCCTGGATCTGTTATTTTGGTGGGAGGAGACCCTGGAATTGGTAAATCTACTTTGTTGTTACAAATATGCGCTGGTATGGCTAATAAACTTCAGAATAACAGTTGTTTTTATATCTCTGGTGAGGAAGCCATTGATCAAGTACGAATCCGTGCTCAACGTTTAGGTTTGGCAGATGCACCTGTCCGATTAGCTAGCACAACTAGTGTTAAGGATATTATTGCTACTCTTGAAAAAGAAAATCCATCTTTGGTGATTATTGATTCCATTCAAACAATGTATCTTGATGAAGTCGAATCGACCCCAGGTAGTGTGGCTCAGGTTCGTGCAGCAGCATATGAACTAATAAAAATAGCAAAGAAAAAAGGATTTATTTTATTTTTAGTTGGTCACGTTACTAAACAAGGCTCTATTGCTGGTCCGCGCGTATTAGAACATATGGTAGACACAGTGCTTTATTTTGAGGGTGATAGAGGACATCATTTTCGAATATTACGCGCCGTCAAAAATCGATACGGAGCAACAGATGAAATTGGTGTTTTCGAAATGCAAGACAACGGGTTAGTTGAGGTTGAGAATCCATCTGCTTTATTTTTAGCTGAACGTCAGGGATGTGTTTCTGGCTCGTGTGTCTTTGCTGGTATTGAAGGTTCTCGCCCGCTTTTAGTTGAAATTCAAGCACTCGTTGGTAATAGTAGTTATGCTGGAGCCAAAAGAGCTGTTGTGGGATGGGATTCAAACCGCTTAGCAATGATTTTAGCTGTACTAGAAGCACGTTGCGGAATGAATTTCAGCACACACGATGTTTATTTGAATATAGCTGGTGGACTGAAAATTTCTGAGCCAGCTGCTGATTTAGCTGTAGCAATGGCTGTTATTTCTTCGATGACAAATAAACCCTTGCCAGCTGATATGGTTGTTTTTGGTGAAATTGGTTTATCTGGCGAAATTCGTGCGGTTAGTCAGCCTAATTTACGTCTAAAAGAGGCTCAAAAACTAGGTTTTACAAATGCAATTATTCCTAATTCATTTAACAAAGATAAAAAGCAAAAATTGGTTGCTAATATGTCTTACCACGAAATTGGTAATGTTCAGCGTTTAATTTCTAAATTTAGCTAATAAGGAGGATTTTATGGAACCGTTAAATAATGTAGATGTTATTATTTTAATTGGTATTGCTTTATCAATGTTGGTAGCATTCATTCGCGGTTTTGTGAAGGAAATACTATCTATTTTAGGGCTAATTTTATTTATTGCATTATCAACCTATCTTTCCCCTCTAATATTGCCGTGGATGAATCAATATGTTGAGAGCAAAACACTTTCGTATGTTGTTATTGTTTTACTTATAATGGCATTTTTTTATGCTGCGTGGATTATTAGTACAGATAAACTTATTGCCAAAGTAAGAACGAGTACTTTGAGTTTTATGGATCGTCTTTTTGGGTTATTATTTGGTTTTCTAAGAGCTGTTTTAATTTTAGGATTTTGCTATTTAGTTGTTAAAATTGCCCTTCCCGAAGAACTTAAAGAAGGACAATTGAAAGAATCTAGATATTTTGTAATGGCAAAAAGTTGTTCTGATTTAATAGAAAAAATGTTGCCTGAAGATTTTGTTAAAAACACTGTCAAATCTGTTGAAGATATGAACAAAGCAGAGAAGAATAAAAATAAATCTAAAGATAAAAAAGAAAACAAATCTGATAAAAAAACATCTCCAGCAGCAAGCAGTTTACCATCTGAACTTGACCAAAAACAAATGAATGAGATGTTTGAAAAATTGGTTAATCCTGAAGTAAAAAGTAATAAAAAACTTGCAGATAAGCCCGTTGTTAAAACAAAAGAAAATAAAGGATATGATAACAAAGAAACAAAAAGCCTAGATCGGCTGATTGATTTGACGACTGAATAACAAAACCCCGTATTTCTCTTAAAAGAAATACGGGTTCTATAAATCAGAAAGGTAAGATAACATCGCCATTTGTTTCTTCCAATTTTCCTGTTTTTTTGTTAAAAACAATTCCCCCTGTGGTGCGTGAATAGTCTTCAGGATGTCTGTTTGCTCTTATAAGAACAATGAGGTTGAAGATACATCTAATAAGATGCGAAATTACCTTCACTAATAGCCATCCCAAAAGGACAATTAGCAGAATTACAACACCTTTACTCATAGTTAAATATATTTAAATTATTAACAAAATTATTTTTTCTTAAAATACAAAATAAAACTGTCGCTTAAAAAAAGCAACAGTTTTATCAGAATGAAAATACATTATTTTAATATTAAAAGACCGTGTTTCTTTTTACCTTGGGATAATTTAATATTTCCTTCGATTTGGTCTTTTTCTGTAATGACATAATTTTCATCGGTTATTACTTTATCATTTAGTTTTAAACCTGCTTGTTTAATTAAACGGCGAGCTTCACCTTTACTTGAAACAAAACCTAAAGCTACAAAAGCATCTAAAACCCCTACCCCATCTTTTGAACCTTCCGTCGTTGGTAAATCATTTCCTATTGCCCCTTTTTCAAAAGTTTTAGTAGCAGTTTCCAGTGCTGCTCTAGCTTCGTTTTCTCCACGACAAATTTTTGTTGCCTCAAAAGCTAAAATCTTTTTAGCCTCATTGATTTCTCGATCTTTCAAGACTTCTAAACGACGAACTTCATCTATTGGCAAGTCTGTAAAAATACGCAAGCATTTACCAACTTCAGCATCGCCAATATTACGAAAATATTGAAAATAATTATATGCTGGTAATTTATCTTCGTTTATCCAAACTGCATTTCCTTCGGATTTTCCCATTTTTTTACCTGCAGAATCGGTTATAATCGGGCTTGTAAAGCCAAAAAGCTCTGTATCATAGCGCCGACGCCCCAACTCTGTTCCGGAAACAATATTTCCCCATTGATCAGCACC
>JAMPED010000003.1:108688-130817 GCA_023665325.1 Acetobacter sp.
GAAACAATATTTCCCCATTGATCAGCACCAGCTATTTGCGCCCGACAGCCATATTTTTGGAGTAATACGCAAAAATCATATCCTTGAAGCAACATATAATTAAACTCAAGAAAAGACATTGGTTGTTCACGTTCTAAACGACTTTTAACGCTATCCATTGTTAGCATACGATTAACAGAATAACACGTTCCAATATCACGTAAGAAATCAAGATAATTTATATTTTTAAACCAGTCATAATTATCAACCATCAATGCATCTGTTTTGCCGTCTCCGAACTTTAAGAATTTCATAAATGATTTTTTGAGCCCCTGAACATTATGAGATAATGTTTCTTCATCCAAAAATGGACGAAGTTTATCTTTCCCTGATGGATCCCCAATACGTGCTGTTGCTCCGCCAACAAGCGTGAGAGGTTTGTGTCCACATTTTTGAAACCATCGTAGCATCATCAATGGTACAATATGCCCAACGTGCAAACTATCCCCTGTAGGGTCAGACCCCAAATATCCAACCGCTGAAATACCTTTTTTTTCGCATTCTGCGAGATACTCATCAAAACCTGTTTCGTTGGTGCATTGGTTGTAAAAACCACGCTCAAACATTATGTTTAAAAATTCTGATTTAAAACTTGTCATTTTTACTTCCTTATTCTTAAAACTTATGGCATATTAGCATAATAATTTGATATTGCAATTATAAAAGAGGTGTTTTTTATATGATTATTAAGGGGCTAAACTGTCTGGGACTGATGGGTACATCGACCTTTGGTGGTGTTGAACTAGCACTTATCCGCACTGACGGGATAGACATTTTAGAACGCAAAAAATCTTATGTTGTCCCCTACCCTGATGAGTTAAAAGAGAAAGTTCGTGCCGTTTTAGGTTTAAATCGAGAATTTGATAAAAATGAAGAAAAACTACAAATTGTTGATTTAGAGGTTTCTGATTTTTATATTCAGCTTATAAAAGATTTTATTGCTGAATGTGACGAAATGATAGATGTTGTTGGAATTGAGGGAATCACTATTTTGCATAACCCCAATATTCAATACACTTATCAACTTGGAAATGGTCGATACATTGCCCAAAAAACAGGTATTAAAACTGTTACCCATTTCAGAAATGCGGATATTGCTGCCGGAGGTCAGGGCACACCTATTTCCTCCATTTATTTCAATACTTTAGCTACTAATGAAATCAAACCTGTTGTTTATGTTAATATTAGCGGAAAAAGCAGTTTAACGTGGATTGGCTCTTTTGGCGAAATGGTTGGTTTTGATTGTGGTCCAGGAGATAATTTTATCAATCATTGGACTTCTAAACACGCTCATATGGATAACGATTATAATGGTCGATTAGCTGCTCTTGGCAACGTACACGAAAAAATTGTAAACTCATTAATGCACCATAAATTTTTTGCTCAGTTTCCGCCAAAATCTGCTTTTACGGGTATCTTTTCAGATAAAGCTGAACATTTGGAAGGACTTTCATTAGAAGATGGAGCGGCTACAGCTACAGCTTTCGTGGCTGAGGCTATTTGCTATTCAATATGCTTATATCTTCCCGAAATTCCAAACAAAGTTATTATATGTGGTAAGGGAGCTGCGAATCCGACTCTTGTGCGTTTTATACGGCAACGGCTTCCTAGCATTGATGTTATTGCTGGAAAAGAAATCGGTATTTCTACAGAAACAACTAATGCGGATGTTAACGCATTTTTATGTGCAAGATCACTTTATTCTCTCCCTATTACTTTTCCAACAACAACTGGTGTGACTGTTCCTATGACTGGAGGGGAAATTTATGACGCAAATTAACGAAAATAAGAAACCAACTCTTTTATTGGAAAATATTACAAAACGATTTGATAAAATTACTGCTGTTAGTGATATTTCTTTTTCTGCATACAAAGGAGAGATTATAGCTCTTCTTGGCCCCAATGGTGCAGGTAAATCGACCTTAATGAATATGATTGCTGGTTATCTTTCACCATCCAAAGGTGATATATTTGTTAATGGCAATGATGTTTCTTCTAATGATTTAATCACTAAAAAAGATATTGGTTTTTTGCCAGAAGGGGCACCAATGTATGCTGATATGAGCGTTAAATTATTCTTGGAATATATTATAGAGCTTAAACTTTCTGTTTCTGACTGTGAATGCACTAAAGATATTTATCTGAAAGAACTTGAACGCATTATGTCCACCGCCAAAATCAAAGATGTTGCTGAACAAAAAATTGAAACCTTATCTAAAGGCTATTTACGACGTGTAGGGTTTGCACAAAGCATTATAGGGAATCCGCCAATTTTACTCCTAGATGAGCCTACAGATGGACTTGATCCAAATCAAAAAGAACATATGCGTAAACTTATTACAGATATGAAAAAAGATAAAACGGTTATTATCTCCACACACTTACTAGATGAAGCTGAGACAATTGCTACTCGAATTATTTTAGTTAATAAAGGAAAAATTATTGCAGATGGTTCTCTTGCTAATATTTTAGCACTTGCGCATAAGAAAACTCTTGAAGAAGCATTTAAAACCTTAACTCAAACAAGGGAGAACGAAAATGAAGAATATTAAAGCTATTATCAAATTTGAGTTAATTCGGTATTTTTTATCCCCTCTTGCATATGTATATTTAGTTGGCTTTCTAATTCTTAGCGGTTCGCTAGCTATTTATTTCGGGCATTTTTTTATGGATGGAAATGCCAATCTTTGGGGTTTATTTGATTATCAACCGTGGGTATATCTTCTTTTTATCCCTGGTATTTCGATGCGGGTGTGGGCAGAGGAATTTCATTCTAAAAGCATTGTACAAACATTAACGATTCCGATATCTATAACCAATTTAGTTTGGGGGAAATTTTTTGCATCTTGGCTTTTTGCTGTGATTGCTATATTGTTGACATTTCCATTTTGGATTACGGTTAATGTTTTAGGAAGTCCTGATAATGGTGTTATTATTATTAGTTATCTCGGATGTTTTATTTTAGCTGGGGCTATGCTTGCTATTTCGCAAACGATGTCTGCTTTAACCAAAAATCCAATTATAGCGTTAGTTTTGGCGGTATTTGTTAATTTACTTTTCTTTTGGAGTGGTTTTGAATATGTCTTATTTTGGGCTCGTTCTTTATTTAGCGATGTAATTGTTGACGCTATTATTTCTTTTAGTTTTTTAGCGCATTTTTCATCTTTAAGCAGAGGATTAGTTGAACTACGTGATATTATCTTTTTTGGTTCTTTAATTATCTTTTTTAACCTGCTTACAATTATTATTATCAGTTTAAGAACAAAAGGTACAGCGGGGCTTATTTCTTCTTCAAGTATTAAGCATAGCATTACTGTTGTTGTTCTATTATTTCTTGGATTTTTTAGTTTAAATATTATCGCTAATAATCTTTTTCGACAGATTAGTTATGATTTTACTGAAGAAAAATATTTAAGTCTAACAAAAAATACGAAAGATATCCTTCGAAAAATTGAGAATCCAATTATTGCAAGACTATATTATTCTCCTATTTTAGAAAAAAGGAATCCTCAAATTCGTCAGACCTATGAGCAAGTAAAACTTCTTTTGAAGCAATATAAAGCATATAGTCGTGGAAAATTTGATTATCGAATTTATAATCCGCAATTTTTAGATAAGACTGAAGATAAAGCGCTTGCAGATGGTTTACAGCCGATTCCGTTAATTGATATTAACCAAAATGCGTTATTTGGTATTAGTTTTTCAAACTCTTTAACTCAAAAAGAAACTATTCCCTTTCTCTCTTTAGATAGAATTCCCTTTTTAGAACAGGAATTAACCTCTAGTATTTATAAAATGCAACATAAAAAGAAAACACTTGGCTTAATGAGCTCTCTTCCAGTTATGGGTGGACGGCTGAGTGATATGACATTGAAAAAGTGGGAAATATTTAATTTGATAGAACAATTTTACGATGTTCATTTAATCAGTGAACCAGAAGATTTGGATATTGAATATGATGTTTTTATGTTAATTCATCCCAGACAACTGGAAAGTTCTGTTGCTGAAAAAATAAAGAAACAAAAAAAAGTATTACTGCTGCTTGATGTTTTTGATGATGCTGCTCGTTTATATTCTCCTGAAGGAAGTACCGGTAAATCTTCAGCGTTATTTGAACTTGCTGACTATTGGGGAATCGATTTTTATAATGGCAATGTTGCTGCAGATTTTGATAATTCTATTACGGTAGATGAAACTGTTAATTATAAGAGCAATCCTTCTTTTACACAAGATTTATTACAATTTAAGGTTACTAAAAATGATCTCAGCCAAAACCATCGTGTTACTCATAAACTAGATAATATTCTATTTTCTTCAGCCTCGATGGTTATGCCTAAAAAAGACGCTAATATTTTATATTTTCCGTTAATTGAAACGAGTACTACGTCTGCTCTAATGGATGTTGAACTTGCGCAAAAAAGCGCTACTCCTCGAGAAATTTTAGAGAAATTTTCACCACAGGATTATGCAATTTTTATTGCTGCTGAGTTTTTAAGCAATAATCCTGCACGCCCCTTTGATATTATTGCTGTAGCTGATACAGATTTTATGTATGACAATTTTTGGGCTAAAGAACAGCACTTTTTAGATTCTTCATATTTTACACCAATATTCGATAATGCTAATTTTGTTTTGAACGCTTTAGACTATTTAACTGAAAATGATGATTTAATTAGTTTGCGCGGTAAAAGTATGAAGCATCGTTCTTTATATAAAATTGATAATATGCGAAAGAAAAATATTTATCGTTACAAACTTAAAGAAAATGATATTTTTAATGCAATGAATGGGGCAAAAAGTGTCCTTAGAGAGATTGTGGCTAAAAAGAATTTTGAAGAACGAGCATCCTTTAGCTCTGATGAATTGGCGGTAATCGGTAAAACCAGACAAGAAATCAATAACTTACGCCAAAGTTTGAGTAATTTAAAAACAAAATCAAACGATAATATTGCAGATTTGGAGATTAAAGTTAAATTCTTTAATATTTACTTTGTTTCTTTAATTGTTATTCTTTTAGCTTTAATTTTACATTTGCGTAAAAAAAATTGGAAATCTTTTACATTAAAAAATATTTTTGTTATTGATAAACAAATATTTAAACTCTCATTATGGATTATTCTTATTATTGCTTTAGCTGGGGTAAGCGTCTATTATGATAATAAAAATACGATTTCCGAGTATGAAGATATCCCTGTATTTAAGGATTTTAATAAAACTATTGAGCAAACAAAAATTATTCGACTTAAAAATAGTAAACAAACTCTAACCTTTGTCTTAAAAGATAATATTTGGATTCTAGAAGAGTATCCTGCACTTCCAGTATATCAAGAGCGAATCCGCAGTTTTTTAGTTTCTTTACATAATATGACTTATTATGAAAAAAAATCTAATAAAGCTGAAGATTTAAAATATTTTGGATTTTCATCACTTAAAGATAATCAATCCCCTACTATTGAAATATCTCTTATGGATAGTGAAAACAAAGTATTAGAGCAGCTTGATGTAGGGTGGTTTAATCTGGATTTAGGAAGAGGCGCAAAAGCTGCCTATGTTAAATTTAGTAATCAATTCCAAGTTTGGTTAGTTGACGTTGATTTTTATGATTTATCTTTAGATAAAAATGCGTGGACATATAGTACTTTATGGAATCTCCGTTTTGGGCGTTTTATACAGTATAATAAAATCGACAATGATATAAAAGTAATGACACTCGTAAAGGATCTTCTTAATACGGAAATTATTTCTGTTCAACAAAATGTTTCTGCAAAAAAAGCGTTTTCAATCAATATTGATGTTGAGAATAATAACGAATTTGAACTAGAATTTTACAGCACAGAAGATCAAAAATATTTTGTAAAATTTTATTTTATAAAAATGCCTAATGGTAAACATTTGGAATTTTTTGAGAATGCTATAAATGGTAAGTATTTAGAAATATCAAAAAGTAATTGGGAAAAGATACAAAATGACATTAAATGAAAGAAATAATCGTCTTAAAAAATCTGCTGCTGTTGCCAGTGTTTTATTAGCTTTATTGTTAATTATTCTTAAAACAATCGCATTTTTAAAAACAGATTCTTTGGCTGTTTTTTCTTCATTGATTGATAGTTTAACCGATTTGTTAGCTTCTGCTATTTCTTTTGCAGCTATTTATTTTGCAACTAAGCCTGCCTCTCAAAGCCATCGTTATGGTTATGGCAAGTCAGAAGCTTTGAGTGCTTTATTGCAGGCTGTTTTTGTAGCTGCATCTGGTGTTTTTGTTATCTTTGATGGAATTAAACGTTTTATCTATCCTGTTGAAATTATGCAAACTTCTTTAGGAATTTGGATTATGTTGTTTAGTATTTTTGCAACGGCTTTATTGGTTTCATACCAAGCATATGTTGCAAAACGAACCAACTCTTTAGCTATAAAAGCAGATATGGCGCATTATACTGTCGACTTTTTAACCAACTCTGCAGTTGTTGTTTCTCTATTTCTTATACATTTTTTTGGTTTTGTATATTTTGATATTCTTACAGCCTTATTTATTTCGTGTTATTTGCTTTACAGTGCTTATATTTTAGCCAAAGAATCCATCGAACAAATTACAGATAAAGAATTAAGCGTGGATGTTCGAGAACAAATTAAAGATATTGTTAAAAGCAGTAAAGGGATTCACGGAATGCACGATTTTAGAACGAGAAATCTTGGCGATGTCTTTTATTTTGAATTTCACGTTGAGCTAAACGGTACAATTTCCCTTAATAAAGCGCACGAATTAACTGAATCTGTTGAACAAAAAATTTTGGCATTTTATCCGAATAGTCAAATTCTTATTCACCAAGATCCTCTAGGAGTTCGAGAAAATAGACTGGATTATACCCTAGATGGTGCTTGTAAACTAGATTAGGATGTGCTTTTTTTAGACTTTAATTGTCCACAAGCTGCTAGAATATCTTGTCCGCGCGCTACTCTAATCGGAGCAGCGAATCCTGCCTCATCCAATGTTTTCGAAAAAGCTTCTACGTTTTTCTTATCACTTGGAGAAAATCCACAACCTGGCCAAGGATTAAAGGGTATGAGATTAAATAATGCTCTCAGTTTATATTTTTTGAGCAAATTGATTAACTCTTTAGCATTGTCTAGACTGTCGTTAATACCTTTTAACAAGAGATACTCGAACGTAATATATCGGCTGTGTTCACCTTTTTGATATTCTGCACAAGCTTTCATTATTTCTTCAATTCGAAATTTATCATTTATTGGCATTATCTGCGAGCGAATGATGTTATTTGGCGCGTGTAGAGATACAGCCAAACGTACACCTGTTTTCTGCATTGCCTCTACAATCCTTGGTGCAATTCCAGAGGTTGACATTGTTATACGACGACGAGAGAGAGCAATTCCTTCACTATCAGTAATTATATTTAATGCTTTAACTACATTATCGAGATTATTTAAAGGTTCTCCCATTCCCATTACAACAATGTTAGAAAGATAACGTATTTCATCTGTTGGGCTAGGCCATTCACCGTAGGCATCTCGAGCCACCATAAACTGTCCAACAATTTCTCCCACTGTTAGATTTCTTGTAAATTTTTGACTTCCGGTGTGACAAAAACGGCATCCCATAGCACATCCAACTTGTGTAGAAATACAAACAGCGCCCCTATCCTTTTCAGGAATGTAAACCATTTCAACCCGTTCGCCATCTTTAAATTCAAGTAACCATTTGTGGGTTTTATCAATTGATATCTGTTCTGTAACGATTTTGGGGCGTGTAATTGTAAAATTTTCTTGTAATTTTTGGCGCAATATTAACGATAAATTACTCATTTCATTAAAATCTGTCACACCCCGAAAATATATCCACTGCCACAGTTGTTTAGCACGGAATGATTTTTCACCGATTTTCAGAATTTCGGCTGTAAGTTCTTCTTTGCTTAAATTTGTTAATTCTATTTTTTCAGTCATTTTTATTTGCATTTTGTACTAATTGCTTGATATGCTTTACTAAACCCTGCTAGGGAGTATGTATCTTTGGTTTTGGTTCCTCTAGAAGAAATACCCTCTACAATCATTCGCTGACCTCTTTTCATTGTATCAACGAGTTTTTTATCGGTTGCATTATCTGGTGCCCAAGCATTATCCCCACTTGTAAATAGATTATTAAATGTTGTTGTTCCAATCTTTACCACAACATTTGTATTGTTTTTATATGTATAACCAGCAACGAAATTAACCACATCATAGCTTTTATCTGCTGGGCGGTGTGTAATTACTGCATAGATCTCACCACGTGTTTTATAATTTCCCTCATCTTTTTTGGGAGTTGAAGCCATATAACATACAGTATTTTTCCCCTCTTTATAGGAATATGCAGTCCAATCTCCATATTCTCCAATTTCTGTCGGAATATTTGCTGCACATACTGGCAGACTTATTGCTACCGCTAAAAAGAAACTTACATACTTAATCATCATATTATTTCCTAAAAAATTTTATTTTGTTATAGTATAATTAAGACATTTATAATAAACCATTAACAAGTTTTATAAATCACAAGAAAATGAGGAAAAAATGTTTCACCCTGAATATATTGCTCCGGAAAAACTTATTAACAATAATAAAGATATTGTACAACTATTTAAACTTGTTGAAAAACACGGTGGTGTTTTACGCTTTGTTGGTGGTGCTGTGAGAGATGCTATTGCTGGTGTTGTACGCAAAGATATTGATTTAGTAACAGATTTATCTCCTTCCGAGTTTTCTGATATGTGCGATGATGAAGGTTTGCGATGTGTTCCCATTGGAATTCAATTTTTCACAATTGGTGTTATTATCAACAGTAGTTTTTTTAAGGTTACGTCCCTGTCTTCCGAAGAAGAAAGCAATAAAGATGAATGGAAAGTTGATGCTGCAAATCGTGATCTCACTATTAACGCAGTATATGCCGATGAAAAAGGTAATGTTTTTGACTATTATAATGGTATTGATGATTTAGAAAATGGTGTTATTAAGTTTATCGGTAACCCACAAGAAACAATAGCCTATGATTACATTCGCATTATGCGTTTCTTCCGTTTTTGCGCTATGTTTGGAAAAAAAATTGATAAAAAATCGCTTAATGCCTGCATTGAATGCAAAGCTTTATTGAAAAGAGTTTCTGCAGATAAAATCAAAGAAGAATTATTTAAAATTCTTATGGCTCCATATGCTGTACAAGCATTAAAACTTATTTTTGAAAATGGAATTTTAGACTTTCTAATTGCTCCACCAAAAAATATTAGCAATTTGGAAAAACTTGATAGTTTGGTTAGATTTCTTTGTATTGAAAAAAATATTATTCGTCGTATTTATGTTATGTTTGAGCCTGATAGTAAACGTGCTGGCAGACTTGCCGATATTTTTCGATTAAATAAGGAGCAAAAAGATTATCTTTTAGCTCTTAGTAAAGCTAAATTAACACAAAAAAGCTTTAAAGACAGTGTTTCCACCAATAAAGCAATTTACCAATATGGAAAAGATATTTGTCGTGATAAATGGATTTATTTAAATTTAGATTCAGAAAAAAGTGAGCAATTAAAAAAAGATTTAAATACACTGGATTCTACACCTATTCCTAATTTTCCACTTAATGGAAAAGATCTTATAAGTATTGGAGCAGATGTTAAATTTATAGGATTATATCTCGATGTTTTAAAAAAAGAATGGTTCGAGAATGGATGCTGCAGCTCTAAAAATTTACTTATTCAAAAATATCAAGAAATCTTCAATGCTTAATTTTATATAAGAAGCTGACTATTTGTTCATTACGTTAATTATATCTTGTTAAAGATATAAATTATTATCTCATATTATGATATATATAAAATCTTAGCTAAAACAATACCTTATTATATTCTTATTTTTTTTAATTTCTAGTTAGATAATTTTCTTTTTTTGACCATTCATACTGTCGAACTTCATTTTCTTTTCTATGCAAAAAAAATATGCCAAATTTTAAATAAGGCATATTTTCAAACTTTGATAAAATATTTTAGGCTCTATTTCTTTCTAATAATTCTAGAATACTATTTAGTTCTGCTGGATTTTTATATTCTATCATTACACGCCCCATATCATTATCTTTTGCGTTAATTTTAACTTTTAATCCAATATTTTTAGTTAAATCTCTTTCCAACTCTTTTAAACTGGGATCTTTTTTTATACTACGGTTAATTTGTTCAATTTTATGATTTTTGATATTATTAACTAATTCTTCAGTTTGTCGCACACTTAAACCACGAGAAATTATTTTTTGAGCTATCTCTTCCGCATTTTCTAATCCAACTAATGCGCGTGCGTGTCCTGCTGTCAGTTGATTATTTTTCAACATTTCTTTAATTGCTTCAGGTAGTCCCAAAAGACGTAGGCTATTCGTTATATAGCTCCTTGATTTACCAACAATTTTAGATAATATTTCGTGTGTATGTGAAAATTCCATAATCAGACGGTTAAACCCTTCTGCTTCTTCTATTGGTGATAAATTTTCGCGCAACAGATTTTCAACCAGCGCTACCTCAAGGACTTCTTGATTATCTAAGTCTTTTTCAATAACAGGAACTTCAGATAATCCTGCAAGTTTAGCTGCGCGCCATCGACGCTCACCTGCAATAATTTCATATCCATTATCACACTTTCTTACAATAAGCGGCTGTAATACACCTTTTTCACAAATAGAATTTACCAATGCATTTAATGCATCTTGATTAAATTCTTTACGTGGTTGATATTGACTTGGTGTCAGACAATTTATTTGCAATAATTTTATTCCAGATTCTGTATTCTCTTTGGTTGTATTGATGGAATCTAAATTAAAACTTAAATCATCATCACCTAAAAGTGCTTCTAACCCTCTACCTAATCCGTGTTTTTTATTTGTTGACATTCTATATCTCCTTTTCTCTTTTTAAAACTTCTTTAGCTAAGCTTAAATAGGCTTTAGCACCGGTACTTTTGAAGTCATATATCAACACAGGCTGTCCGTGTGATGGAGCTTCTGATATGCGCACACTACGCGGAATGACTGTTTTATATACTTTGGCACCAAAATATTTTCTCACATCATTTTCTACCATTTGACTCAGATTATTTCTTTTATCAAACATTGTTAAAACGATTCCTTGCAAATCTAATTTTGAATTAAAATTCTTTTTAATTATGTTTATATTTTTTATTAAGTCTGTTAGTCCCTCTAGTGCTAAAAACTCACTTTGTAATGGGACAATTACGGAATCAGAAGATACTAGAGCATTTACAGTTATTAAATTTAGAGATGGCGGACAATCAATAAGAATATAGTCATATTTATTATTTAGAGCATTAAGAGCATTTTTTAAAACAAACTCCCTTTTATTAACATCTATCAATTCAATTTCAGCGGCAGCTAATGCTGGAGCTGAGGGTAATATATCAAACTTTTTGATTTCTGTTTTAACAATAGCATCTTCAGCTTTGCAATTATTTATCATTAGATCGTATGTAGAAAAGAGGCATTTATTTTTATTTATACCTAACGATGTAGTTGCATTGCCCTGAGGATCCATATCTAAAATAAGTACTTTTTTACCAATTGCAGCCATTGCTGTAGCAATATTTACAGCCGTTGTTGTTTTACCTACTCCACCTTTACGGTTTGCAATAGATATAACTTTTACCATTTTTTTCTCCTTATATTACTTATACTCAAGATATGTCCAGAAGTATTGGTAATGCTTTGTACTACATTACAATCAAATAACCATTGTTGTTTCGCTTCTTTTACTTCTACTTCCCAATTTTCACCTTTTGGGAAAATTAAGTTTGTTTTGCTATTACAGAACGGATACGAATATTCTAAAAGTTTAGAAAGCGAAGCAAGAGCTCTTGATGAAATAATGTCTACATCTGATATTTTTAAGTTTTCAATACGATTATGACAAACTGTAACATTATCTAGTTTTAATTCTGTTTTTACAACATTCAAAAATGTGGCTTTTTTTCCAATACTTTCAACCAAATTTATTTTTAATTCTGAAAATAGCTGTTCGGCCATTATTGCCAATACAATAGCTGGAAAACCTGCACCAGAACCGAAATCATAGAGTACTTTATCCGCCGGCTTTATAAATTGTACCAACTGCACAGAATCCAATATATGTCGTGTCCAGATATCACTAACAGAGGATTTACTGACTAAATTAAATTTATTATTCCACTCCTTAACCAAAGCTTCATAATGTTTTAATTTTTCCATTGTTTCACGTGAAACATTGTATGTTTTCAAAATATCATTCATAGCGGTTATAATATTTTACTAAAAATTATTTTGTATCAAAAAAACAAGTTATAAACATCAAAACAATATTGTTGTTTCATTTCAGTATTATGTTTTTTTTATAATAAATCTTATTTTATTATTTTCTCATATATCCTAAAATAGCAACAATCGCAGCTGGTGTTATTCCTGATATACGCGCCGCCTCACCTAAAGTTGTCGGTCTAATTTTTTCCAATTTTGCAACAACTTCTCTCGATAAACCACCAATTTGTGAATAATCTATATCTTTATTTATTTGTATATTTTCATCCTTTTTAAATATTTCAATGTCTGCGTTTTGTCTTTTCATATATCCATCATATTTAGATTCTATACATATTTGTTCATAAACAGCATCGTCAACATCAAAAAATTCGGGGGCTATATTATTAATTGTTTCACGTGAAACATCGTTACACCCCATAAGAACAAATAAGCTTTTTCTCTCTCCTTCTTTTTTGAGCGGTAAATTATATTTTTCTATCTCACTATTTTTTATAAATCTACATTTAGCAAATTCACGTTTTTTTTCAAGTTGCTCCATTTTTACTTTAAATACACTGTAACGATTTTGTGATACACACCCAATTTTATACCCCTTTTCAGTTAATCTAATATCTGCATTATCAGCACGTAAATGCAAGCGATATTCAGAACGCGATGTAAACATACGATAAGGCTCATCAACACCTTTTGTTATTAAGTCATCAACCATCACCCCTATATACCCTTCACTTCTATCTATAGAGAAACCATCTGCTTTTTTCACAAATAATGCAGCATTTATTCCCGCTAAAACACCCTGTGCTGCAGCTTCCTCATATCCGGTTGTTCCGTTAATTTGACCAGCTAAATACAAACCATCAATTTTCTTTAAGCCTAAAAATTTATTTAATTCCAACGGATCAACATAATCATATTCAATAGCATAAGCAGGTCTTAATATCTCAACATTCTCCAATCCTTTAATCGTATGAATAAATGCATCTTGTATATCCGCTGGCAACGATGTAGATATTCCATTAGGATATACAACATTTGTATTATATCCCTCTGGTTCAAGAAAAATTTGATGACTTGTTCGGTCTGCAAATTTTACTAATTTATCTTCGATACTTGGACAATAACGCGGCCCCACACCAGTTATCAACCCCGAAAATAATGCGCATTTTGAAAAATTATCACGAATAATTTTATGTGTTTCTTCATTTGTATGTGTGATATAGCATTTTATTTGTTGTTGTTTTATCTCTTCTGTTAAAAAAGAAAAAGCTACAGGTTTATCATCACCATTTTGTTCTTCTAATATTTCCCAATTTATTGTCTCACCATTTAAACGAGCAGGCGTACCTGTTTTTAATCGTCCAACTTTAACTCCTTTTTCCTTTAAATACGATGTTATACCAGTACAACTAACATCACCTACGCGTCCTCCTATTGTTGTTTTATGACCTGTAAACATTACGCCATTAAGAAATGTACCCACTGTTAACACAACCGCATCTGCATAGTATTCTATATTTTCAGAAGTGCGTACTCCTATTATTTTTTTATCTTGAAAAATGAGTCCTTCAACAGCTCCTTCTATCAGACTTAAGTTTTTTTGCTTTTTTAACAGTTGCTGCATTTCTTCTTTATATAGTGAACGATCAGCTTGCGCGCGTGGACCACGAACTGCAGGTCCTTTAGATGAATTTAGCATTCGAAATTGTATACCAGCTTTATCAATGACCCTTGCCATCAATCCATCTAATGCATCAACCTCTCTTACTAGATGCCCTTTACCCAATCCACCTATTGCAGGATTACAAGACATTTCCCCTATTGTTGCAATTTTATGTGTTATTAACGCAGTTTTTACGCCCATTCTAGCGGCTGCTGAAGCTGCTTCACATCCAGCGTGTCCTCCGCCAATAACTAAAACATCATATTTATTCATTTTAACCTTCTTACAATATATTTTTTTTGCGATTTTACTTTTGTTTTCACTTTTTTCAAGTTTTATTTGCAAAAAACATTTTAATATAAATAAAAGTATTGACATATATAACTTATAGTTTTATTTATTTCTTATATCAACTTTAATTATAGGTGTGACTATGAAATATCAAAAAGTATCTTCCGATAAGTATTCTACTCTTATTTCTATCATTAACGATAGTAAAAATAATCGTTTTTTTAGTGAATTAGATGCATTGTTAATTAAAAAACGTTTTGAAAATGTCTATGAATTATCATTAACTGAAAATATTTTGCGAACATCTTCGCATAATTTAACCAGTTCAAATATAAAGAAAATATTGAATATTTTTTTTAAAACAACTTTAACATCAGATATTAACGAAAAAAGATATTTGTATGAGATAGTAAAGTTAAGTAACTTACCTGCTGAAAAGTTAAATAGAGCGATAAATGCAGAAATGTTATCTACATTGATTTCATCTTTATCTACCGTTTCACGTGAAACATTTTTTATAAGTTTCGATTTTTTAATATTAAGAATTCTTGATAATTTTATTTTGAAATACAATAATAAACTTATGTTAAAAGATTTTATAAATGTTAAAAATAATGTATTAAAAAAACTAACGAGAGATAATTATCAAATAGAAAGAAATGAGAAAGAAACAACTTTTCTATGCTGGATTGATAGAATTTTGAGTGCTACTATAAATGAAGAAATTACCCCAAATGACTTTATATCTATCAATAAAAAAATATTTGGCTTAACACATAATACCATTTATGGATATTGGAAGGTATTGCATTCAACAAATTATTTATTATTACAGCACGAATTTAGTGCTAATGAATCATTAAGAGCTTTCAAAAGAGAGTTAATGCGCAATATAGAAAATCAATATACCTCTTTTGCATCTAATATAATAGAGATTAAAGAGTTAACTATAGCAATACTAGCCAAAAGAACTCCTAATAAAGAAGATTTTTACTATTTATTTGATACATTAAAAATTACAGCAAAGCAAAACGAAGAAAATATGCTCTATTGCATTAAGCTGTGTCAATATATAATTGAACAAAACAGTTATCAAAATATATTTTGTTATCGTTTTATTCGAAAATATTTTATAGAAATGTTTTATGATATTCTTGACAACTCTTTTAACAATATTGAAATTATGAATGAAGAGATTGCTACGCTTATGTCTTTATTTCATATAGATTCATATTTCTGTTTTGATAGGAATGCTATTTTTAAAAATATTATTGATGTTATGAAAAAAATGAATAATGGTCAAAATAAGCTTAATTATAGCAATTTTTACAAATTTTGTGATGCAATCGATTATATAGTAAGTGAAAATATTGATGTTCTTACTTGCAATATTATTGATTATATTAGTTATCAAGATTTAAATAAATCTAAGATAATCCAGCACTTTGATTTATTATTATCTCAAATAAAAGCTTCTTCTAAAGCAGAGTAATTATTTTCCAATACAAAAACTACCAAAAATTTTATCCAAAATTTCATCGATATGGATAGCACCTGTTATTTGCCCAATTGCTCGACAAGAAAGTCTAATATCTTCGGCTGATAACTCAATTTCTTTATCTAATGAAAAGCTTTGAAGATTGCTTAAGCACTCCTCAAGGCTTTTTCTGTATCTTATTCTGGTGATTAAAAAATTGGAAGATGATGAAAAATTATCTTTTATACTATCTTGTAAAATAGAAATCAAATCATCTATTCCTTCATTATATTTAGCTGAAATAAGAAGATGTTTTTTACTCAAAATATCTTTCTTCTGTGTTTCTGAAAGCATATCTGCTTTATTCGCAACAAAAATAATATTTTTATTATTTAAGCTATCTATATTTTTAAATACACCGTTACCATCATATAATGCAATTACAATATCAGCATCTACAATTTTCTGCAAAGCAATATCTATCCCTTGTTTTTCAATAGGGTTTTCTGTTTCTCTTATACCTGCAGTATCAGTGATAACAACTGGATATCCCCCAATATCTAAGTTAATATCAATAGCATCACGCGTTGTTCCTGCAATATCTGATACAATTACAGTATTTCTTTTTGTTAATGTATTTATCAAACTTGATTTTCCAGCATTAGCTTCACCGGCTATAACAATACGAAAACCATTTTTTAATCTTTCACACACATTGTTTCCTGATAAATGTGCTTTTATTTCCTCTTTAACTTTAAATACAGTGTTTAAAATATCATTATATAAATTTTGAGGAATATCTTCATCCGGAAAATCTATATACGCTTCAAGTATTGATAAGACTTTTACCAAATTTTCACGCCAAGAAGAATAGAGATTTTTTAAATTTCCTTCCATTTGGCGTAACGCATACTTTTGCTGCTCTTTTGTTTCAGCATCAATCAAATCAGCTAACCCCTCAGCCTCAGTTAAATCCATTTTTTGATTATAAAAAGCACGTTTAGAAAACTCTCCAGGTTCAGCTAAACGTAATTCTGAAAAACTACTAAGACAATTTAAAACACTGTTTAAAACAGCTTTAGAACCGTGACAATTTATTTCCACAACATCTTCACCAGTAAAAGAATGGGGAGCGTTGAAATATATTACGAGTGCTTTATCTAATAATTCCTGTGTTTTTTTATCTTTAATAGGAGTATAATATGCATTTCTTGGTTTAATTTTAGTTATATCAATATTTGTAATCTCTGAAATAATAGTCAGAGCATCTTTACCAGAAATGCGAATTACAGCAATTCCTGATTTACCGAAAACAGTTGATAATGCGTATATTGTTTGATCAGACATTTTATACTCCTTTTTATTTGTTATAACTTGATGGTTTATATATTTCAAGCTTTAAATACACTGCTTTTATTTATAAAATTTATTATTTTTTTAATTTTCAATTTATACACTTATTAAAAAATCACAAAAGAAGAGAATATATAATGTCTTTAAGAAATATAAAACTTATTATTTGGGACTTTGATGGTGTTATTGCAGATACTGAAAAATTATGGTTACAAAATCGGCAAAAATTACTTAATGAAGAACTTGCTTTAGGGTGGGATTTTGAAACAACAAATAAATATCTTGGTGGTATGAGTGATCAAACCAAAAAAGATGTTCTAGATTCTATCAATATAAAAACTGATAATCAATTCTGGGAAAAAGCTGCTATATTAGATTATAAAACAATGGAGCAGGGATTTGCATTAACTCCCGATATTGATGATATATTTACAATGACACAATTTAAACAATGTATTGCAACAGGTGGCGTAAAAACTAAAACGATGCATAAAATAGAAATAACTGGTATTAAAAAGTATTTTAATCAACAAAATATATTTACAGTTGATATGGTTGAAAAAGGAAAGCCTGAACCTGATTTATTTTTGTTTGCAGCAAAGAAAATGGGATTCTTACCGAAAGAATGTATTGTCATAGAAGATTCTCTGGCAGGAATGAAAGCTGGATTAGCAGCAGGAATGTTGACTGTAGCATTTATTGGCTGCGAAATGAATAATAATTTACCAAATATTCAGGCTATTAAGCAATTAGGAATTAAACATATTTTTGCAGATATGATAGCTCTTAAAAATTTTTTATCAACTTTGGGTTAAAAATAAGCGGCTATCATTAGCCGCTTATTTTTTTATGAATTCATATTATTAAAAAAATCATTGTTATCTTTGCTGAGTTTTAATTTTTCAAGCAAAAATTCCATACCATCAGTCATCCCCATTTGCATTAACACACGGCGAAGAACCCACATTTTTGTTAAAATATTTTTATCAACTAATAGCTCTTCTTTACGTGTACCTGAACGAGTGATATCAATTGTTGGAAATAGGCGTTTATCTGTTAATTTTCTATCCAAGATAATTTCAGAGTTACCTGTTCCTTTGAATTCTTCAAAAATAACTTCATCCATTCTGGACCCTGTATCAATTAAAGCGGTTGCAATTATGGTTAAAGAACCACCTTCCTCAACGTTACGAGCTGCACCCAATAAACGTTTTGGACGTTGTAGAGCATTAGCATCTACACCTCCGGTTAAAACTTTACCAGATGAAGGCAATACAGTATTATATGCACGTCCTAAACGTGTAATAGAATCGAGAAGAATAACTACATCTTTTTTGTTTTCTACTAAACGTTTGGCTTTTTCAACAACCATTTCAGCAACTTGAACGTGACGCGCTGCAGGTTCATCAAATGTTGAAGAAATAACTTCTCCTTTAACTGAGCGTGTCATATCAGTTACTTCTTCAGGACGCTCATCTATCAATAATACCATTAAGTACACTTCAGGATGGTTTGTAGCTATTGCGTGTGCAATATTTTGCAACATTACAGTTTTACCCGTACGAGGTGGTGCAACAATTAAACCACGTTGACCTTTTCCTTGTGGAGAAATTAAATCAATTACACGTGTTGTATAGTCTTTATCACCGCAAATAATGTCAAAATTTAATTTTTCAGTAGGATAAAGTGGTGTTAAATTATCAAAATTTATTCTTAGTTTAGATTTTTCCGGATCATCATAGTTGATTGTGTTTATTTTTGTTAATGCAAAATAACGCTCATTTTCTTTTGGACCACGAATTTCACCTTCAACAGTATCGCCTGTGCGTAATCCGTATTTTTTTACTTGTTGCGGAGAAACGTAAATATCATCAGCTGATGCTAGGTAATTTGACTGGGATGAACGCAAAAAACCAAAACCATCCGGCATAACTTCTATCGTTCCATCACCATAGATAACTTCGTCATCTTCTGCTACTTTTTTCATTATTGCAAAGATTAAGTCTTGAACACGCATAGATGAAGCATCTTCAACTCCCATATCTTCTGCTTGGTTTAAGAGTTCTTTGGGAGATTTGTCTTTTAAATCTTTTAAATGCATTGAGAACCTGTTTGGAAAATTAAGATTGAGTTTGAATTATTATTTTTATGTTAGTTTGTTTATAGAGAAAAAATTTTAGATGTCAATGTAAATGTTCTTGCTTGATTTTAAAAGATTTTATTAGCAAGAGAGACTGATGTTAGTTTTGATAAAAAGTTATAAACAGCGAAAAATTCCAATCAATTATTTTAAATTTATTTTTTGTTATTTGTTTATTCCTGTGAGTTATGTGGATAAGTTTTTGTACACGAATTTATCCAGAATTTTTAAGGATTGTTTAAAAGGTTGTGTAAGACTCCAAGAATCTGTTTTAAAAACAAAATATTAATTGTTTTGTCTTTATTGAGGATAAAATGAGATATCAACAGAATTAACAAGGTGGGATAGTTTAAAGAAAACTGTTTATAACTTCGGGTTATATTTTGGGTTTATGAGGATTGTTTGTTAGTGTTTCTTTTAAACTATATAGTTATACACAGCCTACTTTCAAGGTGTGAATAAGTAACAGAGGATAAAATGATATTAGCAGCGATAACTGGATCAATTGGATGTGGAAAAACAACAATATCTAACATATTGAGAAAACAAGGTTTTCTTGTTTATGATATTGATAAATGGGTAAAACTTTTGTATTATAAGAAAGAGTTTTTAGGTGTTGTACAAAAATATTTTCCTGAAGTTTTTGATGAGCACAGTGTATTTAATAAAAGAGCTTTACGCGATTTGGTATTTAGTCATCCTGAAAAGTTAAAAATATTAGAGGAACTTATTCATCCTTTTTTGACTGATAAATTACGTCGCATTATTCGCAAGAATAAAAATAGTGGGTTAGTGTTTGTTGATGTTGCGTTGCTTTATGAGATGGGATGGGATAAATATTTTAATTTTGTAGTCTTGGCGGATGTTGAATATGAAAAACAAAAATCAAGGGTTATGAAAAGAGATCATATTACGGCTGAAGATTTTGAAAAAATTAATCGTTTGCAAATGCCGCAAAGTATAAAAAAAGGAAAAGCCGATTTTATTATCGATACGGATGTTTCGGATGGTGTATTGATACAAAGTTTATTATTTTTAACAAAAGGACTATAGAAATGCAAACGATTAGAGAAATTGTTTTTGATACTGAAACAACTGGGTTTGACCCAACGACAGGGGATAAATTAGTTGAAATTGGTGCTGTTGAACTTATCAACCACGTGCCAACAGGAAAAACTTATCATCAGTATATCAATCCAGAAAGAGATGTTCCAGAAGAAGTTGTTAAGGTACACGGTTTGACGACTGAGTTTTTGAAAGATTATCCAGTGTTTGCAGATGTGGCGCAAGATTGGGTAGATTTTATTGGTGATGATGGAATTTTAGTAGCGCATAATGCTACGTTTGATATGAAGTTTATCAACTATGAACTTAAAAGGCTGGGATATGCTGAATATGGATGGGATAGGGCTGTTGATACATTAGAAATTGCTAAAAATAAATTTCCAGGACAAAGAAATAATTTGGATGCATTGTGTAAACGCTTTAATATTGATAATTCAGCTCGTACATTTCACGGTGCTTTGCTTGATGCTCAGTTGCTTGCTGAAGTTTATTTGGAATTGTTGGGCGGTGCTGAACCGACGATGGATTTAACTGCTAAACTAGAAAATGGAAAAGCGGTTGCTGGTGAGTATATGCAAGTTAAAAGGGTGTACAGAGAGCCACGATTATTTTCTTTTGAAGATTTAGATGCACAAAATCATAGGGCATTTTTGGAAAAAAATATTAAAAATGCAATTTGGTTGATTGATGAAAAAATAGAAGAATCTAAAAATTAATGTTTTATTTTGATATTATACAAGGGAGAAAAGTTTTAAAATCGGATTTGTTATTCGGTTTAGAGCATTTTTTTACTACGCGTGAGCTTTGTCTTTTTTCTAAAGAAGAGGATATGTTTTTTAATCGAAAATTAGTGGAGGATTATTTGGGACAAAAAATGGCAACTAATCAGCCTGTTCATAGTGTAGATATAGCTAAGGTTGAGGAGGGGAAATATTTTTATGAAAGTGTTGATGCTTTGTTGGTTGAAAAAGGGGCTGCTTTTATGAACTTTGGTGATTGTACACCTCTTGTTTTTTATTTTGGCAAAGGGAGTATAATTGCACATGCAGGTTGGCGTGGGACAGTGCAAGGAATGGCGAAGCTTGTTGTTCAACGAATCGTTAATGAATATGGAGTTTCTGTTAAGGATATTAAGGTGGCTATTGGTCCAACAATTTGTGAACAATGCTATGAAGTTGGAAAAGAGGTTTATGACGCTTTAGCTTTAACTGTAAAGAATATAGGACAGGGGTTTATAAAAAGTGAGGATAAGTATTTTGTTGGTTTGAAGCAAATAAATAAGCAGCAACTTTTAGAATGCGGTGTTCGACAGATTGATGTTTGTCCATATTGCACTGCTTGTGGAGAGAAACTTTTTTATTCGCATCGATATGATAATCATACAGGATATAGGCATAGTGCGGTTGTTAAAATTTAAGAAAATCCCATCTATTGTAATAGATGGGATTTTGTTTATAACATATAGCGAATTCCTAATGATAGTTCAATCATATTTTTTATATAATTTGTGTCTTCCATTTTTATGTAGTGAGCCATTGTGCGAATAGCGAATTTGTTTTCTATATTGTATTGTGCGCCTAAACCAATACGGAGTGCGTTTGTGTTGAAATCTTTAGCATTTTTTGAATAAGAGTAATAAAATTCATCTGCTTTTCCTTCTATATTTTCTTTTGTTGTGGTTTTAGTTGACGTTTTGAAATCATATTGAGCTAGACCAATGGATGTTAATAGCTCTATTTCTTGATTTATAGGGATATATCCTAGTAAATCTGCTCC
>JAMPED010000040.1 GCA_023665325.1 Acetobacter sp.
GCCCTGCTCCGGCACCCTGAGTCAAGGGATCTCCTCGCTCCAAGCGCACCGTCATTGCGAGCGCCACCGCACCGCTCGTACTAGCACGAAAATCAAAAAAATCTACCCCTTTGAGAGATACGCAGAGAGAAATATATCTATTTCTCCATCCAACACGCCACGGTCATCCGAGGTTTCAACATTGGTGCGCAAATCCTTAACCATCTTGTATGGCTGCAACACGTATGAACGAATTTGATATCCCCAGCCATTATCACCTTGTTCCTCCCATTTTTGCTCAGCCGCCGCCTCTTTTTTGCGCTGTTCAATTTCATATAACTTAGCTTGTAACATCTTCATTGCTTGGTCACGGTTAGCAAATTGCGACCGCTCTGTCTGACAAGAAACCACCACACCAGAGGGAATATGTGTTAACCGCACCGCCGATTCGGTCTTATTCACGTGCTGCCCACCCGCACCAGAAGAACGATACGTATCCATTTTAATATCAGCAGGATTGATATCAATATTGATATCATCGTTAACCACCGGATAAACTGTAATTGAGGCAAAACTTGTATGCCGCCGCGCATTACTATCAAACGGTGAGATACGCACCAAACGATGCACGCCGCTCTCGCCTTTCAACCAACCGTAAGCATTAAGCCCAGAAATTTTAATAGTCGCAGACTTTAAGCCTGCCACATCCCCCTCAGTTTCTTCCACATAGCTTAGTTTATATTTGTGCTTCTCCGCCCAACGTGAATACATCCTAAGCAACATCTCAGCCCAATCTTGAGCCTCTGTTCCGCCAGACCCAGCGTGCACCTCCAAATAAGCATCATTTTTATCAAACTCACCAGAAAGCAAAGAAAGCAATTCTCGTTCTTTCGCACTAACTTTTAAGCTCTCTAAATGCGCATACAAATCAGCCAACATCATCTCATCTTCTTCAGCTTCAGCCAACTCCACCATCTCCTCAGAGTTTGCCAAAGATGCTTCAAGATCTTCATAAAAAGCTAAACTATCATCAAGCGTATTTTTTTCAGCCGTCAGTTTCAACGCTTGTTCCTGATTATCCCAAAGCTTAGGATCAGCCGTTAAAACTGTTAATTCTTCTTGCCGGAGTTTTGCATTATCATAGTCAAAGAAACCTCCGTAAAATCAATGCACTTTCTTTAATTTCGTTAATCAAATTATAAAATTCTGCCCGCATATCAAACTCCGTTAAAACAATAAAATCACCATCATAGCAAGCCACGCACCACAGTCCTATCGTTGGCTGTGCGCCTCGCACTACGGCTCGCATTGGCACTGCCGCCAATCCATAAACCAGTATCAATATTACACTTTATTACTCAAAAACATTCTTTTGTAAAGCATTTTTTAATTCTCCTTTGTTATTTTAAACCCAACAAATAGAGAGGAACTAAAATGCAGCGCCCACCGGTTATCACCCATACTATTCCTTTACCACATTGCCGTGAACGAACCGAACCAGTAAAGTTCATCATCATTCATTGTTCATTAGGCACACCAGAAAAGCAATTAAAAACCTTAGATGAACTAGGCTTGAGCACGCATTACATCATCGGCAAAGACGGCACCATAACCAGTATTATCCCCCCCACCAAAGTCGCTTATCACGCCGGACTAAGCCGCTGGAACAATAGCGAAGGTACTTCCCTCAATGGTTCCTCTATTGGTATTGAACTTGAAACCCAAACACTCGGACAGTCCCCTGATGACTTCCCGCTAGCATTGAGAAAAAGTTTAAAGAGCATCTTGCAAGATTTGGTGATAAAATATAAGATACGTAAAGAAAATATCCTCGGTCATTCCGATGTATCCCCCACGCGCAAACCAGACCCAGGAAAATGTTTTCCGTGGCGAGAATTATATAAACACAATTTCAACGTATGGTATAACCTCCACTGCCTCTCAAAAGAAACAGATGAGGTCAAATTATTGCAAACTATCGGGTATGACACCTCAGACTTACCTGCCGCCCGTTATGCATTCTGCCGCCATTATATGCCGGAAGAAGTTTTTGTCGAATCGGATATTCAAAAACTTCTGGATAACCCCTACCCCAAAGATTTCAGCCCCAAGAACCAATATCTCTACCATCGCATTCTCCGCGGTGTCGCTTACAAATACACAGAAACTCGCCAACAACGCGTCTGGTTTTTAGAAAAATAACCCTTTCGCTCCCCTCCCCCCGTCATTGCCCGTGGCACTGCCACCATACTCTCACGAGATCGCTTGACTTCGCTACGCTCAGAGCGATGACATATTAAAAAAACTTGCTGTTCTCTGTCATCCCTCGGCTTGCTCGCAAGCCGTCAAGGGATCTCCCACTCCAAGCGCACACCTTACCCCCGTCATCCTTCTCTTCTACTTCCCTCCCCCCTTGGAGGGGGAAACAATCCATCCTTACCCGTCATTGCGAGGAGCGATAGCGACGTGGCAATCCATAAACACCTCCCAAAAAACTTCCCCCACATACACAAAATTACTTGACAAAAAAATCAATTTTCCATATACTCCACCGTAATAATAAATTTTTATAGTGATTATCATCTGAATTATAATAAATAAAGTCCACTGAGTAAAGTAGGTGGCATTAACTGTATGAAACTGAAAAACATAGAGATGGAACTGGAATTTATCCGTTCCGCTACAGCAAGAGAGTTAATTGCCCACATCAAGGCAAACCATTTCTCTCACACAAGGTCTGAAAAAGAACTCATCAAACGAGATAACATCGAAGCTATCGTCCTTTATATTCACAAATACGGTCTACAGTCTGGCGCACGTATATGCGTTTTCCGCTCGACTCACCTCGGACTGATACAGCTTCTCCTCGCTGAAGGTAAAGAAAATCCGGAAATTATCTCCGAATTTCTCACCCACGGCAGATACCACCCCATCCGGCAATATCTGCAAACCTGCGAGGAAGATTTGAGCGAGATATTCCCCGAACAGCAAATGCTTGAACGCTGCAACCCTGAGGAACTTCTTTATCGAATTAAACATCGCCGTTTGACCCCGTTCGCCAAATACGAACTCATCCGCCGCAATAATCCGCTAATAACCCGCGCGATTATCGCCCAAGGCAGATTAAACGAGCGTGAAAAGCTCGCCATAATAGAATATGCCGAATGGGAAGAGGTAAATTATCTCATAGAATGTGAGAAAAAGCCCGAACAGCAAAGAGAGCTCAAAGAGATGCAGTTCATCCGTTTTTCAAGCCCCAAAAAGCTTGGAAGAATCACATCTCATCACCGTTTCAGCAAAAATGCCGAAATTTTTTTCTTCCAACACGGAGACTTCACCACCCTCGTACGCTATATCAAACATTATAACGTAGAAGGCGGACACGAAATCATCATCAGCCGCGCCGGTCCAACTGAGATTCTGAAATATCTCTCCAAAAACCAGCTCTGCGAAAAAGGAGAAAAAATGTTGCTAGACCGTGGCAAACACCGTGAAATCAAGACTTACATTAAAAGTCACTGTTTCTCGGAAGAAAACGAAACCCGCTTCATCAAACGCGGCAGACATAATGAAATTATGCTCTACATCTCACGCCACAGCCTATGTGACACTGCACAGCAGGAACTGATGTATCGCCGTAACAGCGTGGAAATCGAATATTTCGTCAGCCATTATCCACTGGCAGATATTGCGGAAACGGCTCTCCTCAAATGCGCCACACCGGAAACTATCCGTGTCTGGCAGGAGAACATCCCCTTTTATCAAGGATGAAATAAAAAAACCACATAGAACAAATAGTTGAAACGTAAGCAGGTAGCCCGTGAGGGTCGCCTGTTTTTTTATACATAAAAAACTAAAGGGGAGAAATAAAATCCCCCCCCTTTTTAGTTATTTAATGAAGCTCAAACTCATAATCACCATTGTGATCATAATGAACCTTAATTTTGCGCAGCTTATGCACAAAATGCACCGTCGTACAATAAATGGCAGTAGCTCCATAAATTGTTAAGACAAAATACACCACCGGCATCCAAAAGCAGCCAGAGAAAAATCCCGAAAGCAGCATCAGCCCTCCCCATAACAGAGAAGTAAATACGCCCCCAAGACCACCCAATGCCATAAAATTAGCCTGGGTATCATCATCTGCCTTCAGCAACACATTGCTAAGCACCACCAACAGTACCATAGCAAAGTTAATCACCGTTGCAGACTTTGCCGCCACATATGCCATCTCTGCAGAAGTATGCAGACCTTTCAAAAATAGCACCAAATTGATGGCAAAAACGATGGCAACAACACCAATGCAAGAATATGCAACAGTGTTACGCATTTTGAGTAAAAAATTCTTCATAATATATATTTAAGGGTTAATAAAATCAAATCAGGCAGAATATAAAAATCGGCGTGATTATTTTAAAGCTAAGCCTTAAACTATAATCTCACCCCGAATAATAAACAAACACTTACAAAAGAGACTTTAAATATAACACATTTTCCCTATTATGCAAGTATTATTTTGCTCACCAACACATCCCTTAAACGCGCAGTCTATTTTGATATCCCAGCTCAGAAAGCAGCTTCTCCGCTTCGTCAAAATGCCGTCCCAAATGCGCTGGCTCGTGCGAATCATCACTCAAAACCACCGGCACAACACCGCCATCTTTCGCCAATTCTTTAATGAGATACGGCGCAGGATGAGGTCTTCCAATACGGTCATACCCGCTCGTGTTAATCTCAAATGCTGTCTTTGTTTCTTTTAGCGCATCAATAATCTCAAATTTATAAGGGTCATACTCTTCGCCCTCGCCAAGTCCAAAAATCGTACAATAATCAAAATGCGCAATAAATTTGAAATATCCGCTCCGAACCGCCGCTGCAATATTTTTAAAATGATTAACCACATAACGTTTCAGATCTTCCGCATCAGGCAAACGTTCCAAACGTTTTAAATGATAGATATTACACAAAAACTCTTCCTCATCTTCGCTTTTAAGAAAATGGCTCGCCCCAATCAGATAATCCACTTCAAGCGTCGGTAACATCTTGTCAAAAAAATTCCGCCAATCTTTATCTTGAAAAAAATCTGTTTCAAATCCAATTTTAATTTCAATCTTAAATTTATCTTTTAAGCCCTGCAAAATTTCAATATGTTTTTTGTATGCATATTCCGCTTTGTTAAAATCAGAAAAAAACATCGGTTCAAGGTCAGCAAATTGTGCCAAATTTTTATGCATAATTAAATGGTTTGTTACCCCAATAGTCTTAAACACCTTAGCCTCTGCCGCCGCAATCATCTCAAAAGCAGACGCCCGACCATCAAACCGCAACTCGTTATTATGTGTATGTAAAGTAAAATCCTGCATATCACTCTCTTTAAATATCTTTCAATGAAAACCGATTAGTATATCCCAACTCAGAAAGCAGCTTCTCCGCTTCGTCAAAATGCCGCCCCAAATGCGCTGGCTCGTGCGAATCATCACTTAGCAACACAGGAGCATCACCACTTCTTGCTAATTCTTTAATGAGATACGGTGCAGGATGAGGTCTACCAATACGATCATACCCGCTCGTGTTAATCTCAAATGCAGTCTTTGTTTCTTTTAAGGCATCAATAATCTCAAATTTATAAGGGTCATACTCAGTCCCTTCCCCCAAACCGGAAAGTGAACAATAATCAAAATGCGCAATAAATTTGAAATATCCGCTCCGAACTGCCGCCGCAATATTTTTCAAATGGTTAATCGTGTACCGACGTATTAACTCTTCATCCGGTTTTTGTTTTAACATATTAAAATAATATAACATACACAAAAACTCTTCTTCATCTTCGCTTTTAAGGAAATGACTAGCTCCAATCAGATAATCCACTTCAAGCGTCGGCAACATCTTGTCAAAAAAATTCCGCCAATCTTTATCTTGGAAGAAATCAACCTCAAACCCAATTTTAATCTCAATCTTAAACTTATCTTTTAAGCTCTGTAAAATCTCAATATGCTTCTTGTATGCATATTCCGCTTTGTTAAAATCAGAAAAAAACATCGGATCATCTTTTGCAAACTGATGAATATTTTTATGCATCACCAAGTGATTGGTTACCCCAATAGTCTTAAACCCCTTAGCCTCAGCCGCTGCAATCATCTCAAAAGCAGACGCCCGACCATCAAACCGCAATTCGTTATTATGTGTATGTAAAGTAAAATCCTGCATTCATCAATCCTTTCAAAAGGAAAGCATAAAACAGATAACTTACTAAATAGTAAATAAGAAAATAATTCTTAACCATCCCCTCTCTCGTACCACTTCTCTCTTTTCTCCGTCATCCCCCTCTCTTCTCTGTGTCATCCCTCGGCTGTGAAACAGCCGTCAAGGGATCTCCTTCTTCAAGCGTCCCTCCCCCTCCCCCTCCGTCATTGCGAGGAGCGTTAGCGACGTGGCAATCCATACTCTCACGAGATCGCTTGACTTCACTACGCTCAGAGCGATGACATATTAAAAGAAACAAGCCCATACTCTCTTTTCTCTGTCATCCCTCTCAGGGTGCCCAATTCCGGCACCCTGAGTCAAGGGATCGCCTCCTCCGTCATTGCGAGCAACCATCGGAAGCGCTGCCACCCATACTCTTACGAGATCGCTTGACTTCACTTCGTTCAGAGCGATGACATATTAAAAGAAACAAGCCCATACTCTCCTCCTCTGTCATCCCTCGAATGGCAACGCCATTCGTCAAGGGATCTCCCACTCCACACACCCCGTCATTGCGAGGCGACAACGTCGCCGTGGCAATCCACAAAAAAGCGAGCCAAACTGACTCGCTCGTTAGACTGCTTTAAGGCGGAAAATTTTGCGAAATAGCCGCAGATGTCCACCAAGAAACAGGAGCGTACAAATAGGTACGTGACTGTTTCGAAGAATGGCTTCCATCTGCGAGCTAGTTCACAATAATTTTACCCTTTAAATAGGTACGTGACTGTTTCGAAGAATGGCTTCCATCTGCGAGCTAGTTCACAATAATTTTACCCTTTAAGGAAATAGTTGTGTAAATAATCTCCCAAATCCGCCGTATTAACACGCACTTGCTCCATCGTATCACGGTCGCGCAAGGTAACACTCTCCGGCTGTTGCTCAATCGTTTCAAAATCAACCGTTAAGCAAAGCGGCGTGCCAATCTCATCGTGCCGACGATAAGCCTTACCGATGTTACCAGTGTTTTCAAGCGCCACACGCCCAATCCCCAGCTTCATCAAGTTCTTCTTAAGCTCATAACACTTCGCCATAATCTCCGGACTGTTCTTTTTAAGCGGCACAATCGCCACCTTAATCGGCGCAAGGTGCTTTTTGAGTTTTAACACAATACGAGAATTACCGTTGCCCAAATCTTCTTCAGTGTATCCTTCCGTCAACACCGCCAAAACTGCACGGTCAACCCCCATCGATGGCTCAATTACAAATGGCACAACCCATTTGTTGTTCTCGTCCATAATGCAAAGCTTGGTTGTTGAATCTTTGTTTTCGTGGCAATGCGACGTCAAGTTCAACTCATCTTGCGCTTTAGAGTGGTTACCAAGGTCATAGTCCGTACGGTTAGCAATTCCCTCAAGCTCTTCCACCCCGTGTGGAAATTTATATTCAAGGTCAGTACAAGCTTTCGCATAGTGAGCCAAATCCTCTTTGGGCGTTACATAAAGATGAATATTCTCCCGTTTCAATCCCTGTTCAACCCACCAATCAACACGAGTTTTCACCCATTCTTCTTGCCATTGTTCGTCTTCACCCGGTTTTACAAAAAACTCTAATTCAGCCTGTTCAAACTCCCGCACACGGAAGATAAAGTTCTTAGGTGTAATCTCGTTTCTAAAAGACTTACCAATCTGCGCAATACCAAACGGCAGCTTACGAGAGGTCGAATCAACTACATTCTTAAACTGAGTAAAAATCGCCTGTGCAGTTTCCGGACGCAAATAAGCAATATTATTTTCATCCACCACCGGCCCAACAGTTGTTTTAAACATCAGGTTAAACGGTCTCGGCTCAGTTAATTCTGTCGAACCACAGTTCGGACATTTGCCATCAGTCAAATGGTCAGCCCGAAAACGCCCTTTACATTTTTTGCAGTCCACCATCGGGTCAGAAAACGTATCTTCGTGCCCCGAATAGTGCAAAACTTTACGATTCGTCAAAATCGCAGCGTCGAGCCCTTCCACATCATCCCGTTCATAAACCATTGCACGCCACCAAGCGGCTTTAATATTATTCTTCAGCTCCACACCCAAAGGTCCATAGTCATAAAGTCCCTGCAATCCCCCATAAATATCTGAATTTTGGAAAATAAAACCTCTTCTTTTGCAAAGTGAAACCAACTGTTCCATCTGTGTCGCTGCCATTTTTTTTACCTCAATAAACTAAAAGTTAACTAAAAACTAACTGATGTTCTATATCATAACACCCTAAAATGCAAGAAGATATTTGAGGTAAAAGATGAAAAATACAGTTGTCGCACTCGTTTATGACTTTGACGAAACCCTATCCACCACCTATATGCAAGATTACGTGTTAATCCCCGAGTTAGGTATGACACCCAAAACCTTTTGGAAAAAGGCAAACCAATGGTCCATCGATAATTGTGCAGACCAAATCACCGGCAGTATGTATTATTTTATGAAAACCGCCAAAGAAAAAAGCGTAAAACTCACCAGAGAAAACTTTTGCTACTGCGGTACATTGGTAAAATATTATAAAGGCGTTGAACAATGGTTTGAACGCATAAACGAATATGGTAAAGAGTTAGGCTTAAAAATCGAGCATTATGTCATTTCATCAGGCTATGAGGAAATTTTAGCCGGCACGTCAATCGCCAAATACCTCAGCGGCGCATACGGATGTTCTTATGCATTCGGCGAAGACGGCACCCCCGTTTGGCCAGCAAGAGTTGTCAACTACTCCACCAAAGTTCAATATTTATCAAAAATAAACAAAGGCTTAGGAAAGCTAGACGATAAATTAGTTAATGAATATATGGATGATGGCAAACGCCGTGTACCATTCCCAAGAATTGTTTATTTTGGCGACGGAATGACCGACATCCCCTCTATGAAACTTGTCAAATCCCGTGGCGGCAATGCAATTGCGGTGTATAAACCCAAAAGCGCCCATAAAGAAAAAGCAATTAAGCTCTTAAAAGATAATCGTGTAAACTTCGCCCTACCCGCAGATTATTCCGAGGGAACAGCCATAGACACAGTGGTAAAAACCATCTTAAACAAAATTGCCACCGAGCGAGATTTGGACGAGCTAAAGAAAAAAGAAGAGCAGAAAAAAGCCCTATTATAACCCCAATCGTTGCAGGTGGCGCCGCCACCATACTCTCACGAGATCGCTTGACTTCGCTACGCTCAGAGCGATGACATATTAAAAGAACTTGCTTTCCCCGTCATCCCTCTCTTCTCTGTGTCATCCCTCTCGGGCAGCCAGCTCCGCTGCCCGAGTCAAGGGATCTCCCTCTTTAAGCGCACCGTCATTGCGAGGCGACAACGTCGCCGTGGCAATCTATACTCTCACGAGATCGCTTGACTTCACTTCGTTCAGAGCGATGACATATTAAAAAAAACTCTCTTCTCTGTGTCATCCCTCTCGGGCAGCCAGCTCCGCTGCCCGAGTCAAGGGATCTCCCACTTTAAGCGCACCGTCATTGCGAGGCGACAACGTCGCCGTGGCAATCTATACTCTCACGAGATCGCTTGACTTCACTTCGTTCAGAGCGATGACACATTAAAAGAAATAAGAACCATACTCTCTTTTCTGTGTCATCCCTCGGGGCAACGCCCCGTCAAGGGATCCCCCTCTACAAGAGCATACCCTTCCCCATAATGGATTACCCATCTGCTAACAAAACAACGACACAACACCAATCACCCAAAATACCAAATACATCACCCCATAAAATGCATATTTATTCGGAAATCTCTTCGGCATATTTTTTCGGTATAATACAGGAAACAACAAATAACAAACAAAATAAACGAACAAAAAATATTTGTAAAAATAGTCAAACGCCTCATTGCCCCAAATAAGAGCATTAACTGCCCCCAAAACAAACGGAACAACAATATCCCCTAAAACAAAATAAAGAATCTTTTTAAATCGTTTCATCTCAACCTATAAAAACATTAGACAACATAACTCGCTCTTTAGACAACTTAAAGGCGGAAAATTTTGGATAGATAGAGATGGGCTTGAGGGCAACAAAAATTTTAGTGTACATATAAGGTACATGAATTTTTGTTGACCCGATAAGACCGCTCTAGATGCCCAAATTTCCCCCTTTAAGAAAAGAAAACCGAGCCGCACCATAACCCCGAGCCTCAATTAAGCACGCTCCCTCAGGCAAACATAACGCCTCGTCCGCTGCCGTTTCCACCACAATAAGCGTCTTTTCATCCACATACCCACCAGCAAACAATGCCTCCAAAACCGGTTCGGAAAGCCCTTTGTTATAGGGCGCATCAAGAAAAATCAAACCAAACGGACACATAGCCCGAGGCAGCCGCCGAGCATCCCGCTCCATAAAAGAAAGATTAGAAAACCCACACACTGCCGCATTCTTTTTCGTGAGTTTCAAATCCACATCCACAAACAACACTGACGCCGCCCCACGAGAAGCCGCCTCCAGCCCAATCGCCCCCGTACCCGAAAAAATATCCGCCACCGACACCCCGTCTAGCGTGTCAAAATATTTCGCATAAAGAATGCTAAACAGCGCCTCCCTCGCTCGGTCAGCCGTCGGGCGAATGCGGTCATCGGTTGGGGTAAAAAGCTTTTTCCCTCGTTTAGAGCCAGAGATTATTCGCATATCTCAAACACCTTGCCTAATTGCTCTTTAAGCACCTTCTGCGGCACTTCACGCACTTCCCCACGTTTAAGCGCCCCCAGCTGAAACGGCCCGTAAGAAAGGCGAATAAGCCTTGCAACCGAAAGCCCAATAGAAGCCATCAGCTTACGCACCTCACGGTTCTTTCCCTCCGTTAGCGAAACAATAAGCCACGCGTTTGTCCCCTGCTTACTCTCCACCACAATTTTGCACGGCGCATACTCAACGCCTTCCACCGTTACACCTTTTTCAAGGTTTTTAATTTTTTTCTCATCCAAAAATCCGTGCACGCGCACCTTATAACGCCTGCTCCAGCCATTCTCTGGCAGTTCCAAAGCTCGAGAAAGCGCGCCATCATTCGTAAGTAACAACAGCCCTTCAGAGTTAAGGTCAAGCCGCCCCACAGAAATCACCCTCGGTAACCCCTCTGGCAAATGTTGAAAAACCGTATCCCGCTCTTTCTCGTCTTTGTGCGAAGTCACCAACCCCGCTGGTTTATGATAAAGCCAGAGCCGTGTTTTGTCTTTGGCTTTAATCTTTTCGCCATCAAACAACACCACCTCATCGCCATTCACTAAAAACGCCGGTGTTTCCACCATCTCGCCATTAACCGTAATCCGCCCCTGCTCCACAAGTTTTTCCGCCTCACGACGAGAGCAAACACCCGAACGTGCTAAAAATTTTGCAATTCTTTCAGCCATTTATATTTTTCCTTTACCCTAATTCATTAAGACCAGTGCTCTTGTTCCAAAAGCATAGCAGCTTTTTGCGATACCGCCAGATATTCATTAACCACCGCGTTAATATCTTGCACCCGCCGCGGCTCAATCCCCATCGCTTCCGCAACATCTAAAATATAATCAATTTCCGCATCAGCAAGGTCCGTATCAAGGTTTGCCACCATACACATATCTTTAATCAGCGCCAACGCTTTCACCCGGTCAACAATCATCCGCGCCTGTTTCAGCAATATAGCATTATCCGAAGATTTAATCATCGCCGAAAGCTTATCTCCGCTCACTTCATATTTCAACGCCAATTCACGCAAATAGACCAACTCCTCGCGTGAAACTTTGCGGTCAACCGCCACCACACCGCATATAATCTTCAAAAAGATAAACTTTTCGCCCTCAGAAAGCGATGCAATAAATTTTTTATCCGGATAAAACATCCACATTCTCCATCGACATTTTTCTTTACGATAGCATTTTTATAAGCATTGTAAAGCATTTTTTTACCATTTAACGCTATTCTACCTCAAACAACAAAGGAAAAAGCAAATATGGTCGGTGAGCGCGGTTCATTTTTTACTAATGTCCTCTTTAATCCCTTGGTCTGGATAGGGATTGTTCTTGGGGTCTTACACTTACAACACAAAACTGGTCCCGAACTCTGGAATACGTTTCAAACTCCCACCACATATATCAACCTACTTATCGGCTCTGCCATATACACCGCCTTATTTGACCGGCACTATACTAAAAACCGCAAAGAAATTGCCATCGCTGAAAATCTCGTTGCTATTTTAGTTAATGCCTACATCATCTTTTTTGTATGGGGCATTTTTGTATTCGTTGTCAGTTCATATCACGCCAGCGGTCTTAGATATAGCGCTGCATTAAGAGAACGTTTGGCAGAAGAACGCACCGCGCCCACTTCCGCCCAACCTACACCGCAAATATCCACGCCAAAACTAAATCTAGAAAGCGGCAAACGCTATAAAGTAACACCAAATTCTGACGGCAGTTTCATCCTAGAAGTAATCGAAGAATAACTCCATATCCTCCCACCGCCACCGTCATCCCTCTCTCTTTTCTGTGTCATCCCTCGAATGGCAACGCCATTCGTCAAGGGATCTCCCACTCCAAGCACA
>JAMPED010000041.1 GCA_023665325.1 Acetobacter sp.
ATTGTACGACATAGATTAGTCGCCTATTGTTAGGAGAGTACAAGATATTGTAATTATTCTAATGAAAAATTTGGGGAAGAAATTACAGTTATTGACCCCGCATATGCTTTTGGGTGGGATTTGAGTAATCCCGATGATTATACCGCATATCAAGCATGGAAAATGAGCATGGAACAAACTGAGCGTTTCTATTTTGATATGTTGGCTCATGGAGCTACACCGCAAGAAGCTCGTGCGGTTCTTCCTAATAGTTTAAAAACTGAGGTTGTAATGACAGCCAATCTTCGTGAATGGAGACATTTCTTTAAGCTTCGTTGCAGCAAAGCCGCACATCCGCAAATGAGAGAAGTGGCTTGTATGTTGCTTGAATTGTGCAAGAAGGAAATTCCTGTTATCTTTGATGATATTGTCATTGAATCATGAGTTTCTTCCACTTCATTGACTTAACTCTTATTATTTGTTATAATATATATATAAGATAAGAAAAGGAATGAAGTGTATGGGTAATAAGTGTACTACATTTCTTGAATTTTTCGACAATCTGGTACAGTCTTCTGGAGTAACTGTACCAGATGAAGTTCAAGAGTTCTATGATATGCTTAAAGACTCACAAGGCACAACTTCTGACAAACCAGTGTTTACAGAAACAGGTCTTGTAATTCTTAAGTATATGCAGCAATGTGATAGCAAGACAATGAAAGCAAAAGATATCGCTGAAGGCGTGTTGCTATCTTCCAGGAAAGTATCTGGCGCGATGCGCAAACTGGTCAATGATGGATATGTGGAAAAATTTGGGACTAACCCAGTCAACTATTCAATCACAAACCAAGGTAAAGAAATTGATTTAACTATTTATAAGGAGAATTTGAATAATGAAGAAGATTAAGAATGAGACTCATATTGAGGGTTACCTTTACGAGCATAAGTTGGACCTGAAGACTTCTGGTCCAGCATCTAAGAATCCAGGCGTAGAGTTCATCAATGGTACGATTGGTATTGCGACAGATGAAGATATGCTGAATGTAGTACAGGTACACTTCACTTATGTTACTGAAACTACCGCAAAGGGCAAGCAGAACGCAACATTTAATGTTTTGAAGAACATTATTGATGGTAAGACTGGTACAGTGGTTGAGCATGGTAAAGAGGCAGCTGGATTGCTTCGTATTGACTCTGCGATTGGTCTTAATGAGTGGTATGATAAGGATGGCAATCTGATTTCTCAGAAGCGCAATGAGGGTGGGTTTGTTCATGTTGCTAACTTGTCTGAAATTAGCGATAATGAGGCTCAGCGTGCTACCTTTAACACTGATATGGTGATTACTGGTTGTACTCGTCAAGAGGCCAATGAAGAGCGTAACATTCCAGAAAAGGTTATTGTCCGTGGAGCTATTTTTGACTTCCGTGGCTCACTTCTTCCTGTTGAGTATTCCGCAGTCAATGAAGGCGCAATGAACTACTTTGAGGGATTGGAAGCTTCTAATAAGAATCCTGTGTTCACCAGAGTATGGGGTAAGCAAGTTTCTCAGACTATCACTCGTACTATCACTGAAGAGTCTGCGTTTGGCGCCCCTTCTGTAAAGACTGTAAAGAGTTCTTTCAAGGATTTTGAAATCACAGGTGCAATTCCTGAGCCATATGCTTGGGATAGCGAGGATACTATCACTGCCGCGGAAATGAAGGAAGCTATGGCAAACCGTGAGGTTGCTTTGGCTGAAATTAAGAAGCGCCAGGACGAGTATCAGGAGTCTAAAAAGAACGCTATTAAGAGTACGAATAGCACTTCTATGCCCACTCCTAAAGCCGACGACTACAATTTCTAATCTAAGGAGGAATTAACTTATGGGTCTTCTTGATATTAAACCCCATGAGGTCTCTAGAGACCTCAGAGGGTATTCGGTTCTATTTTATGGCACTCCTAAGTCTGGTAAGACTACAATCGCGAGTAGATTTCCTCAATCTTTGATTCTTGCTTTTGAGAAAGGCTATAATGCCATCCCTGGTATTATGGCACAACCTTTAAATACTTGGGGAGAATTTAAAAAGACTTTGACAGAGCTTAAGGAGCCTGCGGTACAGGAAAAATTCTCTACTATTGTTATTGATACCGCAGATATTGCTTATAGTCTGTGTGAAAAGTATATCTGTAACCGTGAGGGTGTTGATAATATTCAAGACCTTGCATATGGTAAAGGATATAAGATGGTAGCAACAGAATTTGATGAAAGTATCCGTAAGATTCTTCAGTTGAATTACGGTTTGGTACTTATCTCTCATGCACAGGATAAAACCTTTAAAGATGCGAATGGAGAAGAGTACAACCAGATTGTGCCAACTCTTGACAATAAAGCTCGTCTAATTTGTCAGAGAACTTGCGATATTGTTGGCTACTCTTGCACAGCTGATACTGAGGATGGTCGTAAGACTCTACTGTATATGCGTGAAAGTCCTCGATATATGGCTGGCTCTCGTTTTAAGTACACGCCAGATTGTATTGAGTTCTCTTATGAAAATTTAGTTGCGGCGATTGCAGATGCTATTGATAAGCAGGCTCAAGAGACTGGCGGGGCATTTATTACCGAAGAGCGTACTCAGGCCGTAACACAAGAAGTTACTTATGATTTCGACGCTCTCAAGAGTGAGTTCCAGGAGATTGTTGGTACACTTATGAGTGCTAATCAGTCTAATGCATCCAAGATTACTGCTGTTGTTGATAAGTATCTGGGTAAGGGCAAGAAAGTTAACGATTGTTCTCCTGAGCAGGCAGAACAGATTGACCTTATTGTTCATGACTTGAAAATGCTTATTAACTAAAATATAGATAAGAGCGGACGGTTTTAAAGCTGTCCGCTCTTGCTTTATCTAAATAAATATGTTATAATATTTATAGAAAGTAATCAATAGGAAAGGAGAGAGCGGCTATACATAGAGTAAAGTGTTATTATTGCGGCAGTACCTTCGATAGAGATAAAGAAGCATTTGTGGCTGTCCCCGGAACGGCACGTAGATATGCCCATCAAAAATGTTATGAAAAAGCCCAAAATGATATAAGCGAAATTGAAAGAGATAGAATTGCTTTGGAAAACTATATAAAGCAGCTTTTTCAAGTCGATTATGTGCCGCCGCTCGCTCAAAAACAATTAAAGGATTATATGGCAAGCACAGAGCGTCAGTATACGTACTCTGGAATATTAAAGACACTAAAATATTTCTATGAGATAAAGCATGGCGATATCTCAAAGGCAAGAAATGGAATTGGTATAGTATCTTTTGTTTATGATGATGCGTATAGGTATTGGCGTTCTATCTGGGAGGCGCAACAAGCTAATAAGAGAGCGATTGAGAAAGAGAACTCAATCGCACAAATACCTAAAATAGAAATTCATATTACTTCACCTAAAAGAGAGCCAATGGGTCGCAATAAGCGAAATAATTTTTCTTTTTTAGATGAAGACGTTGGGGAGACGGGTGAAGCATGAGTTCAAAATATATTGACACTACGGCAATCATTCAGATGATTGGGTGTACGTTTAAACAACCCAATATCCTCGACAACACTGACCAGTACAACATTACTGAAGAAGATTTTGTTGAGGAGTTTCATAAGATTGTATTTGGCTCTATTTATAACATCCATCTTACTGGTAGTCAAGTTAATATGGAAACTATTATTGACTACTTATCTGGACGTCCAAAAGCTAAAGCAATCTTTGACCAAAATAAGGGCATAGAATACTTAAAGAATTGCTTGGACGCGGCGAGAGAGAATACCTTTAATTATTACTATCAGCGTCTTAAAAAGATGACACTTCTTCGTGCATATGATAATTTTGGGTTAGATATGTCTTTTGTTTATGACCCAAATGAAATCTTAGATAGTAAGAAACGTCAAACCCAAGAAGATTGGTTAGATTCGACTTCTCTTAGCCAAATAGCTCAATTTATTGATAATAAGATTGATGAAATAAAGTCACATTATGTTGATGAAGATGAAGGCCAAGGATATTAGGCTGCAGATGGGATAAGAGGTCTAATAGAAGATTTAAAGCAACATCCAGAATTTGGTATTCCTCTATATGGCCCTCTTATTAACACAGTAACAAGAGGCGCAAGGTTGCGAAAGTTTTATTTGCGGTCTGGCGCTACTGGCACCGGTAAGACAAGAACTATGGTGGCAGACGCCTGTTATTTTGCTTGTTCTCATATTTATGACCCAGATTTTGGAATGTGGATAAAATGTGGCAGGCCAGAACCGACTCTATATATCACTACTGAGCAAGATAAAAGTGAAATTCAAACTATGATGCTTTCTTTTATCTCTTGTGTTAATGAAGAGCATATCCTTAGTGGTAGATATGAAGAGGGAGAAGAAGAGAGAATAAATAAAGCGATTGAAATAATTGAAGCTGCGCCATTATGGATTGAGGAATTACCTGATTTTTCTCTTCAGGACGTTGAGAACAAAATTAAGAAATATATTCGTGAACATGATGTAAAGTATATATGTCACGACTATATTCATACTTCTATGAAGATTTTAGAAGAGATTACTCGTAGGTCTGGCGGTGTAAAATTGAGAGAAGATAATATTTTATTTATGTTATCAACCCGTCTTAAAGACCTCTGTAATAAATACGGAGTATTCATTATGTCTGGTACACAATTAAATGGTGATTATGTCCAGTCTGAAACCCCAGACCAAAATTTGCTTCGTGGTGCAAAAGCTATCGCAGATAAAATTGATGTGGGTATGATTTTGCTTACTGTTACTAATGACGATTTAGTAAAGTTAAATCCTATTTTAGATACTGGCAGATTTAAGGTACCAAATCTTAAACTATCAATTTATAAGAATCGCCGTGGTGCTTATAAGGGAGTTTATTTGTGGTGCGAAGCAGATTTGGGTACTTGTAGAGTCCACCCCCTCTTTTGTACTAACTACAACCATGAGATTATAAATATTGAAGATGCTCGTATCATTGTAGATGACGAGCCATCAGCTTTCTAACAAAAGGAGAAATAATTATGAAGATTGAATATAAGATGACAAAGACGGCATTCCAAGAACTTTTAAAGCAGAGAACCGAGACTGAAAAGCGACAGAATCCTTATAACTATGTTATGCAGGTTATCAATGAGACATATGGTTTAAGAGGAAAGGTTACCCATCTTATTGTTGAATAAAGGAGTATAAAGAATGGCGGCATATTATGACAAAGATAAGTTAAAAGAGCAACTGGATATAGCAAGTGTTTATGATTTATTAACTGAATTTGGCGCGGAGCCAGAATATATGTCTGAAGATGTCTTAATCTCACAAACTATTTGTCATAATATGCCAGGCGAGGGGTCTCGCAAACTTTATTATTATGAAAACACAAAGCTATTTAGATGCTATACCGATTGCGATGATACCTTTGATTTGTTTCAATTAGTAATAAAGGTTGCGAAACTTCAAAAGAATAAAAAATATGAGCTATATGATGCCATGCATTATGTAGCTACATACTTTGGATTAGATGGAGAAGAGCTTCCAGAAGATACCAATCAAGATGGTTTAACTGATTGGTCAATCTTTCAAAGATATGCAGAAATTTCTTCTAAACAGACTGCCCAAAAAAGGGTGCGGCCGCAATTAAAAGAATATGACCCAATTATACTAACCCGCCTCTCCTATCCAGCTATTGTTAATTGGGAAAATGAGGGTATTACAAGAGAGATTTGTAAGTATAATAAAATAGGGTATTATCCTATGACTGAACAGATAACCATTCCTCATTTTGATACGGATGGACGGTTTATTGGATTGCGAGGAAGATTTTTAGCAGAAGAAGATGTAGAAAGATATGGTAAGTATCGACCTCTAATGGTAAATAAAATATCTTATAAACATCCTTTGAGCGCTAATCTTTACAATCTAAATAATAGTAAGATGAATATTAGCCGCGTTCGTGCGGCGGTAGTATTTGAGGGAGAGAAATCTAGCTTATTGTATCAAAGTTATTATGGATTAGAAAATGATATATCCGTAGCTTGTTGCGGCAGTAGCTTATCCTCTTTCCAAGTAGACTTGCTTCTTGAATTGGGAGTAAAAGAAATTATTATTGCTTTTGATAGACAATTTCAAGAAATAAACGATGATGAATTCAAACGACTAACAAAAAAGTTAATTGCAATTAACAAGAAGTATGGTTACTATGTAAAAGTTTCCGCACTTTTTGATAAAGATATGATAACTAGTTATAAGGCCAGTCCGATAGATGAAGGAAAAGAAAAATTTGAATACTTGCTAAAAAATAGAATAATACCGAGGTGACTAAGATTTGGACTATAAGATAATTGGCCCAACAAACTCTGATTATTCTACTGTTGAATAGATTTTAACAAGAAGAGGATTTTAGCGTGAAGATATAGCGCATTATTTAAATACAACAGATGATGATATTTTGCCAGCGTCAACAATAGACAATATAGACGATGCTGTAAAAATGATAGTGCGCCATTTACATGGAGATAAAGAAATTCTTGTAGTGGTAGATAGCGACTGTGATGGATATACTTCCGCGGCACTTCTACTAAATTACCTTCATACACATTTTCCTACTATTGTTGAAAAGAAAGTATATTATGAGTTCCATGATGGTAAAATTCACGGCATTAACCCACATATGGTGAGGGACGACGTTGGACTTGTAATTGCACCAGATTCAAGTAGTAATGATTATGATATACATAAAACTCTAAAAGAAAGAGGGATTGACGTCCTTGTTATTGACCACCACCAAGCAGACATGGTTTCTCCTTATGCGTGTGTAGTAAATAATCAATTATGTGATTATCCTACGAAATCATTATCTGGTGTAGGTATGGTTTATAAAGTATGTAAGAGATTTGATGAATTATGTGGTTTTGATAATGCAGATGATTTTCTTGACCTTGTATCCGTTGGTATAGTTGCTGATATGATGGATATACATGATTTTGAAACTAGACGTTTAATTAGCAAGGGTTTTGACGCATTAAAAAATCCTCTAATTAGAGGATTGTATCAAAAGAATGCAAAGCGTACAAGAAATTATGACCCTCTTACCCCTATTGGAGTGTCTTTCCAAATAGCTCCATATATTAACTCAATAACAAGAGTTGGGTCGCAAGAAGAGAAAAGAGTTTTATTTGAATCAATGTTGACTTGGAAAGCTTTTGATAGTATTCCATCCACAAAACGTGGTTGCAAAGGACAATATGAACAGCGTGTCGAACAGGCCATGCGTTTATGTACCAATGTAAAAAGTCGACAAAATAGAACAAGAGATAAGAATCTTGAGACTATAGAGAAAATTATTGTTGATAATGATTTATTAAATAATAAATTACTAATTATAAAATTAGAGGAATTTGCGGTTGACCGTAATCTAAGTGGATTGATTGCAAATCAACTTATCGCCAAGTATCAGCGACCGGTGGCCATATTAAATAAAATTATCAACGATGAAAATCAAATAACATGGGAAGGCTCGGCGCGTGGATATGATAAGTGCGGCATTCTTAATTTCCGAGAATTTGTGCGGGAATCTGGATTATCTATCTTAGCAGAAGGCCATCCTAATGCTTTTGGTATTGGATTTACAGACGAAGGATTATCTAAGTTTATCCAATATTCAGAAGAGACTTTACAAGATATGACATTAGAGCCTTGTACCTTAGTAGATTATATCTGGGCTGCGAATGATATTCGTGTAAAAGATGTAACTGACATAGGTAATTTAGAGCCATTCTGGGGCCAAGAAATACCTGAACCCTATATAGCTGTCGAAGGCATCAATGTTACAAAGGATAAGATAACCCTTTTAGAAAGTGGCCCGACACTTAAAATTGCTCTACCTAATGGAATAACTTGTTTAAAGTTTAAGTCAAGCGAAGAAGAGTACAAAGAGTTGTGCTCTGCTTCCGGTTGTGTAACTATCAACATCATTGGTAAATGTCAAAATAATAAATACAATGGTATGATAACTCCGCAAATTAAAATTGAGTCATATGAGATAGTAAAACGACAGGAATATTACTTCTAATTCTCATGCTCAATCGCACAACCTGACTTATTATTGCAAAATAATAAGAAAGGAGCGATTCACATGAAACGCTTAACTGCAATAATCTTATCCATAATTCTTTTGTTTACAATAACGGTATCTGCTGTTGCTGTATCAACATATGCAGCAGATATTAAGGCTCAACAAGAAAGAATGGCTGCTGCTCACGATATGGCTGAAGCAGCACGGAAACTTGGTTATCAAGAAAACCATTCTGTTATTCGTTTAGCTCAACAAGAATGGTGGGAAGCCCACGATAGAGCGGCTGAATATAAAGCCTTACAAGCTATCGAAGAAGAAAAGTGGGAAACCAAACGTGAGGAATACCCAGAAGCAACTTATGTTTGGGAATACTTGCATAATTATGGGTATAATGATTATGTATGCGCGGGAATTATTGGAAATATAATGGTCGAAGTGGGCGGATACACTTTGGCAATTCAGCCTTATCTCTCTTCCAATACCTACGCAGGGATGTGTCAGTGGTCTTTAAGATATCGACCTGAAGCAAAAGGATTAAATCTTGAAGAACAATGTGTATTTTTAACTGATACAATAGAAAGCGAGTTTGCAACCTTTGCTTGGATTTACCAAAGTGGGTTCAGCTACGAGGCTTTCAAAAATATGACCGATTATGAAGATGCTGCGTTAGCATTCGCTAAAGTATATGAAAGATGCGGTTCTGGGTCTTATTATCTAAGACAACAATGTGCAGCCACCGCATATGATTACTTTGTAAATTAAGAGTAATTCTATGGGAGACCTTCGGGTCTCCCATTTTACTTTTTTCATTTATTATGGTATAATAAATATAGAATAAATAATAAAGGAAATTTCTATCCACATATATGGAAATATTAACCTGGTCGGACCGGAAACGCTCGCATCCTAAAAATCAAAAGTGGTCTTAGAAATTTTTGGAGGAAAAGTATGAAAGAATATCAAGCACAATTTTTATGTAAGAGTATAGGGGAAGATACTGCCGCTGAGGTTAAGGAGAAGCTTGCCGCCTTGGGAATTTCAATAAGAAATGAAGATGGGACACTAAAGAATCTATATAATATAATGGATGAGCTATGTGAGAAATGGTACATAGCTGCCCAGAAAGAAAAATTAGATAATATGGCAGATATAGAGGATGTGATAGAATGGAACTAACCCGTAAGCAAGAGGAAGGGCTAAAGATTGCCATTGCAAAATATAATAATAAAGACCCTTATACGGTAATTAGTGGCTATGCAGGAACAGGTAAGACGACACTTATTCGCTTCATCGTAAGCGCGCTCAATCTAAATCCAGAAGATGTAGCCTATATTGCTTACACCGGAAAAGCCGCAATGGTCTTAAAAGAAAAAGGTAATCTACAGGCAATGACTTCTCACAGATTTTTGTATAATTCCAAGCAAAAGCCAGATGGAACTTTCTTCCATATTCCTAAGCAATCTCTACCAAGCAATATTAAACTTGTTGTAGTAGATGAAATTTCTATGTTACCAAAACAGATTTGGGACTTACTATTATCTCATAGGGTTCCAGTAATTGCTTGCGGCGACCCCGGTCAGTTACCACCAATCGGAGAAGATAATGAGGTATTGTATCATCCAGATATCTTCCTTGATGAGGTAATGCGGCAAGCTGAAGAAAGTGAAATCATTAGGCTTAGTATGGATATTCGAGCACGTAAAGCTATTAAGCCTATGCATGGTAATGAAGTTAATATTGTAACAAGAGAAGATTTGTGCGCTGGTATGTTTAAATGGGCAGACCAAGTTCTTTGTGGCAAGAATGCTACGCGGCACGACTTTAACCGATATTACCGCAGACTTATCTGGGATAGAGAGGATGAAGATTTAACTTCTCCTCTTGTTGGTGATAAAATTATCTGCTTAAAGAATAACTGGGATAGAATCAATCCTATGGGCGATGCCCTTATCAATGGAATGACTGGTATTTTGACTGGCTTAGAAACTCGTTTTCATCCAATTCTTGATACTGCTTGTTATATTGATTTTACCCCAGATTGTTATGGTGAAGATGTTGGTATTGATACCACTTTCAATCCTCGCCTTTTGATTGATTGGAATTTGATTACCGAGGGCGAACCTACCATCAATAAAGATAACTTTAAATTATTTCCAAGAAACATTAGACCAGAACAATTTGATTATGGATATGTGATTACAACACATAAAAGTCAAGGTTCTGAATACAATAAAGTCTTGGTTATAGAAGAAGTATTAAGAAGAGCTGACCACGCACGATGGCTTTATACAGCCGTCACCAGAGCCAAGGAAAAACTCACTTTAGTGCTTGCGTAATAGAGAAATATATGTTATAATATAGGTAGAATAAAAGATAAGGAGGAAACTGGATGCCCTTCTTTAACAACCATACCCATACAATGTACTCAAACATTAGGCTGCTTGATTCAACCAATCGACCTGAAAAGTTAATTGATAAGGCTCGTGAAATGGGGATGACTGGGATTGCCATCACTGACCACGAAGCCTTATGTAGTCATGTAGTAGTAAATAAGCACGTAAAGAAGATGCGTGAGAAATATCCAGACTTTACCGTTGCACTTGGCAATGAGATTTATCTTGTAGAAGAGCGCGGTAATGGTCAGAAGTATTACCACTTTATTTTAATTGCAAAAGATAAAGTTGGATATCGCGCGTTGAAAGAATTATCCTCTATTGCTTGGGTTAACTCTTATTATGATAGAGGTCTCGAAAGAGTTCCTCTGCTCAAACAAGAGTTAAAGAAAGTAATGACAGATTATAAAGGCCATGTCATAGCTACCACAGCTTGTATTGGCGGTGAACTTGGTCAGTGTATTTTAAAGATGCACGAGGCTGAGCAAACTCCTGGCGCAGAGAAGATTGCTCAACAACTTCATTCTCAAATTGTCAGCTTTATAAAGTTCTGTATTGACGTATTTGGTCAAGAAGATTTTTATCTTGAGTGCGCGCCAAGTTCTTATGAGGAGCAAGTTCTTGTTAATAAGCGTATCCTTAAAATTTCTGAAGCATTCGGTCTCAAGATGTGTGTTGGTACCGATGCTCATTACTTAACAAAAGAAGATAGATTTGTTCATAAATCTTACTTAAACTCCAAGGGCGGTGAGCGCGAAGTAGATGCATTCTACGAGTTCGCTCGCTTAATGGAGGAAGACGAGGTTATTGAACTTTTAAAACTTGCATATGATAAAGATGTAGTCGAATGGATATTTGATTGCAGCGAAGATATGCGTAAAAAGATTAAGTTTTATGACCTTGAATTGGCGCAAAAGATTGTTGAAGTGCCAGTTAAAGACTATGCAAAAGGATTTGTCCCATATACTTGGCAGGATATTTATCCCACTTTGAGTAATTTGATTTGGAGCGATAATATCCAAGAAAGATATTGGGTTAATGAATGTATCAATGCTCTGCATGAAAAAGGCTTGTTTGAAGATTCAAGGTATCTTGAGCGTCTTGAAGAGGAAGCAAGAGTAAAGAAGATTATTGGAGAAAAACTTGGTACTTGTATGTTCGCATATCCTAATACTTTGAAACACTATATTGATTTGTTTTGGGATTGCGGCAGCATCGTTGGTGCGGGTCGAGGTTCTGCTTGCGCCGGTTTGAACCACTATCTTCTTGGTATTACTCAACTTGACCCCATTGAATGGGATTTGCCGTTCTGGCGTTATTTGAATGACGAACGTGTAGAATTGGGTGATATTGATATTGACCTCGCGCCATCTAAGATTCAGAAAATCTTCTCTGCCATTCGAGAGGAACGTGGGGAATTAGGATTGGTGCAAGTTTGCACTTTTGGTACAGAGGGAACTAAGTCTACAATTCTTA
>JAMPED010000042.1 GCA_023665325.1 Acetobacter sp.
TTTAATATGTCATCGCTCTGAGCGTAGCGAAGTCAAGCGATCTCGTGAGAGTATGAGTGACACGGTGTGGAAGGGAGATCCCTTGACTCGGGCAGCGGGGCTGGCTGCCCGAGAGGGATGACACAGAGAAGCGAGAGGGATGACTGAGAGAAGAGAGTATGTTTTTTGTTTCTTTTAATATGTCATCGCTCTGAGCGTAGCGAAGTCAAGCGATCTCGTGAGAGTATGGGTGGCAGCGCTCGCAATGACGAGGGAGGATGAAAAAAGCGCTCGATTGTTGTCGGGCGCTTAGAGGTTATTGCTGAGAGGAGAGATGGCTATTCGTCGTCGAAGTCGTCATCTTCATCGCCGAAATCGTCGTCGTAATCTTCCTCATCATAATCTTCATCGTAATCCTCATCATCGAGCATATCGTCGTCTGGTTGCCCACCTTCTAGCATTAACTGTTCGGCAATTTCAGACTTTTTACGTCTGCCACGACGTTTTTTGGCGGGGGCTTTTTTGGAAAGCGCGCCGATTACATAATTACCGACGACTTTGTACAAATCTACCAAGTGACCATTATACATATGGTCGCCGTCTTCAATCATTGCGAAATCAACGTCAATATGGCGCTGGGTGTTTAAACGCATTGCAAGCTCAGAAACGAGGTGCGGTTCGCCAATATCATCTTGTCCGCCTTGAATAATCAATCCGGAAGTTGGGCAAGGGGCTAAGAAACTGAAATCTTTTTCATTTGCAGGTGGAGAAACGGCAATAAAATTGTTAATATCTGGACGGCGCATCAACAATTGCAAGCCAATCCACGCACCAAATGAATATCCGGCAATCCAGCACTGACGAGCGTCAGGGTTATTGGCCTGTAGCCAATCTAGCGCCATTGTTGCATCAGAGAGTTCGCCGGGACCATCTTCAAACGTGCCCTGTGAACGTCCGACTCCGCGGAAGTTAAACCGAAGCACAGAAAAGCCAAGGTCTTTAAAGCAGCTGAATAAGGCATAGGCTACTTTGTTATTCATTGTCCCACCATATTGCGGATGGGGGTGTAAAATTAGCGCGACAGGAGCATCTGGGCGTTTGGCTTTATGATAACGTCCTTCTAGTCTGCCGGCGTGTCCGTTTATGATTACTTCAACCATTGTATACTCTTTTTTTTAACTTGATTTCATCCATAGTGCCGTCTATATTAGCTTAAGATGTTTAAATTTTTCCTAATACAAGAGGGAGTTATAACAGAAATGAATTCAAATTTCAAGCAAATTCTTGAAGAACTTGATACTGTGGTGGCAAAAGATCCGGCAACATCGGGAAGATGGGAGGCTTTTTTATGCTCTTCGGGATATCACGGTATATTGTTTTATCGTTTGGCGCATCGTTTGTGGATGAAAAATTGGCGTTTGCCGGCACGACTTATCTCTCAATTTGCCCGTTTTTTAACTGGGGTGGAAATTCATCCGGGGGCGAAAATTGGTAAGAACTTTTTTATTGACCACGGGATGGGGGTTGTTATTGGTGAAACCTCGGAGATTGGCGATAATGTAACGATGTATCACGGTGTGACGCTGGGGGGAACAAACTCTTTTGCTGGGCAAGGCGGAAAACGGCATCCCACACTTGAAGATAATGTTGTGGTGGGGGCTGGGGCGCTCATTTTGGGACCGATTACGATTGGGAAAAATGCTAAGGTTGGCGCTAATGCGACGGTGGTGAAAAATGTGGCTGCGAATACGACGGTGGTGGGGACTGCAGCGCATAAGACTGAGAGTGCTAAAAGCTGTGACTTTACACCATACGGAATCAACGCCAAGGCTGTGGACCCTTACGATAAGCGGATTGAAGCGCTGGAGAAAGAAATTAAGAGATTAAAAGACATAATAAAGAGCAAAGAATAAGTTTTTGCGGGTGGTATGGTGGGGAATGCCTAGGGAGTGGGGCATCGAGAGTTATCTCTGATTGCTGCGAAAATGGCGCAAAAAGTTTGATATAGGGTTTTTGTAGGTGATTTTTTGCGGTAAAAAATTGGGGGGAAGTTGTTGTATATCACTTTGTTCCATTTGTTGTTTGTTTTTGAATTTGATATGTTTTACGTGGTGTAAATCTGTGCCGTGTAGGTTAATGTAGGCGCAGTTTGAAAAGTCTAAATTGCTGGTATAAACGGTGCTTGAGGATAAGTCTATGCGTGAGCCTTCCGCAAAAGTGAGGTTTGTGTGTGGGGGGATTGTGTTAAAACTTAAATTAACATTTTTGCACCTAGAGATGTCTAAATTGTTAGGAATATTTAGGCAAAAGTGTAGGTCTACTACGGAATTTTCTGCAAAAGTGAGGTTTTTTATATGGTGTAAATCGGTGCAGGATATATCGACATCGGAACACATTGAAACATCTAAATCTTCGGGGAGATTTTTGTTATTTGAAAGTGATACTTTAGAATTTTTGGCAAAGGTGAAGTTTTTTAAAAAGCTTAAATCTAATGATATTCCGAAGCCCGTCGAAAGGTTTATACGGTCACACATTGAAAGGTCTAGGGTTTGTGGAATGTTATTACAATACGCTAATATGACGGTTGAGCCTTTTTTAAATGTCAGATTTTTAACGGGCGCTAGGTCTGAATGAGAAAAGTTAACTTTTGAGCATTTTGAAACGTCTAAGTTTTCTGGAAGATTTTTACAATGTACTAGGTCAACGGTGGCGTTTTCTGAAAATATGAAGTGATTGAACGAGGCTAAATCTAATTCGCTTAAATCTACCATTTTATCGCTAAAATAAATAGGGCAGTCTGTTGGGAGTTTGTTTATATTTGGGCGAACATCGTCTTCACAGGTATAAACTTTTTTGTGGCTTCCTGAGAGATAGCTTGATGATATAGAATCGTACACATTTTTAATTTGAGTTTTTAGTTCTGATTCGAAATGATGAGTGGCGGCGAGTTGTTGACCAATAGCGAGAATTTCTTTAGGTTGTTCACGGTGGTCAAAGGTTGCTAAGATGACATCTTTATATTGAGCTTGCTCTTCTTTGGGAAGGGATACGATGATGTTTAGCATATCTTTGATATTTTTGGGATGATTAGTCATTGAAAGGAGTTCTTTGGCGGTATTGGGGGTGAATGTTTTTTTACCTTGTTGATATGGGAGAAGAAATACGGCAGTTTTTAGGGGATTTGATGGAGAGGTAATTTTTATGAACATTGTTAAAACTTTCAATGATTATGTTTGAGATAGTGTAGCAAATTTTTGAGGTGGTGTCAAGGGGAGGGGAGAGTTTTTTGAGAGGAGATGGGGGTGCTGGTAGTCGAACTCACTCTTGTGAGTTCGAACCATCTTTAGTTCTCGTATAACAAAACCCTGCCTTGGGGCAGGGTTTGTAACTGGTGCACTCGGCGGGGTTGACGTCGCGATGCTTCGCCTCACTGGCGCTCATTCGCTAACGCTCACCGGCGTTCTTTCGCCCGCCTCTCGCTGGTAGTCGAACTCACTTTTGTGAGTTCGAACCATCTTTAGTTCTCGTATAACAAAACCCTGCCTTGGGGCAGGGTTTGTAACTGGTGCACTCGGCGGGGTTCGAACTCACAACCTTCTGATCCGTAGTCAGATGCTCTATCCAGTTGAGCTACGAGTGCGTGACTGAAAGTGTTTTTAACCTATGATTTTTGAATTGTAAAGTGTTTTTTTTACTTTTTTTCATTTTTTTTGCTAACTATTTATAAACTCATAAGATTTTTTTTGTTTTAGGTTATCTTCCGTGCAAATCATTATATCGACTGCGGCCTAAAAACGCTAATGAATCTGCAACCATATTGTTTGCGGAATCTTTATTGTAATGCCGTTTGTGGGCTTTAACTTTGATGACGGAAATGTTGGTGCTGCGCTTGATTTGATATGCCCAATATTTGCACTCTAGATGGTTTAGATATTGTTCTCGGGTTCGTTTTTTCTCTCCTACACCATTGATGATATATTGATAGGCGGTTTGGCTGTCGGTGTAGATGGTGGCTTGTCCGTGAGTTAAGATGTTGGCAAGTTGAATGGCGAACAACTCACCAGCGTTGGCTGTTCTGCAAGGGACGAACAAGGCGTAGTCACGTCGTTTTTGTCCGTTTATAATGACAATTCCGATGCCTGCAATATTGTTTTCTTTGTCAAAACTGGCATCTGTATATGCTTGAATCATCTTTTTAGTCCAATCTTTCATCAATAAGTTGTTGTTTTGGTAGGGCAGTGGTTTATTTTGCAATGGTATGCTCTTGGGGCAGGAGATCCCTTGACGGGGCTTTGCCCCGAGGGATGACGGGGTAAGGTGTGACTGCGTCACCGGTTTGTGGATTGGTGGCAGCGCCACGGGCATAACATTGGCTGCGGCGGGTAGAGAGTGTGATTTTTAACGAGCAGGCTATCTTTATTATACGTCATTGCGAGGAGTGAAACGACGTGGCAATCCAGCGGGTGAGGGGTTGTAAAGCCTTGCGGCTTTCTGTCTGTGGATTGCCACGCGCTTGTGCCTTACGGCGGCGCTCGCAATGACGGGAGAGGGAGATCCCTTGACGGCTTGCGGGCAAGCCGAGGGATGACTCTAAAAGAAGTTCTTTTAAATCGCAAAGGTGGGGGTAGAAAGTTTAAAAATCTACTCTTAACCAGCTGAAAAGCACGTTTCCATCATTTTTGACACCTGGAACGTATGCGGCGTTTAATGAAACTTTTTTATATGTTAGTGCAGCCATTGGTAATGGTAAAGGCACTGGGATATAAGAATATTCGTGACGTTGGGTTAACCCTAAAGTATAGCCATATCCTAATAACCAGTTTTCTTTACAATCTAAAGCTTTATTATATAGCCGTGCATAGCCGAACATTGTTTGCATATAACTGTTTGAGTCTTTGAATGCAACGGCATATAGTCCGTGCCAGTCATTGCCCTCATAGCGGGAAAGACCAAAACCTAAGCCCCACGGCTCTTCATTATACTTCTTAATATGTTCCTTATCGTAAGTCAGGCGATTATGCCACACACGCAGAGGAAGCATTGCATTCCACGTTCCTTCGTTGTATGTTTGTGTCACATCCTGCTTTAATTCATCAACATAATCACTGATAGCTCCTGCTTTTGCTTCAACAGCCATCATTCCCATAAAAAATAAAACGGTGCAAATCCGCATCAACATTGTTAATAGTCCTTAAAGTCATTTAAAAAGTATAAATTTGAGCGTTTTTGCGCCAAAACTTAACTTTTTATTTACAGTTCGAGGTTACTTTATATAAAATAACCAAAATTGCAAGGAAAAAATGCGTCTGATTCTAATTTTTTGTCTAGTTATCTTACTAAGTGCTTGTCAAGCGAGTGGAACAGCTACAGGACGAGGGCATTCGGCTAATTTTTTTGCGGATATTTTGCGGTTGGAATTTTAGTTTTGGGGTTTCTCTTGACAATCATCCTTTTCTGCCTTACATATTACAATGAAGGAGATATAATATGCGCATAGAATACATTTACCCAGATCCGGATGATAAGAAAGATTTTAATCAACAACTAAAAGAAATACAAAAAGAAAGTACTATCGGTTGTTTGATTGCCGGTTTGGTTTTATTAAGCGGGTTGTTTATCTTATTGGCATTGTTGCCTATTATTTTAACCATTCTTGGGTGGTCGATTTTGGTTTTAAGTGTGTATATTGGGTACAAGGTATATTTGGAAGAATTTGTGCTTAATCTTATTCAAAAGCTTAAATCTCGGCGGCGGGAATAGGGATGTTTACAAAGTGTTCTTTTAAGTGAGGTATAAAAAAAAGTTCGTATCCGAGGGGATGCGAACTTTTTGGTTAAAATTAGTCGGGCATTGGAAGCGTTAAAACTTCGCCATATTGATTAAACAAGTGATAGGCTTGTTCGTTTTCAAATAAGGAGAAATTTTCATCTATGCCAACGATGCCATAGCCGCTGCCGAGGTCTTCGCTTTTGTCATTATAAAGTGTGTCTTCACCTTCATAACTTAAAAGGTAATAATTGCCGGCGATTTCGTAGCTCCAGACTTCGTCAGAATGAAGCAGACCGTTAGGGCGATAGAGCGCGCTTATCCGTTGATTATGAAACTGGATAAAACGTCCGTCAGGTAAGAAAACCGCATCAACTGTGCCTGTGCTTAGACGGTGTCCATCTGGAGCATAGAGCTTGTTTGTGGTGCCGAAACAATCTTCTTCAAATGACAAAACAAATTTGCCATTGAGGAATGGTTGATAAGCAGAGATTTTAGAAACGATGAGTTCGTCATTCTCTATATCATACAGGCGGTACTGCTCTGGAGAGCTGTTAATCAACAGTAAACCATTGCCGAGAATAGCTTCTACTGAGTGCGCATTGCGTACAAATGTACCATCGGGCAGGAATAATTGCCAGTCGGCATATTTGTAATACGTCGCGTTGGTGCGTAGGGCATAGCCGTTAGGGAAAACTGCACATTGAGTGAAATTTTCAGCAGCAAGAGTATGGTCTGCTCGATAGAGTTGCCGGCGGTCATCTTTGGTTACACAATACCAGTTGTTGGCATAAATCGTGCAATCAGAGAGGTCTTGCAAGCGCAGTGCTTCTCCGGGAGTGTATAAATCCCAAACAGGGCGATTGCGCACAAAAGAATGTGATAACGGGCTGTTTTTTCTGGGGCAATGATGGAGAAAACAGCTGCCGTCGTCAAGTACACGGGCGGCGTTTGCCTCAATATTGCTTTGCAGAAATGTGCCATTAGCGGTGAAAAGGTGGTGTTTGTCATTGGTTGTTTTGACTGTAAAACATCCGTTGGCAGTGCCACAAATCTCTTTGACCATCGCGTTTGCTAAAAACGGCGGGTTTGATACAAATTTTAACATAGGGATAAAAATTTTGAGTGATAGAATAATTTGATATTAAAGAAAGATTATATGTGATGTATGGGGTTTTGTCAAGAATATTTTGTATGACGAAAATGTATTCTCTCGGGATGTGAGGGAGGGAAGTTGTTAGGGTATTTGCTCTATGAAAGAATGGTTAATGTTGTGGACGAAGGCGAACGACGATGCCACCGTATTTTTTCATAAAATTATATTGAGCTTCAGGAAGTTCGGTGGTTAAAATTTTATGACGTTCTTGTTTTAAGAGTTCTACTTGAGGGAGCATATTATAGGGTAGGTGTCCTTCTTTAATTTCTTCACTTAAGAATTCGATTGTCCCCTCTAGTCTGGCAACACGGTCATAGATGTCGTACATATTAAACAGTTTTATGACGCGTAGATGGAAGGCTTGGGGTGCCCAATTCATCTGCTTAAGTCGGTGTTCTAATAGTCTGGAGCAAGATGCGGGAAATGGTCGATTAACAAACTCTATTAAATCACGTCCTTCTTCGGGGAGATGTCTGATTTCTTGTATGGTGAGGAGCATATGCATAAATTCGGTTTCATCAAACTCTTCGGAAAGGCGGGAAATGATAAATTGTGGTGTACTATTTTCTGAAATGCGTTTTTGGATGATGGCGTTACTGATAACTAAATAAAGCAGCAGGCTGAGGCCAGCGGCGATGAGTAGCGGTTTTGACATTTTACGTTTGAAGACACGTCTAAATTTTTTCCATTTGCTGATTTTACGCATTTTTTGGTCCTTTCGTTTCTGAGGAGTATAGGTGAATTTTGTTTTTTTGTCAATATTTTTTTGTGTGGCTGGAGGGTTATATATCGAAAAAATAGCTTGCAAATTTGGCAAAATATGGTATCAATCTTCTGATTTAAAATAAGAATCGGGCGGGAAACGCTGACTCTTTTTAAGAGGGGCGGAAACCTGCTTTTTGTAACTTAATATTTTTTAAGGATATTTATAAATGTCAGATGTTAAAATGAAAATGATGGATGGTAATGAAGCGGCCGCTTCTGTTGCCCATCGTATGAACGAAGTCTGCGTTATTTACCCGATTACGCCATCTTCTCCGATGGGTGAATGGGCTGATGCGTGGTCTGCTGCAAAGCAGAAAAACCTTTGGGGTGTTACACCGTTCGTTCAAGAAATGCAGTCTGAAGCTGGTGCGGCTGGTGCGTGCCACGGGTCTTTACAGGCAGGTGCTTTGACGACGACCTTTACGGCTTCACAAGGATTGCTCTTGATGATTCCGAATATGTATAAAATTGCTGGTGAGCTTTCTCCGTTTGTTATGCACGTGGCTGCTCGTTCACTTGCTTATCACGCTTTGTCTATTTATGGCGACCACTCAGACGTTATGGGTTGCCGTCAGACAGGTTTTGCTATGCTCTGCTCTAACTCTGTGCAGGAAGCTGGTGATATGGCTGCGATTGCTCAGACATCAACTTTGCGCTCTCGCGTGCCGTTTATGCACTTCTTTGATGGGTTCCGTACATCTCACGAAATTAAGAAAATCAAGTTAATCTCTGACGATGATTTGCGAGCTATGCTGGAAGGCGTTGACTATAAATTTAATGCAAAACACGCTTTGCGTCCGGAAAATCCGGTTATTCGTGGTACGGCGCAGAACCCTGATGTGTTCTTCCAAGGGCGTGAAGCTCAGAATAAATATTACGACGCTGTTGAAGGCATTGTTCAGGAAGAAATGGACAAGTTTGCTAAAATTACTGGTCGTCAATATCACGTGGTTGACTATGTTGGTGCAGCAGATGCTGAAAACGTTATCGTTGTTATGGGCAGTGGTGCTGAAACAGTTGAAGAAGCAATTGAGTACTTGAACGCTAATGGTGCTAAACTTGGCGTATTGAAAGTTCACTTGTATCGTCCGTTCCCAGCTAAAGCTTTGATTAAAGCTCTTCCAACAACAGCTAAGGTTGTTTCTGTTTTGGATAGAACAAAAGAATCTGGCTCACTTGGTGAACCTTTGTACTTAGACGTTGTAACTGCATTATCTCAGGCATTTGCTAACGGTGAAATCGCAAGCTTGCCAAAAATTGTTGGCGGTCGTTATGGCTTGTCTTCTAAAGAATTTACACCGGCGATGGCTAAGGCTGTGTTTGACAATGCGGTATCAGCTAACCCAATTAACGGTTTCTCAGTTGGTATTACCGATGACGTTACAAACAAATCTTTAACATATGATGCATCATTTGATGTTGAACCAGATGATGTTGTTCGTGCGGTATTCTTTGGTTTGGGTGCTGATGGTACAGTTGGTGCGAACAAGAACTCAATTAAGATTATTGCTGAAGATGCTGGTAAATATGGTCAAGGGTATTTCGTTTACGACTCTCGTAAATCTGGCTCTATGACGACTTCTCACTTGCGTTTTTCTGACAACCCAATTCGCTCTGCTTACCTGATTAACCAAGCAGATTTTGTGGCTTGTCACCAATTCCAATTTATGAACAAAGTGGATATTTTGCACATTGCAAAACCTGGGTCAACATTCTTGTTGAATGCTCCTTATCCACACGAGGAAGTTTGGAACCATTTGCCAAAAGAAGTTCAAGAACAGATTATTTCTAAAAAATTGAAGTTCTACACAATTAACGCTGTGGAAGTTGCTCGTGCAACCGGTATGGGCGCACGCATTAACACTATTATGCAGGCTTGCTTCTTTGCAATTTCTAACATCTTGCCAAAAGATGAGGCTATTGCTCAGATTAAGGCTGCAATTAAGAAGACTTACTCTAAGAAGGGTGATGCGATTGTTCAAAAGAACTATGCTGCTGTTGATGCTTCTTTAGAGCATATGTTTGAAGTTAACTATCCTGATCACGTTACTTCTACATTTAGTCGTTTGGCTCCAGTTCCAGCTGATGCTCCGGCATTTGTTCAGGGCTTGACTGCGAAATTGATTGCTGACAAGGGCGACAGTGTTAAGACTTCTGAATTGCAAGAAGTTATTGATGGTACTTGGCCGACAGGTACAACTCAATACGAAAAACGTTGTATTGCAACTGAAATTCCGGTATGGGATCCTGAAACTTGTATTCAATGCGGTAAATGCTCGATTGTTTGTCCGCACGGTGTTATTCGTATGAAAGTTGCTGATGAGGCTGAACTCGCTTCTGCTCCGGCTACTTTGAAGAGAGCTGATTATAAAGGTAAGGAATTTGCTGGTAAGAAATTTATGTTGCAGATTTCGGCTGAAGACTGTACTGGTTGCGGACTTTGCGTTTCTGCTTGTCCGGCTAAGAACAAGGCTAACCCAGAACTTCACGCTATCAATATGGACCACATTGAGAACCATCTGGAAGCTGAAAAAGCTAACTGGAAGTTCTTTGAAACATTGCCATATGTTAAACGTACGGATGTCGCTAAGAACTTGCCGAAGACAACTCAGATGATTCGTCCGTTGTTTGAATTTTCTGGTGCTTGTGCAGGCTGCGGTGAAACACCTTACATCAAGTTGTTGACTCAGCTGTTTGGTGACCGTATGGTTGTGGCTAATGCAACTGGTTGTTCTTCTATTTACTCTGGTAACTTGCCGACGACTCCTTACTGCAAAGATGAAAAAGGATATGGTCCGGCTTGGGCTAACTCTTTGTTTGAAGATAATGCTGAATTTGGCTTGGGTATGCGCGTTTCTGTTGACCAAGGTGAAGAAACAGCTAAGTCTTTGTTAAACGAACTTAAAGATCAGTTGGGCGAGATTGCTGATAAAATTTTGGCTAATCCGCAGTCTACTGATGCAGAGATTGACGCTCAGCGTGATAACGTTAAAGAGTTGCGTGCTAAATTGGCTGGTATGTCTGGCGATGTGGCTGCTCACTTGAATGAAGTGGCTGATTACCTCATCAAGAAATCTGTATGGATTATCGGTGGTGACGGTTGGGCATATGATATTGGCTTTGGTGGTCTTGACCACGCTATTGCTTCTGGCCGCAATGTTAACATTTTGGTTGTTGATACGGGTGTTTACTCTAACACTGGTGGTCAGCAGTCTAAGGCTACACCGATGGGTGCAAGCGCTAAGTTTGCAACTGCTGGTAAAGAATTGCCGAAGAAAGATTTGGCTATGATTGCGATGTCTTATGGTAATGTTTATGTTGCTCAGGTTGCTATGGGTGCGAATGACAACCAAGTGATTAAGGCGATGAACGAGGCTGAGGCTTTTGACGGTCCGTCTTTGATTATTGCTTACTCACACTGTATCAACCAAGGCTTGAATATGGCTGAAGGTTTGGCTCACCAGAAAGACGCTGTTGAGACTGGTTCTTGGCCGTTGTATCGCTACAATCCAGAAAACATCAAAGAAGGCAAAGCGCCGTTGATGTTGGATTCTAAAGCGCCATCTAAGCCTTTGGCTGACTATATGGCAAGCGAAACTCGTTTCCAAGTTGTGAACAAGATGAACGCTGAACGTTATGCTACGCTTTTGAACAAAGCGCAAGAGAATGTTCACGAGAAACGTTCGCTCTTGGAGCATATGGCACAGTTGAAAGTTTCTGAATAATTTTAGAGATTTTCTATAGTAAGAGGGCGTCGTTCTGCAAGGGATGGCGCCTTTTTTGTGCCAGCGGTGGCAGCGCCACCTGCAACGATTTGGGCTGCGGTATGGAGGAGAGTGTGATTTTTAACGAGCAGGCTATCTTTGGGGGGCTCGCTTTTTTGTACGTCATTGCGAGGAGTGCGGTGGTGCGCAGCCAACGTGCGACGTGGCAATCCAGCGGGTGAGGGTTTGTGTTTGGGGCGAGGAGATCCCTTGACTCAGGGTGCCGGAACAGGGCACCCTGAGAGGGATGACAGTGGAGGAGAGTATGGATTTGTTTCTTTTAATATGTCATCGCTCTGAACGAAGTGAAGT
>JAMPED010000043.1 GCA_023665325.1 Acetobacter sp.
GCGACCCGAACGCAGCGTTCTACCAGGCTGAACTACGTTCCGATGTTCAACGAAGTTATTTCTACACAAAAAAAAATAAGATTACAAGCTTTTTTTTCATATTTTGATAAAAAAAATTGACGATATTTTCTTATTATGTTATGTTTTTTCTCTAACCTATAAAGGAGTGTTTATGTTGTATTTAGGATGTCATTTATCAAGTTCTTCTGGTTTTGAAGCAATGGGAAAAACAGCATTAAAGCTGAATGCAAATACGTTTCAATTCTTTTTACGTAATCCACGTGGGGGAGCTGCAAAAGACATTCGACCGGATGATGTACAAGCTTTTCTCAAACTGGCTAAAGAGTATTATTTTGGTAAAATTTTAGCACACGCACCATATACCCTTAACCCTTGCTCTAAAGATGCACATACACGTGAATTTGCTCGTCAGGTTTTTGCTGATGATTTGAAAAGAATGGAGCACATCCCCAATAATTTATATAACTTTCATCCTGGCTCTCACGTTGGGCAAGGAATTGATATTGCCATTCCTCAAATCGTTGAAATCCTTAATGATGTAATGGGAGAGGCAAAAAATACGACTGTTCTATTAGAAACAATGTCGGGTAAAGGTAGTGAGGTTGGTTCGACTTTTGAAGAACTTGCTGAGATTATTGCACGTACACATATTAACTCTGTTAATAAACTTGGCATTTGCTTGGATACCTGTCACGTTTATTCTGCAGGATATGATATTATAAACAAATTAGATGATGTTTTGGAACACTTTGATCGTGTTATCGGGTTAAATCGATTGCACGCTATTCATCTTAATGATAGTATGACTGAATTTAATTCTCATAAAGATCGACACGAAAAAATCGGCTTAGGCAGTTTAGGCAAAGAGGGAATTATTCGTTTTATCAATCACCCTGCTCTCAGAAACATTCCAATAAATTTGGAAACGCCGAATGAACTGGACGGATATGCCGAGGAAATCGACCTTTTACGGAAAAATTATTTGGATATTTAGAAAAGAATTTCGGTAACTAAACCAAAGAAAACACCTAAAGCAAATAATAAACCTAAAATACGGATATTTTCTTTTTCGTTGGCATTAACGCGATATAAAACTAAGTAACCTAAGCCTGCATTTGCCAAAGTTCCAGCCATCATTGTTCCTATTGAGATGGCATTATCTAGATATAACTGTGTGAGTAAGACAGATGGATAACAACTTGGAATCAATCCAACTGCTGCAGCGATAAATTTACTTAATATCGGCATATCCACTAGGGCTGTTTGTATGGTTTCTCGTCCACCAAAGACAAAAGCTGTGTTTACAACCAACGAAAAGAAAAAGATAAACAAGCTGATTTTTTCAGTATGCTTAAAAGCTGAACGCCAAATATTTTCTTTATTCTCACACTTACATTTTTCCCGCTGGCAAAAAGTACTGATGTCTGGAGTATTTTTATGTTTGATTATTTTTTCAGGTAGCAGTGCGTCTATTGCTACACCGGAAATAATAGCATAAACAACTTTGAGACATAAAATTTGGAAAATCACTCTCATTCCAACACCTCCTGAAATCAAAATTGGCAGCATTTCATCGGAAGTGGAGAGGAAAACAGCTAGTAATGTCCCTAAAGTAATGAGCCCAGTTGCATATAAATTTGCCGCGGCGACAGAAAAACCACATTGAGGTATTAGTCCCAAAAAACCACCAACAACTGCACCATATTGCCCTGCTCTACGGATATAGATAGAGCTACGGCGTGACATTTTGTGTTCCAGATATTCCATTAGTAAATAAGTTAAGTATAGATATGGAAACAATGATAATGTTTCATAAAGTGAATCTACTAAAATATCCATTCCAACTTTAATATACATCCCAACCTCTACTAAACTAAAACTGTTGCCTATATAGCAAATAATATCCGCTTTTGCAACAGATTTTTTTAATATCTCTGTGGTTGAAATTTTTTAGCAAATACAAATTTATCTATACCATTTATATGGGTTATATGCTCATTTTGCAAAATTTCTGCTAATTCAGTAGTACAGAAAGTACTACGCTCATCAGCTGCGTCTACAAAAGCGTTTATATTGCCTGCTGCTGCAGCGATGTAGCGAGTTGAAGCTATACGCCACACGCGCGTCACCTCGGCACCTACTTCATTAACCTTACCATCTAGTCCTAATGCTGTTAAAGCTTTACCACAAGGTGTATCATCTAGCATTTTTGCTTCAGCTACAGAATGAACATAATCTAATGCTTTTTCTTTATTTTCATTTGTTGGCATATAGCTGACACTATATACGACTGCCTGATTAGGAATTGTCGAAACATCATATGTTTCAGCTATTTCCAGCGCTTTATTTAGTAACTGTTGCATCTTTTTGTGGTGCTAAGTTAAATACAGTAATTTCTGATGGCGCAAACACGCGCATTGGGGGACCCCAATATCTGGTACCGCGAGAAATATATAAATTTAAGCCATTACGATTATAAAATCCAGCTAACATTCCATCATTTGCTTGCTCTACAAAATAATGAAATGGATATATTTGACCGCCGTGTGTATGCCCTGAGAGTATCATATCAATTTTCTTAGCATTCATATCTTCTAAGATTTTTGGGGTATGTGATAATAAAATAACGTAATCATCTTCACTTGCATTATGCAAAGCATTTTCTATTTTTACAGGCATATTATATCCTTTTGCAGCGTTAATATCTGGGATACCTGCGATATATACTCCTGTATTGCCCAATTTTTCTCCAAAATTATTTAAAAACTTTAGCCCCATTGATGCAAACTTCATTCCCCAAGGTTGTGCCCCAACATAAAACTCGTGATTTCCCAACGTGATATAAACACCATATTTTGCCTTTAATTCTTTTAATTCTTCCATCTGCTTATATAAATTTTTCGGGGTATTATCAATAATATCTCCAACTAAAACTATCGCATCAGGGGTAAGCGCATTTACACGTTCTACAATACTTTTTATCTTTTCAGCTGAGACATCAACATCAATATGTAAATCTGACAGCATTACAACTTTTGTTGGCTCTTTTACTTTTGCAGATGTAATCTCAAACGTTTTGATGGCAGCATTTTTTTCTGCTTCATAAACACCATATATGCACACTGCTACGCATACAACAATGGTCGCAATGTTGATTTTCTTGAGGAGTAACGGATTTTTCATATTATCCATCGGCGCACGACGAATTAAATCAATCAGCATCCACAAAGTATCCCGCAAGAAAGTGATAACAAACAAGAAAAAAACAAAACCAAAGAGGCAATATCCGACCTTCGTTAATATGATTAAGCTTCCACTCGGATCATTTTGACGCAGAGCAAAACTGATAAATGGTGCACACCATCCTAAAACCAAAAACAAGAAAAAACCGATTTTAGCAGTTATACTATACTCTCCATATCCCATATAAGTTTTATAGGTGATGGCAATAACTGAAATGGCAACGATAATAAAAGCTAAAATGGCAGGCATTTTCTTTCTCCTTTTAGGTATCTGTAGAATTATGCTTCAGCAGCTTTAGGGGCTACTGTTTTTGTTTCTGCTGTTTTTCGTACTGCGGTTGTGCGGCGGCGAACAACTTTTTTCGGTTTGCTTTCATCTGCTTGCTCAGCAGGTTTTTCAGGTTCGCTGATTTCAACAACTGTAAATGTTTTTGCTGTTTCTGTGGCTGGTAAAGTTTCTACATATCCATTTGCAGCAGGTGTTACTTCTGTTGGTTCTGTTTTTTCTTCAGTCGCTTGGGATGTTGTTTCAGCTGTTTTTTCCTCTGGTTTATTTTGGTTTTGATTTTCAGAGCGAGCATTGCGACGCTCGTTAATATCTGTTACAATTTTTCGATAATGCTCGGCATACTGACGATATACTTCCATCTCTACATAATTACCACATCCTTGAGCTTCTTTCGCCAAATCGTTATATCGGCGAATTAAATCCAATGCTGTACCGCTAATTTTTCCGGCGATACTTACACTATCAAATTTATAATTTAGGGTATAACCGTTATTATTATTGTTATTCCCATTACGAAATCTATTATTTTGTTTTTTCATATATTCCTACACTCGCAACAGAGCATTTGCCCTGCCAACTATTTACATTAAAAAAGGAAATCAAAATGTGCTCTCTTCATCTGCACATCAAATACAGCTGGATAATAACGTCTAAAATTTATTTTTGCAACTTATTTTTTTAATATCACACATCTGTTGATACCTGCTAAATCTGGAACGATTTTAAAGGGTGTCAACCCTTGTTTTGCAAAGATATTTTCAACATCTTGAGCCTGATTATATCCAACCTCTAATAAAATATAACCATTTTGCTTTAGAATTAAAGGAGCGATAGCTGCAATCTCTCGATAACAATCTAGACCATCCTTTCCTCCATCCAGTGCCTGTATCGGATCATATTTTTTAACTTCGATTTCTAGAGTCTCAATTTCTGCTGTCGGGATATAGGGAGGATTAGAAACAATCAATTCAAACTGTTGATTGATAAAATTTCTTTCTGTCCAATTTTTATTGATAAATTTTGCTTTGAACGTAAGATTTAAATTATCTGCATTCTGTTGAGCAACTTGCAAAGCTTTTACAGAGGTGTCTACCCCTATTCCAGAACACTGAGGTCTTTCACCCAATAATGAAAGTAAGATACACCCCGAACCTGTGCCTAAATCAAGTATTTGCCAATTTGCCTCTTGTGGGATTAAGCTTAGGGCACTTTCTACTAATATTTCCGTGTCTGGTCGTGGCGATAAAACATCAGAATTAACCTTAAAAACTGATTTATAAAATTCTCTTTTACCGACTATTTTATCTAAAGGTTCATTTTGTAGACGACGCTGCAACATTTGCTGAGCTATCTTGATTTCATTTTCGGTAAACTTTGGATAGTTTGGGGTGGCGTGTTTCAAAATAATATCCGCCTCTAGCCGTGGTGATGGTATTTTAGCAGCAATTAGTGCAGCTATTACTTCTTCTCTTAAGCTCATTTTAAGCTGCCATTGCCTTTTTAACTTCTTCTGAAAGCTTTGTAAAAGCTTTTTTCTCGATTTGCCGAACACGCTCACGGCTGATGTTTAAGTATATACCGACATCCTCTAGTGTACTGGGATTTTCTGTTAGCATTCTGTTTTTAATGATATACTGCTCACGAGAATCCAATTTTTGCAAACAATTAGCTAATATTTTCGCTTTGTAACGACTTTCTTCACGAGCCGCAAACTTTGCTTCAATATTCTCACGGCTATCAACAACCATATCTATTTTTTCACTGCCATCATCATCGTCACCAACAGTGACATTTAAAGAACTATCTCCTACTAAGCGGCGATTCATTTCAGTTACATCGCGTTCATCTACCATCAATTCGCCAGCAATTTGTTTAACAACTTTCGGCTCAAGCTCTTTATTTTCATACAATCCAAGGCGAGCTTTAATACGACTTAGATTATAAAATAATTTTTTCTGTGCTGCAACTGTTCCAATCTTTACCAAAGACCACGAGCGCAAAATATAATCATTTATTGCAGCCTTAATCCACCACATTGCATACGTTGCTAGACGAACTTTTTTATCCATATCAAACTTTTTAACAGCTTGCATCAATCCAATATTTGCCTCTGAGATGACATCTGCCATTGGCAAACCGTAGCGGCGGTATGTAAGTGCAATTTTTGCAGCCAAACGTAAGTGAGATGTTATCAGCTTTTGAGCAGAAACTAAATCCCCTTTCGTTTGAAATTCATATATCAACTGCTTTTCTTCTTCTTCAGTTAAAACTGGAAAACGCTTAATTTGCTCCATATATGAGTATAAGCCGTTTTCCTCAATTACCATTGGCAATTGAGGTTTTGATTTAACAACGACTAAATTTTTATTTTCACTCATATTTTTTCCTACCAAAGATTATTTAGGATAGATTTTTTAAAAAATCAAGCACCTTCTAATATTCAAAAATATTTTTTTGTGTTAGTGATGGCTTATCCAAATTTAGCAAATTTACTTCATAACCTTTTTCTGAAGGATAAATTAACAGATAAATATCATCATATAATTTATTAGCGGCTTGCTTTTTACATAAACGAATATTTTCTGCCAAAACTTTATGATTCATCTGAAGTTCAATAATTTCATCTGAAACAGGACTGGTGGCGGCTGTCTTATAATTCGCAATATTTTCAGTACTAAAATTTCCCATATTTTTGAGCAAAAAATCACGGCGACGGCGAAATAAAACGCTTTTATTATCGCTTTTAGAAAAATATGCTGTGATATATTCTTTGGTTTTATTCATTAACCTTGCATCATCACACGTTGGCAAAGGGATGATTTCTTTTTCAATCTCATAAACAATCGGCGCAGGTGTTTCAGCTACTACTGAAGTATTTATGTTTTCGATAATTTCCGGCTTTGACTTCTGCTCTTGAGGTATGTGTTCTTCTGCTATAGTAGGAACACTTATCAGCAAGCTAAGGAACAAAACCAAAAGAATTCTCACAATATTTTCTCCTAGAAATTTAAGGACTTTGGTGTTCTCGGGAACGGGATAACATCACGAATATTGGCGATACCTGTTAGGAGCATCATCATTCGTTCAAAACCTAAACCAAATCCAGCGTGTGGTACAGATCCGTATTTACGAGAATCGAGATACCAAGAGTAACTTTCAAGCTCCATACCTAATTCTTTAATACGATTTTGCAAGAGTTCATAACGTTCCTCACGCTGAGAACCACCTATCAGTTCGCCAATTCTTGGAACTAGAACATCCATTGCAGCAACAGTTCTGTTATCATCATTCATACGCATATAAAAGGCTTTAATTTCTTTCGGATAATCACGAACAATCACAGGGCGTTTAAAATATTCCTCAGCTAAGAAACGTTCGTGCTCGGTTTGCATATCAATCCCATATTCAGGTGCATACTCAAACTTTTTGCCAGATTTTTTCATTATCTCTATCGCTTCGGTATAGGTGATACGAGCAAAGCTATTGTTTTTGATATTGTTTAGTGTATCCATCAAGGTTGGATCAACAAATTTGGCAAAAAGCTCAATATCATCTGCACATTTTTCCATAACATCGGTTACGCAATAGCGTACCATATCTTCAGCTAAATCCATATCATCGTGAATATCAGCAAATGCCATTTCAGGTTCAATCATCCAAAACTCTGCTGCGTGGCGTGCTGTGTTTGAATTCTCAGCGCGGAATGTTGGACCAAATGTATATATATCACCTAATGCGCAAGCATACATTTCTCCGTTTAATTGTCCGGAAACTGTTAAATGCGCAGGTTTACCAAAAAAGTCTTGACTATAATCAATTTCGCCATTCGGAAGTTTGGGAGGATTTTTCATATCAAGCGTCGTCACTTGAAACATCTCACCAGCCCCTTCGCAGTCTGAACCTGTGATAATCGGAGTATGAACATACTTAAAACCACGTTCTTGGAAAAATTTATGAATTGCATAAGACAAAGCTGAGCGAACACGAAACGCAGCTGCATATTTGTTTGCACGTGGACGAAGGTGTGCAATCGTGCGCAAATATTCATCTGTATGTTTTTTCTTTTGAATTGGAAAATCATCTGGCGCAAGGCTATAGATTTCAATGCTATCAGCAACAACTTCATATTTTTGATTACCACCTTGCGACTCTACCAAAGCGCCTTTAACAGCTATGGAAGAGCCTGTGCTTAATGTTTTGATTTCATTATAATTGGGGAGATTATTATGAGCAATAACTTGTAAATTTTTTAAGCAAGAGCCATCGTTTAATTCGATGAATGAAAAGTCTTTAGCATCACGGCGGGTGCGTACCCAACCTTTAGCCAAAACTTCTGCTTTTGTGGTTTCTGAATGTAATAAATCAACAATTTTCGTTCTTCTTAACATTTTAAATAATTCCCCATTGATTAAATGTTGTTTTTAAAGCAGAAAAGAGTTTAGAACGTTTTGTTTTAAATGTAAACAGATTTATGAAAGCAGAGTGAAACTTTATTCTTTGCCTTTTTTAGACTGATTTATTAACCATTCTTGAGCATTAAACTCTTTAGCATTTGGCGACATAGCCTCAAACACTTTGTTTGCGTAAGCTTCATAGTAGGCTATTTCTTTAAGATTTTCGGTTTTGCTTGATGCTAATGCTAAAGATTTAACAGCTTTACACAGAGCTGGGATATTATCTGTATGGATTTTAAGATTATCTAAACATATATTTGCCTCAGTAATTTCTGCCATTCTTTTAATCACAAACGGTTTAACAGACTCGTCTGATGTGTTTAGGCATAGGCATTTTTGTGCGCAACTGATACGATATACGAGTAATGGAACATCTGTTCCATCTGGTAAAATGGTTTTATTTAACGATGGTTTATTGTAAATTTGCCCAAACCATTCTACAAGTTTTGGTGAGGCATCTCTTTTGGTCATACTCCCATCAAAATTAGGTACACCGTGGAAAATTCGAGCACATTCTCTAGCTGTCATTTCTGTTTTTATTCTCTCTGGCAGCGGCACTGCGTTTTCCTTTTCTTGACAATATGTGCAACCGGCAAAAGCAGCAAATGCGGCAAGAACTTCTGTGTGATGTTCGGAAGTATTTAAACACAGAGTGTTCCAGTTATTTATACTTAGACGTTCAACAATTATCGGGATTTCTTTACCATCTTTCGTATGGCAAATATTATCTTTTGGGGTGTCATAAAGTTGTTGGAACAACATATTTAACTGTTCTTGTTTCTTGAAATCAGATACCTTTTTCCCCTCCACCATCACATTATCCATCAAATGTTTAATATCACTTACGATTAGCTCACTTTCTTTTTTAGGTTCTGGGCGAGTAAACTTACAAGTTATATTTACTTTTTCAGCGAATGTACGCAATATTTCTTCTGTTGGCGCAGCGGATGTATTGAAATAGCAGAATAGTCCTCTTTTGGGATGTTTTTTAGCAATAATTATCGGAACTTCCCGACCGTCTTTTAATTTACAGATATTTTGCTCAGGATGCATATAGTACATCTCACGCATTAAAACCCTTAACATTGATCGTTTAGCGGATTTTACTAACTTATTCCCTTCTTTATCGCAGATATTATCAAAAAATCTATCAGCATCGTTTGACTTTAAATCTTCGGTTATATTGAGCATTGAAGTTCCTCTGTTTATTTAAATATGCGCTAATATACTACAAAAAATAGGTTTATGCAATAAAAAAAGACGCCCGAAGGCGCCTTCGCTATATCATATAACGCATTAACTGTACCAAATATACATAAACGATAAAAGCGATAATCTTATATAACAGCGCTACTGTCATCAGCGAGCCACCAACAATCAACAGTTGAATGAGGATTGAGGCGATAACTGCGATACCCAGCATAATCAACCAATAGTGTTTTTGCTTACTCAACAACAGTGATGTAATAACTGCGGCTAGCGAGAGATATAAACCGCACATTTGGGTAAAGACTTTTGATACCTCACGAGTTATGGGTGAAAATCCCGCTACAAAAGACGCCATAATTATCACCACTGCAGCAATAAAAATCATAAAACTTGTTTTTCTAGACATATTTTAAGTTCCTTTCGTTCGATTTAGACAATTTATTTAATGTTTCGGCTGTTTTTTAGGAGCTGGTTTGGGGTTTGGCGCACCTGTTGGATGTGGGGCTTTTTTCTTTTTGAGTGGGGGATGTTTTTTAGGCTCAGGCTTTTCAATATGCGGCTTTTTGTAAACAAACACTTTTTCAGGCACTCCATAGATTGAAGATTGGATTTGTTTCACCTCTTCCAAATGTCCTAAAGGAAACATCTCTGAAATCACCACACAAGTTGGTTTGATTTCTTCTGCCAGTTTTTTACCCAAAGGCTCGCCGGTTACTTTTAAGACATAACACATAATCAAATCCATATCAGCGTGGGAAGTTTTCATATAATCGCCCTGCACAAACTTAAGGTTTTTAAGCCCTGCCCCTTTTATTTTTCCCATTGTCAGCGGCACAGCATCCCACTCTAAACCAATAAATTCGTGTTCGGGGAATTCTTTTGCCAATGGGATGAGCAATGCGCCACTACCACAACCAAGGTCTGTTACCTTTAGTGGGTGTTTGGCTTTTTTCAACACTTCACGAGCCTCATTTAGCATATCTTCTTTGATTTTGCCATACGTGGAAACAAACGGACCATATTTGCCGCAGCCGCACTTAATATATGAATACATCTGATACAAAAGATAAATGATTGCCAAGCAACCGATAAACATTGCTAATATGACTAATAACCCATTACAACACATCATTTATTCTCCTAACATTAAAAACGGTTGCGGAAATCTTAATTTGTGATACATATATCTTAAATTGTTTAAGAAAAGATTTAAGAGGTTAAAATGCGTGAAAAATATAAAAAAATTGTGTTTTTGACTGGCGCGGGAATTTCTGCCGAATCGGGGCTTGCTACCTTTCGCAGTGAAAATGGCTTATGGAACAACCATCGTGTGGAAGATGTGGCAACGATTGAGGCATATTGGCGCAATCAAGATTATGTTCACGATTTTTATAACAATATGAAGCCGGAACTTTGGAATGCCAGACCGAACGCCGGGCATTTGGCTATTACTAAACTGCAACAAGAATATCCGGCAGAGGTGCATATCATTACGCAAAATGTGGATACGCTGCACGAAAAAGCCAAAAGTAAAAATGTGTATCATATTCACGGGCAAATTAACCAAGCGGTTTGTATGAATTGTGGGCAAGTTATCGACACTTGGGGAGATGTTACCTCGGAAACGGTTTGTGAAAATTGCAATGTGATGGGGATGATGAAGCCCAACATTGTGTTTTTCGGAGAGAACCTTTTATATATGGATGCAGTTGAAGATTTACTTCACAAGGCTGATTTATTTGTTTCCGTTGGCACATCTGGTGTAGTGTTTCCGGCAGCTGGGTTTGTGCAGACAGCGAAATATTATGGGGCAGACACGCTGGAATTTAACCTTGAACCGACCTCTAATAATTTCTATTTTGACAAGCATATTATGGGGAAAGCCGGTGATACATTGCCGAAGTTTGTTGATGAGTTATTAAATAAGGCTAGGGATTGAGAATAGCTGTAGCATAGAGTAGTTATGGATTGCCACGGCGACAAGTCGCCTCGCAATGACGGTGTTGTGGTGGAGTTGTCGCACGTAATGGCGGTAAATGGAGGAGGCTATGGCTATAACAGAAATAACATTTTATTGTTAATGGCAGTGATTAGCTTCCAACAATTGTTCCATATATTTTTCTGAAAAGATTTGTTTTGGTGCAATCATTTTCAATTTACCGCAAGCATCTGCTATATAAAACTTCTCAGGGGTTGCGGGGCTAAAAAAGCGAGCAATATTTTCCCTAATCGGGGCGTTTGCATCTTCATATTCTATACCATAATATTTTTCACTTGCGCCGTTACGCTCCAAAACATCATCATTGATTGCCGCAAATTTTGCGCCAGCAAACAGCATTTTAAGCCAGAAATCCCAATCTTCG
>JAMPED010000044.1 GCA_023665325.1 Acetobacter sp.
GAGATCGCTTGACTTCACTACGTTCAGAGCGATGACATATTAAAAGAAACAAATCCATACTCTCCTCCCCCGTCATTGCGAGGAGCGTTAGCGACGTGGCAATCCACAAAAAAAGCGAGCCACATCTCCCGTAGCTCGCTCGTTAAAAATCACACTTTCAACCCGCCGCAGCCAACGTTATGCCCGTGGCGCTGGCACTGCCTCCCACAAAACACCTTGACAAAAAATAAAACACCTTTTATGTTCTACACAGTTACCAAATTTTTTAGATATTATGAGCAAGAAAAAAGAAACGTTATTGGAGCATTGGCTCTATATGTGGTTTTCAGCCGCATACCGCCAACAAATGGCGCTTGAACGTGGTGAAGAAGTTTGGCGAGAGTTAGACAAAGAACTCCCTCGCGCCGTCGGTGTTTTAGAAGATGATGAGCTTAGGATGGCTTTATTTGCCAAAAAAATACCCACCATAAGCTCAAAAGACAAAGCGTGCCTAGTACAATGGCTAGAACATCAACTCTATGAGCTGGAACACAACTTTTGCGAACACATCACAAACAGTATTGAAGAGTGGGAGCGTAAGTGGAAACAAATCTACCGCACCCATCTTGAGGTTATTAACTAAACTTAAAACAGCCCTCTTAACCGAGAGCTGTTTTTTTTTACGTTTTCTACAGCGAGCAAGACCTTAGCCTTAAATCACATCTGTAAGCCTGATTTCAACTTTTTTACCCAAGCAATGCGCCACTCGCCGCAAACATTCCCAGTTAATCGGCGCACGTCCCAGCTCCAAACGCTCCAATGTTTCCACCCGCACACCAATTTCTTTAGCAAAAACCGCAAGCCGCAAATTTCGCCGTCGCCGTTCTTCCATAATCATTCGCCCCAAATTTTCCAAGAGTGCATTGCGAAACACCTGCGATGGTCCAACATTAGATTCTTTTTCCTGATTTTGATTGTTCATAATTCGAAACTCCTTTTTAGTTACATTAAACAAAACTGACGCTGAAAAATCCAGCGTCAGGGAGTTCGAAGATCACGTATTATGATTCTTGTAGCCTTCAATATATAACTACAAGCTCCCTGACAAAGCAAGGAATTAAAATACGAGAGCCTTCGATAGCCCTGACGATATCTCTACCGACACGCATACTATAAAACAGATTTTGTAAAAGTAAAGTTAAAATTTGATAGATTGCCCGTATCGCTGGCGTCATACTCTTACGAGATCGCTTGACTTCACTTCGTTCAGAGCGATGACACATTAAAAGAAACAAAACCATACTCGCTTTTCAGTGTCATTCCTCGGCTTGCCACGCAAGCCGTCAAGGAATCTCCCAAACGCTACCACTACAGCCCACGTTACTATGCCTCACGCACCTTGTAAGCCTCACTACGAGCCAATTCATCACAACGCTCGTTCTCAACGTGTCCAGCGTGACCTTTCACCCAAACCCAACGGATTTCGTGCCGTTCCCGAGCGGTATCTAACCTCTGCCACAGTTCCACATTTTTCACCGGCTGTTTTTTATTTGCCGTCTTCCAACCACTCTTCTTCCAAGCGTAAATCCACTTTTCAATCCCATCCATCACATAACGACTGTCCGTATAAAGTGTAATGTTGCAAGGTTCTTTAAGCTTTTCCAACGCCTCAATAACAGCCGTCAGCTCCATCCGGTTATTGGTCGTCTGCGCCTCACCGCCCGAAAGCTCTTTCTCCACATCATTATAACGCAAAATTGCCGCCCAACCGCCAGCCCCAGGGTTTCCCAAACACGCCCCATCTGTAAAAATCTCAATCCGTTTCATCATCGTTCCTCTTGTCTGTCATCCCTCAGGGTAAAAACCTGTCAAAGGATCTCCATTCCATTAACACTCGCTCTTCAGATAAGCTGAGAAAAACTCATTTGTTAACACCGCCAAATCCGCATTTTTCCGTAAGGCCTGCGCCACAAACGAGCGTAAATCGTTTTTAGATACATAAATCCGAAAGCTTTTCGGCGTCGCACCATCCGCACCAATAACCCCATCCATCAAAAAATCTTCTGTAATCTCTTCCGGAAAACGAATAACTGCCTTCGCACACGAAAATAACGCTCTCGGCGGCACACGCATATTCAATGGTGTTATCAAATTGATAGAGTTGTGCGCTGAAGACAAATTCTCCAACTGGCTATCATACGAAAAATAAACTTTCGTTTTCTCACTCCCAGCACATAATGTATTGCACGAAAGATAAACCTCTTTCGCCACAGCATTAGAGTTGTTTTGCGCCAAAAGTGAAAAGCTGACTTTAACAAAACTTTCTTTTTTACGTCGTTTCTTTGCCGGTTCAAAAATATCCTCATCACCCTCTTTGCTAACTGTAATTGCTTTGTCGTTAATCACCAGCTCAATATTTGGCTGAGGACGCTTACCAAACATCCCCGCAATCACCGCATATGGGGCAGGGACGTTGTTTGACCCTGAGCGAATGTAAATCTGACTACCTTGCGTCGTCATCAGCGGCGCAATGTCAGACTTCGGAATATACGTTGCAAGATAGCCATTTCCCTCACTATCACAGCTGATAATATGATTGCGCACTTTGTTATGAGAAGGAATAGTACACCCAGAAATAGCGTTCTCCAGCCAGCTTAAAAAGCGATGTACATTTTGCACCTTAACCTTAGCCTTTGCTACATCTCCAAGCTCCAAATCTTTAGCACATTCTACCCCCCAAACTAGCACACCGCCTTCAGAATTTCCAAATGCAGAAATTGCTTTACCAAGGTTGCGCCGGTCATTTTGATGAAGTGCGCGCATAGACTTGCCATCAGACGCCGCTTGTTTAAAGTCCATAAACAACTCCTCCGTCTGCCGGTTCATAATAAACTCGTCAATGGCGTCTTCTCCAAAATAAATCAGCTTTTCAAAAATATCTTCTGCACGTGACATAACACTTCTCCCATAATCTACCCTCAGTTTAAAACGTTATTCTTAACATCTCCCTAACACCCAACAAAAAAAGCGGAGATTACTCCCCGCCATAATTGCAAAAAAAACAATATTATTTAAAATATTCATTCACATCCACTGCTTGTTTTTCAGTTTCTGACGCCTCAAAAAACGGATAAATATCTTTCAAACCAATCATTGCAGCAACCATAGAAGATGGGAAAATTTCCAATGCATTTTTATAATCTTTAACCGCAGAATTATAAAAACGTCTAGCGGCAGCAATATGTTCCTCTGTTTCAGCCATCGCCTGCTGAGCAGATACCATTGCCGCATCAGATTTCAACTCCGGATAAGCCTCTGCCTGTATCCGAAATGAACGCAATGCCTCTGTTAGATTCGCATCAGCCTTAAATTTCTCAACATAACTTGCTGCATTCATTGCTGCCTGACGTAATTCTGTTACTTTTTCAAACACTGCTTTTTCGTGTTCCATATACTTTGCAGCTGCTTTAAGCATATTAGGCACAAGGTCGTACCGCTTTTTAAGTTGAACATCAATCCCCGCCGCCGCTTCTTTAACATTATTCTTTTTTCTAATAAGTGATGCGTAAATAGCATAAAGCCCAGCCACCACAAACCCAATGATAATCAATGCAATAGTCATACATTTTCTCCTAAAATGAAATATTGTTAATTAAACTATACAAATCAACTTCTTAACATCAGGTAAAACAAGCATAAAAAAAAGCGCTAAAAACCGCGCCTTTTAATCCTCTGAATAAAACATAATCTAATACATAAATTTACAACAATAATATCTTGAAAATAAAGACAAAAGCGCTCCGCTATTCGCAGCAGGGAATACTTAAAACTTAAGAGCGCTCGTCAACTCTAATGCGCATTTTCTCTAGAGAAAGGGTTTCTAATAATTACATAAAATCATCGGGCAATCCGTGATATCATTTAAGTCAGGGTTAAAACTTTTGGCCGAAAGTTCACCTCTTATATCTTTAATGCTCTCACCTTATTCACGCTAACAGAAAGACACAAAGCGCAAATATCCGCGAAATAAATAAACTTTTTTTTTCAAACTGGCAATAATCTATGTGACATAAATATATAATAAACTTAACAAACCGTTTAAAAACTAAATCCATAAACTGATTCTCACAATACATTTTTTATGTTGTTCACAGAAATATTTTTTAGCTCTATGCAGACATAAAAAAACTCCGGAGGGAATAACCCAAACCGGAGAAAGCATACCGTACGGAAAACGTCGGTTAAGAAGCAGCCTCTTGCGAAATCCCTCGTAAAGATACCGGAGTGTGACCAACCTTCTCAATAACATACGTCTTGATCTTGCGGACGTTTCTCTGGATAACTTCGCGATGAATGTATCCAAGCGCAAGTAAGACAACACCGACAGTAGATGTTACAATAATCGTTTCATTACGTTTCATAGCATAAAAATTTTAATGGTGAGACATCATAATTCCAAAAAACGACAGGAAATATAATCACATTTTTTTAAATGTAAAGAGTTTTTTTCAAAAAAATAAATCAGTAACGCTATTTAGCCTGAAATAAAATTCCCCAAACATCCTCACCTTGTTCTTTACGTAAAACTAATGGATACGACATAATTTCCGTAAAACCAACACTTTGTAAGATTTTGTTAATATAATCAGCACGATGCTTATAACGCCCGCTTGGGGTTAGATAATAATCTTGTCCCCGATTATCATCTGCCGATTCGATTGAAAACCAAACTTCAACACCTTTAAGATTTTGCAAAATTGCTTTCAAATCTCCTAAGTAACAAAATACATCAAACGCAATTACCAAGTCATACATTAGAGCAGGGGGATTATTGCGCAAAAAAGTCAAAATATCTTCTTGATACAAATTATTATAAACGCCTTTTAAACGCGCCTTAGCTATCATTTCAGCAGATACATCCACACCATTAAACACCGTTTCCGCATTTCCCAGTGCCTCAGCCGCCAAACCCGTGCCACATCCAAGGTCAAGAACTTTTCCTTTAACCGCACCATATAGTTCTTTAAATTTAGCAATAATTTGCGGTTCAAGCTTACCCATTGTTATATCATAACTTTCTGCAAACGCATCAAATAATTTTTTGCTATAAATTACATCCGTACCACCATCCATAGAACCACTAATACCAGCCAATAAACGTGCAGAAAATATATTTTCAGGCTCCTGTTTCTGCCAATTTTGAGCAATTTTTAACGCCAATTCAGCATTTTCTTTATATAATAAAGATAACGTTTCTGAAAGATTGATAATAAATAACTGATTTTCCGGTGCTTTAAGATGAGCATTAAACAATAATCCTAGCGCTTCTTCCAAATCTCCAGTTTCTTTTAAAATAAGCGCCAAATTATAACTTATTTCTGGTTGCTCAGGCGCTAGCATTGCGGCTTGTCGATATTCTTCTAAGGCTTCCGCTATTCGTCCAGTTTCATAAAGCAAAATACCATAATTCAAATGCGCTCCCGCAATATCCCGACAGAAATCAAAACTCTTCAAATAATATTTTTCAGCCTTTTCATAGTCTTTTAAAGCCAAATAAACATCCGCAGCCCCCAACCAAGCTGAAACATCTTTATCATCTAGATTCAAAACTTTATGATAAAAAGTTAAAGATTTATTAAAACTTTCAGATAAACGATAAAAATCAGCCAACGCCAATAAAGCATCTGTTCGCTCTGGTGCCGCCGCAACAGCTCGTTGCAAATAATGCTCTTTTTGTACGGCATCAGTCACAAATTCCGCAGCTTTAAAGTTCGCTAAAAAATTATATCCATCTTCATCTGCAAGTTTAATAATCTTTTCTATATCTTTGGTATATAAACATAAGTTCACCATAGCGTCGCTATAGTTAGCATCAATATCTAACGCCTTGCAGAAACTTTTAATTGCATTCTCAATCTCACCTGTTTCAGCCTGTAATATACCTAAAAAATTCCATATTTCTTTAATAGAAGGACCCAATTCAGCCGCTTTTTTCATTGTTTCAAGTGCTTCAGGAGTCCGATTTAACGCCTTATAAACCAACCCCAGATTAAAGAAATGAGCAAAAAATGGACGCGGTGCATATTTAATAGCCGTCAAAAAACAATCTGCCGCTCGAATTAAATCACCTTTACTCTGTGCCGTCAATCCCAGTAAATTCCATACATCAGAATTTTCAGGCATTACTTGCAACATTCTAAGGTAAATTCCTTCCGCTTCATTTAACGCACCGGCATTCTGCAATTCAATTGCTTTTTGAAACATTAAATCATACGACATATCAATCCCTTAATTAAAAACATTATCAAGCTACAATCCCCGCTATCATAAGGTATAAACGCATAGCAATTTATTAAATAAATTCATCCAACATCCGCCGTAAATCTGCAATATCTTCATCCCGTCCGAGTCTATGATCAGAATTTTTACTCAAAATCACCTTAACATCATCACTTATCAATTTTTCAGCAATCAAAATCGCCGTTTGCCATTGGAGCGCAGCATCTTTCATTCCTTGCAACAACCGCACTTTACCAGAATACGGAATAACCTCTTTGTTAAGCATCAGATTCTCATCAGCTGATGCAATCATCTTTGCCGTAATCGTATAAACAAAATCATTAACCGGAAACTCTATCTTACCATTTTGGCGTAAAATTTCTCTAATTTCAGGCGTAAGATTCGCATCAAAATATTTCTTCAAAAAATCAGGCGCAGCTGCAAACCCTAGCATTCCTTTAACTTTCTCCGGAAATTGACACGCCGCCATCAGTGAGAGCCATCCCCCAAGAGAGGCACCCGCCACCACCACATCGCCCTCAACCATCTCGCCAACAATCTCAAAAATCTGTTGTTTATAAGTATTTATTGTTGTTTCTTCAAATCGGCTCACATCACTACCGTGTCCAGCCAACTCGTGCCTAAAAAAGCCCATTCCGTGCTCAATACACCATTGTTTAACAGCCTCAGGCTTTCTCCCCATCGGATCAGAACAAAATCCGTGTGTATAAACCACAGTAAAACTTTGAGTTTTCCCTGTAATCGGCTTAATATATTCGCAAAATGTGGTATGTCCGTTTTTGAATGTGATTTTTTGCATTTCGGCACCTCATAAAATTAACTAATTAAGAGGTATATATAACCAAATGAGTAAAGATAAAGTAAAAGCACCAATAGTTTTGCAGGTTTTGCCAGAATTAGGGCAGGGCGGTGTAGAGCTGGGAACCATCCAAATTGCTGAAGCCCTAACCGAACAGGGAATAAAAAACTTTGTTGCAAGCCGTGGCGGCAGAATGGAATTTCAACTTGAAAGAATGGGCGTAAAACATTTTAAGTTAGATTTGAAAACCAAAAATCCAATTAAAATTATCCGAAATGCCAATAAACTTGCCGAGATAATAAAAAAAGAGGGCGTAAATATTGTCCACGCACGTTCACGAGCTCCAGCTTGGAGCGCCTATCTGGCAGCCAAAAAAGCTAATGTACATTATATGACCACTTTCCACGGCACTTATGGTTTAGGTCCGAAAGGGATAAAAAAACTATATAATAAGGTAATGACCTTTGGGGAAAAAGTGATTGTAATTTCTTCACACATCAAACGCCACGTTATGGAAAATTATCATACACCAGAAGAAAAGTTAGTATTTATCCACCGTTGTGTAGATGTTGAAAAATTTAATCCAGCCAATGTTACGCCAGAACGATTAAAAACAATGATTGAGCAATATGAATTGCCAACAGATAAGAAAATCATCCTCTTAATTGGACGTTTAACGCGCTGGAAAGGGCAAGAGCTCTTAATTGACGCCTTAGCAAAAATTAAAGAACGTGGCGATTTTCATTGTGTATTTACCGGAGATGACCAAGGGCGCACCAAATATACCGAAGGACTAATCAATAAAATAAAAGAATATGGAATGCAGGGAATGTTTACCTTCATCAAACACACCGACGATGTGCCCGCGTTAATGAAAGCGTGTGATATAGTTGTTTCCGCCTCAATTGAACCAGAAGCCTTTGGGCGTATCGCCGCTGAAGGGGAGGCAATGGGGAAAATTGTGTTAGCATCAAACATTGGTGGGTCGTTAGATAACTTAAAAGATGGTATTACTGGCCGCCACTTTATCTCTGGTGATGTAGGTGATTTAAGCCAAAAGCTCGAGTGGGCATTAAGCTTATCCGAAAGCGAGCGTAAAAAAATCTCCGCAGCTGCTGAAAATTTTGTAAAAGAAAACTTTACAAAACAAATAATGTGTGATAAAACCATTGCCGTCTATCGTTCATTGGTAGACATAGAACAATAACTAAAACTTTAATAATCAAGGGGTATACTATGATTAAGATTGAACTGCCTGATGGCAGCATAAAGGAAGTTGAGAGCCAAATTACAGGTCTCGAACTTGCAGAAAGCATAAGTCATAATCTGGCGAAAGCCGCATTAGCCGTTGAAATTGACGGCACATTAAAAGACGTCACTACCCCAATAACTACTAACGCCAAAGTGCGCATTATTACAGCAAAAGACAAAGAAGGCTTAGAAATTCTACGTCACTCTTGCTCACACGTAATGTCTGAGGCTGTTAAAGAACTTTGGTCAGATGTTCAAGTAACGATTGGACCGTTCATTGAAAATGGTTTTTACTATGATTTTTCTCGTAAAGAACCGTTTACAACTGAAGATTTTGAAAAAATTGAAGCTAAAATGCACGAAATCGTAAAGCGTGATGAAAAAATTACGCGTGAAGTTGTAAGCCGCGATGATGCTATCGCTCTGTTCAAATCTCGTGGAGAACATTATAAAGTAGAGATTATAGAAGATTTACCTGCAGATGCAGAAATTTCTCTTTATAGACAAGGTGATTATGTTGATTTATGCCGTGGTCCACACGTTCCAAGTACCAGCAAAATCGGCGAAGCTTTTAAACTGATGAAAGTAGCGGGTGCATATTGGCGCGGCGATTCCAATAACGAAATGTTACAGCGTATCTATGCAACTGCTTGGACAGATAAAAAAGATTTAAAAGAATATCTAGAGCGCATTGAAGAAGCCGCTAAGCGTGATCACCGCAAACTCGGCAAAGAAATGGATTTATTCCACTTTGAGCCAGAATATGCCCCTGGTGCTGTTTTCTGGCACGATAAGGGCTATAAAGTTTACCGTCGGTTAATTGAATATATGCGTAATCGCCAAAATCATAATGGTTACGAAGAAATCTGCACCCCACGCATTATGGATAGATGTTTGTGGGAAACATCTGGCCACTGGGAAAAATATGGTGCCCATAACTATTCTGGTCAAACTGAAGATGGCAAAATGTTCTGCATTAAGCCGATGAACTGCCCTGGAGGTTTGTTGGTTTATAAGCAGGGGATTAAGAGCTACCGTGACTTACCGTTAAGAATGGCAGAGTTCGGCAAGGTAAACCGCTACGAAGCTTCCGGTGCATTGATGGGGTTGATGCGTGTCCGTGAGTTCACCCAAGATGATGCGCACATCTTCTGCACACCAGAGCAAATGGAAGAAGAATGCATCTCTACAATGAAACTGATTTTTGATATTTATAAAGATTTCGGTTTTGATAAGATTAAAATTTATCTTTCTACACGTCCAGAAAAGCGTATTGGTTCAGATGAAATTTGGGATATATCCGAAAAATCTTTAGCAAACGCTTTGGAAAGACACGGTTATGAATATGAAATCAATGAAGGCGAGGGCGCTTTCTATGGTCCAAAATTAGAATTCATCTTGCGTGATGCTATCGGTCGTGAATGGCAATGTGGCACAATTCAAGTAGATATGAATTTACCTCAACGTTTTGACATCTCATACATTGGTGAAGATGGCGAAAAACACCAACCGGTAATGTTACACCGTGCGCTGTTTGGTTCTATAGAACGCTTCTTGGGTATTTTGATTGAACACCACGCCGGCAAATTACCTTTATGGCTATCTCCGGAACAAGTTGTCGTTACGCCAGTCGTTTCTGCATTTGACGGCTATGCTGAAGAAGTTGCAAAAGCTTTGCGTCAAGCTGGTCTAAGCGCTAAAACAGACTTAAGAAACGAAAAGATTAACTATAAAATCCGTGAACATTCGCTTGAGAAAATTCCGGTAATTATGGTTGTAGGTGCTAAGGAAGAAGCGGAAAAAACGGTAACTATCCGTCGTTTAGGTTCAGACAAGCAAGAGGTAAAATCTTTAGCCGACGCTATTCGCGATTTAGCTGAAGAAGCAAAAATGCCTCATCTAACCGAAGCATAATATTTCATACACAAATGATAAAAACGCGGTAAGCCTCCAAGCCCCGCGTTTTTTTTGGGGGGATATTTACATCCATTTCCTTCTTCATCCGACGTTTCTCTGTCATCCCTCTCTTTAAGCGCACCGTCATTGCGAGCGCCGCCGTAAGGCATAAGCGCGTGGCAATCCACAGACAGAAAGCCGCAAGGCTTTACAAACCCTCTCCCGTTGGATTGCCACGGGCTAAAGCCCTCGCAATGACGTATAATAAAGATTGCCCGCTCGTTAAAAATCACACCACCCCCATATCGCAGCCCTAATCGTTGCAGGTGGCGCTGCCACCAATCCACAAACCAGTGACGCAGTCACTCCATACCCGTCATCCCTCTCGGGCAGCCAGCTCCGCTGCCCGAGTCAAGGGATCTCATCATTTCTCCTGCGGCGGCATATCCTTTAACGTAATCTCAAACGTCTTCCCGTAATACTTGAGTAGCATCCCGATAACCTCCCAACGCATCTTACCAATACCAAGTTCGTGCGATTCAATCCGCTCCGGAAGAACCTTTATCGCGGTACTCACTTCCTCTAGCTTTAGCTTGCGGGAAATACGCTCTTGCAACAACGCCGCTGCAATTTTAGTCTTAAACTTTTTGCGCATCGTCTTCATACGCTGATGCCGATGGTTAATTTCTTCTAATGTAAAACTAAATGTCATAATCTTAAACTCCATATTTAATTAAAACAAAAACTGACACTGAACAGCTACCTACTAAAACTTTGAGCGTAGCGGTATAAATCATCTACAAACCGCAGCCCTATCGTTGCAGGTGGCGCTGCCACAGTGCCAGGGAGTTCAACAATCACTTAGATATGACTCTTATGGCCTTCAATATATAGCCATAAGCTCCCTGACTAAGCAAGGAATAAATCTAAGAGAGCCGTTGAAAGCCCTGACGACATCTCTGCCGACCTACACACTATAAAACAAAATTCATAAAAGTAAAGTTAATTTTTCCACTCTCCCTCTCTTTAAGCGTCCCTCCCCCCTGGAGGGGGAGGGTGTAGGGTGAGGGGGAAAACAATCCATCCTCCTTCGTCATTGCGAGGAGCGTTAGCGACGTGGCAATCCATAAATACCCCCATACTCTCACGAGATCGCTTGACTTCGCTACGCTCAGAGCGATGACACATTAAAAGAAACAAAAACCATACTCGCTTCTCTCTGTCATCCCTCGGGGCAACGCCCCGTCAAGGGATCTCCTCGCCCCAAGCGTTCCACCCCTCCCGTCATTGCGAGGAG
>JAMPED010000045.1 GCA_023665325.1 Acetobacter sp.
GGCAAGCAAAAGAGAAGTGGGACCCGTATGAGGAGAGTTTCTGGCGCAACGGCAAGTCAGAAGCATTTCTCGCTGTCTTGTGGGGTCTCAACTGCCTGCTTAATATTGGCGCTTTCATCGGTGCCAGTATTAGCGCTTAAAGGAGGGAGGTAAATGCGGAAACTGGCGGCTATTGAGTTCGCTACCATCTTCAATGATTACTGCGATGGAGTCAGAAATGATACTTTCGAGAAAATCTGTTATAAGAGTTGGCGCGTCCTCGATAGTATGTTCAAAGAACTCCAGCGTAAGGCATATAATCCAGATGATTGGTATACTATGCCGCTATACATAAGCGTCACACAAGATGATGTTGGCGATTATGGTTGTGAGTTCTACATTGAAGTAATTTCAGCGGATAAGTCTATCAAGACTGGAGAGATAATTGTGCCTTACGATTTTGTCCAGTTTGTGGCTAAGCAGACTCAAAATACTGTAATTAAAGAAAAGGAGAATAAAGTTATGATGACCAATCCTAACACTAAGAACGACTCCATGAGCGCGATGCTGCCTGCTTTTGATTTCGGTCCCGTGACCGGTGATGCTGTAAGGGTCAGTCCTTATGGTATGGCCATCAAGAACAGGGACGGTGCGTGGGTAAGCTACAACGCGGCTGACGGCAGCGTCATCAATGTAGCTGGTTTCACCTTTGACCTCGGTCAGATGCTGTTTAAGGTTCCTGTGGCGCTGACCCAGATTCAGAAGGGCGATATGGTTATCCACAATCGCGTGCCCGTGTATGTTACTGGTGTTGCGGCTGGTGGCAAGCAGATTAGTGTTGTCGATATCCGCGAGGGTGAGATTAAGACCGTTATGCCGCCTACTAATATGTTCGGCTTTAACTTCGTTACCAAGGTTATGAGCCTCATCAACTTCCAGACCAGCACTCCTGACCCCAACAACCCCTTTGGAAATATTATGCCCTACATCTTCTTGTCTTCTATGTTCAATAGTGAGGATGGCGAAAGCGGCGGCATGGGAGATATGTTCAAGGGTGATTTCGGCAAGCTGTTTATGTTCAGTACCATGTTTGGCAGCGGCCAGAATCCTTTCGCCAATCTGTTTGGTGGTCTGATGCCTCAGGTAGCGCCGCAGACCCAGCCTCCTACTGTGATTAACACTCCTTATGTTCCTCCGGTGAGCATTACCTGTGACACTGCGCCCCAGCAGGTCTAATCAATAGGAGGTAAAATAGTATGATTGTAACTGTTCTTTTGTGGATTATCATCGGCGCTCTGATTATTGCAGGTGGAATCTTCCTCATTGCTAAGGTTTATGACCTTGAGGAGATTGGTGCTATCTTGTTGGTTGTCGGTGCAGTTTTTGTCCTTATTGGAGCGGTATACGGCGGACTGCTATTTTCCGACCGAATTCACGAACAGGGCATCTATGAAAAGTGCGTCGTAGAGCAGCAAACCCTCGAAGATGCACTCAACAATAGTACAGATAGTGTAGTAACTGCGGAACTCTATACGAAAGCTATCGAGTTTAATAAAGACTTGACCTACAAGCAGTATCTCTATGAGCGCGGTGGATATATTCCCTACAGCGGGAAGTATGATTGGAGCGCTATTCCTCTTGTTACAATTCCACAGTAAATCTTCTTCAACCGCGGTCAATGACCGCGGTTGAATTTTTTATTATTTTTTGTTATAATATATATAGAAAGTGAGGGGATAAGAAAAATGCAAGAAATGATTGATACTTGCCAGACTGCTGCCGCAGTCCTGGAAGAGCTGTTCAACTTTGATGGGCAGCTTGAAGAACTCTGTTGTATGTCCGAGATGGAAGGCGAGTTCGGACTCTCTGCCGACGAAATGATTGCGGCGCTGCGCAGCTTTATTCAGACCGCGAAATCTCTGGGTTAAAATCAAGTTTGCCCACCGCGTAAGACCTTGTTTGCAAAAACTCAAAAAATATTGTATAATATATTTAGAAAATGAGAAAAGGAGATTGCGACTATGAATATTGCTGCCGTTGAAATGATGGAGAAGTACGGCTTGGTTGAGGACGAGAACCTGATGACCAGCTGGCTGAACCAAACCCACGGCACTAATCATATGCCGTGGAGCGAGTACCTGCTGTTCTGGTCGCAGGCCAAGGAGCAGTTTCTGATGAAGCTGTTTGGCGGCGAGCTGATTAAGAAGTACGACATCAGCTTCTCCAAGGCTACCGACGAGATTGTTCGTGAAATGAGCTACAACCATGTGTTCAGTCAGGCGGAGAGTGTGTTCTATGACGCTCTCTATGAGGTTCTGATGTCTTTCATTGCGCGGCGCTATGATGTGGAGGATAGATGGCCTGCTCGGCAGCTTGCTGATAATATGATGTTTGGCAACTTCTATCGTGTTGAAGCTGAATTGACTAAGGAAGGCCCTTTGAGCGATGACGAGTTTAACTTCCTTATGAATATGACTCGTACTATGGGCTACATCCGTCATAACGCTTTAAGCTATACCTGTCTGGCGGAGAATCGTTGCGGCTGCGCTGGTTCTTTCCGTATCCCTGAAGCCTCTAAGCCCTTCCAGGTCGTTGAGAACCAGAAGCCCTTCAAGATGCTGACCACTTTGGTTAAGTATCTGAAGCCTTACGTAGACGAGGATGTGGCAACCAAGGCGCTGGAAGCGATTGAGAACTATCGTATCGTTCATTCTCAAGTGCTGAACACTAAGAACACTCGCGGCAGACTCTGCCTGTCCATCCATCCTATGGACTATATGACCATGAGCGACAATGGCTGCGATTGGCATAGCTGTATGCGTTGGGACGACGAGGATGGCATCGGCGAGTATCACGCTGGCACTCTGGAAATGATGACCTCTCCCTCTGTTGTGGTTGCTTATCTGGAGAGCAAGGACGAGTGGCATCCCGTTCACAATCAAAAGGCTTGGAGCAATAAGAAGTGGCGCGAGCTGTTCATTGTTACTCCCGACTTCATCACTGGTATCAAGGGTTATCCCTACTGCTCTGATACTCTTGAGAACGTGGTGTTCGACAAGCTGACTGAGCTGATGGCTCAGAACTGCGGCGTCACCTTCGACCGTGAGTACAAGAGCACCCATGAGGGTTATGCTTATACCAAGAACGATAGGGATATCACCTTCCGCACCTATGTTATGTATAATGACTGTGAGTGGAATGGTGTTACTACTATCTTCGCCGAGAACTTCCGTCCCGCTGGAAGCTACAACTTCTACTACGGTCAGGGTGCTTACTGCATCAAGTGCGGCAAGCTGCGTACCGACCGCGACGAGATTGAGGGTTATGAGGACTCTCTGCTCTGCGACGAGTGCTGTGGTCGCCATCGCTGCACGAACTGCGGCGAGATTATCCGCGATGAGAGCGAGTGCTATCTCGACCCCGAAGGCAATATCATTTGCAGTGATTGCGCCGACAGAATCCACGAGGATGAAATCACTGGTCAGTGGGGTTACGACGATGACTTCTACAGCCTCGATGTAGAGTATGTAGATAGAAATGGCTGTCAGGGTACTGATACCTTTACCATTCGTGGTGACACTATGGCTGACCTCAAGAAGGATGGCGCCATTGTCGAGAATCGCAGTCGTTGGTGCTATCACTGGAAGCTGGCTAAGCATATCTCTGATGACCCCGAAGTACTCTATCTGAAGAAGTTCTTTGAGGACTTCGAGCGTAATAGCTTGGTTAAGATTTGTTACGATGAAGCCGAGGAGACTACCAAAGAGCAGCCCGCTCTAGTGTCCAGCTATGAGTTTTAATATAGCGGGCTGGGTCAGTTAAGACCCAGCTCCATGAGAACTCTAAATCTCGACCGAGCCGGTCGAATTGAAAAACAAGAAAAAATTTGTTATAATATATATGTAAGGTAAAGGAAGAACACTTCTTCCACCAAAATAAATGTGATAAAGGAGAAATTGCTATGACTACTAAGACTACCAAGAGAGAGACCCTGGCTGTTCTGGCCGAACTGATTGCCGCCGCTCGTGACGCTTCCATCGAGGGCTTCGACTTCACCGCTCTGGAGGCCTATGTCGACAAGGAGGTCGAGGGTCTGGAGAAGAAGGCTGAGCAGGCTCGTAAGCGCGCCGCGAAGAAGAAGGATGCCGGCGACCAGATGCGTGATACTCTGTACGGTCTGTTGACCACTGAGCATCAGACCATTCCTGACCTGCTTCCTAAGATGCAGGAGGCTATGGAGGACGAGACTATTAGCGCTCAGAAGCTGACCGCCCGTCTGAAGCAGCTCGTTGACCTTGGTCGTGTAACCAAGACTGAGGTGACTATCCCCGCCACCGAGGATACCAAGAGCAGACGCGTTATGGGCTATGCTCTGGCTGATGGTGCTGATACCGCGGTCGAAGCTGAGGGCTAATAGATTAAAGGGGAGCTATATAGCTCCCCTTTTTCTTTTTTTTTTAGAAAGGAGTTTAGTATTGTATAAAATTGGAATTACAGAACGTGGCGACGCCGCGCTTAACCTTTCTTGGGAAGATAAATTAAATCAAATAGATGGGGCTATACTAATTACTAAGAATTTAACTCCAGAATTTTGTAATGCGGCACTACGTAATAAGGATAAAGTAATTATACACGCTACAATTACAGGACATGGTGGAACTATCTTAGAACCAAATGTTCCTAAATTCCAAGATAGCCTTGTGTATATACAATCTTTAGTTGATTGCGGTTTTCCTTCTTCTAAAATCGTAGCTAGAGTTGACCCTATTATTCCTACGCCAAAAGGCATTGATACAGCACGCAAAGTTATTCAAGCAATAGTTGATGATGCTTTAATTCGTAGAATAAGAGTATCTATGATTGATATGTATCCTCACGTGCGGCAGCGTTTTAAGGAATTAGGTCTTCCTCTTCCGTATGGAGAGCAAGGATTCTCTCCCTCTGAATCTCAAATTGCGGCGGTTAATACAATGTTAAATTCTTTAAAAGAAGATGGTCTGAGAATTGAGACTTGCGCTGAGCCGCGATTAACTACTGCAATTCAATGTGGTTGTATTTCAAATATAGATTTATATACCCTCAGATTGTTTGATGCTGAAGATGATTTCCATGGTTTCCAGCGAAAAGATTGTCATTGTTATGATGGAAAGACAGAATTATTGGACAATAAACATCAATGTGCCCATAATTGTGTCTATTGTTATTGGAAGTAAGAAATATAAACCTGGCCGCGGCGCAAAGGGACGTCACCCGCGATTTAAAAGTGGCCCTTCAAAATTTTTTCTAGCAATAGGAGGTAAAATATGATTTACAGTGCAAAAAATAAAGCCTTAAATCCTGATGAGCTACGTTGTGATAGTAACTAGCTCGGTCGTATCATCGAATATCTGCGTGAACACCCTACCACACGCGTAAATATTCATCTGAACTAGAAAGATTCAATCGAAACACTAAAGAACGAAATTTCTATATTATCTAAAGTTGCAACTAATTACACTGTGTCCTGTGATAGATTTGTGTAGTTACAAGAGTGTCTTCATAATAGTATTCCCGCATATTTTAACTTTCCCGTTACAGACTGGGAGACTTTTATGTCTCTCGTAGAATGGGGAGTGAGTGATATTCTTATTGATGGCCCGCTCGGTTTCCAGATGGATGCTATCAATAGTAAGAAAGAAAATGTCCTAATTCGAGTGCGGCCGCAGGAATCTCCAAATGCGGCAATCTGTTTAGGCGACAACGAAAATTCATTCTTCATCCGCCCAGAAGATGTTGATACATATGCTCCATATGTTGATATTCTTGAAATTTTTTCAGATAATAAAGAACAGGAAGAAGTAATATATAATATTTATAAAAGAAAATATTTTAAGAATGATTTATCAATATTGGTCAAACAACTCAAAGTATCTGTGCCAAACCCCTTTATTAAAACAGATTTTGCTGAGAAGAGATTAAATTGCGGCCAAGCTTGCAAAGGCGCACGTTCTAGCTCCTGCCGCAGATGTCAAAGAAATTTTTATCTTACAAACTTAGTTGTAAATTACTTTAAAGCAGAAAAAGAGACCGCAGTTGAATAAAGAATAAAAATATATTATAATATATATAGAAAATAAAGAAGGGAGTTGACAGCGTTGAGTGAAACTTTTTCGAGAGTAGACTATAAGACGTTGTGCCAAATCTTTAAGTTGAGGGAACAGCCTCTACGTAAAGCAGTAGCCAGCATTGTCAAAAAGTTCTACGACGAGAAAGATATTGTGGCGACGAAAGACTTTGTATGTGCATGGGGAGAGATTCCTGTAGCTCTTGTTGCACATATGGATACTGTTCATGCTACGCCACCAGTTGAAATCTTCCATGATGCGGAACAAGGCGTTATTTGGAGTCCCGAGGGAATTGGGGCAGATGACCGAGCCGGAGTTTATGCTATCATCACTCTATTGACAGATGGATATCGTCCTACTGTTATCTTTACTACGAGAGAAGAAGTAGGTGGACTTGGCGCGGAAGCATTTATTGAAATGTTCCCTCAGCCTAAAGTTCCAGTCAACTTCCTCGTAGAGCTTGACCGTCGCGGTAAAGAAGATATGGTCTTCTATGACTGTGACAATCCTGACTTTACCGAGTTTATTGGTAAGTATGGATTTGTTGAAGATTGGGGGTCTTTCTCTGATATTTCGGTGATTGCTCCTGACTGGGAGATTGCGGCAGTTAATTTGTCTATCGGATATGAAGATGAACATACCAAATATGAACGGCTCTATTATAGAGCAATGTTAGAAACTATCGCAAAGGTGCGACGTATCTTGGATGATGCTGCGATTGAAAGTAAATCTTTTAAGTACATTCCAGGTGTAAGTTATGGTTGTTACGGTAGTTGGAATAAGTATAGCGGTTGGGGTAGTCATTATGATGAACAGACTGGTGCATTCATTTCAACTTGTGACGGCTGTGAAGAGCATAAGAAAGACCTGAAGTATATTTATGATGGTGGTACTTACTGGGCATTATGTCCAGATTGCCTCAAGAAAATGACAAAAAAGTGTGAGAAATGCGGCAACCACTTCATTCCGTGGGAAGATGAGGAAACCCTCTGCTCATCTTGCCGCAAGAAGAAAGATGGAAAGGGTGCAGGTCGTAATGTCCATATCCTGTGATTATGGCAAGCTAACCTAGGACGTAGAAAGAGTGGTGCAGTTTTCGCAGGGGATTGATTTTCCCCTGCCGAAAACTGCTACCCTCATATCTACTTGGGCTGAAAATAAAGAGCGGTTTTTTAATTTATTTGGTGGGCAGCTAATTCTTCAATCTGAAAATAAAATATCGGTAGAACTTACAGATAAAATTAAGAATGATTTAATTGATACATTTCTTAGTCGAGCAAATGATATTGTACCAAGAGATTGTTTAGAAGATTTTACCTGTTGGATTGAGGATAATAGAGCTGGATTTTTTAACAATAGGATAGTTGAGCCATTGCCGCAGACTATGATGCGAGAAAATAGTAAACTATTGAGGGCGTTCAAATATTTCGTTGATGACCCTGTTTATTTGCGGCAGCTGCAAGATTTAGCGTCACAATTTATCCAACAAAGCAAAATTGAGGGGTACTTATGCCTCTCTATTCATCCTCTTGATTACTTAACTGCAAGCGAAAATAATTCAAATTGGCGGTCTTGTCACGCTCTTGATGGAGAATATAGAGCTGGCAATTTGAGCTATATGTTGGATAAGACTACAATCATTTGTTATTTACGGTCGGGTGCAGATGTGCAACTCGAGCGTCTTCCAGATGGTATGTTATGGAATGATAAAAAGTGGCGAATGTATGTGTCTATAAGCGAAAATAATGAAATAGCTTTCTTTAGTAGACAGTATCCATTTACTTGTGATATGCTAGTAGAGCATATTTTGAAAAAATCTCCCATCAACAAATTAGAGTTGGGAGGCCTGCGACACGACGGTTTTAGAAAAATTGTCAATGGTGATAATGAAACTATTGAACTTGACCACAACTTTATCTATTATAGATATAGTGATTGTATTATTGACACAAGAGATATTTGTATGGGTCATAAAAATGCGCTAAACTATAATGATTTAGTTATGTCGCCTTCTTATACTCCTGTGTTTGCTGCTAAAAGGCATATGTGGTATGAAATGAGTGTTCAAAGTCCAGAAGAACGATTTAAGACTGAAATTGGCGCGGAAGTTCCATGTTTGCTTTGCGGTAGCCCAATAGAAGACTCAAATGAATTTTTATGTGACTCTTGTTGGGAACGAGAAATAGAAGGCGTAGTAGGATATTGTGAAGTTTGCGGTTGTAGCTTATATGAAGATGATGATTTTAGAGAAACTGATAATGGTTTTATATGCTGCGACTGTGATTATGACGAGGAGGACGATTTATAATGGCTAAAGGTCAGATTGCAAAGGAACAAGTATCTGCGAAGATTGCAGAAGCATTTGGTAAAGATTTCGTTGGCATTGTCGATAAAAAGCTATATGTTTGGGGTATGGAGAACGGAGAGCGTGTTCAGATTTGTCTAAGTATGACTTGCCCTAAAACTCCTATTGAAGGTGGCGCAGCACCCGTAACTAATACGACTGCCACTGGTAATTTTGATTGGAGTGGCACGGCCGCGCCAGCGCCGCAAACCCCAGTTGAAATTAGCAAAGAGGATGACGAACAAGTGTCAGAGTTGATGCGGCGATTGGGTATCGAGGAATAATTTTGGGCACGATAGGATAAACAATATAAAACTTGTTTCATATAGAGTACACCTTCTTTCAAAGGACTTTTTGAAATTTCCCAAAAATTATTGTATAATAATTATAGAAAGTTGAGAGAGGTTCAAAAACTCCCGCCTGAGCAATAGCTTGGGCGGTGATATGCGGCAGTAGCTCAATGGTAGAGCGAAAAAATTTTTGGGCAAGGTGTGATAAATGAGCTAAGTAAACTTCTATATTATATAGAAGGAGTGATTTTAATATGCCTAAAGCCCTAAATCTAACTGGACAACGTTTTGGTAAATTAGTAGCATTGTCTAAGGCGCCAAGCCGTAATGGAAAAACATATTGGTTGTGTTAGTGTGACTGTGGAACTCAAAAAGAAATATAGACAACTCACTTAACCAATGGCAAAACACAATCATGTGGATGTTTGACCAATGGAAGTAAACAGCCACGACAGAAAATGGAAAAATGTCTATGCTGTGGTAAATCATTAAGCACCCATCAGTACAAGTTTTGCAGTAGAAAATGTCAAAAAGATTTTGAGTACGCTGAGTATATCCAAAAGTGGAAAAGCGGAGAAGTATCTGGTGGGAAAAATGGAGGCTTTTCAGCTTATATTAAAAGATATATGTTGGAAAAAGCTAACTTTCAATGTCAAATATGCGGTTGGCATGAGAGAAACATTTTTTCTGATACAATTCCTTTAGAGCTTCATCATAAAGATGGAAATCGAGAGAATAATAAAGAAGAAAATTTATAGATTCTTTGTCCTAATTGTCATGCTTTAACACCAAATTATAGGGGCTTAAATCATTAAGCCCCATATCCTCTGGTAGTTTAATGGTGAGAACGGGCGACTTATAATCGCTTGATGGTGGTTCGACTCCACCCCAGAGGACCAGATTAGCGTAAGGTTCTGGGTTCGAGTCCCAGCTGCCGTACCAATAGGAGGTATTATATGAAATGGTCTGAACTTATTTCCCAAGAAGCTCTAAATGTTGGGCTTGGTTTACGAGCTAAGGCTCAACAAGAGCACGATGAAGGTAGACTTGTATGTCCGCCTCCTATGAATATTTTTCGTGCATTAGAACTTACGCCACCAGAGAAAACAAAAGTGGTAATAGTTGGGCAAGACCCATATCATACACCTGGCGTTGCTAATGGTTTAGCTTTCTCTATTATGCCAGATGTTGCTACTCTACCGCCGTCCTTGAGAAATATCTTTCGAGAGCTTGCGGTGGATTTAGGTGTGCCGCAGCCTCAGTGTGGCGACTTAACAGCTTGGGCTGCGCATGGAGCGCTTTTGATAAACTCAAGTTTGAGTGTTTATGAGCATCAAGCTAATAGTCATTCAAATTGGGGTTGGCAGAAATTTACCAGCGAGTTGGTTGCCGCGGCAGCTAATTTACCTCAACCTATTGTTTTCTTATTGTGGGGTGCAAACGCTCAAGATTTGCAGAAGTATATTATAACTGGGTTGAGTGTTTGCCGCGAACCTGGAATTATCTTACAGCCCAAAACGGGTAAGGATATTATTATGTCTTCGCATCCAAGTCCGTTTAGCGCGAGTAAAGGTTGTAGAGATACTCCAGCGTTTCTTGGTAGCAAACCTTTTTCTAACACTAATCGACTTTTGATTGCGCGCGGCGCAGAACCAATGGATTGGTCATTGTAAATTAAAGACACTTACAGCAAATTTACGAAATAATGTAATGGTTAGCATATTAGGTTTTAACTAAGTATGCGGGTTCGATTCCCGCTTTCGCAACAGGTGTCTTGTCCTATATAGGGGTGTCGTTCAGCGGCTAGGACCTTGGTCTCCAAAACCAATGACGGGAGTTCGAGTCTCTCCGCCCCTGCCATCTAACTAATCCGAGAGTTTTGAAATTTCCCAAATTTTTTGTTATAATATATATAGAAAATGAGGGAAGGGAAGTGTTCAAGATATGATTCTCTTTGTTC
>JAMPED010000046.1 GCA_023665325.1 Acetobacter sp.
CTCCGCGAGCGGCCGAGTTTCCGATTTCAAATCACGCTACAAAAATTTTTTGCCAAATAGCAAGTAAATTTGCTTTTCTATATTTTATATGGTATAATTAAATTAAAGAATAAGGACAATACTTGTTAAAACAATAGTCCTATTTTTCATTATCAATAGGAAAAGATAAGGAGGTAATGCAACACATGATAAAATACTTTATTGCAGGATTCCTAATTGCTTTTTTCTTTGATAGTGTATCTACTATATTATCTTATATCGTCGAATGGATAAAAACTTCACTATCTGTTAAAATAGCAAAGAAATAGGTAGAGATAGCTAAAATATCCAGTGAGGTTGAAGAACAAGAGCCAACTCGCGTTATAGGCTTCACAGTCCCGGACGATAACTGGGGAGATTCAGATTCAGATGAAGAATAAAATTATTAAGTTCTATGACACTTGCGCCCTCTTGGAAGCAGGAGAGCGCGTACTTGAAATGGGAGAGCATTTTGCGGTTTCAAGCATTACCTTCAAAGAACTGGAACGTATCAAGACTTCTTCAAATAAAGACCCTGATACAAAATATTCCGCTCGTCTATTGCTGCGACTACTTGATGGAGACCTCTCCCACGGCGACACATTAGAAGATTCACATAAACTGTGGACTTGTGTATTACATAAGCCTGCTTATGAAGAAAAAATAAAAGAGTTCGATATAAATGATGACACTCGTATTTTATCAGACGCTATTTATTATCAACAGGCTATGCAAGAAAAAGATATAGAAGTTCAGTTTATTACAAATGATTTAAGTCTAAAATGTATCGCTACTTCTATCTTCAATGGTCCAGTACTCTCTATCAAAGAAGAGGTTGACTCTTATCTAGGGTATAAAGATATTGAGCCTGATGCTGACACGCTTATGAGATTTTATCAAGAGCCAAATGAAAATGTATTTAACTTGCGGCGAGGAGAATATTTAGTCTTGCGGCAAGAAGATAAAATCGTAGATGTAAGAGTGTGGACTGGCGAGGAATATCGTCATTTAAAATATACTCCATTTATTTCTAAATGGTTTGGTAAAGTTGTTCCATATGAGAATGATATTTATCAGAAACTCTATTGTGATAGTCTTTGTAGTAACAAGATTACTATGGTGCGTGGCCCCGCAGGAAGCGGCAAGACTTACCTATCTATTGCTTATCTTATGAGTTTGATGGATAAGGGGAAGATTGATAAAATTATTATCTTTTGTAATACTGTAGCCACAGTTGATTCCGCTAAACTGGGTTATTATCCTGGTTCTAAAGACGAGAAACTTCTTGATTCTCAGATTGGTAACTTACTTATGAGTAAGTTTGGCGGCAGAGAAGGTGTCGAACAACTAATGAGCGAAGGTAAATTGATGTTATTACCATTCTCTGATATTAGGGGTTTTGATACTACTGGTATGAACGCTGGCATCTATATTACAGAAGCACAAAATCTTAATCGCACACTCATGAAACTCGCTCTACAGCGTATTGGCGAGGATTGTATCTGCATCATTGATGGTGATGATAATTCTCAAGTTGATATGAAAGCATATGAAGGTAGCAATAATGGAATGAAGAGACTATCTAAAATCTTTAGAGGACACGATATTTATGGTGAAGTAAAACTTCAAAATATTTATCGTAGTAAAATAGCTGAAATCGCAGATGCGATTTAATATATTATACCGAGGAAGAAAATTTTCTTCCTCGGTTTTATTATACCCAAAAGGAGGGATAACATGACAAATGAACAAACTATTTGGGCATGGGGCATGGAAAAATTTGGAAATCCCTATGGCGTTGCTGGTCTTATGGGTAACTTATATGCCGAGAGCGGATTAAACCCACAAAATTTACAAAATACTTATGAAAAAAAGTTTGGTATGACCGACGATGAATATACCCAAAAAGTAGACAAAGGAACTTATAATAACTTTGTAAAGGATAGCGCTGGTTATGGTTTGGCTCAATGGACTTATTGGAGCAGAAAATAGAATCTTCTAAATTTTGCCAAGTCAAAAAGTAAATCTATTGGGGACCTTTCAATGCAATTAGATTTTCTTTATCAAGAGCTTATTACGGGCTATCCACAAGTAGTTGAAATATTAAAAACGTCTAAATCTGTATTAGAATGTTCTAATGCAGTCTTACTAAAATTTGAGCGTCCCGCAAATCAAGGAGAAGAAACTCAAAAGAAGCGAGCATCATATGGTCAAACTTTCTTTGATAAATATGCGGACACTAAAGGAGTGACATCTATGAGTAATAGTCCACTAGTAGATTATGTAAAATTATCTCCTAACCATTCTGGTTAGAGAACTCACACAGTAGACCGTATTACCCCCCACTGTGTAGTAGGTCAATGTTCTGTTGAAACATTAGGTAGTATATTCGCACCAACTTCTAAACAAGCTTCTTGTCAATATGGTATTGGCTCAGACGGAAGAGTTGGTATGTATTGTGAAGAGAAAAACCGTTCTTGGTGTTCATCTTCTAATGCAAACGACCAACGCGCAATTACTATCGAATGTGCAAGTGATACCACACACCCATATGCCTTTAAGGATGTTGTTTATAATAAGTTAATCGACCTTTGCGTAGATATTTGCCAACGCTATGGTAAAACAAAATTATTATGGCTTGGTGACAAAGATAAGACATTAAATTATAATCCAGCTTCTAATGAAATGGTATTGACGGTTCATCGCTGGTTTGCCAACAAGAGCTGCCCAGGCGATTGGATGTATTCTCGCATGGGAGATTTAGCCACAAAGGTTACAGCAAGACTGGGCGGGACTGCCGCGACAACGCCGCAAATAACCACTTCTAATGTACGTTATCAATGCAAAGTCACAGCAAAAGATGGACTAAATTGTCGTACTCAAGCTACAACAAGTTCTACTATTGTTAAAACTTATCCTACAAACACAATCCTTACAATTTCTAAAGAACAAAATAACTGGGGTTACACCGGTGATGGTTGGGTATCTCTAGATTATGTTTCTAAAATAAATAGCACTGTCATAGTTGCAGAGGAGGAACAAGAAATGACACAAGAACAATTCAATAAAATGATGAATAACTATATGAATGACCTCGCTTCCAAAGATACTTCCTGGGCACAAGATTACTTGACTTGGGCCAAAGAAAATGGTATTATGTCTGGCGATGAAAAAGGTCGTATGATGCCTCTTAAGTTCTGCACTCGTCAAGAAGCAGTAGTTATGATGAAGAGACTCTACGAACTTATCAAGAGTGGAAAATAATATGAGTAATAAAAAGCGGGAATTTTCTAAAACTCTTCTTATTCAAGAATCTGCTCTAATATGGGTTACTACTATCGCTTATATCATTCTCGCTTTCTATTGTATAAAAAATGGATACCAAGGTACTCTTCCCTGGTTAACCGCTGGCGTATCATTGCCGTGGGTAGCATATGGGGTGAGTCAAGGTTTTTATTATAACAAAAGTAAAGCAGAAAACACACAGAATGGTATCAAGTATGAATTGGCGCTTCAAGAAGCATTAAGCGCGATTGAAACTGGCGCAGTACCTGAGCAGACCTATGATACTGATGAGTTAGATTTAAACGGCCCAATGTGACGATTTTCTAGGCTCTATATATTATTTAAAAAGTAATATATAGAGCCTTTTATTTATTTTAAACTTGCGTTTTTCGCAAATATATGATATAATATATTTATAAAGTAAAGAAAATGGCTTATAGAGTTATTTCTTAATTTAGTATAATAATATTATAACACTTGATACTTGATTTGTCAAGTGGGAAGGAAGTGATTCTTGATGTTATATATTTATACCGATGGTTCTACAAGGTAGAATGGAAAATCTGGGTCTAATGGAGGATTTGGAGTTGTAGTAGTAGACACTCCAGATTTTACTGTTCCAGAAACTAATGGTAAGGTTATAGATGTTTATAGTAAGATGTCTGCTCCTACCACAAATAATAGAGAAGAAATGAAAGCTATTATATGGGCGTTGGAAAAATATGGAAAAAGCTTTTATGATACACCAGTAGTATTTAGTGATTCTTCATACTCTATAAATACATTCACTAAATGGATGTGGGGTTGGAAAAGTAACGGCTGGAAAAAGGGAGATGGAAAGCAACCAGAAAATCTTGACTTAATTCAATTATATGATATACTTATAAGTAAAGGATATAGAATTAACTTACAGTATATTAAAGGTCATGCTGGGAAAAAATGGAATGAAGTAGCTGACCAATTAGCTACTGGAAGAATAACTCCCGATAAGGTGGTAGAGATTTATGGATAAAAAAGAATTAGAGAAATTTATTACAGATACTTTCTCCAAATATATGAATAAGGCATTAGAAAGATTAGAGTTATATGTTAGTGGAGATTTGGCCTCAGAAGATTTTTGGAAAGAATTGGAGGAATTGATAAATGAGTGTAATAAAGAACTCTCAAACAGATAAAACTCTATATGATGAAAAGAGTATTGAATCTCTTTCTCCATTAGAGTTTACTCGATTAAGACCAGGAGTTTATTGCGGCGATACCACTTATTCTACACAGTTATTAGTAGAAATTGTTTCTAACTCTGTAGATGAATTCAGACTTGGGCACGGTAATCTTATCGAAGTATTTATTACCAAAGATAATTATGTAAGAGTTCGAGATTATGGACAAGGATTCCTTGTTAATGCAATGCGCGATGATGGTAAAAGCGTGCTGGAAGCCGCTTTCTCTGTATTAAACACAAGTGGTAAATATAGAGAAGATGGTACATATGAGGGAACTTCTCTTGGTAGCTTTGGTATTGGTTCAAAGATTACTACTTTCTTATCTCATTGGCTTGACGTATTTACTTATAGAGATGGAAAAAGTGAGTTTATCCATTTTGAAGAGGGAGAGTTTAAAAGTAGAGATATTAAAGATTCTAATCTTCCCTCTGGTACTTGTGTAGAATGGTGTCCAAGTGAAGAGTTCTTTACTAATGTAGAAATAGAGATTAGTAAAATTCGTTCTCTCTTTAAGGTTATCTCGTGCTTATGTCCTGGTTTAACTATTAAGTTAGATTATAAGGGCGAAAAGGAAGAGTTTGTTTCTAAGAATGGACTTGCTGATTTAGCAAATGAAGCTATTGGGGATAAAGAACTTCTTAATAATCGTTTCGTAATGAATTTTGTAGATGGAAAGAATAAGATGGATTTCATCTTAACATATACTACTAATTATTCTTCAACCATCGTTCCTTACGTAAATACTGGATTAACCGAGCGTGGCCCTCATATTACTCAGATTAAGACAGTTATTACAAGAGAATTTAATAAGTTCTTTAAAGAAAAGAAATGGCTGAAAGAAAAAGAAGAAAATCTTACTGGTGATGACATACAAGAGGGTATGTATGTTGTATTTAATCTTACGGCTCCAAATGTATCTTATGATGCTCAAGTTAAGAGTACAATTACTAAGATTGAAATGGGAGTCTTTACTTCTGCCCTTGCCGCAGAATTACAAACTTGGCTTGCGGCACATGAAAAAGATATAAAGATAATTGCCGACAAAGCCATCAATGCTCGTAAGGCTAGAGAGGCCGCAAAGAAAGCAAGAGACGCAATCCGCGAGAAAGAACAACAAAAGAAAAAAGAGAAAGTTTTAAAGTTTGCATCTAAACTGTCTGACTGTAATAGTTCTGACCGTAAGAAATGCGAGATTTATATTACCGAGGGTGATAGTGCTACCGGTGGTATCCAGATGGCACGAAATAATGAGTTCCAAGCAGTTATGCCAGTTAAGGGTAAGATTCTAAATTGTCAAAAAGCAACCTTGGCGCAAATCCAAAAGAATCAAGAAATTATGACTATGATTGACGCTTTTGGATTAACAATAGATTTGAAGACTATGAAGATTACCTATAAGCCAGAAGACTTGCGGTATGGTAAGATTATTATTATGAGTGATGCTGATGTCGATGGCGCGCATATTAAAAATCTATTTTATACCTTTATTTGGTCATTCTGTCCTCAACTAATTCTTGATGGATATGTGTATGCGGGTGTGCCGCCTCTTTATAAAGTTACTCTTGGTGGTAATAAGGGATATAAATATCTAAAAGATAATGCGGCACTTGAAGAATTCCGTCAAGCTAATGCTGGTAAGAAATATGAAGTTGGTCGCATGAAGGGTCTTGGCGAAATGGACGATGATGAAGTTGAAGAGACTTTAATGGACCCAGAGAAACGAATCATCAAACTTATCACGGTTGAAGACGTTCAAGCTGCAAATCAGCTATTTGAAGACTTAATGGGCACGGGAGTTACAGCTCGTAAAGAATATATTAAGATTCATAGTTCTGAAGCGAAAGGAGAAATTTAATGAAAACAAGTGATTTAACTCAAGAACTTGGAGTAAATTTCATTGAGTATGCTGTTGAAGTTAATACAGACCGTGCCATTCCCGATGCTAAAAGTGGACTAAAACCCGTCGCTAAGAGAATCCTTTGGGGCGCATATAATATGGGTGCGCTATCTTCTAAACCTCATATTAAGAGTGCAACAGTAGTGGGAGAAGTAATGGGTAAATTCCATCCACATGGAGATACTTCTATCTATCAAGCTATGGCACGCTTGGCACAAGATTGGGTTATGCGTTATCCATTGATTGATTGGCATGGTAATAAAGGTAATATTATTGGCGCTGGACCTTCGGCAGATAGATACACAGAGGCGCGATTGGCGAAATTATCTGAAGATGGTATGTTGGCCAATATTAAGAAAAAGAATGTTGAATTTGGCTTAAATTTCTCTGATGCTCTTGATGAACCCGATACGTTACCAGCCATCTTCCCAAACTTACTTTGTAATCCTAATACTGGTATTGGAGTAGCAATGGCTTGTAACTGGGCGCCGCATAATCTCGGAGAAGTGGCACAAGCTATCTTTGACTATATAGATGGTAAAGAACCGATGCTTCCTGGCCCAGATTTTCCGACTGGTGGGGTAATCATCAATAAGAATGATATTCCTCAGATTATGCGGACTGGCAGAGGTAGTGTTAAAATTCGCGGCAAATATAGGGTGGAAAAGAACAAGTTAATTTTTTATGAAATCCCATACGGGACAACGATTCAAGATTTACTTGAAAATATTGCCGCAGCGTGTGATGAAAAATTAGTTGAAGGTGTTGTAAGAATTTATGATGATAGTAATAAAAAGAGTGGAGTAAAGTTAGTTGTCGAATGTGAAAAGACCGCGGAGCCTGATGTGATTGCTCAGAGGTTATTTAATCATACTAATCTTCAAAATTCTTTTTCTTACAATCAAGTCGCTCTTGTTAATAAGACACCAACCGAACTTTCTTTAAAAGATTGCATCAAGATTTATCTTGAACACAATACAAGCTGTCTAATTAAAGAAGTTGCTTTTGATTTAAAGAAAGCTAAAGATAGACTACATATTGTAGAGGGTCTATTAGTTGCTTTAAGTAATATTGATGATGTCATCCACATTATAAGAGAAGCTAATGACCCTGAAATTGAATTGATGAAGAAGTATGGACTTAGTGAAGTTCAGACTTTCGCAATTCTTGATATGAAGCTTAGTAGACTACGCAAGTTGGAAAAGACAAAGCTTGAAGATGAAAAAGAAGATTTAGAATCTAAGATTAAGTCTTATACTGATTTATTAAATTCTACCGAGTTGCAGTTACGTACAATTAAAGAGAGATTGCAAAATTTAGTGAATAAATATGGCGATGCTCGTCGTACGGATTTAGCACAAATTGCAATCACAAAGGAAGAGAAGGAAAAGGTTGAGATTATTCCAGAGGATTGTGTAGTAGTGATTACTCAATCAAACCTTATCAAAAGAATTCCTACTAAATCTTTCCGCACTCAAAAGAGGAATTCTACTGGTATAAAAAATGGAGACGATATTGTAGCTTATATGGTAAGAACTAACACCTTAGATAATTTAATGGTGTTCTCTTCTGCTGGCAAGATGTATAGATTGCTAGTAGATAACATTCCAGAAGGTACTAATGTATCAAGAGGGGTAAGTCTTAGTACTTTAGTGAAATTCAGTGAGAATGAAACCGGTATGGCCTATTCTTCTTTAAAGCATGATACTTCTGCTAAGTTTGTTTTCTTTGCTACAAAAAATGGACTAACTAAAAAAGTACCACTAGATGAGTATCGTAGCACTAAAAAGAGCACTGGAATTATTGCACTTACTCTTCGAGAAGGAGACAAACTCGCCGCAGTCACATTTATTGAGAATGAGGAAATGCTTTTAATAACAAAAGGCGGTATGAGCATTAGATTTGCAACTAAGGATATGCCTATTTCTTCTCGTACTGCTCAAGGAGTTAAAGGTATTGCCTTAAGAGACGGCGATGAAGTTATTACTTGTTTACCAATTCATAAAAAAAGTGATAACTTAGCTCTAATTGCGGCAACAGGTATTGGTAAGAAAGTATCTTTGAGCGAATTTACTGCTCAGAACCGCGGTGGTAGAGGACTTATTTGTTATAAGGATGAAATCGCTGGAGCTGCTCTAGTAGATGACGATGACTCTCTATTGATTAGTGGAGATAAAACTTCAATTAAGATTGATGCAAAGGAATTGCCTTTATTGAATAGGGCTGCTCAAGGTAATGCAGTTATAAAAAATAATACGAAAGTTGTTTCGGTGGTGAAGATATGACATTTTTTGTAAAAGGGGATAATGGGGTTATGTTAGAATGTAACCCCATTACCATAAATGATGGAGATACCCTTAGAGTTACTATAAGTAATGAATATAATTTAGATGAATCCTGTGAAGCATATGAGCAAATCTGCAAGTTATTTCCAAAGAATAAGATTGTTGGCTTATTTAGTGGCATGACCTTGGTGAAAGAACAGGAGGAAGTAGATGGCTGATTTATATCCAGAAGCTAAAATGATTGAAGCTATGAAAATTTGGAAACTCCCCTCTGGTAAAGAGGGGATGTTTTCCGAGATTTGCGCTAGCGGTGAATATTTTGCGGAAGAAAAGATAGATGGATACTTTTATGAATATGAATCAACAGATAATTATCAGTATCTCTTTAGTCGTAACACTTCTACAACCACAGGATTGCTTTCAGAAAAGTCTGCAAACGTGCCTCATCTTATGGACGCCCTATCTGCTTTACCTCCAAATACTATTATTATAGGAGAAGTATATGTACCAGGCGGCACTTCTAAGACTGTAACTTCTATTATGGGATGCCTACCAGAACTTGCTATCAAGAGACAAAAAGATAATCCTGTTCATTACTATCTTCATGATATTATATATTATGATGGAGTTAATTTGATTGAAGTCGCGGCGGAGAGAAGATATAAAATTCTTAAAGCTGTATGGTGTAAACATGGCCTATCCAAATATAATTTCTTACGGCTTGCTGAAGCTTTTGATGTAGATATCGAAGCTCGGTTAGCAAGAATCTTGGAAAATGGTGGAGAAGGTGTTGTTCTAAGAAAAAAGAATCTTCCTTACTATCCAGGTAAGCGTCCCGCTTGGTCTACTATTAAAATGAAACAAATGGATACTATTGATTTAGTATGTATTGGTTTTTGTGACGCAACAAAAGAATATGCGGGTAAAGAGATAGAAACTTGGACTTATTGGGAGGACAATGAAGGGAATAAGTTAGGTGGATTATACTATCCTACTTATTTAACTGGAGAATGTAAACCTGTTACAAAACCTTATTATCTTGGATGGAAAACTGCTATGCGAGTTGGTGCGTATAATGATAAAGGCAAATTATATGAGATTGGCACTGTATCAAGTGGTTTAACCGATGAAGATAGAGAAGGTATGGCTCAGACACCAGAGAAGTATCTAAATAAAGTATTTAATTTTACTTGTATGAGTTTAGATAAAAAAGAGCATACTTTGCGGCACCCAGTATTCGTCGGTCCACGACCGGATAAGAATCCCGCTGACTGTATCATATCAGAAATTTTTTCTTGACCTTTAAAAAAAAATATTCTATAATATATATGTAATCAAGAGAAATGAGAGATTCTGATGACTAAAAAACAAATGCGGAAATTGGCGCAAGAGATTGCGACGCAAAATAAAGCATACGAAACAGCTAAGACTCAGGAAGAGCAAGCTGCTGCTGAACAACGTATTTTCTCAATTACAAAGCAAGTTTTAAGTCTGCCGCATGGCTTAGAAATTCTGGGTGAAATTGATTCTCTTGTCCAGACACTTCTTTGACATAATTGAAAAAATAAAGTATAATAAACTTACAAAAATTTAAGGAGACGATTTATTATGGCAATGAAACCCAACAATCTTATGGTATTTAATTATCTCAAGGAGAATCCTGA
>JAMPED010000047.1 GCA_023665325.1 Acetobacter sp.
GGAGAAATTTATACTGTAAAAGAAAAAGTTATAGACTAATAAAAAGCCCTAAGAGTATAGTCCTCTTAGGGCTTTTTGATTTTTCTTATTTTATATGTTATAATATATATATAAAGTGAAAGGAGATGGAAAAGTAATGCCAGGCAGAACAACTAAGTATACCGCAAAGACAAACTCAGAACTTGAATTTAGAGTGCTAGACATTCTAAACACAACCAAGCAAGCAATGACTATCGACCAAATTAAACAGCACGATATGGTCTTGGCGCCGCACACTTCTCAGAAACTCGCTCGCGTCTTAGCTAAACTAATTGAAATGGGATTTGTGCGGAAAGGGAAATCTAAGCGACTCAATCGTATGCTGTATAAAGCAGTATCGGCAATGGAAGAGGAAGGTTATGAAGTAGATGACAATTAGATTATGGTTAGATGACATACGCCCTATCCCTCAAAGCACCAAATATTGGCTTCATGCTAAAAGTGTTAATGAAGCAAAGGTAGCCGTTGAAAAGTTTTTCGAGATAAAAGAAACTGTTGGAGATTTTGAGGGGCATGATACCTGGACTCTTATTCTCGACCTTGACCATGACTTAGGTAAATACGCTAAAGATGGTGGCGATGCAATTAAACTGCTTGACTGGATTGAAGCAGAGGGAATTAACACTACAGATATCGTATTCAAGATTCATACTGCCAACCCAGTGGGTAGACAAAATATGCTTCAGGTAATTCGTAAAAATAAATGGAGGGAATACTAATGGACGAACTGATTACTGCTATCACCCCTGCAATTTCCACTCTGGCAAATTTCTTTGGCACTACAGTAGAATATCTCCAAACCCATCTTATGGAATATGTCCTGAAGTATGGCGAATATTGCTATGCGATAAACATCGCCACAGCTTTCTCCACCTGCTTTACTATTGGTTTGGTTAGTTGGATAATCGCTGCTTGTATTCTTTGGGGTGTAATATATTATGAAAGTTCTTCATATAAGGAATGGATAAGGCTAAGCATCAAGTGGACAGTGATTTCCTTCTTTGTTATTGCAATTATCCTGTTTACTTGCGGCTTGGTTTGGTTCCTCTGTACTACCTATATTCCTTATAAGGCAAGTCCAGAGATTTGGTCTATTACCAAAGTTATGGAATTGATTAAATCCTAACATAAAAGAGAGAACGACTTATATAAGTCGTTCTCTCTTTATTTTTTTATAAAAATATGATATAATATTTATAGAAAATAAGAAAAGGAGAATGTCCAATATGAAATTTCTTATCGTGATAGATATGCAGAATGATTTTATCTCTGGCGCACTCGGCACCAAGGAGGCTCAAGCAGTAATGCCCAATGTGGTGGCTCGAATTAACCAGGCTCGCGCGAATGGAGAACAAGTCATCTTTACGCGAGATACTCATTATGAGAACACCTATATGAACTCTGTTGAAGGTAAGCATCTGCCTGTGCCGCATTGTATTCTCAACTCCGAAGGTTGGAATCTCCATCCCGATATCGCCGCGACTCTTACTGGGAATGACATACTTCTTGACAAAGAGGGATTCGGAGCATATGACCTGCCGCATTTCATTATTGACCGCGATGAAGATGAAAATGACCCCATCACAGAAATTACTGTAATTGGTCTTTGCACAGACATCTGTGTTATCGCCAACGCCGTAGTCCTCAAGAGCTTCTTCGTGGCGCCAGCGTTTCCTGTTGAAATTACTGTAGATGCCTCTTGCTGCGCTGGCGTAACGCTAGAAAGCCACAAGCGCGCACTCGAGTCTATGAAAACACTTCACATCAATGTTATAAACGAGGAGGGTTAATATGTTTCATTTGATGAATAACCATATGACCATTCAGAATATTGATTGGCCCAGCCCTCATTACCCAGATGGCACTCTTATGCTAAAAGATTTGCCGCAGGAGATTGACTGTATCGAATGGCTCTATGATAATGATGCTGAACTGTTTACACTCATTTGTTTGCGGCGGCATTATCGTGGCAATGTGCGACTGGTTCTTCCTTATGTTCCTCATGCTCGGATGGATAGGGTTAAGCAGGATAGTGAACTTTTTACTCTAAAAGCTTTCTGTGAAACTATCAATATTTTGAATTTCTCAAGTGTCACAATCTTTGACCCGCATAGTAACGTCACTCCCGCTTTGCTCTACAATGTAAAGGTAATTTGGCCTACTGCCAATATCCGCAATATATATAGCAATTTACCTCGTGTAGGCAATACAACCTTCTTCTTTCCCGACGAAGGAGCTATGAAAAGGTACTCTACCCTCTTCCCTGGTGAGCCATATGTTTTTGGTATGAAAGACCGCGATTGGGTTACTGGAAAAATTCGTAAGCTAATTATTCAAGGGGACGATGACCTCATTAGAGATAAGGATATCCTAATTGTAGATGACATCTGTTCAAAAGGCGGCACATTCTTCCATAGCGCAAAAGCTCTAAAGGACAAAGGAGCGAAAGATATTTATCTGTATATTTCTCATTGTGAGAACTCTGTTTATGATGGAGATATGATTAAATCTGGTCTAATCAAGAAAATCTTTACTACAAATAGTATCTTCCGCCCCGTACCCCGTGAGCTGTCAGCGGAGACGCCTATCACAGTTCTTAACTAAAGGAGGTCATATAAAATGTATAATCCTCTTCTGTTGATTGATTTTTATAAATCTACCCATCACGAACAGTATCCTGCGGGGCTGACTAAAATGACTTCGTACTACACACCCCGTATGAGTAGACTGAAAGATGTGGACAAGGTAGTTTTCTTCGGTCTACAGGCTTTCATCAAGGAATATCTCATTGACGGGTTCAACAATTACTTCTTTAATCGTTCGGAGGATGAAGTAGTTGCTGAGTATGAACGTATTCTTAATGCTACACTTGGTGTAGGAGCCTATGAAAGCCAAAAAATTCGTGACCTTCATCGGCTTGGATATCTGCCGCTTCGTATTGCGGCGGTGCCCGAGGGTACTCGCACCGCTATCGGGGTGCCGCAGATTGAGATTACTAACACCCATCCTAACTTCGTATGGTTGGTAAATACTATTGAAACAATGCTTTCTTGCACAATGTGGCATACTCAGATTTCAGCAGAAGTAGGTTATCGGTACTTCCAAATCGTTAAGAAGTATTGGGAACTCACTTGCGACTCTACGATAAATCCTCGTCGCCTGTTAGGAGACTTCTCTATGCGAGGCCAGCACTCTGTCGAATCTGCCATCAAGAGTAGCGCGGGTTGGTGCCTCAGCTTCTTAAATATTGCAACTGTACCTGCTATTCTGTGGCTCGAAGATAACTACAACTGCGATTGTACTAAAGAAGATGTCGCGTATGGTGCAATCTCCACCGAACATAGTGTCATGTGTTCTAACTTCGCTATTGATGGCGACGAGATTACTCAAATCAAACGTTTGCTTACCGAGATTTATCCTAATCATAGTTTCTCTATGGTAAGCGACAGTTATGATTATTGGAATCTCGTGGATAATATATTGCCTCAGTGCCGCGACGAGATTATGAATCACAATGGTTGCATTTCTATTCGTGGTGACAGCGGCAATCCTATTGAAGTAGTCACACAGACGGTATTTCATCTTTGGGAAACTTTTGGTGGCACTATCAATAGTAAAGGGTATAAAGTTCTTGACCCTCACATTAAAGCTATTTATGGAGATAGTATCACTCCTCAACGTTGCGAAGCTATCTATCGTATCCTAGAAGAGAATGGCTTTGCTATCAACAATGTGTCTCTCGGTGTTGGCTCTTTCTCTATGATGTGTCTTGAGAATATTGAAGTTGATACCTTTAAGATGGTACACGGCTTTAAGCCCGAGGATTATGTTATAACTCATTACAACCCTTATACTCGCGACACCTTTGGGATTGCGGTAAAGGCTACTTATGCCGAGGATAAGGACAGTAAACCTATTATGATTTACAAGCAGCCCAAAGCTCTATCTTGGAAGAAGAGTCAAAAAGGTTGCTGTGTTGTGGCTCCTGATGGTCAATCCTACACCGATGAACTTACTGACGAAGCCGCTTCTCAGATTCGAGATAATCTATTCCAAACCGTCTTTGAAGATGGTGATATGGTGCGAGAGTACACTCTTGCAGAAGTAAGAAATAATCTTTACAAGGAGGGCTTTTAATAATGCCGCAGGATATGACAAAATTTGACGCTACCAGAGCAACGCTGGCTCTGGTAGAATGGATACAGAAATATTTTCTTGAGAATGGTCCAACTTGTAAAGCTGTGGTCGGAATTAGCGGCGGTAAAGACAGTTCTGTCGTTGCCGCACTATGTGTAAAGGCTCTTGGCGCTGATAATGTTATTGCAGTTAAGATGCCTCAGTATATCCAGAATGATATTGACTGCGCTAATAAGTTGATTGAGCATCTGCAAATTCCAGAAGAGAATGTCTATGAAATTAACATTGGTGACATTGTAGATAGCATCTATGATGTTTTAGGTTCTTCTGGTGGATTCAATCTTACTACTTTGCCGCGAGTTACCTCGAATACTCCAGCAAGAGTAAGAATGACTATTCTCTACGCAATTGCCGCGGCACGACACGGTAGAGTAGCAAACACTTGTAACTATTCTGAGGACTATGTCGGTTATGCTACTAAGTTCGGTGATAATGCTGGAGACTTCGGTCCTCTACACAAATATACCGTAACTGAGGTTAAAGCGATTGGATATGTTCTCGGATTACCAGAAGACCTAATTGAGAAACTGCCCGAGGATGGTTTGTGCGGCCTGCCTGACGAAATTAACCTTGGTTTTACGTATTCTGCTCTTGATGGTTATTTACGTCATACCAATCAACTCGGAATGCCCTATGATGTAGTAAGTAAAGTAGAAACAATGCACAAGCGCAATCTGCATAAGTTATATCCTATGCCAGAAGCGCCGCTATATGGGAAGACTGATTATGATTTCTAAATTTGAAGGAGAATATGAATTTCTAAGCAATTTCTTTCCTTGTGAAGTTGCTCGTGATGGCATCCTATATCCAACAGTTGAACACGCATTTCAAGCTGCGAAAACTCTCGACAACTTTGATAAAATGCGAATTGCTGTTGCTGATACCCCTGGTAAAGCAAAACGTCTTGGCCGCAAAGTTACTCTTCGTCCAGATTGGGAAGAGATTAAACTCGCAGTTATGGAAGACTGTTTGCGAGAGAAATTCTGCGCGGATTCTGAATTGCGTGAAAAGTTGCTTGCCACCGGTGACGAAGAACTGGTTGAGGGCAACTGGTGGCATGATACTTTTTGGGGAGTCTGCGACGGAGTTGGTGAAAATAACTTAGGTAAGTTGCTTATGAAACTACGTGCAGAATATCAACACAAGGGCGGCTAAAGGCCGCCCTTTATTTTATTAAAAAAATATGATATTATATTTATATAAGAGAAAGGAAGTGTTTGATATGGCAAGATATGTTATCAGTGACCTGCATGGTATGAAGGCATTATATGACCAAGTAGTTACTTTCATCAAGCCTGAAGATAAAGTATATTGTCTTGGTGATTGCGGCGATAGAGGGCCGCAGAGTTGGGCTACTTTAAAAGCAGTCTTAACTAATCCCCAGTTTACCCTTTTGATGGGTAATCACGAACATCTTCTCTTAACCGCAATGACTGGAGATAATACAGTCTACAGTTCTGACCCTGTTTCTTTGCTCTACTACAATGGCGGCGAGGAAACCTATACAGATTGGCAAGCAGAGGACAATCCAGACATTTGGATTTCCGCGATTAAGAGATTGCCGTACTATCAAAAGATAGAAAATGATAGCGGCATGATTATCCATTTAACTCACGCGGGTTTTACGCCGCCTGCTATTCCAAAAGATTTCGATTTAGTATGGAGTAGAGAACATTTTGGTGACCCGTGGCCTGATGGTCATGGAAATGAAATTGTTATTCATGGACATACTCCTTCGCCCTATCTCGTAAAACGTGCAAATCAACTCGCTCGATTTCATGATGAACCTACTCAGAAATGGGAGCCTGGCGCTGTTTATTACTGTGATACGCATAAGATTGACATTGATTGCGGCGCTTTTAGTACAGGCTACACTGTTCTCCTTGACCTTGACACTTTTGATGAACACATCTTCCAGTGTACAGTTGATAGTGACTAATAAAAAGTTCTGATTGAAATTTTCCAAAAATTTTGGTATAATATTTATAGAAAGTTAAGGAGGGATATTGATGGAACAGACCATTATTTTGATGTCGGGGATTCCTGCATCAGGTAAGTCAACTTATATCCGCGCGGCTATGAAGAAAGATACCGTACCTGCCGTTCGGGTATCTCGCGATGACATCCGCAAAGCGCTGGTCGGAGAAGATGTCAATACCTCTTCTTATTTCTCTATGGAAGACGAGGTCTTTGATAACTTTGTGCGATTGGTCAATGAGGCTGTAACTGATGGTGTTGGTCGTATCTATGTTGATGCTACTCATATCAACCCCGCCTCTCGCCGCAAGATTCTTTCTCGCATCAACAAGAGAGAGTCTCTTAATCTGGAAGTTGTAGTCCTTGATTGCGCGGTTGAAGTAGCACAGGCTCGCAACCTCAATAGAGCTGGCTTTGCTCAAGTTCCTCGTCGCGCTATCTACAATATGGCACACAGCTATACTGTTCCTACTAAGGAAGAGTTGTCTATCTTTAACTTCAAGGAAGTAAATATTATTAAGGGAGAGTGATGATATATATGGCTGTATTTGTTACCTCAGATTCGCATTTTAACCATCTAAACATTCTGAAATATGAGCCAGAATCTCGGCCGTTCGCCACTATCGAAGATATGAATGAGGAACTTATCAAAAGATGGAATAGTGTTGTTTCACAGGATGACACCGTGATTCATTGCGGCGACTTTTTTATGGGACAGCTAACCTCGATTGACGAGATTCTTGCGAGACTGAATGGTCATATTATCTTGATTCGTGGCAACCATGACACGCCAGCCCGCATTGAAAAGTATAAATCTCATGGGATTGACGTGCGAGATATTTACTACCTCAAATATAAAGGAAGGTTTTTTATCTTCTGTCACTTTCCTCTCTATAATGAAGAGTTCTTCCGCATGGTTCGAGAAGATAATAGCGAAGTAATTCTTTGTTATGGACACGTTCATCATAATGCTCCAAAAGGGTATCAAGATGGTGCGTATCATGTTGGGGTAGATACAAACGACTTAACTCCTATTTCTCTTGATAGAATTTGGGAGGAAAGCTGGCCCGAAAAAATGACGACAGAAGTTAAAGAATATAAAGCATTATACACTAATCCATGCATCCGTTGCGAGAAATGCGTTTATAGTCCGTGGATGTGTGGTGAAGACCCTCGCGATTGTCACAGTTATAAAAGAGACCCTCCAGACGGAGGATATTATGGGTAACTAAAAATTAAATATAAAGGAGACAAAGGTATGTTGGAAATTCTCATGGGCGCTCTGCCTATTGCTATTCCTGTTGTCGTGGTTGCTATTCTGGTAATCATCATCTTCTCTCAAGGGTATTTGAAAGCGCCGCCTGACCAAGCCTTTATTATCTCTGGTATGGGCAAGCCTCGTATCCTCACCGGAAAAGCGGGATTGAAAGTGCCTTTCTTCGAGCGAGTAGATAAGCTCGATTTGGGCGCCATTCAGATTGATGTAAAGACTTCCAGCGCAGTACCTACCGCCGAGTATATTAACATTAAAGTTGACTCTTATGTCAACGTCCGTGTCGGCAGTAGCCCTGAGATGTTAGCTCTTGCCGCGCAGAACTTCCTAAATGTTTCTCGTGATGCTATCGGTGAGAAAGTTCGTGACTTGCTCGAAGGCAACATTCGTGAGATTGTCGGCCAGATGCGGCTAACCGAGATGGTAAGTGACCGCAAGCTGTTCTCTGAAAAGGTTCAGGAGAACGCGGTTCCAGACCTTGCTCGATTTGGTCTGGAGTTGGTAAGCTTCAATGTTCAAAACTTTCTTGACGACAACAATGTTATCAATGACCTTGGTATTGATAATGTTGAGCAGATTCGTAAATCTGCTGCTATTGCTAAGTCTGCGGCCAAGCGAGAGATTGCTATCGCTGAAGCAGAGAACGCTCGTCAGGCTAATGAGGCTAAGGCGCAGGCAGAGACTGACATTGCCAAGAAGAACGCTGAAGTTGAGATTGCTAAGTCTGAGCTGAAGGCAGAGACTGATGTAAAGAAGGCCGCGGCAGATGCAGCTTACTCCATCCAAGAGCAGGAGCAGGCCAAGGCTATCAACGCCGCAAAGGTCAATGCTGAGATTGCTCAGCGTGAGCGTGAAGTTGAGCTTCGTCAGCGCGAGATTGAGTTGAAAGAGCGTGAGCTGGATGCTACTGTCCGCAAGCAGGCTGACGCTGATAAGTACGCAGCACAGATGCGTGCTGAAGCTGACTTGATTAAGCGTCAGAAGGACGCAGAAGCTAAGGCTTACGAGATTGAGCAGGCAGCTCGTGCGCAGAAAGCTAAAGCTGATGCTGATAAGTATACCGCTGAACAGCAGGCTGCTGGTATTGCGGCAGTTGGTGCCGCGGAAGCTGAGGCTATCGAGAAGAAAGCTGAGGCCCAGAAGAAGATGGGTGAGGCATCTGTCATTGAGATGGTGCTGAAGACCATGCCCGAGATTACTGCTGCAGCGGCTGCTCCTCTATCTAAGGTGGATAGTATCACTATGTACGGGGACGGTAATAGCGCCAAGATGGTTGGCGATGTTATGAAGTCTACCAATCAGGTGATGGAAGCTCTCATGTCTCAGGGTGTTGACATTGGCGCCTTGCTTGGTGGCTTCTTCGGAGCCAAGGGCGCAGATAACACTTAATATTTAAGACCCAGGTTTTATAACCTGGGTCTTTTCTTGCATTCGCCAGCCTCCGCGAGCGGCCG
>JAMPED010000048.1 GCA_023665325.1 Acetobacter sp.
AAAGTTTATGTCTAACGCTTGTTTTTGCGTCATAGATTAACCTTTTTTAAAAAAATTAACGATATAATTATCTCAACATAAGTATAAAAGATAAGGTTTAATCTTTGCTTAACAGTATAAAATATACCAAATTTTTTTTAATTGATGTGCATAAAAATAAAAAGAACTTTTAAATTTGGCTGTAATCTTTTATGTTTGCCGAAGTGTAAAGTTTAGGGGGACGTATGGCTTCTTATGATATTTCAGTTACCACAGAAGAAAAGAGTGGTTTGAGCGGGCAGGGAATACTGCTTTTTATATATAGTGCGATAGTAACATTTGCGCTAATTCTTGTTATTTGCAAAAAACTTGAAACACCAGAACAAATTGTTGCCGAAGAAATGCAAGCTGCAGAAGAAAAACGCGAAAATACAGAGCAACAAGCGGTAAATAATATTTCCGTTATGGAAGTATATGAAACAGAAAATGGAGAAGAAACGGAGAGTTTTGATAATCCATCTGTGCAATGGACTGTAGAAGGTGAAGAAACACAGCCAGAAACAAAAGAAGATGTTCTGACTGTTGAAAAAGGGGATAACTTAATCGGTATATTACAAAAAATCGGAATGGAGTACCAGGAAGCAAATCAAGTGGTAGAAAGTTTGAAAACTGTAGAATTTGATGTTCGGAATCTGCGTATCGGTCAAAAGATTGAAATTAGCAAAACCGTTGATGTTCCATTCGGAGAATTACTTAGTGTCGACAAAATAGTTATTTCTCCATCAGCAGATATTAAATATACTATAACACGTAATGAAGATGAAAAGTATGTGGCAGAAGCAGAGCAATTGGAACTGATGTCAGAGCAAAAAATTGCTTCAGGTGAAATCAATAGTTCTCTTGCTGCAGCTATGAGTGGTGCCGGTATTCCTCAAAGTATTATTGGTAATTTCATCAATATTTTTGCTTATACTGTAGATTTTAGAAGCGATATTAAAGTAGGTCACACTTTTAAAGTCTTGTATGATCGTAAAGTTGCATCAGATGGTAAAGTTATTAAAAATGGTGATATTCTTTATGCAGAACTTAATCTCGGAAAGGATAAAATTGCGTTATATAGATATCAAGATTTAAGTGGTGGCGTTGATTATTATGATGCAAAAGGGCTGGTGCTCAAAAGAACTCTGGATCGCAAGCCGATGGAGTTTCGTTCGGCTCGAATCTCATCTCGATTCGGATGGCGTCGTCACCCGATTTTAAATAGGAGGATACTCCATAGTGGCGTTGATTATGCAGCACCTAAAGGTTCTCGAATTTATGCAAGTGGTGATGGTGTTGTTAAACGTGCCCAGTTTGCAGGAGGGTATGGCAATTATGTTGTAATTCGTCATAATTCAGAATATTCAACAGGTTATGCACATATGACTGGCTTTGCTCGTGGTATTAAACCGGGAGTAAGGGTTAAGCAAGGACAGGTGATAGGTTATGTCGGTTCAACTGGACGTTCTACTGGTCCTCACTTGCACTTTGAAGTCATAAAAAATGGCAAGAAAGTGGACCCGTTGAAGGTAAAAGCAGCAACAGGAACAAATTTGCAAGGGAAAGATTTGCAGCGTTTTAAGGCAGAAATGAAGAAAATTGCAGCATTAGCAGAAGAACAGAAAACTTATGCAGAAGCTGAAAATGCTCTAGTTGAGGAAACCCAAAGTAATAAGACTATTGCAAATTAAAATTGTTATAAAATATTTAGGAGAAATATAATGGAATTAAAAGGTTCAAAAACAGAGGCAAACTTGCAAGCAGCATTTGCAGGCGAATCAATGGCTCGTAATAAATACACATATTATGCATCTCAAGCCAAAAAGGAAGGATATAATATTATTGCAGCAAAATTTGAAGAAACTGCAAATAATGAAAAAGAACACGCAAAATTATGGTTCAAATTATTACATAACGGTATGCCATCAACAATCGAAAACTTAAAAGATGCGGCATCTGGTGAAAAATATGAATGGACAGATATGTATGAAACAATGGCTAGAGATGCTGATGAAGAAGGTTTTACTGAAATTGCAAGATTGTTTCGTGCAGTAGGGCAAATTGAAAAAGGACACGAAGAGCGTTATAATGCTTTATTGGATGCGCTTGAAAATGGAAAAGTTTTTGAACGTCCGACCAAAGTTATTTGGGAATGTGCAAATTGTGGGTGTCGAGTTGAATCTCCGAAAGCACCAAAATTTTGTCCTGTATGCGAGCATCCTCAAGCATATTTCTTTGAATTGCAAGAAAAATTCTAAGAATAAAAAGAAAAGAGGCGCAAGCCTCTTTTTTTGAGTTAAATGATAGATAAAAACTTGCCAAATAAAAAATAATGTATATAAAAAAGACAAATTATATATAGGTAGAAGAATTGGCAGCATTAAAAAAATATATTCAATATATCTTATTTGTCGGACTATTGGCAGGAATCCGACCGTGTGCTGCTGACATAACTTTAGCGGTTATTGCCCCTAAAGCAGGGGAGCACGCAAAAGCCGGTAATGAATTATTTAATGGCGCTAAACTTGCTGTGCAAGAAATCAATGATAATGGTGGCTTAAATGGAGAAAAACTGGATGTTTTAACCATAGATGATCGGTGTGATGACCGTTTAGCTGTGTCAACAGCAGAAATGTTGACGCTATTAAGCTCTAAGAAAATAGGTCTTGTCGTTGGACCATATTGCTCCAATCGTTTCAATGACGTAGCTGCAAAATATGAAAAGGCAAAAATATTCCAAATTGTACCTACGACTGTATCCTATAATGCAGGTAATACAGAAAAAAAAGGACAAATACTTCTGTTGGGCACAAAATCACAAATAAGCGAAGACTTTTTTCAATATTATAACCAAAACTTCGCAGGACTCAAAGTAGGATTTGTGTATAATGATAAACCAGAGGATGGTTATGCTGAGGTTGCTAAAACTTTGTTTGATGAGTTTCGCCGTTATGGTAAAAGCGATTTGTTGAAGTTTTATGTTTTAAATAATAAACATACTCCGATGGCAGAACTTGCTACGACAGTAGTTAAAGATAAAGTTAATATTGTTTTTGTGTTAGGAAAAGATAAGGAAACAATAAATTTTATTGAAGAGATTAAAAATGCTGATAAAAATCAGATTATTTTTACGGATAAACGAAAAATATCGCCGCAAATATTACAGAGTTTAGGTAAAAAAGCTAATGGTCTTTATTTGCTTGATATTCCTCGATTAAAAGATAGTTTAGCGTTTACTGAAAATTTGGTAAATCTGCGTTTACTAGGTATAGAGCCAGAGGGAATGGAAACATATAGCTATGTTGCAGTTAAGTTATGGGGAGATTTAGTGCAAGAAGTTCATAGTTTTTCGTATGAAAAATTGGCACAAGCAGCTAATACGGGGGAGATGAAAGAAAAATGGAGTGATTTTTTGATGCATAGCGGCAGTGTGAAAGCATCAAAATATGTAATAGAAATTTATCAAGACGGTGAATTTAAACAAGTTTATTAAAAGCTGTGTAATCCGCGCCAAAGTTCTTGAGTTGTAAAAATATGGCGCTATAGTAATTAAAACTAAATTTTTTTGTAAAGGTAAAACAATGGCAGGTAGCATAAATAAAGTAATTTTGGTTGGTAATTTGGGGCAAGACCCGCGTGTAAGCAATACTCAAAGTGGGACAAAGGTCGTGTCATTTAGTGTTGCAACAACCGATACGTGGCGTGATAAAACTACTGGAGAACGCAAAGACCGCACAGAATGGCATCGTGTTGTTATTTTTAACTCAGGTTTAGCAGATACCGCAGAGCGTTTTTTACGTAAAGGATCGAAAGTATATCTTGAAGGTCAACTGCAAACACGTGAATGGGATGATCAAAATGGTCAAAAACGTTATACAACTGAAATTGTTTTACAAAACTTCAATAGTACATTGGTAATGTTAGATGGACGTTCGGATAGCGCACCAGCGGGTGCTGCAGATATTTACGATTCTTCAGCCTCTGCGGGATGGGATAATACCCCTTCAGCAGGTACATCAGATGTGGCGGATGATGATATTCCGTTTTAGTTAGAATTATATATGATAGAATAAAAGACGGTAGGTTTCTTACCGTCTTTTTATGTTATTTTCTTTACGAATATATTTGCGTTTATCTTTTTCCTCTTTATACGAAAAATCAAAATAAAATTCATTAAAATTGTTAATCTCACTCTTATACTTGTTTTCTCGTTTTATGGTGTTTAAAGCGCGTCTTCTATTGGAATCGCTCTGAGAGCCTTTTAAGCCAGTGGTTCCACTAGCCATAAAAGTTGTATCCACATAAATCTTTTGTTTATTATAAGTAAAATAATTCCACGCGTGCCTCGAATTACGTTTTAATATAGGAGTTAAGCTTTTCCCGACAGGATAAACATATCCACTGATAATATAAGCGCGAAATTTCATTCGTCGGCAAAGCTCTTTAAATAGATTCGCAAAATCACTGCAAATTCCGACACGAGAATTAATTAATTCGCGTGGGGATTGTCCGTTATAATGTTTGATGATGTTGGAGAGCTTGCCATTGCTGTATAAATATTCATCATAATTGATACGACTAGCAATCCAAAAAGCAGCAGCTTTCGCTTTATCATAATCATTATCAAATGGGTGAGCCAAATATTCAGCCAAAGTATCTAAACTTTTCTCTGTTTCTCTGGGTATTTGATTGACATAATGTTTAATCTGCACAGATGAATATTGTTTTGCTGCAACATCGGAAATGTGCACGCTAAAGAAAAATATAAACAAAATAAAATAACGTAAATTCATATGGATAATCCTTCGCTTCGGTGAAAAATAGTTTAATATAACAGTTTTAAATTTCAGTTAACTAGTGAAAAGATTGTCAAAACAATGATTTACGAAATGGTATTATTATACCGTAAAATAAAATATTGAAAAATAACAAAATTTTTATGTTGACAATAACGAAAATAACAGTATATTAAACCCCGAATTTAACTTTAATTAGAAAAGAGACCAATAATATGAGTACATATGCAACAAAGCCGTCTGATATTACTAGAAAATGGTATGTTGTTGATGCAACAGACGTTGTATTGGGTCGTCTTGCTGCTCAAGTAGCAATCTTGCTCCGCGGTAAGCACAAACCTTATTTCACCCCAAACTTGGATTGTGGTGACTATGTTGTTATCATCAATGCCGATAAAGTAAAATTGACAGGCAAAAAATTAACAGACAAAAAATATTTCAAACACACTGGCTGGATTGGCGGTATCAAAGAAACAACTGCTGGTAAAATCTTAAATGGCCGTTTTCCGGAAAGAGTTGTTGAAAAAGCTGTTGAACGTATGATTTCCCGTAATCCAATGGGACGTCAGCAGATGACAAAATTAAAAGTATATGCTGGTGAAAATCACCCGCACGCTGCTCAAAATCCAGAAGTTTTAGATATCGCATCTAAAAACTCTAAAAACAAAAGGGGTGAACTGTAATGGCTACTAAAAAAATCGAATCTTTAAACGAAATTAAAGAGGCTGTTGCTGCAACTTCTGCTGTTGCTGAAACAAAGCGTAAACCTTCTCGTGATAAACAAGGTCGCTCTTATGCAACAGGTAAGAGAAAAAATGCTGTTGCTCGTGTATGGATTATGCCGGGTAAGGGTAATATCACCATCAATGATAAACCAATTGATACATATTTTGCTCGTCCGGTTTTGAAGATGATTATCAACCAACCTTTCGAAATCACTAACCGTGAAAATGAGTTTGATGTTGTATGCACAGTTCAGGGCGGTGGTTTGTCTGGTCAAGCCGGTGCTATCAAACACGGTATCTCTAAAGCTCTTAATGAATATGAGCCAGAGCTTCGTACAGTTTTGAAACAAGCTGGTTTCTTAACTCGTGATGATCGTGTTGTAGAACGTAAGAAATATGGTCGTGCAAAAGCTCGCCGTTCATACCAGTTCTCAAAACGTTAATTGGTATCAACTGTTTATACAGTATTTTCAATGGGTTGCAAGAAATTGCAACCCATTTTTCGTCTTCACATAATGTTCATATAACCCTTGACTTTCCTTAATTACCAATTTACCATTTTCACAAATTCTTCACAGTTTTTATGCTTTTGGAGGGTGAAATGGAGAGTAATTTTTATAAAGAAACCTATACTTATAGAGAGGGGCGGATACTAATCTATAAACGCCCGAATTCTCAAAACTTCCAATGCCGATTGAGAGTGAAGGGAATTAAAGGTTATACAATTAAATCTTGCGATACTCCAAATTTAGGAGAAGCTGTCCAGTTTGCTGAAGATTTATATGACAGCCTACGTTTTAAGAGGTTAAACAATCTGCCATTAAAAACCAAAACATTCCGACAAATCTTTGATGAGTGGTTCAAAAAAGCCGATAAATCTGAATATCACCAAGATTTTTATCAAGGAAGAGCGAAACTATATCTTTTTCCATATTTTGGAGAGTATAAAATTGAAAAAATCACTGAAAGTATTATAGACGACTATTGGCCCTGGCGAAAGAACTATTACAAAGATAATCCTGAAAAAAGAACAGGTCGCGTGGCAGAAGAACCATCAAATCAATCCTTAAAGATGGAAAAGACAGCAATTCAAGAGATTTTAGAATATGCACATCGCCGTGGTTATATCCGTGCTGTTCCAAAAATTAACTTTAAAGCTCGTGGAAGTAGCGAAAATCGGGCAACATTCACCAAAGAAGAATATGAAAAGTTGATTATGAATTTACAGCTCTGGGCGGTGGAAAAAGCCAAAACAAGCGATTCGTATCAACGGCAGATGATTTACAATCTGGTTGTATTCCTTGCAAATACAGGAATTCGCCCTTCTGAATATCATAAAATAAAGTGGAGAAACATAAACCTCCATAATCAAAATGGTGTTAAACTTCTTTACATTACTGTGCCAGAGAATACCAAAACAGGACAGAGAATAGTAGTAAGCCTTCCAGAAGCATATACTTGCTATGAGAATATCAAATCACTTTCAAAATATACAAAAGAAAATGACTATGTTTTCACCAATTATGACGGCACTTCAATGAAAAACTGGACGAAGACCTATAAAAATAAGTTGGAAGAGTGGCTGCTTTATTTAGATGATGAAGGCAATCCACGTCCTCCGTATTCTCTACGGCACTATTATGCCACCCAGAGATTGCTGGAAGGCGTGCAGGTCTATGATTTAGCAAAAAATATGGGAACATCTGTCAAACAGATTGAAAATCACTACGGACACGTTCTATCTACTCAAAAAACAAATGAGCTGATACAAGGTGCTGGTGTATCTTCTTTACAGGTATATCAGGAAAGTGATGAATATAAATCAGCCCAAAATGAAATCAATGAACTCAAAGAAAAAAGAGAGGAATGTGAAAAATATATAGAGCAACTGCAAAATGATATGGTTCAGTTCAAACAAATGTCAGAAGATGCGGATAATATAGCCAAAGATGTTATCGGAAAATATGATGAAGGTATAGAAAATAGCTTGAAGACAATGAATGAAGAATCCTTGAAAAAATATCGGCAAAAATTGGTTAAATTAGCCAAGAAGGATAAACAACATCCTGAAATTTATGATGAAACAATAGCCCGTGTGGATTATTATTTAGCCCAAATCAATAAGGATTAGAGATAAAAATAATTAAAGGTCATTTTAATTTTGTAAAACAACAAGCTGTTATGCTATAATGATAAATAGAAATAGACATACTGATTATGCAAACAGCATATTATTAAAACGGGGAAACAGGCTTTTTCATAAGCACCTTCAAGCAAGGCACAAACTGAAAACCTATGAAGACTTATCCATCAGTGTAAGCACCGAAAATAACCCCTCCAAAGGCGGCTGGCGGAATATAAATAGGGCACGGCTGATGATGTCAGTTAGAAATTGAGGCTCTGCCTGTGCTCATTGACAACCTCGGCATTATGAACTTTGGTTCTTGTTCGGATTCATAATGTACCAACCATAAAAGCAGGTGGAAGGTTCGCATTGGCGGTGTGCGGATTTTAAGAAATCATACTTAATATAACCAAAACAGGAAAGCAAACTCGGCGATAATGCTTCGCTCTTAAAATTACCCATTGTCAGTTGGGTAAAAAGAGCAAATCTAACGATAATACTTGATAAATCAAATAATAATTTAAACAATTGAATTAAAAAAATAATAGAAATAAACAATAAACTTGCAGTCAATGACTGCGAGTTTGGGGAGAACGAAACGAAGTGAGTTTTCCCCCTTAAATCATTTTTAATAGATAAATACATATACCTGAAAAGGTTTATTGTAATAAATTTCATTGAGAGCAGGCAGAGATGTCT
>JAMPED010000049.1 GCA_023665325.1 Acetobacter sp.
GAGCTCACCAATAAAATCAAGGGTTTAGGCAAATTGCTTAAACCCTTTGTTTTTGACTGGTAGTGGAAAAGAATATTTTTCTTTATTTTTTAATTATGTTGCTCACCATTCAATTTTAGACTTTTATCGCAGATATTCTACATCCGTATCCGTCTTTACAATTAGTAGTATCTGCTATGAGAGATACTTGATAATTTGCATAATTGTAAAAATTAAAATCTTTATGCAATAAAGTTTATTTTGTTGACAGATATATTAAATTAAGTGTACCGTCTAGGGGCAGGATATAATTTTATATCAGGAGGTTTTATGTTTGATATTTTGTATGGTATTTCCGCATTAAAACTCAGCGAGCAATATGCAATATTCGCTGTTTTGGCGGTAGCTCTTATTGGATTATGGTATACTTGGTTTCTCAAAAAACAAGTTATGGCTAATGATTGTGGTACGGGCAAAATGGTTGAGGTTTGGACTGCTATTAAAGAAGGTGCAGACACTTATCTTCGTAAGCAACTTAAATCTATTTTACCAATGATTATAATCTTAACAGTTTGTTTGTTCTTATCTGTTTACATTGTTCCGGTTTCTGCCGAGGCAAAAATAAGATTTTCGGCGTATAGTGATGAAACAATAAAATTGATTATTGCTTTTGGTCGTGCAGGCTGTTTTATTTTAGGTTCTTTATTTTCTTTACTCGTCGGACAGATTGGTATGCGTATCGCTGTTGCCGCTAATGTACGCGTAACAGCTGCATCAAAGCGTTCTTTCGGTGAAGCTTTAAAAATCGCATACCGTGCAGGTACCTGTACTGGTATGTTGACAGACGGTCTTGGCTTGATGGGTGGAACTTTGATATTCATTATCTTTGGTATTGCCGCACCTGATGCTCTGCTCGGTTTTGGTTTCGGTGGTACTTTAGTTGCTTTGTTTATGCGTGTTGGCGGTGGTATTTATACCAAAGCCGCAGATGTCGGCGCAGACCTTGTGGGTAAAGTTGAAGCTGGTATCCCTGAAGATGATCCAAGAAACCCTGCGGTTGTTGCAGACCTTGTGGGGGATAATGTTGGCGACTGTGCTGGTATGGCTGCTGATATTTTTGAATCTTATGAAGTTACTATCGTATCCGGGTTGATTCTGGGTCTTTCTTTATGGCACATAACCGGTATGTATGAGTGGATTGTTTACCCACTTTTAGTACGTGGCATTGGTGTATTTTGCTCCATTATCGGCACATATGCCGTTAGAGATAATGGTTTAAAAGGTAATGCGATGAAAGCTATATTTAGAGGTTATGTAACTTCCGCTACTATTTCAATTATCTTGTTTGCAGCTGTCGCTTATTTCTATTTACAAGGTTTACCAGGTGGTTGGTGGAGACCATTTTTGGCTGTTACCATCGGTGTATTTTTAGCTATGGCTATTGATAGAATTACCGAGTACTTTACAGGAACGACCGGCGCACCAGTTATTGAGATTAAAAAATCAACAGATACAGGAGCGGCTACTACTATTTTAAGTGGTCTTGCTGCTGGACTTGAAAGTTCTGTTTGGTCGGTTTTAGTTATTGCTGCAACTATTTTTACATCCGTTTTAATTTTTGGTACTATTGACGGTTTAACTGCGGCTGAAAGAGTAACATACATTTTATATGGTGTTGCAATGACTGGTATTGGTATGCTCACCTTAACTGGCAACAATGTTGCTATGGACTCTTTTGGTCCGATTGCTGATAATGCTAACGGTATTGCTGAAATGGCTTGGCACGATGATAATAGTGCTAAAACAAAAAAGGCTCGTCAAATTATGGCAGACCTTGACAGTGTTGGCAATACAACAAAAGCCATCACCAAAGGTGTTGCTATTGGTTCTGCGGTGATTGCGGCTGTTAGTTTGTTTGGTTCTTATATGGTGGATGTTAGTAGCGTACAAGAAGCATTAAACAATACTTGGGCTAAAGAAGGTTTAGACCAAAGTTTGGCTTTGCTTAAGGATATTGGTATTGTTGTTTCCAATCCTGTCGTATTTGTTGGTATGTTGATTGGTGCTGCTGTGCCTTGGCTGTTTTCATCATTTGCTATCAATGCAGTAAGACGTGCAGCAAGTTTGATTGTTGAAGAAGTACGTCGCCAATTTAAGCTTGGTATTCTTGAAAATAAAGCCAAACCGGATTATAGTACAACTGTTGCTATTTCAACTGCTGCTGCGCAAAAAGAACTGATTATTTTGGCATTGCTCGGTATCGTTTCACCTATATTTGTAGGACTTTCACTCGGGGTTGAGGCTTTAGGTGGTTTTCTTGCTGGTATCATTGTTTCAGGTCAGTTACTTGCTGTGTTTATGTCTAACGCAGGCGGAGCTTGGGATAATGCTAAAAAACTTATTGAAGATGAACCTAGTGATATTGCTCAAAACACGGGTAAAGGATCTGAACGCCACAAGGCAAGCGTCGTTGGTGATACTGTCGGAGACCCATTAAAAGATACTGCTGGTCCTGCTTTAAATCCGATGATTAAGGTGGTTAATATGGTAGCCGTTATTGTTGCCCCTATCGTTGTGGCTTATAATAATGAATACACCAAACTTTCTTCTTGGGGATGGTGCATCGTTATTTTCTTACTTGCACTCTTAACTTTCGTGATTATGCGAAGTAAGAAACAAGTTTCGAAATAGTGATTTAAGTTATAGCCCGTTTTGCTGGATTTACGCATAACGGGCTATAATATTATAACGATGTTTTCTTGTACTAACTTTATTATGAACGATTAAGGAACTTTAGATGAAAAAAAATATCATTATATGTGTAACTGCGATTATATTATTGAGCGGCTGTGGTTTACAAAAAGGCGGTTCTATCCGTCAGGATCATTCTGACTTTGGGCAAAATTTGAGAATGATGTTTTCTTCAAAAGGTCTCAAAGCTGATAACAATATTACCAATAAAGATATAACATCCTCAGAATATGCGTATATTGTCGGCAGTTTCTATGGGCGAAATGAATGGTTGCACATTAGTAAAAATTTTGATGATAGCTGGGAAGATGATGAAGTCGTAGAACTCCCATTTCGCAATCAAAAATTTTCTTTAACTTACGATGAAAACCCAACGTTTAATTATGACATTTATAAAGTTAAACTGGGTAGATATACGTTGGTTACTTTCGCAAGCGCGCCTAAAAACGATAGCTTCTATCGCTCTGTTGATCCGGATAGAGAGGAAAATGATAAAATCAAACAAAATGACAGCATTTATGCTTCCTTTGAGGCTAAAGCAGGCGAGCTTACGTATGTTGGTGATATGAGTATGATGAACGGATATTCATTAGATATTAGAGATAATAAAACAGCAGTTATACAATATCTTAAAGAAAACTACACAAATCTTGAGAATCCGCAACAACTTATTAAAACCCATTTAGCTCTTAAGGGAAAACGCTTTAGAGAATCTAAATAACTTAACATCAAAGCCCTGATTTTTTTCGGGGTTTATTGTACAAAAAAACGGGACTGCTTATCAGTTCCGTTTTTAAGTTAATGAGTCATTAGCAGTGCCAAGTGTAACCTTCTGGTTCACGCTCATCATCTAGATAAGGCTTTAAAAGTTCGGGCTGTTCTTCCTCTATGATTTGGCGGATAGTTCGATCATCATAGGGGAAGTTGGCACAGATATTGGCATCTATATCTGGACGCTCCATCAAGGCTGCCAAAAAGTCATAGACATTTTCTTGACACCTGTGCACATTAAAGACTTCTCCCAGAATAGACTTTGTGAACCTAGCTTCCGGTTCCAACTCAGCGTCAGGAGTAACTCCGTTATTGACTTCAAGCGGAAGTTTTAACAATTTGCGAAAAGTTGCCAGATCACGTGCTCTAAATGCAACGTGCAGAGCGGTAACATCTCTATCTGAATAGAGCGGGTCAGGATAAACCTCGTTCAATTCTTCAGGTGATAAGCGCTCTAGCAGTGCATCGACTACTGTATCCATCTTATTAGCAATTGCTAAAAATAGCAATGGATATCCCCCTGGTAAAGGAATATCAATGTGAACACCACTTGTCTTTATCAAATATAGAGCAATCTCAGAATTTCCGAGGGCAACAGCTGTTTGCAATGCAGTTAAGCCTGCTTTTTTATAATCCCCCCGTGCAAGACGCCGACCATACAATGGCTGCACCCCAAAGGTTCGATCTGTTCCAGCCGTAGCGGTGTCACCATAGGGATTAGCTAGATTAAGCCGACTCTCTGGTGTTAAAAAGCACGAGGCATCTTTATTGAGAGTATTCAGCGGCTGCTTTTTATTCTCAACCAAAAGTTTCACTGTCTCATAAGCATTTTCGCGTACGGCGGCAATCAGTGCGGTATTGCCTTTGCTGTCTTTACGGCGAACATTGAGTTCGCGACGGTCCAACAGCAGTTTGACAATTTCAGGAGATTTTACCGCACAGATAAGAGGGGGAACCTCTGAAAGCCCGCAGGCATTGACATCGATTTCCGCTTTAGTTAGCAGCTGTTTTATCAACGTGATATCTTCTGCTTCAATAGCACTGACGAGCGGCGTATAATCCGCATTCACGTCAATGTAAATCTCTGCTACATCAATAATCTTTTCTGCTAGAGCAAGATTTTTCATCTTGATAGCAGCCGTTAATACATCAAAGTTAAACCCGTGTAATCCATCGCATAGACGGATAAGTTCTCCTGTCTGATCGCGTGGACTGGCACTCACAGCGTGAGGATATTCCATAAGCTCTTGCACCAATATATTGATGCCCTGCTTATGAGCCTCCTCTATTGCCGAATTGATAGTGCTTAGGTGGAGCCCTCTTTGGCACAATAGCTCTTGTGCAATAGCAAGATGTTTGCCGTGCACTGCGAGCCACAGAGCTGAATGATTATCTTTATCAAGATAGTTTAGGTTAATACCTCCAGCGTTGAGCATAAAATCTACAACATCTGAAAAACCGCCAGCACAAGCTTCAAGAAAAAGCTCATTGCGCTCATTTTGATTTGTCTTCATTTTGATAATTTTTTTAATAATTTAACATATGCTTAATTTAATTACTTTTTAATATATAGACAAAATTTTTAAAATGCAAACAAAATTTTGTTGCTAAAACAGAAAAAGCCACTTATACTCCCTATGTCAAAGAAAGTAAAAACTTTGAATTTTTATGTTTCTTTGGTGAATGATATAACATATTTTCACTAAGAGGAAATGAATGAAAATACTCGTTGGAATGAGCGGAGGGGTAGATTCTTCCGTAGCTGCTTGCATCTTAAAAGAGCAAGGATATGAAGTGATTGGCGCAACGATGTCAATCTGGGATAAAGAAAAACATTTTAACATTACTGCACATAAAGATGCTTGTTTTTCACCGCACGAAGAGCAAGACATTGAAACTGCACGTGCAATTTGTCAAAAATTAGGTATTGAGTATCACGTGATTGATTGTACAAAGCAATACCAAAAATTAGTACTAGATAATTTTAAGCAAGAATATCTAGCGGGACGAACACCTAACCCTTGTGTAATGTGTAATGCAACCATCAAGTTTGAGGCTTTACCTAGATCTGCTAAAGAGCAAGGAATTGAATTTGATAAATTTGCCACTGGGCATTATGCTCGTTTGTCATATAATGAAATTTTGCAACGTTATCAACTGCAACGCGCTTTTGATGCGAAAAAAGACCAATCATATTTTATCTATCGTCTGCAGCAAGAGCAACTCTCCAAAATAATGTTGCCATTAGGTGAATATACTAAAGAGCAAGTACGAGATATTGCTCGAAAATATAACTTAGAAGTAAGTGATAAGCCAGACAGTCAGGATTTTTATACTGGAGATATTAACGATATTCTTCAGACTGCGCCTCAAATTGGTCATTTTGTTGATAAAAATGGTAAAATTCTTGGGCAACATCAAGGAATTTGGAACTTTACCATTGGACAACGTCGTGGATTAGGTATTAGCGCTGAGCGTCCACTATATGTGATTGGACTAAATAAAGATAAGAACGAAGTTGTCTTAGGTTATGCTGAAGATGGAATGAAGTCTGCGCTTGTGGCTAAAGATTTAACGTGGCTTTCCGTATTTCCGTTTGATGATAAAAAGGAGATTTTAGTTAAGTTGCGTTCTTCACAACAGCCTATTTCAGCTATTTATGTTCCCAAGGATAACGGTAAAGCGGAAATTCGTTTTTTTGAAAAGCAAAAAGCTGTAGCAGCGGGACAATCTGTCGTCTTTTATGATGAAAACGACTATGTTCTTGGTGGTGGAATTATTGAGGGAACTCAAAATGCCAATGAATAAAACTGAGATTATATCTCTGTTGCAGGACGAAAAAAAACAGCAAACTTTATTTGAACAAGCAGATAAAATTCGTAGGCAATATGTCGGTGATGAAGTTCATCTGCGCGGCTTAATAGAGTTTTCAAATATCTGCCGCAACAATTGCCTCTATTGCGGTATTCGGAGAGGCAATATGAAAGCTTGCCGTTATCGGATGACCGAAGATGAAATTATAGAAACTGCACGTCGTGCTACAAATTTGGGATTTAAAACAATTGTGATGCAGTCTGGCGAAGATATGTATTACGATATCTCGCGTATGTGTCGAATAATTGAAGCAATTAAAAAATTTGATGTTGCTATAACTTTAAGTATTGGTGAACGTTCGTATGAAGAATATAAAGCTTTTCGTAATGCCGGTGCAGATAGATATTTGATGCGTATTGAAACCACAGATAAGAATCTCTATCATAAACTTGACCCACAGATGAGTTGGCAACATCGCTATGAGTGTCTGTTAGCTATCAAAGAGCTCGGTTATGAATTGGGATCGGGGATAATGGTTGGTCTCCCTGAACAAAATATGGAAAGTATAGCTGACGATTTACTGTTTTTAAAAGAACTTGGTGTGGATATGGCTGGTATTGGACCTTTTATTCCACATCCTGAAACGCCGCTTGCCAAAGAAACAGGTGGAACGTTAAATCTCGCTTTGCGTACAATGGCGGTGATGCGCTTGTTGTTACCTGATATTAACATTCCTGCTACCACCGCAATGGAAACTCTTGCTCCTGATGGACGTCTTCAAGCACTACAAGCTGGAGCAAATGTGGTGATGCCGAATGTAACGGATCGTGAATATTGCAAACTTTATGAGCTATATCCTAATAAAATATGTATGAACGACACCCCTGCTCATTGTCGCAGCTGCATCGGCTTTAAAATTCTTTCTATTGGTAGGACTATCGGTACAGGCTATGGCGGACACAAGAAATAAACAATTATTTTTTAGGACATTTTGTCATTGGATATAACTTATTCACCGTTTCCTTAGATAACTGTGAATTTTTTTCAGATAATGATATTGCAAAACTTACATTTTATCTCTGAAAAACGAAAAATTATATAAAAGAAAATACTTAAACTGAGCAAACATCCTCATAAACTTTCCGTTAAACATTTTCTGCTATATTGGATTTATAATGTTTTAGGAGATTAAAATGAAGAGACTATTGATGGTTATTGCTTTGGTGATAGGAATGTTTTGGAATATTTTGGCGTGGGCAGCGGAAACATTGTCATATATTCCCGAAAACCCTGAATATGCTTTAGTAATGATTCACGGGTATGGACAAAGTGGAACTAAGATGAAGGGAATGGAAAATCAGCTCAAAGAAGCTTTACCGCATACGGCATTATATTTTCCGACTGCACCTGATAACGGTCCTTGGGGCGGATATCAATGGTTTGTTATCCCGAAAATTGGGATGGAAATGTCTGATAAAGCTCTTTACGACAAGATGATGAAAGATGCATTAAAAAACGTCAAATATTTACATAATTTGATTGATGAAATTCACCAAATACAAGGTATTCCATACGAAAATATTTCTGTTGCTGGTTTCTCTCAAGGTGGATTGATGGCACTACTTACAGGCTTGACTAATTCACATAATTTGCACAAAGTGGTTTCTTTTTCTGGTGTTCCGTTACTACTCACTAGAGATTTCACACGCAACAAAGTTGTTGCAGAACCTCAAATTTTAATTATCCAAGGAGATATGGATACGGTTATTCCCGCAACGAGTTTTCAGATGACGACAGAGACGCTAAAATCTCTTGGGATAAAATCTGAACTAGAAATTATCCGCGGAATGTCTCACGAGATAAATGCGCAAGCTCTTAGCTATTTTAAAGAATTTATGGTATTTGAGGAAGAAAAAAGACCCCCGCCGGCCTAGCCGGCGGTTCTTCATTAACGGCTATAAGCCTTTAGCACTGGC
>JAMPED010000004.1 GCA_023665325.1 Acetobacter sp.
GGGGCTGTGGAAAACTATATAAAAAAATATACATTTTTATATAAAAAAAGTATTGACAAATCCAGTAAAATGAGTTATAATGGTAGTATAATAATTTTTGGGTAAGAAAAATTATTAGAAGATTTACAAAATAACAGTAGAAAGGATAACTACTATGGAAAAGACAATCTTAAATTTCAACGCAAAAAAGTTTAATCTCTACAACAAAGATTTAGCCAATAAAGACGAAATCTGCAAAATGCTTGTAAACTACAAGTGGTCTGTTGCCCACTTGGAACAGTTGGACAAAAAATATGCAGACAATGCGCGTGAACAGTTTATGGCAATGGTCAAACAGTTCGGCGTAAAACTTGAAGCCCCGAAAAAGGCAACCAAGTAGTAAAACAGTAAACAGAAAAGCCCACTCTTACCCAGTGGGTTTTTCTATACCCTCGGTAGGCGAATGGGCGCTTCGCTTCCTTGGCGAATCGGCTGAGTTGGCGCGAAAATTGGAGTAAGGTGGGCGAATCGGCTGAACTGACGGCGCGCAACCGGAACCAGGTAATTCTGGAACTCTCTTACGCGAAGTCGGAAGCGCCGGCGGTATATAAAGACACGCACGCTCGGCAGGGCGTGATGAAGTCAAGGATATTAGAAAAAGAGGACTTTCATCCTCCTTTCCGTGCTACTGGGCAAGCACTACGATTCCCTCTACGCCTTTTCCTGTATCCAGCTCGTTTTCTAATCTTTCGTCATATTTTTCGTTATGCCCGAAGCAACTGTAACCGAGCGTATCAGAGTAGAACATTTTGTTGTTGCTCTTTATATGAAACAACCGGTGTTCAGGCGGAAGTTCCGTGCGAAAGCATTTTTGCGCTAACATAACCAGTGCTTCTAGTGGCTTGCGTTTATCTCCAGCATAGCCCACGCCTTTGTTGTATGCGCGAAACTTTTCGCATAGTTCTTTTGCAGTGATTTTTTCACCCTCTGTGTAAATTGTTAAGTTATTCATTTGTTCCTTTGCTATAACTTACTTTGTTATATATTACCATTATAACACAGATTTAAGGAATTTGCAAGGGGTATTTTTAGGTGATTTTTCTTCTCTCGCGAATCGGCTGAGCTAGTCCAACAGATAAGAAACGACCAGACATCCCGACTACCCGATTTTTACAATTCGCGCAAAAACGCTTGCAAAAATATACAGAATGATATATAATAATAGTAAGTTAGCAAGCACAGCAGGGCTACTAACAGCATCGTTAAAAACTATTTTAAGTAAAGGAGTCAAATCATGACTAATAATAATTTCAATAAATTCAACGCTAAGAAGTTCAACCTTTATAACAAAGACTTGCAAAACAAAGATGTTATTTGCAAAATGTTGGTCAACTACAAGTGGAGCGTAGCTCACCTTGAAGCTATTGACAAAAAGTATGCAGATAACGCTCGCGCCCAGTTTGACGCAATGATTGAGCAATTTAACGTCCAGTTAGAAGCTCCAAAAACTACTAAGGCTGAGAAGAAGTCTAAGTAGCAACAACGAGAATAGCACCACCTGCTGGGTGCTTTTTTTGTGCCACCACTAGGCGAATGGACGCTTCGCGCCTTGGGCGAATGGGCTGTTCTGACGTAGGGTGGCGCGAAATATCGACGCAGTTGCGGCTTGGCTGAACGGGGCAGATTTTGCTCCATACACGCAAGTCACTCGCGCCGGCGGTTATATAAAAATGCGCATATTCGGCAGGAGCGGAAGAGTCGAGCGATTTTAGGATACGAATCGGTTGGTTGGAGGGTGTGCAGCGACCGTTTGAGTGTGAGATATTCTCTACACGACGATTAGCCCAGCAAGTTTGAACAAGTTTTATTGCCGGACGTTGACATGTCCAGCTCTTATCCAAGCCTGCTAGGCTACTCCAGAACACTATAACTAGCTGATAACGGAACTACCCGAGCTATTGGTGGCTACCCTCTTTTTAGTGTTGTCAGGTTACGCGTTGCAACTGCAATACTGAGATTTGGCGTTTTCACCCCTGTTATTGGGGATAAGTGTGTCGTTCTCCGAATGGGGGACTACTCCGTACCAAGCCACACACACACTGCATAAATCGCGTTATTCTCAACAGGGGTCAGATTGCTAAGAACCTCCTGCGTGTTCTGAATTTTAAGGAACGTAATCATGTTTTGAACATACGACTTCTTCTCTCACCAGCCTGAACCGTGGCTATTCGCAACAGGTCTGCTATGTTCTACCCCTGTTAGGTTCACCAGTTTTGTCGATATTGAAGTGCTTCTAACCCTATTATAGCACAAAAAAACACCAGGACAGGACAGAGCGAAAACAGGACAGAACAGAAACCGACAAAAACAGGGGTGGGACTGAAGATGGGAATAAGGGCGAAAAAAGCGCGGACAGAGTGAAAAAACAGGGGTCATTTTCCCAAAATAACAGGGGTCGCGGTTCAGGGCTAAATGCAAATATACAAAAAGTATTTTTTTTTGAATATTCTTTTGTATTGAAAACCACACTCCCACCCCTGTTGCACACCACCAACAAAGAAAAAACACGGCTTTCACATTCCCATCCTCTAACATACATCTAAAACACCCTAAAGCGCAAAAAAAAACAATAGTAATAAGAACATGAATAAAAAGTAAAAAGTTTTATATGTAAAAGGATGTGACTACTACCAAGGGGCGCGCGAAAATAGAATTTAAGGCTTGTGGCGCGAAAATAAAAATTAGTAAAGAGCGCAGGCTAAAGCACCCACAGAACAGAAAGATAGAACTAGCAATAAGAACAGAAGAATAAAAAAAGTTTATTGTATAGGTGTTGAAGATATGAACTGGGGCAAAGGGGGCGCGAATTTCAAATTTTGCATATATAAATATATATCCAACAGGGAAATTGGCTGAGCTTCAACTATTAAAGAATCCTTACCAGTTGCCTGAAGCCCTGAATATATAAAATACAAAAAATCATACAAAATCATATAAAAAAAGTATTGCATTGTCCGTGGGAATGATATATAATAGGGGTAAGTTAGCAAAATAGCAGTATGCGCTAACAGCGTCATTAACAATTAGTAAGTATGCGCCTAGTCAAAAATATGGGGGTTAGAATAATAAGTTTCAAAGAAAGGAACAGCAACAAAATGAATAAGACAGTTTTAAGCACAGATGAATACATCAAAGCAATTAACACCTACTACCTACAATTTATGGGGCAAGTAGAGCAAGTAAAATATAACAGCATTGACGAGGTTAAGCAAGTCATTGCGCAAAAATTAGATGAGCAAGGCAAGCATTTTGCAGGGTTCATTTTAAGTATGCGTGAGGACCAAGAGGGCGGCGCTAATTTATTTGGCGTGCAACACCCAACTTGGTATGCGCTAAACGACACAGAAGCCCGCTTCTGGTTAAAGAAGATTTATCCAACAATTAAGCATAAGGTCGCTACTAGAACTTTTAGCCTTGCTAAAACAAATGAACAAATTGAGGAAGAGTTTACTGGGCGCGAAATTAAAAGCATTGCCGCACATGAATTGAAGTATGGCGGCTTTGCATACGCAGGTTAAGTAAAAGGGTGGGCGCATACTACTATGGACGATTAAATAATAGCAAGAAAGGAACAATAATATGAAACGAGATGAGATGCTTAAAGTGTTTAAGCAACTAGCACAGTCACAAGGAATGTGGGGCAGGCTTCTTCGGGAAATAGATGAAATGGACGAAGAGGTGCGCGAAAATATGTGGGCGCAACTTGAGGCAAAAAACTTCAAAGACCGCCTAGACTTAATTATGTTTATTGAGAATGGAGAATAAGAGATGATAGACGAAAGATTCAACGGAAATAGGGACGCACAAGCCATCTATAACGCAACCGGCATCGCTTTAGCCCATATTACACAGGGGCTAGGAATGGAAGATTTCATCAGACACGCACATTATGACCCCTATGTAGATAACCGTCTAACAGACGACCGTTTGCGCGAAGTTTGGCGCGGAATCTTACAGGTAAAGGTGTGGCTATGAGAGTTTTTGAGGCGCAGGTAATAGAAGAGCGCAATGGCGTAGGCGGAAGTGCTATTGTCGTTGTATTTGAAAGCCAAGAAGAATATGCTGGATATATGAATGGCACAGCAGAGTGGGGCGAAAATCTAGCAAAATATGGGCTTGAAGATAATGATATTAGTTGGTTGTGTGGCAAAGATGTGTTTGGCACGGTAGAGGTTGGCGCAAAAGCTGAGGGCGATTTGGCAACCTACATATTAACAAAAGAGATAGAAAAGGAGGACGATGAAGTTTTTTAGGGCACATATAGACTTCGGAGACAAGTTTAGTGCAAAGGGCTGTATTGCAGTATGCGAGAGTCTAGAGGACTGGAGCCATTATATACTTGACACTCCAAAATGGGTTGCTAGTTGGGTCCTTCGTGGCATAGGAGCCGAAGAAATTTTCGCAGTATTAAACCCTACCAGTATCGACTGGAAGCAAAAACGCGCCGATTTGCGCCAAAAATGGGGTATGGACATTTCCATTTTAGAAGAGGTGCAATAAGTGCAATTCTTTGCAATTCGTGTTAAAAGCCTTTACAAATCATTAAGAATGATATATAATAATAACATAATATAAAAGTAAGCATAAGAAAGGAACAGCAACTTATGTATATGGAACAAATTAAAAAGTGCGTGGCACAGGTTATTAAAGAACCCGTAGAACAAATCTGCGGAGACGGCAAGTTGCGCACCGTATATAGCAAATCTAATACTTATGGGTTGGATATGGAAACAGGTATTGTCCGTGCTAGCCTAAGCCAAAAAGTATTAGGCAGAATTATTAAAGTAAAGGAGATTAGATAATGATTTATTACAAAATTGTTGGTGAGGGGCTTAGTGGAGACCACTTGCACATTATAGACGCAGAGGGCAATGTTTTGCCTAACCCAGCACCGGCGGCAGGGTATTGCGTAAGTCGTGCGCAGTTGCGCGAAGAGTTGCATAAGCTCGCGGCGAAACTTGTAGCCGAGAAAGAAGAAGTTGCAAGTGACAACGGTTGCACTTGTTGCGCAGACATCTGGACATGGCACGATATGGTATTAGATGATGAGAGTTTTGTAGAAGAATATAGAAAGGAGTTTAGCAAATGAACCCAATAGAAGTAGATTCAATTTTAGACCCAAATGTATGTATCGTAGATGCGTTCTATGCTTGGTTTAAGGATATGCACCCAGACTATAACAATGAGCAGGTCACATACTCAGTCAACCAAATGGATATAGACGACTTCAAGTTGTTTGTAGAAGATGTATTAAAGGAAGAATTTCCAATGGAAGGAGAAAAATAAGATGGCAGATGCAAGAGCTTGCCTAGAAGGCAACATAGAGTTAGCCAAGAAGCATTTAGTGTTAGAGGCAATTCATCACTTGCAAGACACGATTAGTACCTGTTATGGGACAGGCGAATATTACAATAGCAATTTTAGCGATGAGCGAATGAAAGCTTTGTTTTACAAAGTAAACGAAGTCGCCTGTGAAATTTATGAAGATTATGACAAAGAAAAGCAGAGGGCACGAAATGGACAATAAAGATTTGGAAAACATTAACTTTTGGCTAGACCGTATGGGGGATATCAACCCAGAAGAGCAGAGCGCGGTTCTGTATGTAAAGCAGGCGCGCAAATATCTCAAGGCGAACATCGTGTATATGTTATATAAGGTGGAGGGGCAAGAAGATGATAATGCGCAAGCAATTCGTGAAAGCGCTGATGCACTAGAGCAACTAGCACAAATGGATGATGACACACCGATTAAATTGGGGTACAACCCAATGGGTGCCTACACAATAACATTATTAAAGGAGGCGTAGAATGGAGATTGGAGAAAACTTACGGCAGATTCGACAAAGGTATGAGAGCGGAGAATTGAGCGCAGATGCCGCTTGGGAACTTGCTTTGCCGTGGGTGAAGAAATATAATGAAAAGGCGCGCGAAATCGCTAAGAAGTATGGAATGAAGCCGAAGCTATTAGCAGAAAAAGGTTCACGCGCTCACATCAAGTTTGTAGGTATGTAAACTACATAGAATAGGCGCAGATTACCGTTACGAGCTTTTGTTGCTGTTTTCCGTAGCGGTCATCTGCGCCTATTTTTTTGTGTTGACAAGAATACTATTCTTATGTTGTAGGAAGTCCACACAATGTGGAATTATTTCCAGATATTGTGGAATAAAACCCAGAGTATGTGGAATATTTTCCACACAATAATAATAAACAATATAACAAAGAAGTACCAGACAATATATTATTTCTGCAACAGCAGAAAACTAGAACACAAAGAGACCATCTTCGTCAAGTCACAACAAATAACATTACTCAACCTATTCGATGGTTAGATTTATTGTTTTTTGTGTTGATTTGATTATATGCCCATAATTCGCGCGTATTTGCGTTTTAAGCAGGGTTTCTATAAAAGTAGTGTAGTTATACTATTTTAACGCAGAACGCGCTTAAAACGCGAAATAAACGCGAATAACGCAATGTTTTTGTGGGCGTTGCTATGTATATAGCACAAAATAGTCGAAAATACGACTTTGACGTATGTTTACGACATATATGTCGTAAAGACGACTCGGTGTAGCGGCTTGGCGCATTAGACAGCCTGCTGGATGACTTGGCGGAATTTGTGAAAGATTTTTTTGAGAATTCCCAAAGTCAGGTGCTGGCGACAATATAACGAATATTTTTTTATATTACACAGGAGCGGAAGAAGTCAACGATTATACAAAATCATATAAAAAAAGTATTGCTTTTCCTAATAGATTGATATAAAATAATAATAACAAGTGCTAAAAGCATTTGAGAAAGGAGTAAAAGAAAATGCTAGCGGAAGCTACGTCGCTAAACTTCAGTTATAGCAGTGTCGCAGATGTCATTGCGGTTAAGGAAGAAGCGGAACAAAACAACAACACAGAACTTGCTACAGCATTACAAAGGTTCGCAGAAGACTTGGAACAAGGCGGACATGGGGTGTTTGGCAATAAAGAACATATCTTACGTCCAACACGGTGGGGCATGGAAATCGTCAGTCTGGACGACCTTGCAACGGAGGAGGAAGAAAACTTATAAAAGGAAAGGAGAATTATGGAGAAGAAACAATTCGGACCAATAGACGTTGAAAAATATAAGACTAATGCACGGACATTGGTGCAACTACATTTGAAGCCATACCGTTTGGCGCAGGTAGATGAAATGGCTGAAAGGCTAGGCATCCCACGCACAAAAGTTATTATGGCGATTTTAGACGCTTACTTTGATGAGCAGTCAACACAAGAATAAGAAAAGGAGAAAATATGGAAAAATACTTAGATTCACAAAAAGAAAATTACCCTCATCTATACACGGTAACGGACCCCTGTTATCTATTGGATAATGAACGATGGCAGAAGTGTTGCCGAAAAGCAGACGAAGCAGGTAAAGCGCAAGGTATGCGTGATTGGGACTTTGATGCGTTTAATAAGGCAGTCGAAGACGAACTTCGGTCCATATCTGGAGGTTTTGTTTATGTGTGTGGCACAGGTTTTGGGGATTGGGAAAATCGTATTTATGCCGCTAGCCGTCCAGAAAAGGTCATCATAAAACAGGCTTGTTTTGGCGCGGATGCAGGTATGGTTTGCGTTGTTGAGGTAACAGATAAACTCGAAGATTATCTAGAACATGAATACACAGACAACTCATTTGCTATTGGTGCGTTTTTCCGCTCTAAAGAACCTGTTGACTATGTAGTTACTCTAGGTAGTAGAAGCTGGGAGGTTTTGCAAATTGCCATTACTAATGGCGGCGTAGTGAGAACCGAAGACGACCTGGATACGGACTACGAAGACGAAGAGTAGTTATGCTTATTTCTAAGTTATTGCCATTCTGTATAACTCGTGTTAAAATACTTGCATTTTCTGTAGGAATGATATATAATAATAACATAATATAAAAGTAAGCATAAGAAAGGAACAAAATAAAATGCTAGAAAGGAGAACATGGCTAATTTAGCAGAGTGTTCGGTCCGCATCAAAGTAAATGACTTGCCGAAGTTTAAGGGTCTAGTGCGCATCGTAGATAGGAGCGCAGAAACTGTCTATACCGTAGAAGCCTTTTACTCGGCAGAACCTAGCGGTCCGACAAAATATAAGCTCGTTTTGAAAGGTGGTGGTGGAGAAATCTGCCCACGACCACAAGATGTCGCAGAAGCCTACGAAAAAGTAGGAGAAGACGAGTGGAAGAAAATTAAAGTTAGCGATATTGCAACCAAGAAAATTGAGCGATATGTAGGCGGCGAAGAAACTCGCTTGAATATTTGGTACGAAACCGCAAAAGTAGTTGACTGGCGAGAAGTGTTTGTTGCTAGTGATACAGAGTGCGTATTGCTAGATTGCAATGAAATACACCGATTGACAGGTAGTTATCCAAGCATTGTAGAAACTTCTGGAGCAGACATTGGCAAAGAGTCTATTGAACTTATGTTTTTGTCTAAATGGGACTTTCCAGAGCCACTAGAATCTGCGTTGAATAAACTTGCACTAGACAAAGATGGAAATGTGCTTGCAGAATGGCAAGGAGCAATGAGCGAACCAGGTATGATGGCGGCCACAGATGAGTTAGGAACAGCAGATTTAGGTTTATACATCCAATGGCTAGCACGATGCCAAAACTGCTATGACATTATGGAAGAGGGGCTTAACTCAGAAGCAGAAGCTGAAAACTATACTTGCGATAACTGCAAAGACGAAGACGGTCAACCAACACATTGTTTTGGCGAGCCTTATGTAAACGCCTATAAATCAACTAATGGAAAGTAGAAATAAATAATGGGACAATATTACAACATCGCTACAAGCGATACAAGGAACGGAAAAATTATTTGTCACTCTGTGCAAGTTAAGAACAATGACTACACAGGCATTAAATTGCTTGAACATTCTTATTACAACAATTACACAATGAACGCCGTGTGTGCGTTCTTGTTTAAGAACCCACAATACATTGCGTGGGTGGGCGATTATAGCAATGACGATACTAGGGCGCCCGAAGCTCTACGTAAAAGGTTGCATAAAGCCTGTTGGTGTGAGGGGGCAGAAGAAGAGTCTTGGGACAAAGTGGAGTCTAACAAGGAATGGAAATTCTTAGTTAACCACACAAAATGCACTTACATTGACTTGAACAAACACTTTGAAATGAGTCATGAAGACGACACTTGGAGTTCAGGCGATTATATCTGTATCCATCCACTGTCATTACTCGTTGCAATCGGCAATGGTATGGGTGGGGGCGACTACCATGAGGAATATGTCAACTATCATTATACGGGCAGCTGGGCGTGGGATAAGATTAGCATCGAGGCTGAAGCTCCAGAGCATTTTTCAGAAACGATATGTCCGTTTACAGAAACGCGTGACGACTCTAAAAAAGCAGAACTAAACAATTTGACGCATACTAACCTTGCAATGGAAGAGTCACAGGCAGACTGTGTTCATATTCAAGGCGCAGATTATGCTCGTAGCTACATCGACGCAAGTTGGGGCGAAACAAAATTCTATATGTTGGTACAAAAAGATGCTGGTGGGGATATCGAGCTAGCGGTTGACGCAGGCGAAAATGGGCGGAAAAACTTAGAATATATGCGCGACAACGAGTATGATAAAGCATACGGATATGCAATTGTCGAAGTTTCGGCAAGCGACTATTTCTCAGTTGGTGTCGGGCTATGCTATGACCTATTAGACCTTGCAACCGATGCGATAAGAAATAGAGAGTATTAAATAACACAAGGAGTATATATGGGTAAAGGTAAACGATTAAGGGAAAGCGACCGAAACCAGATTCGGCAACTGCTTGCACACGGACGAACCTATAAAGAAATTAGAACTATTACGGGCTTTAGTCTATCTACTATTGCACGATGTCGTACAGGTGTTGTGCAATTAGCAGATGGTAGCGAAGTGCGAACTATGTCTCCACCAAAACCGCGTAAGCCAGAAAACAAACTTTTACACGCATTACCAGACAAACCTATCCAGAAGACGGTCACAAAACGGTCTAAGTTCATTAACGGCGTGTTAGTGGATGTAGACGACATACCACAAGAAGCCGAACAAGTTTTGACAAAAGTGGATGATGTCTTCAACTTCTTACTACAAATGGACCCCACAGAGTTTCGGATTTTTATTCGCAATGTGCGTAAGGCTCGATTCGCTAACAAGAACTATATGGCTAAACTGGAGAAACTAGAAGCTCTTAAAAATACTGCTTTAAGCATTAAAAACCCTGCAAAATAGCGCATTTTATCGCGTTGTAAGCGCACTCTACGCATAAAAAGTATAACTATACTGTCATTATGTAGAGTGCGCTTTTTGCAAGAGTATAGTAGCATATTGATAATCTTTACAATTCGTGTTAAAATACTTGCATTTTCTTTAAGAATGATATATAATTATATTAAGTAGTTAAAGCAAACAAGGAACAAAAAAATAACTACTAGAAAGGAGAAGAATATGGGCTTTACAAACTGGCAATTAAGCAATATCAACAGAAAGTTAAAGTTCATGACTAATGAGCCTAGCACGGCTCCAAGCATCTTCTCGCCAAAAGTTAAAAAGTCACAACCGAAGTTGACTGTAGAAAGCGCAAGAATTGCAGAGCGCAAATTGTTTATCCGTTATGCAATTGGCGTGGACGAACATAAAACTTCTAAAGATGCAAAAATTATGCTTGTAGAAGCACAACGCGACTTCGTAAATGACAACTTTAAGCGAGATTTCGGGGAAGAAGCAATTTCCCAAGATTTTTTAGATGAAGTTAAGCGCAAAGTTTTTGGCGGAGGGGCAGGTGGAGGTTTTGCGCAAAAGTATGGGAGGAAGAATGGATAGTAAAAGGACACTTTCTCTCTCAAACAAACTCAACAAACCTAAAAAATATAGTGGGGCAACAGTCAAGTTTGGTACGAACACCTTAGGACAACAGGTTCTACTAGACATAGCAGAGCAAAAGCATATACTTATTGCAGGCGCCTCAGGATTTGGAAAAAGTGTAGCCACAAAGCACATTTTGGAACAACTCCGAGGCACAAAAAGCCTAGTGATTATTGGCGACCCAAAGCGCATTGAGTATAAGCAATTTGAAGACGATTTCGTTATCCGCACAGAGCAATGCGAAATAGAGGAACTAATTTTAGATGTTGTGCGCGAAATGGACGAAAGGTATGAGGCTATGCGCCAAGCAGGAGTAGTTGACTTTAAGGCGATTAAAGTTGACCGAGTGATTTTAGTAATAGACGAGTTTGGTAGCTGGTATATGACTATTAAAGATAAGCTGGTAAAAGAAAGCCTAGTGCGCTTGCTTCAGCAAGGACGTGCGGCAGGAATTCATTGTATTTTTGCAACACAGCACGCAACAGGCAAATTCGTGCCAACAGAACTAAAGGTTAATATCGCTTGTCGCATTGCCTTTAGGCTTCCAACCGCAAGCGCAAGTCGTGTTGCACTTGATGAAAGTGGGGCAGAGCAACTGCGCGCGCCAGGGGAGTTTATAATGAAAACAGCGAGTGGCAATACAATTAAAGGAAAGATTACAGAGGGTAAATATGACTAAGCCTAAATATCGCAAGTATTTTGAGGAATATATGGAATACTTGAATAAGGAAAATAAAGGAGGAGATTTAGACTTGACTTTACTTCGCACATTACAACAGCCAACGACAACTTCTATTAAGAAAAGCACTACACATATTTCTGGACTTTATCGGTTCAAAGATGGTAAGTTTATGCGTGTTTTTTACGACAAGAGCGCAACTTTGCAAGAAGTTTTGTTGTCGCTATGCAATAAAGATAATCGCGTTTTAGCGATGATGACATTAAATAACGAGGAGAATAACAATGATTAAAATTCATGAACACTTATCGGCACTTGACAAAGTTAAAAGCGACCTTAAAACTTTTGATAATGACGCGCTCATCTTTTTGGGTGCAGGGGGCGAAGAAGAGGAGTGGCGCAACGGTGTCAACGAGATGTTGGAGGAAGCCAATATCATTGAAAAAGGCAAGGGCTGGCAACATATTTATCGGTTTACAGCGCAAGGGGGCATTAAAATCCTAGTCTTCCCATTTGACGAACAAGTTGCGCCGGATATGGGTAAGTTAGCCATGTGGCGGTTACAGCACCGACATATGGATGCAATGTGGCTGTCTGATTGGATGGACCAAAACGAATCTTGGGTAGAGGAGCAGGCATAATGCAAAACAAGGCAGACGAAATTAAATGCTCGAACTGTGGCGCACATTTGAATCGGGTTGGGCTTATTGAGTATTGTAAATGTCGTGTATTGACTAGACCCAATTCATATTACCGCCCTCAAATCGTAGAAATAGGCGATAGTTTTGGATATGAATGCCCTAAGTGCAGATATGAGATTAAAACGGTAGATGCCGTAAAACTTATGACCGCTTTTAATAAAGCAGAGAAAACCAAAAAAGTCATAAGCGAATCGCGCTTGACAAACCATACAGATTGATATATAATAATAATATAATAAAAGTAAGCATAGAAAGGAACAATATGCGAATTATATATAACGAATATGAGAAGCGAGCTATTGCCGAAGCTTCTAACGAATATAAAATCTCTGCGCAAGTTATTGAAGACAACCTAACAGCAATGTTAGACGCAAACTTTGACCAAGACTTGCACGACCTATTAAATGAAAATGCAGAGGAACTGCGAAAGGAGGATAAATAATATGGGACTACGACTACATTATGCAAAGAGATATGAAGTAGAGTGGGACGGCGGACACTTTAATTGGCGCAGTGAAGAGCTAGAGGAAGTCCTGCGAAACTGGGGTGTAGAAGTGTATTATGATAACGCAGATGACACCACAAGCAATATGGAAATCAATATGACACAAGTCGGAGAAAAGCTCAAAGAGTATGCCAAGAAAGGAACATCGGGGAAACAAGTGTTAGTTAAAAACGCAGGCGACCCAGACTGGTGTATTACACTTGAAGATATGCGCGAATGGTATGCCGCAGTTATGAAATACGCCGACCTCAAAGGCGACTATGCCCATTTCGCTTGGTTCTAAAAACTAGCATATATACATTAAAAAATCGCATACAACAGCGCGTTTTGCCTTGTTGTATGCGCATTCTATATATTAAGTAGTATAACTATATACCTAGTTAAAGAGTGCGCACATAGCGCGAATACTTGCATTGTTTTGCAATTCGTGTTAAAAGTCTTTACAAATCATTAAGAATGATATATAATAATAACATAATAACATAAAGAAAGGATAATAAGAATATATGCAAATACATTATCAAAATAATAAAATCACACGAGAGGACGGCAAGGTTCTCTGCAACCTCGTTTACAACATTACAGATAAATATGTTGGCGATTGCGAAATGTCAGCCCGTGTGTGGGCAGACCCAAATGCAGACCCAGAGTTAATTCTCAAAGCCGTCTGGAACCAAGTGGATACAGGCGAAAGTGCAGAACGGGCATTAGAGTCTGTAGAGCTGCTTGAGGCAGTAGTTTTGGAGCCAAACCTCAACGCAAATATGGAACGTATTATTGAATTGCGTGGGGCATATGCAGAAGCAGAAACGCAATTTGAGTGTCATAACAACCAAGTTAGCGGTTGTTGGAGTATTAGTGGTGACGCGTTTTGTGAAAAGTATAAACTTGACAACGGTAGCGCAGGCTACGCACAACTGATGGATAACACAGACTCTGTGGAGCAATTATACAGCGAAAACATCGCACGAGCAGAGGCTCTTGTCGGCACACTTACAGAGGAGCAGCAAAATAAACTACACGATAAAGCTGAAGAGGAAGTGTGCGAGGAGCAAGGAGCAGCCTACTGGAAGAACCTTATGGAGCAAATTAACGAAGAAATTGAGAAACTAGAAAAGGAGACTAGCAATGAAAGTATCTAATTGGGCGGAAGAATTAAAAGGAATACATTTAATCATCTTTAATAATTATCCAGACATTATCCGAAAAATGCACGAGTTTGAAGACGCCCCATACAAAGTATTATGGCCAGAGAGCGAAGATGAAGACGTAGAAGTTTTCCAGTGGTTTATTGCTGATATTGATTATGTAGATGCAGAGCGCCTTGACAAGCGCACAATGGGCGAAATTAAGTTTTATTACAGCGATGTATTAGATTTATGGATTTTGCCAGTTATGCACTTTGGCACGCCGTGGACTGGAGTTCCAGTAAGAGTAAAGGAGGAACAATAATATGATTAACCCTACAAACAAAGAAATCACAGACCAAACTCTGTTTACAATGCGAGATGAGGGCAGCGCAATGCCATATATGCTAGACGAGGAAAGTGTCCAGCAATTTGACCTGTTTAACCTTGTGCTCAAAGCGCACGATTACACGCAACGACGAGGTATCCCATATGCAGATGTGACACTGATAGACCTGCAAGACACCTACAGAATGTTAGGCAATATGACGCCGCAAGAGCTTGCGGAATGGGTAGAAGCTGTACTAGAGGTTGAGCTAACGGTTATTGACGAATAGCTACATCTAAAGTATAATAAAAACATTAGGAAAGGAGGATAGCAAAAAAAATGAGTGATAACATTAGAGCCGTAGTCGGTCGGCTAGGAGGTTTGGTAAAGAACCCCAATAAAGGTTTTGGTACGAACACAGACCTAAGTAAAGTAGCAGGCAAAAAAGGTGGTATGGTGTCTAGACGTGGCGTTAATTTTGCAACGCACCAGCACAACCTAGACAACTTGTTCAAGACTTGGCACATAAAAGATTGGGCAGACATTTTCTGGTCATTTGAACCAGAAATTGAGACTGGAGATGACGGGGAAGGTCACCAAGAAATGTATGTGCGCAACTACGAACAGCTTGTAGATACGGTAGTAGAAACCTTGACAGACTGTTATGTAGAAGACTACGAAAACGATTTTGTTGAGATTAGTGATAAACTAGCGCAACGCATACAAGAGTACATCAAGCAATTCGTGGACGAAATTGAGGGAAATATACACGACCAGTTAATAGAAGACCAGCGCAACTATACAGACACTATTGACAGCTGGAGGCAAGACTATTATGACCTCGTCCATCCCGAATAAAAGCGCTCGGCTGTTATCGTTGGCACAAATGTATGCAAGGGGTTGGACTAAGCGTCAAATTTGGCGCATTAACCCTCCGCATATTTGGCGGAACGGTATGCCCGTATTTTATCGTAAAGACATTCTAAAAATAGAGCGCACAAGACTTTGGCAAATGCGACGCAAGCATAACAAGCAAAAAGCATATCGAGCGCCGCATCAAATTCAAGAAGCTGTTGCTACTGCACAATGTTTTCCGATAAATATATATCAAGTAAAGAGCATTTTAAGTTGGGCGCAAAAAAGGCACTTAGAAGAAATTGAACAAAAAGGCGAAGTTTGCTATAACCCAGAGGACATCACAGATGATGTTCGCGCAAGATGGGCAGTAAACTTGCTAAGACATAAAGTCAATGGCTATGATAGGGCCATTGACACACTACAAAAACAACAGCACCCCATTGGACGGCTACTTTATATAGTATATAAAGTGCGGATTTTGGAAAATATCGCAAATATGTATCCAGAACTCGTTTTGGAGTGCCAACAACAAATTAACTTGGCGTTATCAACATCGCCACAATTAGAGGAGTATTATGAAGAAATCGGATTTGAACAATAAAGATAAGTTTCTGTTGGAGTTAACAGAAGTGTTTACTAACGAAGAGTACCTGTTTGACATTTTGGGAGCAGAAGCGACCCTGTTTGAAGTGGGGAGAACAGCAAAAGGGGCGTCTGTCATGGTTATTTCTTTAGCGAACAATAAAAAATATAATTTGACGCTGACAGAGGTGAAAAATGGATAACACAAAATATACTAGATTTATCAATAAAAAACATAAAGATAACAAAACCGTGTCTGTTATGGAGCTAGACGAAATTACAGCTCCCGTCACAATTTTATTCGCGCCCAACGGTTGTGGTAAATCTACAACTTTAGCTCACCTACAAAGTCAGGCAAAAGCAAAAGGCATAGAGGTAGTTGACTGGAAAACTAGCCAAGAAGACCACAAAAAGATTATTGGCAGCCCAATGCACACGCAGGAAAAACAAATGGAAGCAATGAGCTTGCTCCTCAAATCCGAGGGCGAGGGTATCTCGCAAAATATGTCTATGTGGGCAGATGAAGACTTTTTGCCTAAAATCTGGGGCAGCACTGACCCCATTCTTATCTTGTTTGACGAAACGGATAGTGGACTATCCTATGACCGGATGCTTTACACATTGTCCTGTCTGATTAATATTTGTGCCAACGAAATGGCGCGTAAGCGCGATATTAAAATGGTCTTCTCATCTAATTCTTATGAGATGATGAAAGCAATGGAATCTGAGATTACGCAGTTTATTTGGTTGCCCACAAAGGAAGTTTGGACGCCCAAAAATTATGAGGAATTTATTAAACCCTATCAGAGGTTTTATGATAAACATCTAGCACTTTTATCTTGACATGAGCGGAAAGGTTCGCTATAATAAAAATAGCAGAATAAATCTGCACAATAAATAAATTACTTTTACTCACACTCTTGTAAGAACGGACGCAGAAATGCGCCCGTTTTTGCGTATATATAGCAACTACCCCTATAAAAATCGTATGTTATATCGCGTTGTAAGCGCGTTCCCAGCTAAAAATAGTATATACATATACCCTATGTGCAGAGTTTACACACAACGAAATCGGATACTTTAACTGTAGTTTTAACTGTATTTTAACTGTAATTCTTACTGTATTAAGCATTTTGCCGCGTTGTAAGCAACGCCTATGCTAAAGTAGCATAACTATACATTACACAACTAGACGGCGCTTAGAAGACTATCGCTTCTCTACTTTATACCCCTGTTTGGCATCCGACAACACATTAGAAAACTTGGCTTCGCGCTGCCCATTACCGTTGATTTTATTCATCAACGCATTAACAAGTTTTTTGCCGTCTTGTTTTTTCATATATGGACGCGAAGCGGCCTGCACCATATCAAGCGCTCGTTTTGCTTCTACCCATTCGTAGGCATCTAACAATAATTGTTGATATTTGAATGGCATACCGTGCATTTCTTTAAGCATTTCAAAACCGCCACCAGCATATGCAGTTAGCACAGCGGACAGCCATAAGTTCTGCCCATACTTCCGATAATATTCGTTATTGCGCTGACGTGCTTTGCTGATACTTTCTAGGTGAATACCAGTATTTTGTATTTTTTCCCAGTCTTGAGCGGTAATCATATAGTATAATAGTATCATGATTTGCCTTTATTATTGCCGTCAAGGTGACAACATAGAACTGAAATACAGCCTGCGCTCATTAGAGGAATTTCTTAATCTGCCAGTTGTAATTGTTGGCGGAAAACCCGACTGGTGTAACCCTGATTTTTTCTTGCCTCATAGAACTAACTTCGGGAAGTGCATGGACGCACGCGCCCATATAGCGAATGGGCTGAGTTGGGTAGCAAGTAATGCCGATAAAGTGATAACAAATGCACGCAATAAGCAAGCAAAAGCGGAGGAGCTGAGAAAATCTCAGAATATAAAAAGTCACTCTACTCGGATACTTTCTTCATATAAAGATTTATTATCGGCAGGAGCTGACGAGGCGAGCGATTTTGGCATTGAACCAGATGATGACATCTGTATTATGATGGATGATGTTTATCTTGCGGCACCATTTTGGAAAAATCACAGTAAAGGCACGTTGCGCGATTGTTGGAAGTTATCAGTTCAGAAACATGGTAAGACGGCATACAATGAGATTTTGCGCAATACTTTAGAATTTCTAGAACAACAAGGAATTACCGACCCAATTAACTATGACGCGCATACGCCTTTCTTCTGTAATCGCAAAAAGGTGCAAGAAGCCTTTCGTCTAATGGGTAAAACTAAAAAACAGATTGCCTTTCGGTCAGTTTATGGGAATTTATATAAGACAAAACACGTCCCAGCGCGTGATATTAAGTTTCGCGCAAATGACAAAGTAAAACTTTACTCCGTGATGTCTTCAACTGACTTAGAGCTTCAGAACGTTCTTCCGATTCTTCAAAGACGGTATCCGAACGCTAGCCGGCATGAGCTGACGAACTAAACGATTTTGAGTTTTGCACAATGTGTAAAACTCTGCTAATGCTATTCATACGATTGCTATTTACATTTCCGCTTATTCCTAATATAATTATAATTACAATATAAAAGTAAAAGTAAAAGGAGCAAAAAATGGATAACGAGACCATCAGCTTAGACAATAAGTTTAAGACGGCAGTAGAAGAGATTAAGGCGCTTATTGAAACGCACAAATCTACCGATACTGAGTATGAGGCAGGAACCGTCAAGGGGCTTGAGCTTGCGCTCAACGCAGTTGAGTCTGCTGCCAATGCAGAATAAGGCAACGCCCCCACTTGGGGGCTTTCCTTTTAAGGAGGATAAATGAACCTAAAAGAGAAGCAACAATTATTAAAGCAAATAAAATCTGCTCGCGGAAGTCTTGATTTCTGTGAATTTGTTGTTGACCCAGATAATAAAAACTCGGACGCTTTTGAAATTGGAGCGTGTGTAAAGGATTTTTATAAAACGCTTGGTATTGACGAAAGCGAATGGCGCGAAATGCTGTTGACGCAAATGCGCGCCGCAAGACAAGCTCGTGAAAGTTGGCTAGAAAGTGAGGTCAGGGATGTTCGGCCTTAGCCCACAACAGGCTCATGAAAATGCCATGGAAATATTGAGACACTCGGACGAAGCTAGTCGGTGGTGCTACCCAATATCAGCAGGAGCTGAACAGGCAAGCGATTTTGAAAGTGAGGTTGAAAGTGTCGCAGAAGAAGATTGACTATAGTATCGCACGCGATTTTCATGTTAAGACGTGGCATATTTGGCCGCGCAAGTGCGTTCTTTGTCACAAGAAAATTAAAGGCAAATTTGTTATGAAAGTTATCTCGCATGTGGACTGGAACGAAAAATATCGGTTCTGTTGTCCAGACTGCGCTAAAAGATGGCAGCTAGGCGAGAGGCATCCAGACGTAAAAAAGCCAACCGAGGATGAGAAGTTGCGTGATTTTCTAATGGAGCCAGTTGAGATTCCAGAGGAGAACAGGTATGAGTAGTGTCTCTGAATATAAAGTTGCAAAAACATATGTGCCCAAAAAATGTCACTTATGCGGGAAAATACTTATCGGAAAATGTGTAAGGCGGCTTAAAGGCTGGCAATATCAATACTTCTGTTGCCCAAGATGTGCTAAAGAATTTTATCAAAATGTTAAGGAAGAAAGCATTATTAATACAGAAACGGATGAACTACGGGCTTATCTTGACAAAAAATAGAAAGAGCTATATAATAAAGGAAAGGATAGCATGAACAATGAGGACATAAGCGACCAGTTAGCGGAAGATGTTTCCAACGGCAAAATCGTTAAAGTAGATGAACTAACCCAGCTTTGCCAGAAACATAACATAGACGCGTATGAAGACGTATTGGGTCCAATGGGCTACAATAGCTGTGACCGTTGCGGATTGTTAATGGATTCTGAGCAATTTTTCTGGTTAGACGGTTTTGAGTGGGACGAAGAAAATGAGGGCGACCGTTGGCTGCAGGCGGGATTACAGAAAGAGGACGAAGATTACTGCGCGCTTTGTGATAACTGCTTAAAAGAACTAATTGAGAAAGGAAAGAAATGAGCCATTTTTCTGTGTTGGTTACCAACACGCATGAATTTGATTTGGACGCACAACTTGCACCATATGATGAGCAGGTTGAAAAAGGTGATGAGTATTCGGAGTTTACCATTGAGGTGCGACACGATGCTCCGCATGATTTTGTAAGAAATAGCATTGCAGAATGGGTAGATGCCTTTACAAAAATACATGAACATGACTGGACGGGACGAGAAGAAGACTTAAAGGAGCGTCTAGCGAAATTTAAGGAATATTTGCTTCAAGATGCAGACCTTATGAAACTATCCGACAAAGAACTATTACGTGAGTTGCAGGACAGCCACGATTATGACAGTGATGAGGATGGTAACTTAGGCTACTGGAGCAACCCAAATGCACAATGGGACTGGTATGTTATTGGTGGACGTTGGAATAACGACCTTGTGCTTAAAAATGGACAAGGCGCAAATCAGTGTAAAAAGAAAGACCTTGATATAGAAAAGACAAAAGACAAAATCTTTGCAGTCGTGCATGATGGGGAATGGCATCAAAAGGCTGAGATGCTATGGTGGGGAATTACTAAAGATGAACGTCCGCAGGATGACTGGGAGAAAGAACTTTGCGCCATCTTAGACAGTTTGACAGATGACGCAGAAATTACTCTTGTGGACTGTCACATCTAGTGTTATAATAAAAGTATTATAGTATTTAATAACTCGGAAAGTGTTGGAGGAAAGAAAATGACACTTTTAATCGTCAATCTAATATGCCGTTGGCTGCTTGACTTTGCTCTGTGGGCTGCAGCCATCGCATTAGCGATTCTTGGGTCAACTGGTTGGGCTATTGCGTTTTTGATTTGCGCAATATGCGCGATACCAACCTTGTCAGGCACATGATACAAAGCGGCAATATGCAAGCCAGTCAAGCAGCTGACTGGCTTATAAAGCAACTTAAACAACAGGGCTTCGTAATACAAAGATATGATGCTATCAGCACAAAATCTATTTACTTAAAGCTAGATTATGGTATGTCTAATAGTATTAGAATTAGCGACCATAAAGGACATAAGCATCTCAAATATAGATTCAATGTTGAGTGCGAAAGCGCGAAAAAGCCTTCATGGAAAACACAGAACGGTTTTCTCCGCTTGTACTTTAATTCTTCTAAAGAGCAATTAAAGCAGTTGGTCTTGGCTATTAGTATGAACAGGTCTAAAAAGATTTTGCGCTATGGTCATAAAAAATATTACGAATGTATGTATCTAAACAAGACGGAAAAAATTAAAAATGCCCAAGAGCATACCTTTTGGGCGCAAGCAAAGGAAGTATGATATGCAAGAAAACGCATATAAGCCTCGTCAATTGGCTAAGGTATTAGTAGGGAGCAGGCTACATGAAACCAACCGACCAGATAGCGATTATGACTATCGCGGCATCTATATCGATTCATTAACGGATGCGCTAAGTCCGTTCAGAACACACAAGACGACTAGCTGGATAGAGGGGGACGTGGATAATACATCATACGAACTTCGTGAATTCTGTAAACTCGCGACTAAAGGTAATGCTACCATTCTTGAAGTGTTTTTCTCAGACAAAGTGGTTACCACTTCAAAAGCTCATCAGATGATGCAACAAAACTGGACAAAGTTTATGGATACGCACCACTTTATCAATGCTAGTCGTGGGTATGCGTCTAACCAGTATAAAAAAGCTCTATCCTATGACGATATGGGGGAGCGTGGTCAAATTCGTACAGCGAAATTCATTATCAGCTTTTTGCGAGTGATGTGGCAGTGCGAGCAGTATCTTTATCACGATGTGTTTAAGTGTAGCCTCAAGGAGTGTCCATATTTTGATTTCATTACAGAGATAAAAGGCACTCCTCGCGACCAGTTGAATATTCCATTGTGCTTTGAAAAAATGGAAGAAATGGATAAGAGGCTGATGAAAGCTGAGGAGTATTGCAAGCAGAAAGCGCCACTTGTATATAATCGTACTCCAGATATTAAATGGATAGAAAACTTTTTGAATATAGTATATCTTAATCCGGATGAGTGGACGGAAGAGAAGAAAGGTAATTATAATGAGTAGAAGTATTGGGTCTAGTGGTGCGAACTACGAACATGGCGAAGATTTAACAATTTATGTATTCGTTAACGAGGAATTGCAGATGGAGATGGGGGCGAGCTGTGCGCAGGTCGCACACGCAGTAGCACAAATGTCTGCAAAAATGCCAAACATAGTAAGCACTACTTATCAAGCATACGCCCTGCACCCAAACAGGGTAGTAGTGCTTACCGCAAAGAATTCAGCACACTTGCAAAATATATTGCAATACTGTGACGAAACACTTGGCATACACGCAGAGCCGTATATTGACGAAGGCTATGAATGTACAATGACGGCAGTCGCAACTCAACCTATACCTAAAAAGGTAGGCGAAGTGTTTAGAGAGCTATGGCGATATGGCTACAATACTAAAACAAAACGCCGCCCAGTGTATCCACCGATAAACTGGAGTAACTAGCGAGCGCGGACGGCGCGTTCCTGCAAGATACGCACCATACGAGCAAAGCTCATTGCGTTAATCTGTTTTACAGTCGGTACGGCAAGCACTAAGTCTAGTGCTTCTGTGCCGTCTGTGCTAATAGAGATAGCATAGCCTACAATGCGGTATAACCCATTGATACTTTGGACATATGGGATACCTAGAGCAGTAATAGACACAAGGTCGCCTAGGGCGATTTTTTCTACGTCAATAGCGCTATTGTCCACACTAACAGACGGAATATCCTGAACATTAGAAAAGACACTGAGGTTGGCTTCAATATCTGAAGTCAAAGACTGGATATCGCGTTCCGAATCATAGCGGTTTTTTTCTGCTAGCGCCCAATATTTTGCTTGGCTTTCTTCATCATAACCAATTTGCATAAATGGCGCAGAGTTCACGGTGTTAATATGTGATACCTCTGGGTCGTGGAATACGTCATCCGCGGCATCACCAACAATATAGTTGTACACATCAGCCGCATTAGCCGCCGCAGTAAGCTGAGTAATATTTTTAGGATACGACAAATCTACTTCTAACACATCTCTACCTTTTGTAGAGTAAATATTAAAATGCAAGTTTTCGTCTATATCATACTCAAAATTATCGCTCTCCATCATTGAAAGGTCATATAAAGTGTTGTCTGCTTGTTTCCATTGGTAAGTAGATGAAAAACGGTTCGTATTCCAAGAAGAAACTTCATTACCGTTAGGAAATGCGCCATTGCGAATTCCCAAGTCCCAAACATCCCCCTCAATTTGTTCTTTATAGGCAACAACACAGTCAACTTGCGCACCATTATTAGCAAACAATAATGCTATACGGTAAATATCGTCTGTCTGTTGTGGAATAAGTAACTCAACCTGTTGCCATGCATCAAAGGTCTTATCATCCAGTAAATTATTAGAGCGCCAGAATTCCTGCCCATTGTCACGTTCAATAATTAAATACATTTCTGTATCGGCAGCAATTTTATTGACAAAACAACGGAAATATAGCCGCCCTAATTCTGGCTTGAACGGTGCAACCAGTGTGGTAGAAATCTCACACCCTCCCTCGTTTACCCAACAAGAAGAGGTGCCAGCATAAGCTTCAGTAGAGCGCCAACAGAGTTCTGTCTTCTCTTGCCAATAAGAACTCTCAAAGCCTTTACCGGAAACGTGGTCGTCTGTAATAAGCTTAATATCACCGTCTGCGGCAGGCTGCCCAGTAATGTTAGTAATTGTTGCCATTTGTGGCAAACGCCACTCCTCCTTGCCCTCTAGAACAGCGCCAGAGGCATTAGATAACTGGATATTCTGAATTCCCTGCACTGGGTCATTTTCATATAAAGTAATAGCCAAACCAGAACGTACTAGATACGAACCATCCGAAAAATCAATACGCCAGTCATTAGATTTGTCAATACGGATATTAAGGTCAGGGTCGTTGTTAGGCTTGCCCTCAATTCTAGTAACAGTTGCGCCGACATTAGTCATCTTATACTTAGTCACAAGTACGTTGCCAGATGAGTTGGAAAGAATAGTGCCGTTTACCCGAATCTCTTTCCCTCGGCGCTGGATATATGTTCCATCAGAAAAAGTCACAGTCCAGTTATTGCCGTTACGGACAATAAATGATACCTGAGAGTCGATGGCAATGTCGCCCTCCATATCTACAACCTCCAAACCCTCTGGCAAAGGAATTTGTCCATTCCCCTGCACATAGGCGTTACGCACGCAATAAGTATAGCGACCATTTTTATCGTAATAAAAGATGTTTAACCCCTCGCGTTTCAACACAGAGTGGTCGTCAAATATAATAGCCCAGTTGTGTTTGGCACGCAACTTACCCTTAGTAGGCATATATGATAACGCAAAAATGGTATCGTCCGTTGTAGTCCAACCTAAATAAATATTACGAGTAGTGACGTCTTTGATATTTTTGCGCTCAAAAGACAGTTCGGTATCTGAAGTCACTCTAGTTTTGACTTTCCATGCTTTAGCTACAACATCGGTTACAGGGTCTTTATTGATTTTAACTAGGGTATCACAAGTAGTCTGCATACCAACTTCAATACTGTCCCAAGTACTGTTGCGGCGTTTTGCATAATAACGAGAGCCTTGATAAATTACGATGTCACCCGGGAAATAACGAGTATCTGGTTGCCAGTTAGCTTGCCCTGGGAAGTTGAAATCCCAGCCACGGAACCAAGAGTTAGTAACCTTATGAGCATCGCCCTCAAAAGAGTAATTATAGATACGATTAGGCTCATGCTGTGCGTCCATGACAACTTGTTGTGCGAACTCTGCCCAAGAACCATTAGCGTAATCTTGGTGAATTAAACGCTTTGCGAATAACCCGAACCAGCCAATACAACTAACCTCTAAGGTGTTTTTAGCCTCGTTATTTAAGTTAACCTCAATTTTTTCAACGATACATTCAGTAACAAACTCGTTTTCGCGATACACCTTAATTTTGTGTATATAAGGGCGCAACATCGTTTCAGGAGCTGTACCTAAACTTGCGGCGCGAAGCTCAAATTGCTTCAAGTCAAGCGTAAACTCTAACTCATCAGCCTTATTGCGTTCTTTTTGCACACGAATAGAGGTAGCAACCAACTTAGACAAGTCGGTTACATACCTATCACCTTTTGTTTCCCAAAGCTCAATTCTCCAGTATGGAATATCAAGCGTTTCATTTTGAAATATTAAAGCCATGAGCCAATTACCTCAGTTCTATTGAGGATGGATGACTGCCTTACTCCGCGTTCCGCACCGCTAGCATATTGTGCAGTAAAGGACGCAACATAACATTCTTCTGGCAATACATACTCATCCATTAACCATTTGTCGCGTTCATTGTAGAACTCTGCTATTAGTGTACCATCTTTTTCATAGTAGCCGTAACTACTATATACGTAATTATTAAAGCCCTTAGTGCTATTCTCAAACGCAATGTAGCGACCATCTTCAAAGGTAACGCGCCAACATTCGTATTGTGTACCAGAGTGCCAACCTTTAGGAAAGCGCAACTTACAGTCTTTAATTGGAAAGCCCACACGCTGATTGCTTAAAGCGTTCGCTGCTATCCAGTACACATTTTGGCTATCCAAAACTGTTCCATTAGAATTACGCACACGAGGACGTTGTTTTGCACGAATGGTGCCTTGACGGAAAATATTATCCCATAAACGATAACGAGGCAAAGTTGTCCATACTACTTGTGTTGAGTTAGCACACAAGCCGTATTCATTTGTCATACGCACAAAGCCACGATAAACTGTTTCATGCTCAAGAACACGAGGTGTGCGAGTTTCTACGTCTGCAGTAGTTACTGTATAGTCAATTTCCGCCACAAGCCATTCAGTGTCAGTCTCCTTGCGCCAGAAAGTTTCGCGTTTTGCAACACGAGCTGAACCAGAAGATACAGCATTAGTCTTAAAATAGCCAATACCAATTTCATTGTGAGTTGATGCAGTAATTTGAATATCTTGTGGAGGAGTCAAGACATACTCTGTTCTTACGGACAAGTTGTGCTTGTTATAAACAGTTACTCGAATGATGTAATTTTGATTACACTCTAGTTTTGGCAAAGCAGTTTCTACTTTATAGCACAACTCACCCTCGCCGCCACGACCAAACTGTGTCCATTCGGTAGCGTTTTGCGCACGCCCCTCAAAGACATGATATTTAATATCTGCACTATCAAAGTTGTCAAGACCACCAGTATTAGTGACACAAGAAGTAATTTCTACACGAGGTTCATCTGGTGTACCAGTTGGAATTGGCGTAATAACGTGCTGACCGCCATAAGCAGGTGGATATAAGTTCGCCTCAGTTACGGTGTACATGCCTACATTATTAGTCACCACTGAACGGAGATTATAAACAGTATTAGGTAGGTAGTTTTCCTTAGACAAGTCCCAAGTCACAGATTTGTTATTACCATTAGTGCGATAAGAATAATTATTTGCTTTAACACTAGACCAAGCATCTGTAGATTTTTTGACCCATAGACGGTGATTCATAATGGAACCAGTATTAGTGCCATTATTACCGCCTGGCAAAACAATAGATGATGTGACATGAGTGTTTTGGTCGATTACTAAATCATTACCTGTTGGCGCATAAAGCGTACCAGAGCCAGTTAATGGGATGGAAGATAGACCTAAATCATTGAGAATAGTGCTTGTCATTTCAGCAGTAGAACGGTTGAATAGGCTCCAAGTGATACTGTCTCTACGACCGTTTACATCGTTAGTACCAACAATAGTGCCTTTAACTCTAGCCAAACGCGCGTTGTCGCTATTATTTGGCATTTGTACAACCATATTCCAGCGACTTGTATCAAAGGTAGAAACATTTTCATAGTCCCAGCGTGTGTCGCCTGGTTCACCATTAGAATAAGGACCATCATAAGTACCTACTGGATATTGGGTGCGAAAAGAACGAGTAACAGTAGTTTCAAGACCGTAGCCCTGTGTGCCCCAAGAGTTGCGAGCTACAAACTTAACAACATAGCGTTCGCCCGGTACAAGGCCAGAAAGCGTGCCAGAACCATAAGTATCTGCACCCCAAGTCTGAATCAGCCTATACGAGTCGTCTGATTCAATTTCGCGTTTTAGATAAACTTTAACCCAGTTATAGGTACAATAGTCGCCTGGGCTTGAAAGAGACCAGCTGAAGCGCCCAGTTGTCTGTCCAGTAGCAGAAGCGGAATATGCGCCGAATACAGGTGGGGTTGCACAGTCGGTTTTGATAGAGCAAATGCCGTTAATGCCATAATCAGTACCATAAGACCAATACCCAGAAGTTTTACGCCCAGCTTGAAAGCCTAGACGTTGTGCCATTGAAGTAACTTGTAGCAAGAATACACCCCATGCAGAATTACACGCAGCAGATTCTGCTTGCACTGCACATTCATAAGTAGTACAAGGCTCCAGACCACGCACAGTACACGCGTCTCCGCCCTCTTGTACCGACTGCCAAGCGCCACCTGCTTTACGATACAAGAAGAAGTGACGGTTAATACCACGAGTAGCAACATTTACACGGTCTGACGCCAAAACGCCATAAGTGCCATAGCCTACACTGCCCTTACTCCATGTAATGGAATCTCCATTCTTACTTACGCCACCACAGTTATACCAACCCTTCGTTGGAATGACAAAATTAAAGTTAGCCGTACAGTAGTCAACATACTGGTTGCCTGTGCCGCAATCAAACATTTCAATACCATTAACACTGGCAATGGGCGGAGCTTGAACATGACAAGAAATAGTATTCGAGAAACCGGCTACATACGCACCGTAAGACGCTGGAAAAGTTGTCCCCGGAATGACGCGGTTGCGACCGCCAGAAGCATTGTTGTCGCAAGGCAAGAAGACTGGAGCATTAACAGACGAGCCAGTAAAGCCACCACGTGTAGTCGCTCTTGCCCACACTCTCATCATATTATTAAAATAATAACCATTTTCATCAGTTGCGCCAGATGGGTCTAGCTTTGCAACAGTATTAAAAATAACAGCGTTTCCATAAGCATTAGCATCTAAAACGTAGCCATTCCGTCCATTATCCCAGCGCGGATAGCCGTTAATGTTAAAAGTAACCTCTAGGTTGCCTGAGTGTTGTACGCCCATTAAGAGCTATCTCCTATACAAGTTCAAGCACGCACAAATCATAACCCGAAACTGCAGGTGGAATTGGAGTGCCTGACTGAATCACGACCCATTGTAAAGGTGGACGGTTGCTTGGGTTAGTAGAACCTTGATAAAGCGCATCGGCAATAGCTGGGTGAGGTAAGCCGATACCGTCTTTTATTTTCATGCCAATACGTTCATCTGTAATATCGGCTGAACGAATGGCGGCGCTATTAGCACGAACTTCAATAGTAGCGAGAATAATATATGGGTTAGCAGCACCGATTTGCTGACGAATTTGCTCTGATGTAGGTGGATGTGGGTTAGAAGCAGGAGTCCCCATTACTTCAGCAATGTGCAGCAAGCCGGGGTTGTTAGCAACAGTTGTTGCATACTGTGTGTCTTGTTTAACATAAGCCACAATATATGACAAGCGACCCATTGCTTGGTCAGACTGCTCAATGTCTAAGGTCATATTGCCATCCGCCCAACCGATATAAGAATAATCATCAATTGGAATCATGCAAGTACCGCGCTGGATACTAACCGCCATTTGCGGCGTTGGGTTAAGTGCAGTAACCTTAAAGGAATCACCTAAAGTATTACCCTCTATCATTTGTGCAAGCAAATAATAATGACCGCGTTCATCGGTGAGTAATTTTACACCCTCAGTAACCTGTTGGGTAGCACTCCAGTTAGAAATATGTGTGCCTGTGTTAATATCTGCCATTTATTTTTCTCTTTGTGAATTAGTTATTATTATTATACCAAATTAGATACCCATAAAGGCTAAACGATACTCCAAATGAGCCGCATCGCCATTTTCGTCTTGGTCTGCGCTCGTATAAACAAAATTGTTGAGAGTTTTAGGCGCAAGATAAAGCCACTTTGAACCTGGACGAATAAAGTACGACCTACTTTTACCGCCTACAGTAACCGTTTGATTTTCGCAGTCAATGACAACCTGTTGCCCAGAAATAAGCTTGAACTGACTATCTTGTTGCCCTAGTATCTGCAATGTTTCGCCAGCAGTATAACCTGTACCGCCATCCACAATTTGAACTGTAGAAACATGCCAGCGCCTAGTAGTTGCATTGCGACTCATACCTACGTCAATAATCGCACCCTTACCAAACAAATCACCCACAGTTTCTAGCTCAGGACCGCCCTCGTCTTCATCATAGTCACCCTCATCAGCAATTTCAATGCCCAAGATTTTACCGTCACCAGAAATTTCAAGAATTTCAATTTCAGCGACGCTTACATTGTTCGGAGAGTTCCCCGGTTGAACAAGCTTAATAATGTCGCCACGAGTATAGCCAGTACCACCATCCTTAATCTCAACGCTAGCAACTGCCCAAGTATCTTCTATTTCTTTAATTTCTGTGTAGCCATAAACTACAGCACCACTACCTGTGCCAGTAATTGTGATGAAGTCCATTTCAGCTTCGCGCACATTAGAATATTTACCATAAGATACAACATTAAACCCTAGCATTTGCCCCTCTTGTGTAACGGAGGTAATTCTTACAATGGCACGCTCATCGGTAGAAACATCAGCATTGTGAAAAGCCAACTCGCAATAGTCGCCCACAGAGTAACCGGAGCCGCTGTCCATAATTTCCATTGGAACAGAGCGTGGAGTTGTGCCGATTAAACGGTCTGTGCGCACCCACTCACCAAGAACTTGTGGGTCATTACTATCTGTCCATTGCCATTCAAAGCCATCATCAATGACATCGCACCAGTTATAAGGTGTTAATCTGCCGTTAGTAATTGGGTTAATAAGAGGTAAATCGGCGCGCTTAAATTCACCAATATAATTTGGGTTTACTACTGGGTTGTGGCGCAAACTGATTACACGCTCTGTTGGGTTTTTCTCATAAGTAGCATTTACAGTTAAGCCATGCCCAACAAGAGACACGGCATTAAGCGTTGCAGAGTTGCCAGAATAAATGCCGCCATAGTTATTGTTATACAAAGCGATATCAGAAACCTTACGATTTTCTTCTACTTGCGTAACAGTAAACCGTGCAAGCTCATTAGTATAAGAACCTAACCCAAACCACTCATTTGTTGTAGTGTTGTAAATTGTTGGATTAACAACTGGACCCTTAATGGTAATGCGTGGGCGATATGGATAGTCACCACAATAGTTCAGCGCAAGTCCACGACCGCCAGCGTTCCAATATTGACCGATAGGTGGTTCAAGGTCTGTAACGCCCTCGCGTTTAGCGAGCAAGAAACCTTGCAGATTAGCAACCTCGTCTGGACGCAAGTTATTAGGATAGCCTGATGTCCCCATTTTGTAAATATCACCAGCTAACCACAATGAATCAATTTCTGGAGTTAATAGACGGTACAATGGAGCCTCTGGACAATAAAAACTAATTTGGAATTCACCTAACATAGTTTTTTCCATTGTCATTTCAATACCGACGCAATAACCCTCAGTATAATAAATCAAACCGTTATCTAGTTGAAAGCGAATAGGAAGTAAAGTACGAATTGGCAAGTGAGAGCGTAAGTAATAGCGTACAACCTCATCCGTATAATCACAGGGTTCTGTGCTTGCAAAATCACAGCCCATACGCTTATCATGATATGCGCCATGAATAGTAATCTCGCGTCCGCCAAAGAACTGTGACGACATATAGCCACCATCCCAGTAAGACCAGTTGCCTGAACCATTACGATACGGCGCAGTTTCCAGCCCTGTAATGGATGTCACAATAATAGGCGAACCAGTATAGTTCTCGGCATTAAGGATAAGATTTTCCCGATTTTCACTTGCTCTGTTTGAACCAATTATAATTCTCATAGTTTAATTATACCTTTATAATGCGTGAGCGATTTCCCAGTTAATACGGCTATTTACCATCGCCATATCTAATTCGCTATTAACGGTGTTATTGTTAGTGATATGGACATTCTTATTATTCGTCACGGCTTGTTGCTGACCTAATGCACTCGCCTCGCCCAGAGCATCACCGACGCTAATATCAGCTTGCAATGTTTCAAAGGTTTCGTCATACCCAGTCATTAACGCTTGCGCAATTTCTTCACCCATATCTTTAACGTCACCAACCATATCCTTAGCACCGTTGATTAAGCCGCGCGCCGCAAATACGCCAGACTGATATGACAACTTCCATGGAGAACCCTCTTGGCCACCAGCACGAATACCCGAAACGATTTGCTGTGCAAGGTCGTAGCCAGCATAGAAAGCAGAACTTGAGCGCGAGCGAACACCGCTAATAATACCATCTGCGGCATTACGACCATGAGAAGCCCAGTCATAGTCTAAGAACGGACGCACTATCCAATAAGTCATCTCATTAGCAGTACTCCATAATGGACCACCCATACCATTAAAAGCATTAAGCGCATCGTTAATAGCGTTGCCACTAGCGGTTGCTGTTGATTTGATGTACTCGTGTTGAGAATACCAACCATTACGGAATTGGACACCTAAACGAGAGCCGTTCTCATATAAGTTAGGCTCAAAATTAGTGAACGCCTGAGAAATACTTGTAATAATTTCTACTAGAGCATTAGCTGTTGCGGTTGCACCAGTTGTATCAACGCCTGTGAAACCGTCAATAATCTGTTTAACCTTATCTGGAGAAAGAGCGTAAGTCTCTAGCTTGTTCATGTACCCAGCAAATAACTCAGCATCAGTTTCGTTCCAAGTGTATTCACCATTACCAGACACTAACTGACTTAAAGTTTTAGCAGTTTCTAGTACATCGCCATGGTCCACACTAAAAGTTTGGAAGAGGTTGTTGACTGTATCTAGGATATTATTGTCTAGCGCGTCCCCTAGACGGTCAAAGTAGTTCATGAAATTGATGGCCTGCTCAACATTCCATCCATCTTCGCCCATACCCTCAGCTTTACCTGCAACAAATTTGATGAAGTTACCTGCGTTAGTGATAGCAGTTTGCATAGCTTCTGGGTCACGACCAAAAGTAGTAAGTAAGGAATCAATAGCTTGGACTACACCATTGTCTAGTGCCCAGCCCACAGTATCAAAGAAATTCATGAAGTTGGTTACGTTGTCTAGGTTCCAAGTTCCGCCCTCACCGGCAGAGAATAAGTCACCATTGATAAAGTCAACGAAATTCTGAGCGTTAGTTTTAACGGTAGCAAGCTGGTCTTCACTAAACTTTGAAAAGACTTCAAGCAATTTGCCAATATTCGGCGCAACTTCATTATCTAGCGCCCAGCCTACACGGTCAAAGAAATCTTGGAAGTTTTGTGCGCAGTCAGCGTTCCAGTTTTTGCTCTTGTCTGGCAGCCCCTCGCCCTGCACGAATTCCACAAACGATGCAGCGTTAGCAAGTACGACAGCCATTTTATCTTGACTAAAGTTATTAAAGACGTCCAATAACTTCTGAATATTTGGGGCAACATCATTATCTAGCGCCCAGCCTACGTTGTCAAAGAATTCCTTAAATTTCTCTGCGGTAGAGCTATCCCACTTTACATCCTCGCCTTGGATAAAATTAACAAACGCTTGAGCATTAGAAGTAACAGTAGCAATTTGGTTTTTGTCGAACTTATTAAATACGTCCAACAGCTTCTCCATATTAGGCACGACGTCCATGTCAAGAGCATTGCCTACATTATCAAAGAATTCACGGAATGAATCAGCAACAGATGTATTCCATTGCCTTGTTGCGTCCTCGCCTTGGACAAAATTCACAAATGCGGAGGCATTATCAGTAATAATCTGCATCTCCTCTTTGCTATGAGCCTTAAAGACGTCAATCAAGCGACTCATGTTTTCAGTTACGCCATTGTCTAGCGCCCAACCAATGTTGTCAAAGAACGCTACGAAATTACTAATGTCTGGATAATCGCGGTCAAGAGCTGTAACCATTTTTTCCATATCATTACCAAACGTAGCCCAGTTGGTTTTTTGCATTGTCGTTACAACCGTCTGAATTTTGGCGCTGACATCATTATCAAATGCGTCACCCAACGCGTCAAAGAAGTCACGAAGCTTAATTGCACGTTCCACATTAGGTTCTGGCAAGTCCATGACTTTCTGCATAATACCAGCTAGATTTGGTAGCTTCTCAAACACGTCAAAGTTAATAGAGGCAAAGACGTCAGAGGCTTCTTTCAGAGCGAAACCAATTGATTTTAGAGTATTAGCAAAGACAAGCAAGCCTGCGGCGGCACCTGAAGCCAGCCAGTCAACAATTGCCAGACCAGCAATCGCAAGAGCCACACCCTGCAATGCGGCTAGCGGTCCATACAATGAATTCATGCCGTCTGCACTAACTACTGGAATTTCGTTAATAGCAAAGGCAATAGACTTAATCTCGTTTACAAGCAAGAGCAGCCCACCACCGCCAATTGCCGCTAGCAAATCAACGATACCTAACGCGCCGACTACTAATGCAATGCCTTGTAATGCAGCTAATGGACCAACGATAGAGAAGAGTCCTGACCCCTCTACCATAGGCACTTCATTCATCGCAAATGCGATGGACTTGATTTCATTAACAAGCAGTAATAGACCACCACCGCCAATTGCTGCTAGTAAGTCCACAATACCTAAAGCACCCACTACGATAGCAATGCCTTGTAGAGTCATAAGAGGACCAACAAGCGAGAATAGACCAGACCCATCAATTGCTGGAATTTCGTTAATTGCCACTGCAGCCTCTCTCAACGAGATAGCGACTAGGGCTAACGCACCACCAGACAATGCGCCCAGCAAGTTAGAGATAAAGCCTGCAGCAAGCATACCTCCTAACAGTTCAAGTGTACCTACAGTTGCAAGCAAGCCGCCTAAATCTGCTGTCACAGTTGGAACTTCGTTCAACGCTTTCGCAGCGGCGGAAATTTCAAATGCAATAAGCGCAAGCGCGCCACCGGAAACAGCACCAAGTAGGTTTGTAATAAGTCCACCAGTTAAAATACCGCCGATAAGAGTTAGCGTACCAATAGCTTTTAGCAAGCCCAACATATCTACCTGTACCTTGCTCATCTCGCCTAGCGCCTTGAAGCCCTCTGACAGCACAATAAGAGCAGCGCCAAATGCGGCGATACCAACACTAGCAGCAGTCAAGGCGGCTGCACCAATAGCAACAGGAACAATAATGTAGCTTAAACCGACTAAAGCCGCAGTCACAACGCCTAACGTTAAGGCAGCTTTTAACATCCCATCCCAGCTTACATTTGAGAATGACTGTAGTGCTTGTGCAAATATCCATAAAGCGCCTGCAACGCCAGCAAGTGACGCTACGCCTAATAGAAGTTTCGGGTCGGATAGAGGTTTTAGTAATGCTGCTAGTCCGTTTCCGATAGACTTAGCAATGGTCTGGAATATTTTACCAAGACCAGAAGCTAGGGTGTTTAATGGACCCATAATAGCCTTGATGAGGCTTTCCAAAACAGTCTGAATCGCCTTTAAGCCATTTGAAGCTAGAGTAGAAAGAGAAGACAATAAGTTAGAGAGTAGGCGAGTAACTTCTGAAGCAAGGAATGAAAGACCATCTACGATACCAGAAACGGCTTTTTTAATAACAGCAGCAGCTTTACTCAAGATGCCTTCTACCGAAGATACAGTCTTGCCTAGCAAAGTTCCACTGCCGGAAAGCTTTGTTGTAGTTTGCTCAACTATGGTACCAACACTTTTTAGCTTCTTAGATGCTTTTACGAGGTCTGTGATAGGTTTAACAAATCCAGAAATTTTAGACGCAATGCCAACTGCTGAACCTAGTCCGACAAAAGCAGCTGCAATGCCACCAATAACATTGCCTGCACCCTCTGGAAGCATAGTTAAAACTTGAATCAGTAGCTTCATTCCAACAATAAGCGGATTAAAGTTCCATTGTGAAGTGAAGAATGTTTTAATTGCTTGGAAGATGTTCTTAATGGTTGCATCATATTTTCCCGAAGCAAGGTCACGCAAGAAATCAGTAATAGCACCAAATACTTTTTGGATAAGCTCTGCGCCAGAGCCTACGCCAACGAATTCTTTGAAGACATCTACAAGGTGACCCAAGGCGACCGAAGCGGACTCAATAATATCAGAATCAACGATAGCATCGCCAATGGCTTGCATCATGCCTTTTAGTTCATCCTCAAGCCCAGAATCGGTGAAGATGTTAGCCATGCCCATCGCAATAGTTTCTTGCATATTGTTCACCATCTGTGGCAATGTACCTGCCATGTCTGTATAAACATTTGCGAAGACACCGCCCTCTTCGGTTGCTTTATTGATAGCACCTACTAAGATGTCATAAGGTTTTTGGATACCTTTAGCAAGTAGCTCGGCTTCAGACATACCTTTATCTACGCCAGTCTGCCATTGCTTCAAGTAGTCCATAACCTCGTTTTCGGCAATACCTGCATATTCTGAAACGAGCTTGGTCATGTTAATACCAGCAGTAGCAAACTCGTTAAAGTCTTTTTGTGAAATACGGGCTTGGTTACCAATTTGTTGCATATTTGTAGCAACACGAGTGATTTCTACTGAACCTTTACCCGCGGCGGCAAGAGCTTTACCAAAGTTAAGTACAGTTTTTTCCGCTTCTTCAGCATTGCCTGTAATCATAGTAAAGCGCTGGGTGGCTTTTGACAAAGACGACACATCAAATGGGGTAATAATAGCGTCTTTCTGAATTTGCTTCAAAACAGTATCCGCATCCGCACCGGCTGTGGACATTGTTTCCAAAGCAACTTTTACGCCCTCAAGCTCTGACTGAAGCTCAAAACCCTGGGAAGCAAGCGACTTCACACCATCTACAGCGGCGCCAAGCCCCTTACGAATAAGGTTGCCACCAATTTGCAAAATCGTGGAATTAACACTCTCGCCCCAACTGAGAACGTTGTTCTTCATTTTTGAGTAGGCGTTGTTCCATTCTCTTTGTGCCTCTTGAGCGGCTTTTAGTGCAGCCTTTTCTGCTTTTTCAGAAGCTTCTTCTTGAGATTCGCCAGTCTGTGTAGCGACTTTGGCGGTCTTTTTAAGCTGTTCCTGAGTTTCTTCCTGAGCAGCTTCGTAACGCTTGCTTGCAGCAACAGAACTCTCACCCAGCTCATCAACAGCCTTAGAAGCCTTGTGCAACTCGGTCGTTGCTTGACTGCTATCAGCGTTAATGTCAATATTTACATCTATATTTTTGCCGGCCATATGTTTTTGTGTTAGCTCTGTTTAAGTAGTTAGTTCTTATCTTTTATTTTACCAAAAAAGATATAATGAAAGTATGAGCAAGGTCACTATTCAATACCCAAACCCAAGAGAGGTCGCGCAGGCTGCGGCTGACTGGGCAATGCTACCAAATGCTATTGCACAAAGCGTAGCTGTAGAACTCGTAGAATATGCTAGGCCTTTTACACCTACTGACACAGGTGCTTTGTCTCACCCAACCATTAAACATGCTACTAGTGGCAAAGTATCTATTTCGTATGACGCTTCCACTAATGGCGTTCCTTATGCTTGGTATGTAAATGAAGGGGTGGGCTGGCGCGGTAAACCAGTAAAGAAATACACAACGGCAGGCACTGGACCGCACTTCTTAGAAAAAATGACAGACAGTGATATAGTAAAGCAGACCGTTTATAGTGTTGTAGAAAATATCGGTGAACTTGTTGGCGGCGAAATTTTTGACGCTACACGAAAACTAGGTTCAAATGGCAAATATACGGCTTACAACTATACTCGTCCTGCAATTTTTCGCGAACAGAAGTATAACCAATATTTCAAATAGTGGTATAATACAACTAAAATAAAATAATATAGGATATAGAGAGTTTCTATGCAAAACCAAAACAAGTACTCCTTTACTTCTTCTATCGTAACGGCTGTTCCGTTCGATATCCCAGACGAGAAAGGCAACCCACTAAAGTACATCTTCCGTTTACCAAGCGCTGATGACTTTACTCCAGTAAATGAGCGTAACGCGGAGCGCGAAAAACTACAAGCACAACTCAACGACCCAAATTCACAGTCTGGCGACAAAACTTCAGACGAGATTAACGCGCGTTTGAAGGAGCTTTCTGATGCTGATGATGAGTTTATGAACTCGCTGATGGTTCCACAGGGTCATAGCATTAGCTTTAAGGACGCAATTCAAAAGGTACCAATTCCTGTTGCTAAAGCTGTTAATGCAATGATTGAAAACGAAATCGGCTTTAAGGCTTCTTAATGTTGTACCGACTGGTTAACGACAAAAAGCAGTCGGCTTGGCAAGTAGAATACGAAAGACTATACGATAGGGAATTTGATGGAAAAATTAAAAACATCACTAAAGACGAAATTGGTCTGTTGGGTGCTAAAGATGCGTTGTGGATTATGCACTATGAGGACCAGTTATTGCCAGAGGTTGTCAAATGCCCAGCTTTCAAGTTTGCACAGGCAAATGGAACAGCCTCTAACCCCTATTGTTACCAAGTAGATAAGGACGCGGAACTTTCAGCAATACGCAATTCATTGAGTTGTGTGTTAGTTTTCAACCCTCGTATGCAAAAACTAATGCAAGAAACTTACCCAGAGGGATATTTTGAAGCAGTAGGTTTTCCTGTTGAGATAGATGACAGATATAAAGGCATGATAAAAGAGCGTAAAATTGTTGTCGCTGGACGTATCTCTCCTGACAAGCAATTTTATCTAGCCTCCTACTTGCTAGAGCCTTTTGCAAAAGATTACAAAATAGTCTTCTGTTTAACTCCTGGACAAGAAAAATGGTTAGATTTATATCATCCTGCATGGTTCCCGTGGATAGAATTTAAGCAATGTGACCATGACAAGTTCTTATTAGAACTCGCAACAGCAGAATTTTATTTTACTTGTTCATTAGGTGATACTGGAAGCGTAAGTTTAACTGAAGCTTTGTTGTGTGGGTGTTATCCTGTTGTTCCTCGGTTTAAGAAGCATCCAGTTTATAGTGCTTATGTGAGCCAAGGTTACGAACCGTTCAGCGCGAATAGCGTCAAGTATTTGATTAATCGAAAGCCGAAATGCAACTGGGACTATCAATGGAGCCACCCAACCGCTTGCGCAAATCGACTAAAATTTGTGCTTGACAAAAATGGTGTAGATATATAAAATAAAAGCATGGACACTATACAATCTGTAGAAGCAGAAAAACCTACAATGCGCGCCGTGCGCGAGTCTGTTTACTATCTAAAAGCGTTATTACTAGCTAGCGGACAAGAACCAAAAAGCTTATCATTAGAAGAATTTTGTATTACTGAAATTGACGAAAAAAGATACTACCGTACGCAACTCAGCTATCTAGTTCCTACTGGGCAGACAATGTTTGGCGCATCGGAAGTCAAAACATACAAAAACGTTTTTTTGAGTGTGGACGACTTTGAACTCAAAAGTATAGAAACAGACGAAAAAGCTTGACTTTCTCCCATCGGTGCGCTAAAATAAAAATATGTAAAGGAGTTTTCTTAGAAACAAGTTTACATTGGTGGACCGACTTAGTGGGGAGTTAAGGACGCAGTATTCCTCGCTTAACTTTCTGCCAAGCCCCCAAAAGTAGGTGCGAAAACACCTACTTTTTTATGTGATATAATGAAGTCAGTTTTAGCTCCCCCAGAAACTAAAACGAATAATACTAAAACGAAAAGGGGACAACGCTTATGAAAAAACTCAAAGAGTTCGTGCTGGGCTATCTGCCCATCTTGGCGATTGTGTCTTATGCAATAATCGCCGTAACCAGCGACATTTTCGCAAACAAAATGCTTCAAATCGGTGGTCTGACAATGGCAGGCGGAATCTTACTGATTCCTTTCTCCTTTACCATTCGTGACCTCATGCACCGGTGCGTAGGTTTTGAGTCGGCAAAAAAAATCGTTTGGGCTACTGCTATCGTAAACCTTATCGTAGCAGCTCTGATGATTTTGCTGGACATCATTCCTGCAGCCGTGCCGGGAGTACAAGAAACGTGGCATGCGGTTATGGGTGCGTCTTGGCGCGTTATCATTGCCTCATTCTTGGCGCAGTTGATTTCCGACCTTGCGGACACTTATATCTTTGAAGCGTTCACTCGCAAATTTGGCGACAAGCACACTTGGCTGAGAGTTGCGGCGTCCAACTTGGCTTCTACGCCTTTGGACTCGGTTATCTTCAGCTTTTTGGCGTTCTATGGCGTGCTTCCGACAAGCGTAATTTGGGCTTCTATTGTTAGCTCGTTCGCTATTAAGTACGTTATGTCGCTTGTTGCCACCCCACTCGCGTACCTTACTAACAAAGCTGAAAAAGCGGAACATTAAAGCAAAACCCCTGCTGGGCTGGGACAGCAGGGGTTATCCCAAAGGAGAATTATATGCTAGAGTTAGCAGGCTTTATAGCCACGACACTCGTGTTTATTTCGTTTCTCTTTACGAACGTGAAATGGATACGATGGTTGAATTTAATTGGTTCAATATTTTTTGTAATTTACGGCTTTGGTATTGGCGCGTTTTGGACAGGGCTAATGAACGCAGGTTTAATTGGCGTACAACTTTACCACTTATATAAGATTTACAAACCTAATAAAGGAGCAAGAAATGCCCGGAAAAATTAACTCGTTAAGCGAGCAAGAACAAGAAAAGTATCTACAGAATACCTTTAACATTAACCAAATTAAGCTGCATGAAGATATTCAGCACAACTGTCCACTAGGTGAACAAGTGGGCGTAACACATTATGAAATTGAAGTACATCCAAATGAACATCTAGCCGAACTAATTCAGTTGCATTGGGATTTGCAAAAAATGGTTGGACAAACTTTTACGCTAGAAAGCGGTGCAGCACAGGTACTAGATATTGTCAAGGCAGCCTATAAAGACCCTGCTTATGTTGGCGTACGGGCTTCATGCGGCACAAATCGTCATATGGCAGTTGATGTTGTTGTAGAATATTTTGAAGAACCAGACCTTAACGACCTACAGTCTTTATTGGGGGAATAGCCATGCGTCGTGTTTATGACATGGACGGAGTAATTTGTCAAAATGGGTTGCCGAAAGATTTTGCAACCCAAGCTCCAATTCCAGAAACTATTGCAGAGATTAACCAGCAATACGAAGCTGGTGACCACATTATTATCCACACCGCACGTCTAGCCCAAGACCGAGAGGTTACTAAAAACTGGCTTAAAAAACATGGCGTAAAATATCATGAGTTGCTAATGGGAAAACCTGACGCAGACGTGTATATTGACGATAAAGCGATTCCTTTTCTTCCTGCAAAAGGTCCTCAATTGAACCGCAAGAAGTTAGCAATTTGCTTGTCTGGAGGTATGGATAGTTATATTGCTTACTATTGGGCAATTTACGAAAAAGGTTATGACCCAGAAGATATTATTTGTATTAACTTTGATATTGGGCATCCTTACCATGAAAAAGAGAAACAGTGCCTAGAGAAACTGGACATTCCATATACTACAATTCACTTAGATTTATTGCGCGAAGAATTTGGGAATATGCCAGATGAAGAACATTACATCATCCCAGCACGCAATTTAATCTTTAGTAGTATTGCCGCAAGTTTTGGCGAAACTGTATGGATTATGGGTATGAAGTTTGAAGACCATTACCATATGCTAGACAAAAATTCTAACTTCTTCAAGACAGCTTCCTTTACTTTGTCGCAAGCAACTGGCAACCCAACTGTTGTTGAAACTCCGTTTAAGCATTACACAAAAACGGACATTATCAATTGGGCAAAAAATTTCAAACTCCCACATCTACACGACACTACAAGTTGCTACCACCCGACAAAACAACGTTGCGGAAAATGTTCACTGTGCTTTAAGCGTTATATTGCTATGGAAGCATGTGGGCTACATGAAGAGTTTGATAGCGACCCACGTGAATCTGATGAAGCAAAGCGACTAATGCGTGTTTATCGCGAAGCCTACAAGAACCAAGATTTTACCCACTACCAAAAAGACCGCATTGAAGAAACATTCCGTATTATGGGTGAGTCTCTGCCAAAAGTATAGTATAATCAAGTCAGAACATTAGAAAGGAGTTCCACTTGAGAATCTGTTTTGCAGGGTCTGATGCTACCCCTAGATACAATAAAATCTTGCACGACATTGGCGCTAAAAACCGCCTTGAGTCTTGTTATTCATTAGGCTATAAGAAGATGCCTAGCACTGGCTTTGAAATGCTATTACTTGACTCTGGCGGCTTTGTAGCTCGTACTAAAGGTATCAACATTAGCGTTGAGCAATATGCGAATTTCCTCAACGAGGCGCAAGGTAAATATGCTTTTAACCTAGATACAATGAGCGTTACTGAAACACTTAAAAATCAAGCATATCTTGAAGAGCATTGTCCAAACACTTATATTATTCCCGTCTATCATATGAGCGACTGGCTTAAAGGTGATAAGGAGTTATTAGAACACTATATTAACTTGGGCTACAGATACATCGGTATCGGCGGTACAGCAGGCGTTCCAGGTGGTTTGAAGTATATAGACAAGTTTTTTAACTACTGCTTTAAGCGTTGTGGCAAGGAAATCGCCCTACACGGTTTAGGTATGACCAAAATTGACTTGCTCAAAAATTATCCATGGTTTAGTGTTGACTCTACATCTTGGCTAGCAGCGGCACGATACGGTTCTGTTAGAGGGGTATCAGATAAAATGGCTCAAGTTAAGCGCAAGCAACACTACCTTGAAACAACAAAACACGAGGCAAAACGTTGGGTAGAGACCGAGAAAGACATTAACCGTCTTTGGAAAACTCGCGGTGTGGACTGGGACAAACTTGACATTTCTAAAATTCCAGCTTATAATGTAAAGTATATTACAACTTATAAGCGAGGAATACCTTACAATGCAAAGCAAACATAGAGAATATCGCGTATGGGGCGAAAGCGGACAATTTATGGGAAACCAACCTATTGCACCACACGTTAATTCGTTAATGCGAGAAGTTCAAAGCAACCCTATTTCTCAAGCCGAAATTAACGCGATGTTGAAAGGACATAAAAAATGAATCGACGAAATTTCACTGATTATGACGATGATGAAGTCTTTGAGGCGATTTATGGAGAAGAAGTACGACAAAGTTCAGGTATTGAATTGATTCCTAGCGAAAACTACGTATCCGTAGAAGTGTTAGAAGCTATGGGGTCAGTCTGTACAAACAAATATAGTGAGGGGTATCCGGGAAAACGATATTACGGCGGTAATGGCAACATAGACATTATTGAAAACTTAGCCATTGAGCGCGCCAAACAACTTTTTCATGCTGACCATGCGAACGTACAACCACACTCTGGCGCTAATGCAAACGAAGCGGTTTACTTTGCTTGGTGCAATCCAGGCGACACTATTTTAGCTATGTCGTTACCGGCAGGCGGACATTTAACGCACGGTTCACCCGTTACGCGCAGTGCTAAGATTTACAACTTTGTTGGTTATGGCGTAACGGAGGAGGGTGACATTAACTACAATGAAATGGAAGAACTTGCCCTTAAACACCAACCAAAGATTATTCTTGTTGGATATTCTGCATTTATGAAAATTCCAGATTTTGACAGAGTTAAACGAATTGCAGATAAAGTTAAAAATCTAACTGGACAACACGTTCTGCTTATGGCTGATATGGCACACGTTGCTGGGTTAATTGCTGGCGGAGTACATCCAAACCCACTAGAGCATGGTTTTCATGTTATGACAAGCACTACTCATAAAACATTGCGTGGACCTCGTGGTGGGTTAATTTTGAGCATGGGCAAAGTGACTAGCCCGCTCAAGAAGACGCCTCATGATATTAGAAACATTCCTACTCTTATTGACAGAGCAGTGTTTCCGGGAACTCAAGGCGGACCACTTGAACACGTTATTGCAGCAAAGGCAGTTTGTTTTCACGAAGCCTTAAAGCCCGAATTTAAGAAATATGCTACTAAAGTCGTTGAAAACGCAAAATATATGGCAGACGTACTTAAAGCTAAAGGGTTCAAACTGCAGGGTGGCGGCACAGAGAACCATTTAATTCTTATCGACCTCACCAATGAAACTGAAATGAACGGCAAAGAATTTGAAGCTGAGCTTGACAGTATTGGGCTGACTCTTAATGCAAACGCGCTCCCAAATGATAAAGGCGGAGCCTTTGTACCACAGGGAGTGCGACTAGGTACTCCTGCGCTTACTACTCGTGGTATGGGCAAAGATGAAATTGATACTATCGTACAAGCTATGCAATTTTTGGCTGTTTCTTTCCAGATGATGAAACGCGGCGAAATGTCCGTAGATGCTTATCATGATGGCAAGCAAAACTTGGCTCGCGAAATCAATGCAATGGCACATAAATTTCCAATTCCTAGTCTTGAGGTAAAATAATGAAACCACAGAAGCTTTATAGACTATACCTTGCCGAGCCAGTCCTCAAAGATGGTCAAGTCGCGTGGGCTGGCGATAGTCTGGTCTATGGAGTATCAGATACCAAGTTGTTGCGCAATATCACACACGAACAGGCAAAAGAGCAAATCGCGAAAAAAGGCAAACACACTCTATGGTATTTGCAAGAGGAGAACCCACCCCAAAAAGACGTATATGCCCAGCATGACTGGCGCGCCAATTGGGTAAAACAAATGGACAAGGACTACGGTCTCAACGACTACGACAAACTGCACTACAATTAACATAAAGGAGAAAAAATAAACATGAAAAATGATTTTGACTTTGACGTCAAGAAGCTCAAAACCGTACCAGCAGACCATATTGAACCAAGCGATTACAACCCTAAGGATGAGGACGATAAAAACTTTCAAAAGGTTTTATGGTCTATTGAGAAAAAAGGCTTTCGTCAGCCAATTGTGGTGCGCGAAAACCCAGACAAAAAAGACTATTACATTATTATTGACGGTCACCAACGTTACCGCGCCGCAGTTGAGTTAGGCTACACAGACATCCCAATTTACAATGAGGGTATTGTGCCATTAGAAGAAGCCAAAGCTCTAACAATTTGGTACGAGGCGCATGTTCCTTTTAAGGACGACTTGCTTGCTGGGCTAGTCAAAGAATTAGACGACTTAGGTATGGACCTGCCATTCTTTGATGATGAGAAGAACGACTTATTGCAGATGGCGAACTTTGATTTCACTTCTGCTTTTGATGATGATGAAGTGCCAGAAGACGCGGACGGAGACTTTGATATGCGCACTTATTCCGTAAAATGCACTCCAGAACAATATCAAGAGATTTCAGAAGCTGTAGAACAAAAATCTAAAGACGATGACGTTAATGAGGGCGAAGCATTAGCGCGACTTGTGAGGGCTTAATATGAAGTCCGAAAAAGCGTTCACTAGCTGGGCAAGACAGAAGAACAAAAAGCGCAAATACGCCGCAAACCAGCGGCGTAAGACTGCACATATCAAAAATATGGTATTTTGCCCAAAAGCCAACAAACCTAAACACCTATACAAAAGTGAGGCTGCTGCTAAAAAGGCTCTAGAATTTGTGGACGAGACCTTTCGCCCAGAGCAGAAAGTTCGTCCACAGGGGTATTACTATTGTCCGTATTGTGGGGGTTGGCATTTAACGCATTACAAAACTACTAAAACGATTCTGAGTCGTCATGAGAAGAAGTTTTTTGCGGAGAGCTAGCAATTTGGTTAAAGAAGAGCTTAAAGTCAAACGTAGCAGCGTCTTGTCCATAACGGTTTTTAATAATATTGACTTTGACTTTTTCGCCAATCTTCGCTTTGGTCTCCTTATCTCGAATGATGTCTGCCTTATTAGATAGCAATTCCAAAATTAAGCTTGGTGTATAGTTCATAATCTGCCCGCCTGGAATAACTTTTTGTGCGCCATAACCACCAATATTTTCACGTTGTTGGCTAATTAAGACAACTGCAACATCGCGCTCCAACAATTTTGATGACAGCTTTGTTAAGAAACTGCCTAATACTTTTGCGCGCTCACCCATTTGTGGCATTTCGCCATCTTCTTTTGCCATATCTGCCAACGTTTTTAGCGCAGAAATTGAGTCGATAACGATAAGTGAAAACTCGCCCTTATCTACTGCGCCTAACACAACTTTCCACACTTGCTCAAGAATAGGAGAGTTATAAACATAGACATTGCTATTGCCATCAGTTTTATTGACGCCACCTTCGGTGTCGACATACAATGTCTTAAAAGGCGCGTTCTTAGCAAGTGAATACATAAATTGAGTTTTGCCTAGTCCAGCGCGTGCGGCAATAACGGAAATCTTACCGACTGGAAAACCGCCACCTTTAATTTCACCACGAGCATCTTTACTAGGAGTAATACTGTCTATCCAGTCATCAAATTGTTCATTGCCTGTTGGCAAAAAATACGTAAACGGTCTTGGCAAAATATCTAATGCACCAGATAAATCTGCATTTACCATTTCTTGCAAGGCAGCGTTTTCGTTTTCCCGTTCGCTAGCAGCTTCAAGATACCTACGCTCAATATCTTTAGCTTGTGGATGAAATTGTATAGTTTTATTATTTATTAGTTGGGGTACAAATTTTCTTTTTGGCATATTGTTCCTTTTTTACTATTTTATATTATCGCGAACTAAAAGTCAAGCCTATTTGCTATGCTGTCTTTGCTATGATGATATGTACAGAATTTTTATGACCCCTGTAAAAATGCGCTGTGATACTATTGACATATTTACGAGATTGATATAAAATAGTAGTATAACAAAATTAAGCAAAGGAACAAAATATGGCACAAATTAAGTCCAACGTAAAAGACCAGTTAGATACTGGCGCACTAGCACTATTTTCGCGTATTGTCAGCGCAGAAAAAGATTTAGTTAGACAGCAGGAGGCATTTGCAGTAGAACTCGCACAGCTAAAGCAAAAAGAGGCTGCGGTCAAAGAATTGCGCGAAAAATTGCTTCCGATTTTGTCAGCCGCAAAAGCAGTGGACGAAAACGGTAAAAACGTAACTCCATACATTGAAAACGACTTCGTGCGGTTTTCGTTAGTGCGTGGATACCAAAGGGACGCTATTGACGTTAAGCAACTTCAGGCAGTTGACCCAAAGCTTTACAAGAAGTTGCTAGAGCAATATCATAAAACAGAATCGCGCAAGGACACGGTGAAGTTAACTTTCAAGAAAATTAAAATCGAAAGCGAATAGTATGCAGATAGAACTAACAGAACGCCAATTAGAGTTTTTACTGTCGGTTTTTTCCAATAAAAGCCATAAATTTGACATGCCCAACATCTACAAAAAGAAAGAGTCTTTCTTAATCACAGCAGAAGACAGGCATGCTATGCACGGACTATACAAAAAACTTATCAAGCTACATGAGGAAAACTATGCGTGAGTATGTGTTTTTTCTCTATGCAAAACAACCCCACTACGACTCTTTTACTATGGTGCCAGTGCAAGGTATGAGCGGAACTAAAGCTTTCTTTAAGGAAAAAATTGAACCATATTTTGATGCGTGCGTAAAAGCAGACTATAAGAACGTTTATTGCGAGGTGCGCATGACACCTATAGTAGAAAAACTCGTGTTAAATATGGGTAAAACAGAAATAATTAAAAATTACAATGAAAGGGTAGGCGACAAATGGACAAAACGAAAGTTGCAAAAGCAGTAATGATTTTAGTAGGGCTTTTGCTTATTGTTGGGGGAGTGGTGTGGGGCTTTAGTATTTTAATGGATGAACTGATAGACACAGCTTGCGAGCGGTCACCGCTAACGTCTGAGTGTATAGAAAGGTTAATGGAACGTGGAAAACTCTAAAATTACTTTGCGGCCTTATCAAAAAGACGCAGTAGATAGGCTATTAGACTTTAACAAAGCTTGTATGGAGGCGCCGTGCGGCGCAGGCAAAAGTATTATGATTGCTGAAATCGCTCGGCGATTGCAAGACCAAAAAATCTTAATGCTGGTGCCAAGCAAGGAGTTGTGTGAACAAAACTTGGAAAAGTTGAACTTGTTAGGCGTACCGACAACGGTTTATTCTGCTAGTATGAACCAAAAAAACCTATCTCGTATTACATTGGGAACCCCACTTTCTTTGGTTAAAGCAGAAACGTTAGATTTTGATGTCCTGCTTATTGACGAGTGCCATTTTTGTCCAATTGAACCGCCAGAACCGACAAAAAAGAAAGTTGGCAAGAAATGGGTGACAGTACAAAACCGTCCTACGTATTGGAAAATTATTGACAAAGTGAAGCCTAAACGTATTTACGGCTTTACTGGGACTCCATACCGTATCTGCTCCAAGTCAATAAGGGTGGACTGGCAAAAGTTTTATAGTATTAGCACCATTAAGCATATTGGGGTTTTATGGAAAAATATGGTGCAATCTATCAGTATCACAGAACTTCAAAATATGGGCTATCTAAGTCGCACTCATTACCATGTTTGGGATGTGGACTACTCACGATTTCGATTTACATCATCTGGTGAAGTCAAAGACGATGATGTGCGTAGATTTGAAAATGAAACCACGGACGAGCTACTAGCTACAATAAAACATGCCCTGAGAGCGCACCAGAAGCTCGCTAAGGTCGTTGTGTTCGTAAATAGCATAAACTATGTAGATTACATTACAAATCGCTTACAGGACGATTCTGTGCGTGCTGGCGCGATTCATAGCAAAACTAAGAAAAAAGACCGTGAAGCTATTGTTGATAGTTTTAAGAATGGCGACCTGCAAGTTATTGTGAACGATACGGTAGTGCAGGTAGGTTTTGACTCGCCCAACATTACAGACGTTGTTTGGGCAAAGCTTACAAGCTCCCCGAATGTCTATGTTCAAAGTATTGGACGTGGGCTGCGTAAGATGGAAGGCAAGTTAGCGGTTGAAGTTTATGACATTGCTGGCTCATTTAATAAGTTCGGACCAGTAGAAGATATTTGTAGTGTACAAGACAACGAGAAATGGGAAGTTAGCGCAAAAGGCAGAATAATCAGCGGACTAGAAATGAAGACTTTGCTAACTAGAACTCCCAAGAAACTTGACAAGAAGGAGCACTGATTGTATAATGAAGTAAAGGAGAATTGATGCAAAGATTTTTAATGGTCCCGACGTGTATAAGTAACTTACCTTTAAGAAAATCTGAGAAAATGTTATTAAGCGACATCGCGGGCTTTAACAAATACTACAAAACACGAGAACTAATTGCTAAAGATATGGATTTGACTCCAAATTATGTGTCTAAGCTGTTAAGTAACTTAGAACGCGCAGGTTACATTGAGCAATATAGTGCGCGTGGCAAAAAACGTTGTTTTAGACTGACAAAGATGATGAAAATAAAAGTTATGGAGGACTTAGAGATGCCAGCAAAAAAACGGAATAAGATTTTAGCTGAATATGACGATGACAATGTGCTTGACTTATCAAATAATTGTGTTGTAAAAAATCCAGATAATGTGGAAAAAATTCCACACAAAATGGAAAAAAGTGTAGAGTATGTGGAAAATATTCCACATAATAATAATAAACAATATACTAAACAAATAACCAAACAAAATACTATTTTCGTAGAAAGCGAAAATATCAACAAACAACAAAACAATGTCTTTGATGTGTCAAATATAGAAGAAGTAGACGAAAATATTGATAATAGTTCTTTGTCGGTTCTAATTTATAAGTTGTTTAGAACCTATACACCTAATACTAAGAAAGCTGTTCCCACATTAACTAAAAGACTTAAAGTTATATCTAGATTTAGGCAAGAGTTTTCTGCTTCAGACTTGCTGACAGCCTGTCGCAATTTAGCCTGTATGAACGCATTAAAGTTTGGCGAAGGTCCAGGCGCGAAAAAGTGGCGAGTCACTTATAGTTGGCTGACACATACGGACTGCTTGCTTGACGAGGCTGTATATGACAAGCGCATTAACTGGTTGGAACGTGCAGTTAATAATGAAGTTGAACCTGATATGACAATTGTCGGTGTTGACGCATGGAATAAGTGGAAAGCAGAACATAAGTAAAAGCTAGATTCCGCTTGTGGAAAACTTTTCCACTTGTGTAAAAGTGCGAATCCTATCAGGTATTGACAAATAAACATAAAGATAATATAATAGAAGTTGTACAACGGTAACAAAGTTGTGCGGAATGGAGGTACAAGGGTGGAAGATTCCGAAAACAACACCAACCTACCGCATGGGATGTATGCGGAACTAACTTTAGCTAACTTTATAGATGATGCAAAAGTGGCTAGAGAAACATTGGGCAAGTCAGACTTGTACCCAATGAATAGCTTTCCAGGGCTGTCACACTATTTAAGCGGTGGCTTTGGGCGCAAAAACAGCTATGAACTTGTGGTTTTGTCTGGACGCACAGGTCACGGTAAGTCTAGTTTTGCTATGCAGATGTGTTTAGATAGTGCAATGCGTGGCGATAAGCAAGGCTGGATAATTATGGAGGAACCAGTTCCAGACCAAATTAACAACTTCGCTAGGTTCATTACTGGTGGAATCACAACGAACGAAGCAATGGACTGGGCATATGAGCAGGTTAAAGACAACATAGAGTTTATGGACCCTAGGTTCTTCGACGAAAGCTTTAATACAGACAATATTTTGGAATGGATAAAGATTAGGCATGAGCGCGGCACAAGCTTGTTTCTATTTGACCACTTAAACTGGGCATTTGATAGCGCTGATGATTTAGCGACACGCGACCCATGGCCGAAGCAACGTAAGTTCGTGAAGCGTTTAGCTCGTCTATGTCAGGAACTCAAAATCACAGTTATTTTGGTGGCACATAGTGTTAAGGGCGCAGGCGCAAAAGAAATGAATCGGGAAGACCGTGTAGCTGCGTCAAAAGCAGTTATGGAAGTTGCAACACGAGGTATTTGGGTAGAGAATACAAAAGATGGCTTTTTAGTAGAGCAAATTAAAGCTCGTGGCTTGCAAGCAAGATGGTTCCCATGGTACTTAGACCGTTCGCAGTATTGTTTCCGAGAAAAAACTATGGATGAGATGACAGAAGAACAACGCATTTACATTGCTGAAAATGGGCTAGACCCACATAAGTTTGAGCGACGTTTTCCTAGCTATTGGGAAAATGAGCAACAGAAGTTATAATAGTAGAAAGGAGCAAAAGTAGTGAACATAACACTCAATGAAATTGAGACAGTTTTGGACTATGCTGGGCTGAAACATAAACGTAGCGCAGGTAAAATTATTTGTCAATGTCCTATACACGCAGACGCAAGCAGTGGCTTAAATTGTGAAATTTCCGAGAACGGCTTTGCGTATTGCCATTCTAGGGGATGCCATAAAAGTCAAAAAAATGGTTTTTGGTTAGACGAAGTATTTCCACAACTCAAAGACACAAAAGAAGAATGGCAACAAATAAAACGCGAACCGAAACCAGAGCCACAAAAGCCAAAGCCAGCAAAGATAGACTTAATAGATTTGTGGATAGATTTAGAACCTTTAACGGAGAATGTGCCAGGAAAAAGTATTCCGTTTGAGTTTCTGAATAAATTAGGCTGGCGAAAATGGAAGCATTGGGATAGTATTGGAGATGCCAAGTACCCAGAGGGTTGGTTTATCCCTTATTTTGGTGCAACTGGCAAAACAATGCCTTATGCCCAGATTAGGCATGACAAAAACGCAACATGGCAAGACAAGGAAGCTATTAGACGTTTTAGTTTTATTAAGAATTGCACTCCAATTTGGCATGGGCTAGAGAGCTTAGATAGATGTAAAGATTTTGTGTGTTTTACGGAAGGAAGTTCGGATAGGGCAGTCTTAGAGTTTGCTGGCATACCATGCTTGGGTTTACCTGCAGGCAAAAGTAAAGATAAAGTTTTTGCGCTTGCAAAGTGGTGCATGGAACATAACAAGTGTATTGTATATTGCGGTGATAACGACCAAGTGGGAGACGACTTATTAGAAGCAATCGATAAAATGAAACTGAGGTATCGCATTATGCGTCCACCACAGCAATACAAAGACTATGGGGATATGTTTGAAGCAGAGGGCATAGAAAGCATACAGCGCAGATTAAGTACCTACTTGGTGGGAGAAAGGAAGAAAATGCTAGATACTCCGTTCGGTGCAGGGGAGGAAATGAGTTTTGAAGATGCAAAGCAAAAATTTCCAGCCCTAAGCTTATTTGATGGCATGGAGCCACAATATGTCAGAGCCTGAAGAGAAAATTGAGCGATGGTTCGCGTTTTACTACAGCACTAGCCCTAAGTGCTTATATTGTGCATATGCAAGCGATACCGAGCGAATAAAGGCACTTACCGCACGTTTGGCGGTGGGTGGCTGTTGTTTTACCCATGCAGGTATTTGCACTATGGCGAGTAATGGTAATTGGTTCAAAATGGGGCAACGTATGTCGCCTATTGACTTTTCTAAATTTCGCATTATACTAGATGATAAGGAACTTACAACAATGAAAATAACCACACAAAACCAAGCAGAAACAAGTTTGTACGACTTAAAGCTTACAATGGAATTCAATTTAGTAGAGTGCATTTGCCAGCCATTGTATGATTTTTTAGCCAATAATTACGAATGTGTCGAGGATATTTTTCAAGGCACAGACAGTGTGTACATTCTATACCCTAATAAGGAGTCAGCGGTTAAATTGCAGAACTTCATAGAGGGGGGTGAAATTGATGGTTATTTGTCAGACGCTCGTTGGGTCAAGATAGAAGAGCGTTATTGGTTGGGGTTAACTTTTAAGCAGGAGAAATAAAGTGGACAAGGAACAATTGGACGAGCTACTTAAAAAGCTTGTTGATAAAGATAGCCAAGTATGTAATATGGCACCATGCGATATTACGACCTATGTATCAGAGCTACATTATTTGAGCGATAAACTTTCAGATTATATGCGTGAGGTTGACGCAGAGATGGCTAAAGCCAAAACGCAAGTTATTGAAGACCTAATGGCACGCGATGAAAAGATTAGTGCATCTGTAATTAACGCCTTATGTAAGGTCAAAGAAGCGGAATATAAAGCAGACAAGGACTGGGCAGATAGAGCGTTGAAGTTGTTAAATTCTATGCGTATTGCGGCACTTTCTGCTAGAAAGGCTCTTGACTAGCAAATAGCCTGTGCTATAATAGAGATACAAGCTTAAAAATTAAAGAACAAATTATTAAAGTCGGTTACCCGACAGAAAGACAAACTATGTTCGGAACGAAATCAAGCAGAACTTTTATCAAAATTCATTCAGACGGTACTATTCGTCAACGTTGTCACGAAGGTGACCCAGAGGCAGTAAGTAGAGACTACGAACTACCGACTGGCGAAAAAGGCACCGTATTTGAAAAAGTTTATTCTTATGTTGAGGGCTACATTGCTGGAATTGAGTATAAGGAAGGTCAGTTTGGCACTCAAGTTTTGGTTGATATTCATGGTACAAACGGCGACTCCTGTACCCTAACTATTGGTTCAGAAAGCCGCTTTGCAGAACCATTTTTGGAAAAACTTCCAAACATTGACCCGAAAGAAGTTGTACGTATTCAACCATTTTCATATGAAAAAGATGGTAAAAATCGTTGCGGTGTCACTGTCACGCAAAATGATGAACGTATCGAGAGCGCATTTAAGACCTATAACTCAGAAACAAAACAATTCAGCTATTTGCTAGGTTATCCTGCACCAGAGTCTGCAGATAAAATGAACAAAGATAAATGGAAACTTTACTTCCAGCAAACTCGTATTTGGTTGCGTGATTACCTAGAGACTAACGTGCTAAAGAATTTTAATCACGTTATGGAAACCGCAGCAACTAGCGAAGAGCCAGCAGAAGATGATGGCATCAACCTAGACTCTATTCCATTTTAATTAACTATACAAGGACAAGCCTAGCGTAAGCTGGGCTTTTTCCTTGACTTTTGCGCTTATGTCAATTATAATGGTATTAGGAGAATAAATCATGAAACAAGTGGAAAAAGAACAAGACAATAAGCCACGCGTAGCGCGTATGGGTGCGACCATTGCGTTACCGGCTTATTCAAGTATTCGTATTGATGTAGTAGAGCCTATTGAGGGGGAAGGGCTAGACATTAACAAAACGGCTTTATACTTAAAAAGTATTGCTAAAAATTTAGGTGGAACATTAGCTTTGCCGACACTAGAGGGTGAAAAAACAGAAAAGAAGACAAAAGAGACTAAAAAGGCTGGCAAATTGCAAGCGGACTTTTTTGGTCGTCCAATGGAGTATGATGAAGCGCTGCATAGGTACTCTGTTAACGATGTCGTTTTCGCAAGTGTGACAACAATTGTGGACCAGTTTTACCCGATGGACAAAGGTGGCTTCATAGCGCCAGAATATCTAGAAAATGCCGCTATGTATGGCTCATTCATCCACAAAATTTTTGAGAACGCAGTTAATGGCTTTTTGGCTGCCAAGCCATCTATCAGAACTTTGCAACAACAAGTTTTAGATTTTATAAAAGGACTGGATACATCAGACGGCTTATACACAGAACAAATGATTTTTGATGATGAGCTAATGATGGCAGGACGGTGCGATGTGCTAGCTGGACATACTCTTATTGACTGGAAAACAAACAACGACTTGTTCGCGTTGAAACAATGTAAGTTGTCAGACGAAGTACTGGAGTTGTTGGGTGATGTTGCCAATTGGAACACTATTTGGGGTAGCTATGTACTTCAACAAAACTTTTATGCCTATATGTTTAATAAACAGAAAGCAGGAACTGTTAAAGAAGCCAAAATCGTCTGGGCACCAGACTTAGACAAAGAAATCACTGTGCGTGATGTGCCATTGCTTACCGAAGAACAAATATTAGCAGTTCTTGCTCAATATAATCGCCCAAACTAAAATGGTGTATAATAGTTGCGACTAACCATCGCAACTATTTACTATGCAACAAGTTTTTAGAGGCAAGAATTTTTATGTTATCTTGCTGAAAGACGAAATTAAGTTTGGCGCAAAGTACAACGGTGTTACAACTTACCCAAAGTGGCTTGGGAAAAATCGTGCAGTGATGCGCAATGCACAAAAAGCTATTCGCAAAGACCCACCACAGACCATTATTGACTTCTTACATTATGTTGGACATTTTGGACTTGCCGGCGCGCATAAAACTGGTGAAGCCGTAGATAAAAGTTTATTTTTAGACGAAAAGTAACTTTTTTTGCAGAAAGCCCTTGACAAGCCATTAGATGCGTGATAGCATTGACTCAGAGGATACGTTGTTATCTAATATAAACATAGGGGAAACAAACAAACGTGAAACCAAGAGCAATTCTAGTAAGTTATCGCGCACTTGTAGGCAACAAGGGTTTTTTGCGTCATTTTATTTCTTTAATAACAGACTGTATAGAGGACAGTGATTATGCTGACCTCATTATTGTTGGTGAAGACAAAGAGCAAATGGCAAAAATGTGCTACAACAATTGTATTGAACCAAACTCATACATTGAAACAAACAGCCCATGCTATAGTGATGTGATTTCTAGCTTAAAAACCAAATACAAAACTCTCGGCATTATTGTCGCGCATGATGATAATTACGAGAAAGTAAACAAACGACTGGTGACAGTTCTGGTGGTAGCGTAGAGGTATAAAAATGAAATTAACAGACGAACAAAAACAAAATTATCGCGCCGCAAAGATTTTGGTGTACGATATTGAAATTAGCCCAACGCTAGGGTGGACGTATGGTGAATATGAAACAAACGTCTTACGTGTAGAGAAGCAACCGTTGCTAATGTCATTTTCATGGAAATGGTTGGGGTCAGATGAGGAGCCACAATGTGAGGTAATCAGCAAGCTAGAAGCAGACGCATGGAATGATAAACGTCTAGTTATGCGTCTGCGCGACTTATTTGATGAGGCTCAACTCCTTGTCGGGCATAATATTGACCGCTTTGATAACCGAGTTATGACAGGCAAGTTTATTGACTGGGGGCTTAAACCGCCGTCTCCTTGTAAGTCATGGGACACTCTTAAAATGGCACGCAAGCATAAATTTGGTTCCAACAAACTTGATGCTTTAGGGAGCCGCTTCAATGAGGGGCGTAAGACGGAAGTGACGCATGCTGATGTATGGTATGACCTACTTTTTGGAGATAAAAAACAGCACGATAAGTCTGAAAAACTTATGCGTGAATATAATAATCAGGATGTCGCGCTTACCGAGAAAATCTTTTGGCATCTAATGCCATACTATCAGACGGGCATTACCCTTGGTCGGCTTATCGGAAGTAGCTGGGTGTGTGACTGTGGCAGCACTGAAGGACAGTTCCACGGCGTTGCGTTTTCGCCAACCGGAAAATATCGCAGATGGCAATGCAATCATTGCGGTAAATGGCACAAGGTTTATGAGGACAATAAAGATGACCGCGAGGAGTTTAATCCTAAAGAGGAACGCCCACGGTTGCGCCATATTACTTAATTTTAGGCTTGACAATCGCGATTTTATTCGCTATAATGAAAGCATAATTAGAAAGGAGCCTAAATATGGCAAAACAAGACCCAGTAAAAAAGTTAATCGAGGATGCAACCAACTTGGTTACAGAAAATAAGAGCATTGTGCTTGGCGCTTTGGTTGGCTACCTAGCTAGCGACATTCTTGAGAAAAAGCCAGAAATCCGCAACGCAATTCTTGGCGCGCTTGCAGGCAATACTGATGTCAAGAAGCTTTTGAGCAGCGGTAGTAAAGACGAGGAATAGTCTATGACTAAAAAGAAAGAAGTTAATAAGGAACAGGCAAAAGAAGCTGAAAACGCTGCACGTGAAATCAGCAAGCTAGCTGGACGCACTGTGGGTGAAGTGTGGACTATCTTTGTTCGCAAATCAGTAGTCAAAGGTCTATCTATTACACTTGTAGCTGCAGCACTCATCTTTGGCGGTGTCTGGTTCATGCTCGGTTTGCCAGTCAACCCAATTGGCATGGGGTTATTCGCTGTTGCTTTGGCATTGCTATTTGTGGCGATTAACTACCTAGGCAACCCTGCTTACTATGCAATGACCGATATTACAGAAGTCATTAAAAGTATTAGCAAAAAGGGCAACAAAAATGGCTGGAGCCTTGACTAAACTACTACTGACATTCTTACCGTCTCAAGTAGTTTTTGGCGCACAGCGAAAGATACAGCATAGGGTTTTTGAATTCAAAAACCCTAAAGCTATTCAAATCACGAATCCGAAACGCGATTATTACGACTATCAATATCACACTCATTGGTGCAACCCAAATTTCCCTAAAATCGGACACGCTGTCAAAGTAGCAAAAAAGGACGAAGTTACATCTAATGTTTTCAACAATTTAGACAAGCTACCAGAAGAATTCTTTATTAACCGAGGCATCGAGGACCATAGAGTTCCTTTTGACTATTGGTTTCCAATGTGGAAAGACCAGTTTAGGCGTAGGCTAAAAAATATCTTGTGGGGCGTATTCGGTATTACTATTGCTATTGTGTTGCCAATTATTCTAACTATTCTTAATATTTGGAGGTAAAGATGTTAGCAAAAGATTTTAACAAAATTGTAGAAGACCAATTTGATATTTGTCGTGACTTAATGGTGAACAAAGCTGGAGAGTATGCAACAGAAGACCGTCTGTTTAATTTTAAGCAGCCTACGTCTATGATGCACCAAAATCAAGCCCAAGTATGCCTGTCGTATCAGATGAAGCATATGGCAAGTTGTGTCAAAATTGCTGAAGACCTAAACAAAGGCATATTTCCAACTGACGAAATGCTAGACGAAAAAGTGACAGATATGATTAACTATTGTTTGCTCTTTAAGGCAAATGTCAAAGAATTGCGCGATTATTATACACAAAAGCCGGACACTGTGCTATAATAGTATTGCAAGAATATAATTTATTACCAAAACACTTTCGCGAGGTGATTATGGGCAGACGATTACCACGAACACGCGCTCGTAGGTTAGCCCATAATAATCGTGAATTCATCCTTTATTCAAGGATGGCAGCAGGAGATTGCCTCTACTGTGGTCGCCATGATGGCGAAAACATTAGGGGCAATCATGCTCGTTGGGGCAAAAAAAGAGCAGCCAAAAGATTATATGCTACTGGCAAGGGGCGCAAAATTCCAAAGAATTTTCACAAGTCTTGGTACAAAAAAATGGGATTAACCCAAAACCCTACATTATGGCACGCATGGTCGGACGCATGGTATGCGAAAGATTATGCAATGCTTGCCTCCATAGAAGAGCAAGAGAAACAATTTGCTATTGATGGGCTAATCGCTTATCAAAGATGATACCCAGCGCTTGATAGTTCCCGTCAAGGTTAAGGGGTCAAATACAAAGGTTTGGTCGTTTACGACCACTTTTTGTTTTTTGAGACTCATCTGCACTACCTCAGAAACTGTAAACCCTGCCTTAACTAGCTCATTTTTGAAGAAGAAAAAGTTGGGATGTTGAAAACAATCGCAAGTTTTATTTTTATATATAGTCGCTTCCATATTTTTATTATATAAAAAAACGACCCTCTACCAACTGAACTTTTTACAAGAAAAAAGTAAGCAATACAAGGAACAAAAATGTATTGTTGGTAAAGGGTATTTCGTTTTTAATAAGCTATGCGTACGCCAGTACACACAAAGAAAGGGACTAATAAAGCAGAAAATGCCAACACTATATTAGTCTCTATTATTATATTACACTATTTGTAAAAATGCAATACTTTTTTGTAACTTTTTCTTGACTTTCTATTCCAGTTGCGCTAAAATTAGAAGTATAACCAAAAGGAATTCGTATGCAACAAGAAAGTTTACTGGAAAAACTAGACAAAGAGGTTGAGTGCAAAATGCTTCGTCGGTCCTTTAACCGAGACGAGCGACTGGCTATTTATGCTTACACGCCAAACTGTGAAGCAGCTGACGAGTGGACTTCCATTCAGCGTGCAGCGCGCGGTTTAGTAGTGAACTCTCGTGGGGAGATTATTATTCATTGCGTACCAAAATTCTTCAACCTAGATACCCCTCATGGTGTAACGCAAAAAGAGTTAGAAGACCTTGCTAACAAAAACTACAAAATTGTTTATACAGAAAAAAATGACGGCTATCTAATACAGGTCAAAAACGATTCATATTATGGGTTAATTGTCACATCCAAAGGAAGCTTTGACTCTCAATATGCTAATTTTGCACGCGAATACTTACAAGGTGTAGACTTGCCACAAGATATTACCTTTATCTGTGAATTATTGCACACATTTCCAGGTGATGAATCTATTATCGTAACTAAACACGAGGGGACGCGCCTTGTTGTATGGGAAGTCTTAAATGAGGACGGCAATACTATTCTTGAGGACTATTATGAGGAGCGTAGAAAATTGCCCGCAAAAATGGAGTTAACTCGACGCTTCACCTATAAAGAATATTTAGAATATATGAAGCGCGAAGACGTAGAGGGGGTAGTAATGATGGTGCCAGACTTAGACAACGGCAACGGTTTTAATACCCATACTTGTTTAAGAGTGAAGCATAAAACTCCAATATTCTTTTTGAAGCATCAAATGATTTCGCAATGTACTAAAAAAGCGGCTTACAAATATTTTGCTGCCGAACAAGACCTAAACGAAATAGATTTGCCGGATGAGTTTCGCCCACAAATGGAAGAATGGACACAAGAACTACACCGACTATATAATGACTTTTTAGCAGATATCGTAAAATGGGAAGTAACCCTACAAGACTTAACGCAAAAAGGACTATGGTTGAATACTAGCCTCGGTTTATCCCACCGTCAAAAGGCAGGTATTACATATGCACGTTTGAACCAGATGTCCAAGTTAAGGGATGTCTGTATGTCACATGTTAAAGAAAAATTTTTACCAAAGGAGGACGATTATGTCAGCGAATAATCAACTGATTACGGCTAGTCTAGCTGGAACCTACTTTTGTTGGGTAGAAACCGCAGAAGAGTGCTGTGGAGATGAGGGTGGTATTAGACGGTTGTCTATTTACGACACTGGCTGCTATCGCGCTAAAACGGCCGAAGAAGCTATGAAGCAGGCAATAAACGCATATGGACCAACCGAGTATGGGGAATATCGTGCTAGGGGTGGTAAAACGTTCCTTGCGGACGGTACGCCAGTAGTTATTACAGAATTATATAAATTGCATAAGCAGGAGCAAAAACGTCAACGTAAGCATCAAGAAAAGGCAACTTGTGCAAAAAAGGAACAAGTTGGACTTGAGCAGCGTGTTCAAGAATTAGAGAGAAGCAATAAGCAGCTACGGTCCATGATGCTCAACCAGCACCAAATTAACTCTGGCCTTGCTAAAGCTTGCGAAGAACTTGCGACAACTTGTCAGACCTTGCACGATTGGCTGACCGTTCACACAATAGGCGTTACGGCTGACGAGAAAGGTCGGTTAATTAAGCAATTTTTTGAGGAAGAGATTAAAAACAAGTCCAAAAAGTAGCCCATGCTATAATTAGAACATGGAACGAGAAGTAAGTGAAGACCTTGAATACAAAATGGAAGATTCGCTTATGCGAGTCCTGCAAAACTTGGAGGAAGAATCATGAGCTTCTCGTTATTTCTACTTATGGCTGGAATCGTCATTGCTTGCCTAGCATTTGGATATAGTGAAGGCAAAAGAGTAAATCCCCAGCATAAAGAATTAGAGATTCGCACATTGTTTGAAATTGCGCTAGTACAACAGCAGCTGGAAGCAGCTGGTAAGTACGCAGACTTGTCAGAGGTAGAGCTTCTACAAGTTGCCGCTTCTTTAGCTGGAGCTAAGTATCAAGTATTTAAGAAACAGTATGCAAAACACCAAGAAACTAACAATAGCCGAGAAAAAGAAACTTAGAAAAGAGTTTATTACTCGTATGGACAAGATGACTTCGTTAGTCGTCCGATGTCGAGATAGTAAATGTGCTTCTTGTGGCAAAAATATTCCCTTTAAGGAGCGGCAAAATGGTCATTTTATTGGGCGCGCTTTTTTGCCAACACGTTTTGACCTAGTAAACTGCAACGTAGAATGTTGTAGTTGTAATGTATATTCTCCAGACCATTTGGTGGGGTATTCTGCTTACATTCTAAAGCACTATGGGAAAAAAGAGTTCGACCGTCTAACAAAACTACACAATGATTACAAGAATGGCAAAGTAAAAAATAGTATTCCAATTGACGAAGCTCTTTATTTGTATCGTAATATGTGGCGCTTAACGAGGCAAATGATTTTGACTAGAAACGTAAAAGACTTTCCGGCAAGCTGGGCAGATTATAGCAAGTATGAAGCGCTTGATTACATTTGATATAATACGGTTAGACGGAACTTCTCCTTTCGACCGTTTCTGCGACTGACAAAATTTCGCCCACATTCTTATTCCGCATATTCGGGCGACTACAAAACAGTCGCTTTTTTGATGTATGATACAATGTCATCATAATAGTAAAGGAGATACTATGCAACCGCAAGGTATGACATTTAAGTATAAAATTCTAGTCACCCACGACTGGGAAGAAACAGAAACTAAAACTGCAGAGCTGCTTAATCAAGGTTATCAGCTAGTTGGCGCACCAACACCCTACGATGACCCTGTACACGGCAAGGAAATTGTTCAGTGTATGATTTTGCCTGAAATAGATATGGCGCAGCAACCAACTCCAGCAAGCGAGCTGTCTGAAGAGGACCAAGCTAAGATGGATGCTGAAATTACTCAACGCATTAACGACAATCTTGCGCCATATACTAAAGATTTGGCAGACATTAACGACTTGCGTATTGTTGCAGAAAATCAGCAAATCGTTTTATACCGCAAAACTAAAAATCTAGGCGCGATTTCCGGCTCTTTGCTTGTAAGCGAGATTAAACATGGCAAGCATGCACCAAATGACTTAGATGAGAGTAAAGTATTAAATGAGTTAGACGATGCCATCGTTAAAGGACTAGGAGTAGCCAGCAATGAAAACAACTAAAGCCCCATTCGCAGGTGTTTACCACCATATTAACGCGCCTACAATTAGCGATGAAGATTTCTTTGCAAAAAATCGTAAACGCAAGCTTATCGTGCCAACTCGTTGGGACAATAAGCCAAGGGACAAAAGCAAGTATGATGCGTATCGAGCATTGCCTCTAGCTTATTTAAGTAACGCAGACTGGGCGTACAAGCGTAAGTTAGACGGCGAAAACCAGCGTGTGTTCTGGGATGGTGAGCAAGCACGCTGGAACGGCAAGTCAGACAACTATACTTGCTCTACCGAATGGGAAGAATACATGAACTCCACCTTTATTGAAGAAATTTTTGAAGAAAAGTTTTCTCGCGAAGCAAAAGTATTTCTTTTTGGTGAACGCATGGGTAAAAAGGTGCAGACTAACGAGCTGGGGCTAGACCATGCAGAGTTTGTACTATTTGACGTTGTAGTTAATGGCGTGTTCTTAGGTCAAGATGCAATTAACGAAATCGCGCACGCTTTTGGTATCCACTCTTGTTTTGATTTTATGCAAGGTGGGGATATGATGTATGTAGATACGCTCGAAAAGCTTATTGAACGCTGCGCGGACGGTGAATTCAAAGACTGGGAGGGTATCGTTGCAACTCCACAAGTTGAACTGTTTGATGGATATGGTACGCGCATTATTACCAAGATTAAAACCTGCGACTACTATGTGGAAGCAAAATAGCTTTGAAGTGCTATTTGGCAACAAGTGGATAGAGTTTAACATTTCCAATAAGTCCACTAGCAACTCGCGTTATGATATTAGAGTTAGCCATGCAGACAATTTTCCAGCGTTAGTCCAAGCTTGTGTTGCACAACTGACTCGCAACTGTGCGTATTACACCCACTTGCCTGATGACTGTTTAGACAAAAAAGCGAGAAAGCTAAAAAAAGCTTATCTCGCTTGTGGCATTTTCCGCGTTGCTTAAACGTCTAAAGTGGAGTTTAGCGTTTAAGATTAGCAGAGACACGGGCTGTCGCCCAAGCCACACTTCTATTATATATCATAAAAAAGAGGCGGTCAAGCGACCGCCCTTTTTGTTTAACTATGAAAGATAATGGTGTGTTCGGGGTAGGCTTCAAAAACATTGATGATGCTTTGAGCCTTGGCTTTGTCGTCCGTAATGACCGACATAGAAACAACCTCGCCAATTTCAGAGTATCCATGAGCATGAGTGCGAACCCAAGCCATAAACGCTTTGCGCTCTTCGGGGTTCTCAATGCGAGCATTGACTTCCACTTTCATACTAATAGCCCCTTTCATAATACTTACGGATAATATCGCGCTGCCATTTTAACACTTCCACCGTAGCAGGACATTTGCCTTGCCACATTTCAATAAGGAAATCTAACCGTGCCTCAGCTTTATCATGCCGAATGTCAATTAAGCCCTCATTTTCGCGGCGGATAAGCTCCAAATATGCTTTGCGGCACATCTTGCCATCGGGGGTTGGAATGTCGTGAATCTTTGCGTGAATCTCGCTGTGAAGCGTAAACTGCGGCATATACACACCCATATATGGATGCTGCCTCAAGCGCCGCGCATACCCCTGCTTCCAGTGCTTAGCCTGATATAACAGATGATGAAAGTCGCGCGCTTTTGGGCTAATATGCTTTTGTTTACGGCATTTATTGGATTTCTTACCCTTTTTCATAACAAGCACCTCGCTTTCTAAAGAGCAACCGTTGTTTTGTAGGTACATTTTTATTATACTCCTACTCACACAGAAAAATGCAAAATTCTTACGTTATAGTCTTGACATTAGTATTTGGCGTGCTATAATAGAATTGCGCACTGGCACACAAAAAAGAGGGAGTGACAGTAGTAATCCTGCCCCGCCCAAGAACCTGCCACGCCGGCATTGTGGCAGAAAGCCGGAACCGGAGTGCGAGCCGTATGGGGATAAACAGCTTAGACTAATGACGAATATACTAGCGAAAACTGCTACAAACCAAAGCTAGGAGTACTCATTAAGGACGAGGGGGCAGTACCCTCTATCTCCACCAAATTTAACAACATGGGGGTTTAGTATAACGGCTATTACACCGCTTTTGCAAAGCGGAAAAAAGAGTTCGACTCTCTTAACTTCCACCAAAAAAACAGAAACCTGAAAGCAAACAACAGGACGTTTATCACCCTCTAGCTTCCCTCCGGCTAATCACCGCGATAAGCAAAGCGCAAGCGGCTAGAAGCCCTAGCCCTAGAACCGTAAAAGTCCAAAATAGCAATACATATCTAGGATAGATGATACCTATCTAGCGGTGAATGAAAAATGATGAAGCTTGTTCCGTGAGGTAGGGTTGTTATGTTCCCAATATAATAGGTCGCTTGGGTGGCTAGAAAATAACTTTAACAAAGTGCAAGAATATATGGCTCGGTAGTGTAAAGGTTAGCATACCAGATTGTCAATCTGGAGGTTGGGGTTCGATTTCCCCATCGGGTCGCCAAATATAGCTGGGTTAAAAAGTAAGCTGTTCGCTAATACCGAACGCATTAGTAGGTGCAAATCCTGCCCGAGCAACCAGGGGTGTGTCATTCCCCTTTAACAAATAGCCCATAGTTTTATTAGTTTTGACGGACGAACAACTAATCCTCCCGCAAGTGACGAGGACTTGCCAAGTTTGGCTAGTTTGAAAGCACTAGGTGACGAGGACTTGTAAAAACCTCGCTTGTTCGGTTCGTCTAGCCTGGTCTAGGACACCACCCTTTCACGGTGGTAACGCCGGTTCAAATCCGACACCGAATACCATAGGGGAGTAAGCTAATAGTAAACTCTGCGTCTTATACACGCATGTCGGTGGAGCGTAACCACCCTCCCCCACCACATTAAGAAATTATTTTAGGCAATTTGATAGCCACACGGCGAGTTCGCAAGAGAGCAAACCAGTTAGCAGGCGGTGCAACTCCGCCCTTGTCGTGAATAAGATGACCTAGGTTCAGTCTTATAGTGCCAAATTGTATTAGGATAAAAGGTAGCCGATTGCAACGCCTACCTTATCGGGAATTAGGCTAATAGTAAACCATCGCTCTGATACAGCGAAGTCCGAGGAGCGTAACCTCGATTCCCGACCATTAACATATTGGTAATTAGTATGCTAGCCGAAGCAGACTGGGGCAGGGGTTGCCACTTTGAAACACAAGTTAACCACCTCGGCAGTTCTTTTATAAAAAAGTAAGTAGAATTAAAGTAATCGACCGTAACGAGGTGTTGAATTGGTCTCAGTTCCGACCTGTAAAGGACATCCAGACCGTCTGGGTTATAAAAGGTGGACTTAATTGAGAGATACTTTCTACTTACTTTTTTATAAAAAAGCATTGACATTATTATTTATTCTGCTTATAATTAAACTGTACACCACGAAAAGGAGCATAGCACTACGTTCCTGTGGAGCAGCACAGTTAACTTGTTCTGTGTGAAGAGTACCGGTAGTGTTGGCGATAGGCTTAGCGAGCCTGCTAAAATGTCTGAATTATGCAGAGGCATTAGGTAGCTCCTGAATGTGCCTGCTTACAGGTTTTACATACCCCCAGCCATAGGAACGAGGGGTATTTTTTATGCGAAAAAAACACTTGCATTTTCAAAATGCTAGTGCTACAATTAAAGTATGCAATATAGTTTAGCCGAAAAGTATATTGCAAGCACCAAAAATAACTCACATTCATAGATAAAAATAAACACTTGTAAAATACATGACCTTCTTGTAGGGTAGCTCAACATTGTTAAGTCGCCATCTTAACTTCCTTTCTGCCCTACATTCTTATAAAACCCAGTTTTCCCGCTGGGTTTTTGTGTTATAATAACTCTGCAGCCCAGGACTGGGACATCCCAGTCGCTGTTAGCTCCTGTTATGTCGGATGCCTAACTGGGTCTGCTTCCTTAGCATACTGGCGCAGACATAACCCCACTATGCTTAGAAAATAGCGCATTTCGCGCTATTTTTCGTTTAATAGTATAGTTTACTACATTTAATAAAACAATAGGCTTATAGCGCGAAATAAAGCGTTATACGCTAGGTTTTACTTAAAGTTAAAACTTGCTATCCCCGGATAGCTGCGCATCATTTGGCTCATGCTTGGAGCGGCACGATTTGTGCCTCCAGCATAGACACGAGAAATAGTCTTCTGTTCTGGTAGTTCTAGTGCAGACCCCATTGGATAAGTAGCAATAGCAAAGGAATCCGCAAGGTCGGGAGAGCAGCCTAATACCTGTTTTATCATCTTTTTAGCAATAACTTTTGGTTTCTCGCCTTGCATCTCGTACTCATGTGGAGCAAGTTGTTCGCGCAACATTGGCACATCAACATATGACTGGTCGTTAAGAATTTTAATTTTGCCCTCTGTCATTAGCTGATTAAGAGAGTAGTACATATTGGAGCGTGTCTGCGTCTTCGCTGAATACTCAGTTACACGCCAACCAGCCTTACGTAAAAAGTCACGTGCTGAAGCCCCAACGCCGTTGGTTTCAATACAAATACGCTTTGCATCCTTGTTGGTTAATCCGAGTTTCTTAGCCTTACGAATCACGCGTTTTGCTACCTCCTCGCCAATAGCAATCTCTTGATTAGATTTTAAGTAATGTAAATTAAACTTCTCTTGTTCAATTAGCACACCGCCACGCAAAACGGAAATGACATTAGAATCAGCGCCAACATCAGCCACGTCAACACCAATACGAATATCTGCTTTTTCCAATACACTTTGTTCATCATCAAGCTCCTCTTTGCTCATATATAAAATTACTTCGTCTAATAGCTCACCGGGGAATAACATGCGCTCGTTGTCTGCGAAGTCCCAGTTACCATCCAATAGACGTTTACGCTGACGGCTTGGCATTTGCCGTAGAGTATTGATATAGTTTCGGTCAATGAACGGGTTGTCCATAACAGAAATACGCAAAAATGCACGATACGCTGGAACTACTTGACTGTTAACAATAACATCACCGATACGCCACTTCTGAAAGTTGCCGCCACCCAGCTTCTTATATGGGTTATAATACTCGTTGCGCAAAAAGTTGACTGCTGGGTTACACGATAGGACAAGCTTTGGTGTTAAATGATATTGTTTAGTAGCAGTTCCACGACCTAAACGAGAACGTAATACGTCCTTAGCTTGCAATGTAATCTCACCTGCCTCATCTATAAACGCCCAGTCAAACTCCAACGAACCAAAGCGAGCGAAATCTGGGTCGGACGGCAGGTTATCAAGCTCTATCATAGTGACCTTGCTACCGTTTTTGTAGATAATTTCGTTGTCTAGAGTAGAATAACGAAAGTCTGTTTTGCCGATGCCTACTGCTGGGTGAACCTTGCTGACTAGAGTTGCAACGGTTGACTGACGCAACGCTTTAAGCGTTTTACGCCCTAAAGCAATGTGTATTCCAGGATAGATATGCGCGAACATTGCAATACCTAGCGCCATGCTAAATGTTTTAGACCCACCAGCCGAACCACCAATTAAGAGGTCCAAAATTTGTGGGTCGTGCATTAAATTGATATATTCTTGCTGCTTTTCGCTTAATTGTATTTTCATAGAAACTTTCTTGCTACCTCTGTTGACTTTTCAATAGTCCATCGTTCGTTGTCCACAACAAACTGTGACTGGCAGCCTATCCATTCATAGACTGAAGATGGTTGTCCGGGCAATTTATAGGCTCGTATATAGCCTAATATTTTTAACGTTCTAACCATCGTTTGAACCTTTGAATAAGTGACACCGTTATGGGAGAGAATTGCGCCTAATGCGTCATAAGTAAGTGTGCAACGGCTCATAGAAAAGAAGATAGCTCCCAATAGTTTTTCTTGTGCGCTTAACCGGTCATCTAGCGCAAGTTCTAATGGCATACGAAGTTGGTCGCTAGAAAAATACACACCCTTTGCCCAACGTTCACGTGCTTGTCTAATTTTTACGCTAAACTGACCCGTCTTGCTCAGCTTGTTTCTGTTCTTGTCTAAGGAAATATTTTTCATATAGTAAAAACCATTCTTCTGTTAGCATATCAATATCTTCTTGTCGCACCGTTACAGCTTCACGTGCCAATGTCTTCCACCCGCAAGACCGCTTGAAAAGTTTTTGCGCTTGTTCTGGCGTTGCGTCATGTGGAATTTTATGCCCTTGATATTTGCGTAAGAAGAGCGACCTGAACGCTGCCACTCTACGTACCATTTCTAGATATTTGTCTCTATCGGTTTTTTCGTAGAGAATACGAGCCATGCGGTTCACTTCCAGCTGTGTGGGGTCCCAGTCTAAATAGAATTTTTCAAAAAACTGCGGATTGTACGGCGGAAACTCGTCTATCATTTTTCGGACGAGTTCAGGTGGAACTTTAACTTTTTCCGCCGTCAAGTGTTTGCTGTACTCCGGTACTGTCTGACATTTCTCCGGCTCCATCAGGCAACTCCTCCATTATATCTGCTTCTACAAAATTGGGCTTGACAACTTCAATCTCAAATTTGCGGTCTTGATAGAAATTAGACACATCTACTTGTAGCTTATCGCCATAGCCATATTTGGCTAGGAACCCTGCCGCAGACGTATCTCCACCCATAGCCTTTAATAATTGTGCCATAACAATAGCGTTCATACCATTTTTCTTACTTAAAAATGGAAAATAAGGTGGGCGATTCTTTTCGGGCAAAGAATTAACAATGTCTTCAAGCATCTTGTCATCATGGAGTAAGTCGCGAATCGTATTCGCCATTGCTACCGCGTCATCGTACGAATCGTGTTGCATTTATTTGTCTCCTAAAATGTTTATTTGTTGCTTTTTCTTTTTAGTTACATTCTCGTAATACCACTTTTGGTATGCGCGAATTTTTTCGCGTGTTGCAGGCTTCATCTTGTTTTTACGGTACTTGGCACAAGTTTCGCGGTGTTCTGCGCGATGTTCTGCCGCGTATTTTCTGTGGTACGCATTATATTTTTCTCTGTTTCTAGCCATAGTTGTTTACGATTTTTTCAATACTATAACAATTATATCATAATATGTGTTATAGTATTACTATGGACGACAAAATAAAAGCCAAAGTAAAATGTATTTGTGGAGCATGTGGGCATGACCCATATGATACAAAATGTGCTTATAATAAAATCTTGGCAGCTAAAGAACCTGCCGAGGCGCAATATGAGGCTGTTATAAAAGTCATAGAAAGTGTGATAAAATCTAATACAAAGACACCTACAAAAACGAAAGGAAATAAAAATGCAGGAAGCAGAAGTCGTACCAGCAGTACCAAGCGTCGCACCAGCGCCAAACGCTGATATGTATTCGCCTGAAGCCCTTAAAGCAGTCGCGGAACAAAGTCGGGCTGAACAGGCAGATGAAGCAAAAGAACGCTTTGGTAATCGCCGTTACCGTAGAAACTTTAAGCGCCTATGGAGAGCTGTTCGCGAGGGATGTGGATATTCACTCAACAATACTGTTCACAAGTACACACGACACAAAGCTACACGTCAAGAAATTAAAGCAAGGAGAAAAAATGGCAGACGTTAACCAAGTGAAGCAAGAGATAAAAGAAATTGAAGCTCTTATCACAAAAATCTTGAAAAAAATTAAGAAGCCGAATCTAGAGTGGCGTATTCAATTTGCTATGGACAGCGGTCATCCAAACATGATTCAATATAGTGCTTATATTGAAAGCCCAGAAGCTCGTGTAGGCGCGTTTACATGGATTCAAGAAAGCTATGAAAACCTTGTTAAATCTATGACAAAATTTCTAGAAGATGTAGATGAGCAAGCCGTAGAAGTCGCTTATCACAAGGGACAAATTCAAGCATGCGAAAAGACTATTAAACACCACGAAAATATGATTAAGGCGATTTTGGAGGAAGACGATGAGCAAAAGCCAGAATCAGAGTAAGGACACTTACTCAATTTATGTTTCCTGCAGCAACTGTGGGTTCAAGGGAACTGTGCAGATTCCAATGGGAACGACTGTAATGAGTCACACTTGCCCTCACTGCGGATGCCGCACTATTAGTAACTATGCTGGTAGCAAGCCTGAGCCAAGAATGAGGTATGTTGACGATATTTTTGACCCAGTAGATAGAGGCTTGCGCCCAAGCAAATTCCCATGGCTTAATACCATTTACAGCTCAGTATCGAACGATACCTCAGACCATTCTAATAATTTTAAGCTTACCTACACAAATGACGATGGTAATGAAAAACTATCTATGAAGCTCAATGGCAAGGAATTGATGGATGAACAAACTGTGAGCGCCTTAGATGAGAAGACCCTTGATGATGCCCTAGACAAAGTTTTGAAGGAGCTTGGACTGTAATGGACTTACGAGAAAAAATGGCAATGCTTCGTATGGAGCAGGGGCAGCCGACAGAACACGACAAAGAACTCATCTTTGGTGAGGCAACTACAGAGGATACCGTTGTAAAAGAACCCGTTTCAGAAGCTGTAGAAGCAGAACCACCTAAAAAGCGTAAAAAACTTGCGGAAGTTGGCAGAGAGAAAATGGAAACATTGGGGTCGTCTGTTGCTGAAAAGCGCCTACTTATGCAGGTGAGTCAAGACCTTAAAAAAGTAATTGAGAAGCTATCTAGCCAAGAATTTGCAAACGAAGTTGCAGATGCTGTAGTTGCTAAAATTGAAGCTTCGGTAGAGGACTAGACATGATTAGAGTGGATAAGGTAGAAAATGGGTATCAATTTTCGCAAGATGTACATGGAGAGTGGCTATCTAATGGGAAAATTTATTCCAAAGAAGAAGCTCAAAAATATATTTTACGTAATTTTGATGAGATGATAACCACCATAGTCAAATATGAAAATAAACCGTTAAGTGACCAAGACGGTCCATGGATAGGATAAAAATATGGCAACATTAAAACAAAAAGTGGAGCAACTAAAGAATGGCAATATGGAAGGAAGTACAAGCGTTTTTCAGGAAATACCTGAGGGAGATGCTTTCGTGGTGCCGCACGATAAAAAGAAGCGTCCTACATTATCCCAAAGTAAGGCGCTTTATGATGCGTTCAAAGATTATGAAAGTCAAACTACAAAACCACATAAAGTCAAAAATGAAGACAATATGGAAGCGCTAGAAAAACGCTGGGCTTATCTAAGATTCTTGGGTAGTGTCGCTAAGAGTGGTATCATCGGAGCTAGCTGGTTCTTCTGGGTCGCCTGTGCTGACACCGCCATAATCGCCCTCACTATCCGATTCATCTTGTGGATATTCGGCTAGAATATTATAGACAATCGCTTGCAGCTCCAACTCGCTAACCCAACGTTCCTCCGTATCTATGTAGGGCGTGTCGTTACATCTTAAGACTTCAATGCCTATGGTGGCGAAGTCTTTTAAGTTGTAGCACTTTGAAGACGTAATATATTTGTCAAGGTTAAACAGCTGACGGTTCAGGTCATAAGTGTTTTTAGAACAATAGCGCACAATGAAGTTGTAGCGTTTTACATCTTCACCAGTAACGTTGGTGTGTCTTTTAGTACCGCCAGAGGGCAAAATAACCCACAAGTTGTCGTCCTTCTCCTTACGGTCTGGCGCGCGATAAGCAAATAAAGTCTCACCGCTTATGCCAAAACCGCCAGTTTCAATGAACTCAAGAACTGACTCAATAATTGTGTTTTGTAGCTTCTCTGTAGGTGTACTGTCCATTAGTTAAACGCCTTTCTCACATCAATGACTTCAGATTCAGTAGTTGATTTAGGCTCATCTTTTGGTTCACTCTCTACAACACTGCTAGCTGTGCTAGATTCTGGTGGAAGAGGGTCTGGCAAACTCCATGGGGTATTATCGCTATCATCGCCCGGAAGCACTGGATGCGTTGGCGTATCAGGGTATTCCATACCCTCAATGGGCATAGCTTTAATTAGATAACAATGTATATTATTGACTACGTTGTCAGTAATCTTCGTTACGCCAGGCTGCTCTTGGCGAATACGATACCACTCCTGTTCATTCTTATTGCCATACAAGTTACATACTAGATAAAAACCCTCTAAGCGCAAATGATTTTTTAAGACAAATGGGTCGGTTTCATCCAGATAGCAGTGGGCATCATAGACGGTGGAGTTTTGGTCGCCACCTTGATAGAGCGAGATTTGCCCTGGAAAATAAGCTGCTTTAATATAAACAGCGTCAGCAACAGTATAGTTACCAAAAGCATCTGTTTTGGTGCTTACAAGCCAAACTTTATCATGTAGGGGGACTTTTTTCATGACAAGAAGCGTCTCTTAATGCTACCATAAGGACCAGCATACTTTAGTAATAAATTCTCTGCGCTTGGGTCGCTATATGGGTTCCATGAACCGCCATTTCCCCTGTCGCCATAAGAAACAGAGTGCCCTGTTACAGATTCGGAGCGAATATTGAGAGCAGCTGCTGTCGCGCCACCAGCTTCTAGCCAGTCCATATAGTCTAAAATCATATACAATAAGTCATCGGGCATATTGTCTTTATTTATCCAGTCTGCGTCAACTAAAATGTTAATACAGTTTTTACAGCCATTTACACACCCCATAGCACAGCCACAACAACCCTCACATTTTTTAATATATTTTCCGAACGTATCGGAAAAATATGCAGGCGACCAATTTTCCACTTTCTTAAGAATAACAACAGAGTTGTTGTCTGAGATAACTCTACGCCCTTCAGGTTCTACTTTGCAAATATACACATCATGCACTTTAGTAAAGGGGTCAACAAATAAATTTGGTTCTTTTAGAATTACAGGGTAAACACGAGCTTGTCCACGCAATTGTGGCGCCTCGTCTAAATTTTCTTGGTCAATTTCACAGGGACATTCAGTTTTTGTCGTGCCAGCAATATTGATATAATCTGGAGTGTCAGACTTCCAACCTAACTTATCCCACAACAAAGCATTAGCCCTACGCAGCCATGCTTCGTATTGCGGGTATTGGTCGTCTGTAAGTGTAATTCCTTTTAGTGTTTGGTATTGCTCAATATCCATAATAAGAGTTCTCTCGTTTATATCTATTTTATCAAAAATATGTCTTGACAGGTTCAGGCACAAGCAGTATAATGGGTAGTATGAAAATATTATGTGTAGGCGATATTCATGCTAAAACTTGGATAATTCCAAGTGTGCAGCGGCTCTTTGAAAGCGAAAGTTTTGACAAGGTTGTTTTTCTGGGGGATTATCTTGATGACTGGAACGCTACGCCAGCTGACAACGAAATGGTAGCTACACAGCTCACAAAACTTTATGAACAGTACGGCAGACATATTGTTTTGCTATGGGGAAACCACGATTTGAGCAATATCAGAAAAGGCGCATTTATTTGCTCTGGATACAGCCCTGCTAACATTGTTGCAGCAAATATTTTAAGTAAACTACCCCTCCAGTTTGCCTATGGGCATGGAAATTTACTGCTAACTCATGCTGGAGTTACTAACTCTTGGCGCAAATCCGTGGGCTTAGCAGAACCTATTCGCTACGGTGCGCAATACTTTGCGGACAAATTGAATGAGCTGAAAGCGGAGTGTTATAACAGGACTGGCACTATGCGAGGTGGGGTGGATGACCCAAGTCCCGTCTGGGCAGACCTTGAAGAATTGAAACTTGACCCTGTGCCAAATATAGACCAAGTAGTTGGGCATACACCTGTAAGAGAGTGCAGAATGTATAACCCCGCACCAGAACTCTTAGGAACACGTATTGTTACGTGTGATACATTCTCCACTTATACGAATGGCATCCCATATGGAGATGAAACAGTATTAGGTATTAACGACGATTTTTGGGGCAACTTTAATGTGTACAATTTACATACAATGGAAAGGAAAAAGAGATAATGGCAAAGCAATATAAAACAGAATTTAAGCACGTCACTATTACTTTAATGAGTGGCATTTCTGCTAGTGGAAAGACTACACGTTCTCGTAAGATGGCAGAGGAAACTGGAGCAGCTATTGTTTCGCGCGACATTCTGCGTGAGCAGTATTTTCCAGTTGGCGAAAAACGTATAGGTTTCCCACATCAAGAGAAGTTCATTACATATCGTGAACGACAGCTTATTACACACTATATGTTAATGGGACAAGATGTTATTGTGGATGACAATAACATCAATAACCATTTTGTACGCAGTTTAGTAAACTATATCTTGTCAGTTAAAGAAAAGTTTGGCATCCCGACCGAAATTAAGTTTGAATTTACCTATAATGGGGAACTTGAGGAGTGTATCCAGCGAAACCGCGCACGTATTGACAAAGTGCCTGAAGACGCACTACAACGTCAGCATAAAACTTGGTTTGACAGTCGCGCAACTATTCGTGTTATTAACGACCAGCTTCAAGATGGTAGCTATGACCCATATATTGATACGGCAAAGGTCATTCCAGCTGTAGATTTTGAAGTAGAGCCATATCGCGCAGATGTTACTAAACCTACCTGCATCATTTCAGATATTGATGGCACCGTTGCGAAAGCGGTGCATCGTAACATTTACTGGACCGGTGGAGTAGAGACGGACGAACCAATTATGGGAACGATTAACTTGCTTAAAATGCTAGCCAAGCAAACTAAAATTATATTCGTATCTGGACGTAAAGACATTTGTCGCGAAGACACTCTAAAATGGCTACAAAAACAATTTCCTGAAATGGAAGTTGAGCTATATATGCGTGACGGTGGGGATGACCGTTGTGATGATATTGTCAAATATGAATTATTTAACGAATTCTTTAGGTATAACTACAATGTGTTGGGTTGGTTCGATGATAGACATAGAGTAAGCCGCGTTGTTCAAGAGCTGGGCGTACCTCTATTCTTTGTGGGAGATATAGACTATGAGTTCTGAGATAAAAACTGCCTGTATTGCACTTCTAATAACTTTTGGCATTATCGCATGGATGGTGTTTTTATGCTCTGCACTTACTGCTTGACAAGTCGCAACACTTGATATACAATAAAAGCATTATTACTTTAAGAGAAAGGGAAGAATAATGCTTTTTATCGTACTTGAAGCGTTTTTCGGACTTTGTGTTCTTGCTTCTTTGATAGGCAAGGTGGGCGCAAAGAAATATAAACAAAACTTAATGAAATCTTTTGACCAAACAAATACTCATGATAGAGCTAACTTAGATTTGGCGAAAAATTGGGATAAAGCTTTAGGTTGGCTAGCTTTCGGAATCGCTGTTGTTGGTGTTATTTGTGCTGCGCCAATGTGTATCTACACTCAAGACCCCGGACAAGCCTCTGTATTAGTATCTTTTACGGGTGTTGTTGATGGTATCAACTACGAAACAGGTATGCACACTAAAGCGCCTTGGACAAAACGTGTAGAATACGATATCAGGAATAACACTTTATCTTATGTTGGGCAAAGCGGTAACGCCGATAGTTATACTGGTGGAGATGTTAGTGGACCACAAATTACTTTTCAAGATGCCAACGGAGTTACTGGCAACTTAGACCTAAACGTTCGGTATTCTGTACGCGGCAATGCAGTGAGTAACATTTATAATGAGTACAAGACTCAACAGGAATTTGTCAACGCAACCCTAGCCCCAGATGTCCGCTCTACAACCAGAGCAGTGCTATCCAGTTATGATACTTCTAGTGTGTATAACGACCGCGACAGTATTAAAGAAGCTTTGCTTAAAACCCTGCAAGACAACTGGGAAAAACTTGGAGTTGATGTAGAAGAGATTTACCTACAAGAAGTACGTTATCCAGACAACGTTGTACAGTCCTTTGCGTCTGCTCAAGCAGCACGTGCTGAGGTTGAGACTGCAAAAGCCAACCAAGAAAAGGCTCGCATTGAGGCAGAAACCAACAATATTAAAACGTCTGCGTTAAGCCAGCAAGTCTTAATGGAAAAACTTATTGATGCAATTAAAAATGGCAATGGCACCTATATTATTGACACCGATAAGATTAGTGTGGGAGTAAAATAATGAAGTTGCTTATTACTTATTGCGAAGACCGGGAGGGAACGGTCTGGAGCATAGACCATAAATTAACTTTAGATGATGGTGGACATATTAGCCTACACTTTAATGACTGCTCTGAATGCCCAGAAGATGCTACTTTTGGGCGTGACCTTAACGACGTTCATTCCCTAGAAAACGCATTGCGTATGGCTTACCAAGCTGGGCAACGTGGCGAAAAGTTTGAAGTAGAAACAGAAATTACGGGGTACTAATATGTTGAAGAAGCCTCTCAATGTAACCCCAAAAGCTTTTCGTGTATGGGACAGTAAACATAACCGTTGGTTTAATGGTAGCACGGACCAAGAATCTCGTAACTTACAAACCGATAGCGTGCATTATTTTGGCGAATGGTTAATGATGCAAGGGACTATGTACGACCAAAATGAAGATGGCGTCTGGCGAGACGACCCAGACATAAAAGGAAGCCTACAAATATTAGACTTCCTAGAAGTGGTTCAGGATACTGGCATAGAAGACAAAAATGGCAATCGCATTTTTGAGTATGACCTCGTAACTGCCGAAGACGCAGATGGGATGTTGGATGGTACAATTTGTCGTGTAGAATATCAAGACAATGGATACGTTTTGACTAATGAAAACGGCTATCGCAGAATAGATGAGGAAGTCTTTAATATTGAAATCCAATGCAGCTACTTTGAAAAGCCAGAGCTATATTCTTAAAAATAAGCCCATATGGGCTTATTTTTTAGTTTGTGCCAGTGCCGCCTGAGTGAGCATTGTCTGACACTGGCTTTCCTAGTATGTAGGCAGCAGGCCGTAGATAAGTCGAACTCAGCGAATCGTCACTCCACGCGAAATAAGCACCATCTATGTTTACTGCTGCGTAATACCAGCGATATGGGTATCCGACTGGCGAAGTGTCCCGTGTAATATATTGCGTAAACGCTGTCTGTGCATTAACGCGCGCACATTTTCTAGACTCTAGCGCACTGTCGGTTGCTGTACCGCCAAAAAGCTCCCATGGGTCTCCGTTTGTTTGATTTGCCAAAGTCGCTGTAGTTGTTTCTAGACATAGATTAGTTGCAGATGGCAAAAAGATTGACAGTGTTTGGGTAGAATTGTTAAGCAATTTCATGGTCACAATAGAAATAGAAGATTTAGCTTCCGTAGATAAGCTATTATAATATGTGGTCTTTAAGTATGTATTTTCAGAAGAGCTTCCATAATCTTCATCACCTGAAATGCCATATGCGGTTCCACAGAGGAATTGGCGGATAATTGCCATAGCATAACATTCAACACCGTTTGCATCTAAAGCGGTTCCATAGTGTGCAACAAGCCAGGGATTTTGAATTCCAAATACAGTGGGGTCATCATCAGGCAAAGCACTGCCAATTGGCAATAATGACTTTACGATTTGCATGTCGTTAATATTGTTCATTAGTGTTTTTGCCATAGTCAGAGTGGGAGTTGGTTGCCCATATTCTGGCACTAACGTTAAATCTTGGGTTACTGGACTACTAAAATCATATGCGCTCATGATTGTACCTCATCGGATGTTTTTGGCATAAAGACACAGTATTTTGAGTGCAACAATGTACCAGTTGACGTTGTAATAGACATAGAGGAGATAGTACGGGTGGTAGGTGCGACTATGTTGGACTGATAGGCAAAATAATTTATTGCGGTCCATTGCGCTACTTGATAGGACAGATTAAAAGATGGTGCCATGGTGGGGTTTGAACTCAAGACACTTAATAACCTAGAACGTGGGTAAAATTCAGATGCTGAGTTATAGTAGGCCCAAACATCTTCATTGCCGAATGTTAAATTCTGCTGAGTTGGGAAGAAGATAAAATGCGCGCCATAAATAGCATTACTAATAGGCACAAAGAATTGACGCTCCTCTTCCGGCAGCGCATCGTCTATTGCTTGAAACTGTTTCAAAGCATAATTAGCATGAGTTGTGGTTGAACTCCAGTAACGCGCTCGTCCTTCCACCATTTCTAATGATAAAATCACCCCATATGTATCAACTGATGTATCATCATGGGCTACTGGCATCGTGCGATAATCCATAATGACCCATGAGTTGTCCTTTCCAGCGAGGTCGGTGTGAGGAATTTTCGTCCCCACAGGGTACGTCTTCGGCGCAATGCCCATGTCGAGAGCTTTTTTTAAGTTCACAAGAGTTGGTGTATTAGGGTTCACAATATCATTCCAAACAGCAGTTAGTGTTAAGTCTTGAGTGACAGGTGTGTCAAAATTATAATAGTCCATTATGACTCCTCTACTTTATTCCATTTAATAAAACAGCACATTCTAGGGTAAAAGTTCGTGCTAGCTAAGTTCAGGGTTGAGCCAGAGACTCCTGATGCCGAAGCAGAACAGTAATAATATCCTGTCTGTACAGCCGTAGCATACACACAATAGGACCCTATACAAGAAGCTGCAACTGTAGGAGCTGAGCTAAGCGCACTCGCAATGCGTGCAACGTAAACTGATGTATCTGCATAGTAATCAAACCTGTGTGCACCAGTTGGTAAGACATGTGCAGCCGACGGTATCCACATCCTTTGATACCCCCAATAATCTGTTTTAATATACTCCATATATTCATAGTCTGGTATCGCTTCAGCTAAGACCTCACCAGCCCCATACGCATCAGTAATATCAGGTGTTCCAGTCCGTGTATTCCATTTTTGCGCAGGATTCATATAGTATTTTTGTTGTAAAAAAACTCCATACCATTGCTCTTCTGTCTTTTGTTCGGGGTTCCAGATAGTTGCATTACCAAAGTGTACAATGACAAGCGGGTTCTCATAACCTCCATAATCTTTCACTGGAACTTCATCTGCAATACCGATAAAACGCAAGGGATTGTCAATTTGCCCTAGCCGAGAAATATCTCCTAGAGTTAAATTAGAAGTATCAAAACTATTAGACCACATTGCAGTATAGTCCGTTTTTTTAATAATTGGCTCTGTAATACTCTGTAGATATGTCATGCCTGAACCTCCCAAGCTCCTGTTGTAGCTAGCATCGTATCTAGGTTAACATTCACGAGAGGTGCATGATAGCCGACTGCTTCTCCATGCGGGATAGTAAGAGTGACTGTATTTTCACCATCTAAGAATGTTACTGTATGATAAACTGGTTCTTCATCAGTCCAACCAACAAATTTGTACCCCTCTTTTGTAGGAGTTTGAGGCTCATTAACTGTATATCCGTCACAAATTTGCGTTACTCTAAGCTCTTCGCCGTTATCCGGGTTGATAGTTACTGTATGATAAACAACTTCTGATGGCTCACAGTTTCGCCAGCCTAAAAATTCTCTACCATTACCGAATAAAACTTTAAGTGAATCGTTTAAGTTAAATCGCTCACGAATTGTACTACCGTCCTCAACTAAAACCGTTTGCGCCTTTTTACCATCTGCAAATTCTACAATGACTTCACGTTTAGCTGGGTCAGAAACTTCATAGCCTTGTAATGCCATAGAAATCGAAAGCTTACAATTATCATCTTCATCCTGAGCTACTATCGGTGTATCATAATACCACTTTGTATAAGTTGGCGCTGGCTCTGGTTCGGTTGCAGGCATACCATCTAACACGGGCTGAACTTCATCAGGTTTGTAGTTGTTAAATTGAATTCTAACGCGACGGTAGACTTCGCTAGTCGGAGTCGCAATTAGGTTACGAAATGGCACTGTGTCACGGTTAGGAAGCGCAGTTATCCATTTTGCTGCTCCTGGACCTTTCAAGCGTAAACCTGCTTTATAAGCAGTTGCATTTTGATTGTCGCATGAAAGCGAATTGCGGTCGCTAGGTGGAGCAGCGTTTCTCGGAATATAAAGTTCTGGCAAATTATTACAAGAATACAGAAAGCTTTCACCTACTTTTCTCAAAGAGTCAGGTAAAGTAATAGGCTGGTCAAAGCTGTAATTTTTGCCCATAAAATAGTCACCAACGCTCTGTAGTTGCTCCCCAAGCACGATTTCACCATTAAATAGCGTGTTGTTGCGCAAAAAGTTGTCTCCAACTATTTGAGTAGTATTAAGCGTGACATATTGTAAGTTTTCGCAAAAGCGTTGAGCTGGGTCAACTGTTTCTGGCGACATTAAGAAATTGTCAGGAACATTGTTAGCCGCACCGCCTACATAAAATGACAAAACCTCATTTCTCGGCATGGAACCTAGAGATACGTTAATAGATTCTAGACTTTGCGCACAAGAATTGCAAAAAGCATTAAAATCTTCTTCTGCACCGAATTTGACAGAAATAGGTTTGTCCGGAAGCCCTGCAATAGTTCCCCAGTCTTCAGTTAAACCAACTGGCAAATCGACCGAGCCGCTTCCGCCACCTGTAATTGTGTTAATCGCAGAAGACAAATTCTCAAGATTTTTAGATGTAGGAAGTTTGCCGCCTTTACGTTTAGTAGTACTATAGGCATCCCCAAGATGTTCTATCATTGAGGCTAGACGGTCAGCAATAGTCCCCTCAGATTCTACTGTGGACTCTACTGTAGATTCAACTGTTGACTCAACTTCATCCATAATTACATTATACCAAAGTTAAAGGTTAAGAAGAAACGTAAGAGGTTTTGCGTAGAGGTGCGTTAGCGCTAGACCCAATAGTCATCTGTGCTAGACTGCCCCCCTGTCCTGTGAATACAATGCCGTTTGTGTATAATGCTACATGACTATAATTGCCAGAGCTAAAGGTGGACACGCTACTTTCAAACATCGTAGTTTTAGAAACGTACACTACTCCAGACCAATTGTAGCAGTATGCCATAAACGCATCGGGGACAGTGGCAAGAGTGCTTGGCATAATTAAGCTGCCCGTGACTAAGGGGGTAATGCCATAACAGTCACGCAAGCAGTTTGAACCTATACTAGATAGACTGACATAATTATTCCATTCCGAAATATCATACACTCTAGAAAAAGCAAAAAAGTATGTACCAATTGACTGAACGTTAGGCATTTTAGGCAAAAAACCAAGGCTACTATATGCCCCCATATAATTGCCTACGGACTGCGTACTGGGTAGAGACACTATGTTATTCATATTAGTACAGCCATATAGAAAATAGTTCCCAATAGTAGTTACGTTGTCAAGCCCTGTTGGCGCATAGGCGCAATTCATCTTATAAAGGCAAGAATTGCCGATAGTAACGATAGAGTCAGGCAGGGCAAGTGTTTGTGAAAACGCTGGAAGAGAACAAAAACAAGATGTTGCTAGCTCCGTTACACCACCCGCAAGTGAAATGGTGCCATTCCACGATGGATTATAACTGACAAAATAAGACAGAGACCCAGACGTGCTACCTGTAATACTAATCGTAGACTTGCTAGTATTACCATTTTTCCAAAAGAAGTAAGTTCCTATCGTCAAGTCATCGCCATTGATACTGATATTTGGCGAGGCCCAGGCCTGAAAACTCATAAAACGGGTTCCAATAGAAGTCCAAGAACCACTTAAAGTGACACTTAAATTCTCACTAGCGCTGCTATTGGCTGAGTTCATGCTGGTATTTGTCATAAAATTGGTACCTAAAGTTGCATGGTTTCCGGTCAATTCCACCGTTTTATCATAGCTAGCAGTATAACCCATAAAATAATTGCCAATAGATGTAAAATTACCATTAAAAATGACTTGAGTCCTGAGTGAGTTGCAGCTATATAGGAAGTAATTGCCAATAGTTTGAACACCAGCCCCAATTGTAATCATGTTGTTATATTGCCTATCACAATAAAAGAAGTAATTTCCAATAGACACGACACTATCTGGAATAACAAGAGGCTGTCCAGTGCTGAGCAAGTGGCTCCAAGCTAAGAAGTAATCACCGACACTCGTAACTGTATTAGGAAGCGTAATAGTAGAGTTGATGGCAAGCGCACTCTGAAAGAAACGTTCTGGAATCGACGTAATTTGTGTTGCAGATAAGTCAACAGCTTTGTTGAATGAATACTGCCATGCACAAAATCTGGGACCGATGGATGATAGAGCTGTAGCCCTAGAGTAGTCGACTAAATTATTCCATGCCCAGCAGTTAGCCATAAAATAAGAACCAATGGAGGTAACGTTGCTTGGAATCGTAACAGTACCGTAAGCCATTTTTTCAAATCTATATAGAAAATAATCTGGAACAGCATCGGGCATTTTATTGGAGGTAAATTCAACAACATGCGATTTGTCAAAAGTCACGCCCTTGAGAGTGAGCTGCGCTGTCGCAGAGTTTGTAGAATCGCATAAAGCATTAAAATCATTTTCAGTATCTAAAGCTAAAGAAATGAACTCTATCTCGTTATTGGTGTTCATAGTATAGTAAGTAATTCTGCCATACTCACCCACTGGCACAGATTCGGGTTGCGCAGAGATAGACGCAATAGCGTTTGCTAAGCCTGCCACATCGGGTGTTTCTGGGATAGTAGCGCCCTTAGCTTCTGCGGCTTGCCAAGCAGAATTGACATCTGTCTGAAATTGATTTACAGCTTCAGACATTTTGTCTAACGTGACTTCACCCTCGCCTACGCCCATGTTTTTCAAGGTATTATAGCAGGACTGCAATGAACTCTGCACAGAATTTAGAGCAGACTCAAAGGCTGGAACGCCCTCTTCAGTAGGAGAGCCAGCGCCCAACTCTACTAAAATATTCATACAGTTATTTAGTTGATTTTGTAAAGTGGTCACAGTATCATCGAGCTTGTCTAAATTCTTGCTAGTAGGGTCTTCTGCGCCTAAAGCGCTAAGTTCCATATAGCCATTACGCAAGTTATCGGACATTGAATCAATAATAGTATAAATTTCTTCTAGTTGTTCCATATTACACTCCTGCTCCAGTGTTTAGGGCTTCAAGTCTGTCTTTAAGCTCGGTCAAGTCAAGAGTACTCCCCTCGCCTGTGCCACCGTCACCGATATCAATTGCATCCAGAATCTTCTTGATGTCGCCTAGTTTTTCATCAACATAGTCGCGCATTTGCTTTAAGTTTACTGCATCGGTGTCCAGCTCACCCGCACGAACATTGGCAAGAAAACGGTCTTTGGCAGAGGACGTATTAGTTTGGTCACCAAACGACACTTCTTGCTCACGAGTAGTCGAGGCGTTGTTACCAATAGCGATAGACTGCTGATGGTTAACCGTTGCAAAATATCCTAAGGCCACTGTTTTTTGCGCGGCTGCGTTAGCTTGTTGCCCAATAGCAAGTGCAAGACCAGCTTGCGCCTTCGCCACAATACCGATTGCGATAGCTTGACGGATAGAATTATTCTCAGTTGTGGAAGTAGCTATATTATTCCGACCAATAGCAATAGCAGCTTCGCCTGAAGTCGTATTTTGCGTGCCAATAACAACGCTAGAATGAGAAGCATCATTGAGAGTATTCTTAGTACCAATGACAGCAGTGCCAAAACCAGTCCAGTTAATTGTGTTATTGCTACCTATAACTTCATACCCATCACTTTGATAGCGAGAAACCGTATTGTTCACCCCTACTTGAATCTGGTCTGTCCAGTTCGTAAGGTCAATATTGCTATCATCCCCACGGTCCAAAATGTAATGTTCTGACGTTGAGTCCATTGTAAAGTGGTCATCATCAAAATCACTTTTGAGACAAGTAACCCGTGTATCAATGTAACCAATGCCGCGTCGCGTTTGTCCGCCACACCATAGCACAATATTTGGCTCATATACGGATGACCATGAGGTGCCAGTGTTTCTTTTAATAATATTTAAGCTAACTAATGGGTGTTCCCACGCCATATCAGTGTCGTCAACAAGTTTATCATACCCATTATAAATTTTATAAGTAGTTGCTTTGGAGGGAGTCGAAATAAACAATTCCATACTCGAACTAAAAGTATAGTTATCGCCGCCCAAAACAAGAGATACTTCGCCATTATCTTCTGCTGCTGGATTAGCGCCTGGTGCATGCACTCTTAAAAATTGATTGCTGCCAATACAGACTATGCCTGATAGGGCCGAGTCAAGATAAATATCAGTAATATTGCTGTTATAAATCGTTACGCCTTTGCTCTTATTCAAGAACAATGTAACGGGTACACCAAAACAATTAGTAATTGTAACATCATTACCGGTTCCTGTATGCGACCATTCAGAACCAGTATATAATATCGACTGAATTTCTAACTGACACTGATTCAGCGAGACAGTAGCACAATGAGTTAAACTCATGTCGCGATAGATTACACACCTATTCAAAGACAAGGACACATATTCTGAATCTGAGGATGTTAAATAAAGACCATACTGAAAGACAACATTGTTGAATGATACAGACAGGTTAGGCTTCTTTGCTTGAAACGCAAAAGTGCCGAGTAAATAGATAGGGGTTGCTACTTGAGCCTGGAGCGACAAGGACTCGGTTAAGGTAGATGTGCCGAGCAAGTAAACAGAAAGATGCAACCCAAAAACACGCAATAAATCAACAAATTGGTTATAGTACTCCTGAATACTTTGCAGGCTTGTAAAGACCTGTTCATGCGGCACTCCATAACCATCAAAACTAGATACAGGCACGTCTTCACTGCGTACACCTATCATAGAGTACCGAACAGCGTTTTCGTATGTGAAGCGGTCATACCAATTAGTCCACTGTCCAGCATATGTGCGCTCATGGCGAAGCAGAATAACGTCGCTTTCAAGTCTATACCACATTCTCGGTTCTAGAGCAACATCTTCTCCTACTTGAACACTATCAACGAATAATTTAGCAACCTCATCAAGGAGTTGCAGTTGAACACCATAATAATTAGGAGCAGTAACCGTGGTTGGTTCTGAAGCTAAAGTCAAACGAATATCCCCATACTCCATGCCCGTCTCTGAGTTACGACTACGCATATTAAAGCTACGAGTAGTTAGAGATGCTAAGTCTCTCCCATCTGGAATTTTAACGATATTCGTAGTGTAGCTAGAAGCTGAACGTATGTCGCCACCTTTATAAATGAGAATAAGATTAGCGAGTTCTGGAGCTTCTTCTGGCACATCCCACTGTTCCATATGAAACTGTGTGCCAACTGGCATATCGTTCTCCCAAATCATAAAGTCAGAATTTTCGCCAATGCCATAGCAATCGCTTTCAGTCACCACTGCAGGCTCTGCATCAGCAGGGATGACACTAGCAATTTGATAATCTGCAAAAAGTTGCTTGCCTAAATTGTATCTGTCAACGTCTAGCGCTACACCGCCGACATCTCCGCCTCCGCCTGTACCAGACAATGTGCCGGTTTCATCGAGAATAAGATTCTCGCCAATATGTTTAATAGGCGCAAGCGAGTCCAAATGCTCCAAAGACTGCTGGAGACCTTTGACTTGCTTAGGACTGATTTGTTGTACTTGCGCCATAAATTAAATTCCTTGTGTTATTTTTCTAGGTCAACAGCGCTGGCGGTGCCAGAGTTGCCGAACTCATAAGATGCAATAGAGGTTAGAACGGACATTAAAGTAGAGACAGCCGTTATAGAAAGAGCTATACCCCAGTTAATATCAGCAATCGCAGAACCGACCGCGATTTGCGCAGCTAGAGTTTGAGCTGCAGTTTTTACAGCGCGCTCTACGAGGTCTTTGATAAAAGTTTTCATGTTATTTCTCCTTGTTAAAAAGATTTGCAAAAAAGTTATAGATAGCGTTTTTAATCACTTCAATAAAGTTAGCCCACCAACCTTGAGGCTGTTCTGGCTCTGTTGGAATAGTTGGTTTTTCAGGCTCAACTGGCTTCTCAGGTTCAACTGGAGTAACTGGCTTTTCTGGCTCAACTGGTGCTGTGTATGGCTCTAGCTCGTTAGCTGGAATACCTCTATCAAAGTTCTTATCTTTTGAATATTGAGTACGGTAGTATTTTTTACCATTCCAGTCTGCATATTGAACAAAATCAAACTTATCACCAGCCTTGTAAGTCTTAACAACTTCGCCTGTTACCAAGTCAATCAAATGACAGTCCACAGTCGCAACCATTTTTGCAGTCTTAACATCTATCCATGTTGGTTTTGGCTTAGGAGCAACATAGTCGTCCAAATCTGCGGCAGGCAACACATTGTTAATGTTGCGCTCCTTAGACCATTGTGAACGATAGTATTTTACGCCTTTATAAGTACATACTTGGGCAATTTCGTCAATAGTTTCACCTTTGGCGTAAGTCTTGATAGTTTTCAAATCGGGCAAGCTAACTAACTTTGTAGCCTTATTAGTCACCATTTTCGCGTGCCATTCATCTTTATAGGTAATGGCCGGTGCGTTAAGAGCGTTAAGCTCGGACTGTATCATATTGAGATAACGTTGCCAGCCCATATCCAGAGTGCGATGTGGACAATATTTTCCAGACCAACTTTGGTGTGTACGCACGCGGTCAGTTCCCCAATTACGTTCTTTTAGTAATTGAGCAATAAACTTGGCAGCAAGTTGTTCGGCTTTAATAAAGCGGTCGCCACCAGATTTAGAATAGCAAATCTCAATACCAATAGAGCGTCTGTTCCCAGTGCCGTTAGCGCCATCACCAGCGTGCCAAGCATTGCGGTTGATAGGAACGCCCTGCACCACTTCAACATTATCCACAGCAAAATGATAAGACACTTGCAAATCGTTATTGCGCATATAAGAAATCTCGTTATTTGCGCTTGCGTCATTAGCAGTATTATGAACTGTAATGTAGTCCGCGGTCATAGCATACGGACATTTAATATTATATTTGCTTGAAGCTACAAGCATTTGCCGTGGAGTAATTGCCATTTTTATATCTTCTCCTGATATTTACTTTTTGCTAGCTGATTCTCTAGTTCTTCACGCCAGCGTTTGTATTCAGCTACCCGTGCAGTAATCTCACCATTACCGCCGTTAGCGTGATAGACCTCGTACTCATGTTCTATATCATGTAAATTTGTTGGAAATTTACGATATGTTTCCCATGCGAACTGGTCTTCCATAATCATTTGTAAAATTGACTGCTTTGCGCTATGTTTACGACTCTGCCTATTTTGCAACATAGTTGCAACAATTGTCGTCATTGTAGGCAGAATTCCAACTAACGCAATAATAATCGCTTCTGACATTTTCCTATTATTCCTCGTATAGTAATCTTGCCTTATTTTTATCGTCTCCAGCATAGAGCTTGAAGAGCGGTGTTGATTTCCCATTTACAGATGCATATAGCTTGTTAATTCTCACAGATTTGTTGTTGACTGAGCCATATAGATTAGAAAAGCCTGCTCGTGGGGTGAAACTAATATTCACGAAATCACTTGTTTGCCCAGTAGATTCCTGTATTAAGTATATCATTAAAGAGTAATCTTGATTTTCTACCAGATTAGGAATCAAGCGTTCACCCTCAACATTTTCTGAAAAATCTTCCCAAATTTCAGTTTTGGAATCATCCTCGGAAACAAGTTTTGCGCATAGCTTTAGGTTCTCTGCCCCACCATCAATTTTAGCTTCGTAATGAATTGATATGGAGTCTTGGTTTAACGCTAAAATAGTTGCTACAGGTTTGCGCGGTAGCGTTAAGAGCGTTATAGAGGCAGCAGCACTATTACTCCAGCCAGTCCCTGTTTCTGGGTCAGTATCGGAGTGCGCCCTTAGGTATGCAGAAACTGGATAGGAAGTGTTATAGGTTAAATCAGAAATTACAACCTTAAGGTTTTCGCCAGTTTTATAAGACAAATTGCCTGTGCTTGTTCCATTATATTCTACAACTGCCCAGATATTTTTATTTGGAATATTATTTGAGCTGTCAACGAGTGTAAGCTCGGCAGAAGCCAAGTTTTTGTCTGATGTAGTGCGAGTTTCAAGCGTAATTGGCGCTGGTGGCAAAACCTTAATACTAGAACCAATACCATCAACGCTAAACGCCGTATTGCTAATATTATAACCGAACCGGACTGGCAGCAACCCTTTAAGCTGAAGTGTACCAGTAGAAGAGTTATTCACTGTGATAGAACCGCTAGAAGCATTAGATAACCTGCCAGAACGCTTTGTTGCGGTCAACCAATTTGCCTGCGTTGAGTCCATCACACCAGCATCTATGTACCGACCACTGGCACTTGATGGCGCACCAAAATCAATACCATCAATATCAACAGTGGCACTGTTGTAGGTTAGCGTTCCCCAAGACCAACTGCTCAAGGATGGTGGGTCACCGCCCTCTGTTGTCCAAGAGATAGTGCTAATATTAGAATACATGCCCTGATAAGCCTGACGCGCTTGTACGTAAATGTCAGAGGCAACTGGTAGAGAGAGTGTAGTAGAAACAGCAGTCCACGCATAATTACTAGAGTTGATAGTCTGCCAGCTTGTATAAGTTGTACCACCATCCGTGCTATATCTAATCTGCGTAGATGGATACACATAGTCATTACTATAACTACCCTTAACTGTGATTACCGAAGAAATAGCACTAGAGCCAATTGTATCTGAATGAGTCAACGAAGTGAGCGGCGCAGGAGGTAAATATCTAACACTCTGATTACCCGGATATACACGAGTATCCGCCGCTCCATTTGTTGCATAGCCAGCAAGCCGATATGCAACCATACCCTCAAGCGTAAACGTGCCATCGCCCTGTTGGGTGCTTGAGTTAGTAATCGTACCATTATTGTATGTAGAGCTACCACAAGATTGCATAATGCGGTTCCAAGTACCAAAAACACCTGAGGTTTGCGTATTGGATGTCACACCAGCAAGAATTTGGGCGTCACGAGAAGACGTAGAGCCACCCGAACCCCAAGAAGACATGTCACACCAGCCATAAATAGAATTATAAGTTGAAGAGTAAACGCCAATGCTAGAAATAGTTGGTGAAGTGGCGGTTTGGAATTGAGTCAAAGTTAAACTGCCACAACGATAACTTACAGTCCAGTCAACACGAGTACCCGACTCTGAAGCTTCGTAACAGAAATTTAACGTCTTAGAGCCGTCTGAGTTGTGATATACAGTAAAATCTTGAGAAAACGAAGTGGAGTACCCGTTGCCAGAATTCATGCTGAGACTACGAGTGATAGTTCCGCCATCCTGCCCATCGCACCAAATATGCGTGTAAATAGCGGTATTGTATGCTTCGTAGGCACCAGTACGAGAATAAGTTACCTGTACACGCACAGTAGAATAATTAGAACTCGAATTAGTGCTAACTTCCCATGCAGAGACCGTACAAGTGACGTACTGGTTGCCTGTGCCTACACTAAAACTTGCCATTAGGCCCCACTTTCAACAGTAGACTCAGGCTCGCTTTCTGGGTCAGTTCCTGAACTGTCTGGGTCAGTAGATTCTGTATAAACACCATATAAAGTGTTAGCAGGAAGGTCAACACCCTCACCAATATCTTCAGTAGATAGAACTAGCCGAACAATTTGTGGTTTATTTCTAATATACGCATAGCTTGCAGTATCGGACTCGTCCCAGTCTGCCCGAACATTTTTCAAGTTATCATTGTCAAGCTGTTCGTAGAGCGTTGCACCAGTAACGAATTTATCCTCAACCGGCGTAACATCGCCTGTCAACTCTTGCCTGATTTCGTCAATAGACTTATTTTCGACCTTATTAAGGCCGACAGCTTTTTTATCTAGCGTCTGCCAAGTCTTATCGCCACGATAATATTGAGTAGCATCCCCCTCGGAGATAATGTCCTGCTTTTGCGCAATTTCGCTTTCAATAGCATCATTCTTGTCTGCGATAGAGTCTTTAAGCTCCTGCCAGCCATTTACTTTACCTGTGCCATCTCCACGACCAGTAGAACCAATTTCGCCCTCTTTATTAGAGCCTAAGAACGAACCAGCCTCCTCATTAGTGAAGCGTGGGATATTAGCGCTACCTTCATTGCCGCCAATAGCGGTTAGAATAAGTTCAAGCTTACCAGTAGGAATTGCGTCCTCTGGGAATAAGGTGGTAATAGAATTACCAGCTGTATTAACTGTATAATACTCGCTATTATAATCAACGCCGTTAATAGTAATATAAGTAACGTCATCTGTATTAACCGCAGGCTCAATAGTAAAAGTTTGAGTGCTGCCGTCCATCTCTGCTACGGTTTGACGCTTGATATAGCCGTGAGGTAGAAAGCCTGAGTCGTACTTCGTGCCATCAGCCAGAGTAATGATTAGGTGGGCATTTTCAATTTTGATACTTGCAATGCCGTTCGCCGCTTCTTCTTCTGTAAACAGCTCACCGGTAGATTCGTCAATGCCAATTTTGCGAGTTTGTTCCGTTGTGCGTGTTGGAGCTTTAATACCACCAAGCACTGTAGCGGTTGCTTGTGGCAAAACATATGGTGCAGGCTTATTTTTAATGTAGGCATCGGAAGTACTATCAGACTCTTTCCAGTCTGCTTGCACGTTCACCTCTGCACCAGACTCTACATCGTCAAGCTTTTGCTTGTATTCATTAGTAAAGTCGTTAGTAGAAAGACCCTTACCGTCAACTTTATCAACCTTGTCACTTTCTAGCCTATCAATTTGGTCAGTCAAGCTTTCATAAATGCTATCAACCCTTTGGTTGATTTCGCTTTCAAAGTCGCCTGCCTTAGTAGCCAACTCGTCTAGGGCTTCCTGAACTGTAGTTGCTTCAAGCTGAGATGTAGTGTTGTCGTAATGTTCTTCACTGGCTAATGCAGTTGCAATAATTGTCCAGTCGTCAGAATTGTAAGTTTCACCAGACTTAAAGTTCTCATCGGCAGCAAAAATAGATTGCCCAACACGAATTAAAGAGTTTTTATTATAATTAGTGTTTGGCTCAAATTCCGGAATGATAACACCAGAAATCAGCTCCCAGTCATCATAGTTAATTACTTGCGTAGAAGTAAAATCATCTTTCGCTCGATAAATTTTGCCGTCAACAGTAATGATTTCGCCTTTTTCGTAGGTGTATTCCTCTTCAAAGTCATGCAAAATGTTATCTACAACGTCAACCTCTTCCCACTGCGAAACATCAAACTTTTCTGGCGCAGACGGAATCTTCTCAATAGCACGATAAAGCCTACCACCGACAGCTATCATATCGTGTTTCGCATAATAGGTCTTTGGAGTATAGTCATTAACGCTTGGGTTGACCCAAACATCGCCAGTTTGACCGTTTACGCTCAAAACTTGGTCCCAGTTACCCTCAACAACAGAAGTTAAATAAATTGTAGACTGGTCAAACGCTTGCTCAATTGCCAAAATATTAGAGTCAACGTTAGTTTCAACGTTTTTTGGTAACTCTACAACGGTTTCAAACAGTGGTACAACGTTGTATTGCTGTTCCATTAGACCTCCTCTGGAGTTCTGACATCCTCAAAGGTATCAGGTTCATCAGTAGTAAAGCGGTTGGTTGGGTGGCCTTGCACAGTAAGTGTTGCAAGAACGTAGGTATGTGTACGCTTGCTTGCCTTATTCTCCAATACTACATCTAAGTAATACTGTCCAGGAGTTAACCAAGTTCCCTGCTTATGTAAGTCAAAAAGAATACGACCTTGTTCGGGTGGAATGTAATGCATCTGCTCTTCATTGTCGCAGTCAATGTCAATTACATTCAGAACGCCATCATAGCCCTCAGCTGCCATGCTGCCACTACCATCTGGAACAATATCTGTAAAAGATTTATCCCATTCTTTAGCTTTAATTGTTAAAGCCGCCTTGTACCCAACAAGGCTTTTGGGCTGTAAATTGCCATCCTTATCACGATACTTAATCTGCCAAGCAACTGCAGATGAGTCACCGCGAATCAAATTGTCCCATTTAAGAGTTTGAAGTTTTGCCATATTTGTATTCTTGTTTTAATCGTTACCCCCATTATAACAAAAATACTATTGTTCGCTATCTGCTACACCGTTTAGAGAGTCGTTTAAGCACCGTCCGCAGTCCTTAACATCCATTCCCATTGCTCTTGCTAGCTCGCGGAAAAACTTTTGTAACGACCTACAAGCCAATTCAAAAGCTTCTTCAGTAGGGTCAGCAACATAAGTCTCAAGCATTGTGCAAGCCGCAACCCCAGTATGCTTAACGCGGCAACGGCGCTTATAAGTCCAGTTAGGAGATTTAGCAGCCAAATAGTCAGTTTTTGCTTGACGTAAACGTGCGTCTTCAATCAATTCCTGTTTAGCTATGGCTAGTTGTTCCTTATATTGTTTGATAACTTCTTCTAAGTCCGGGGAAACATTTTTGAGTTGCTGGGACAAAAAGTTAATTTCTTCAACCGCATGCCATTCGTCCGCACCATCGTGCATTATGGAAATTGCTAAATCTAATAAATAGTTGCGGTCATATCCATTCGTTTTACTATTCATAAGACTATTATAGTACAAACAAAAAGTACGCTCTTCCGATACGTACTTTTCGCGTTAACTTTTAGGAGCGGGTGGACCTGCTAGCATGACCCAGATTTGCTCCCCTAGTGGGCTATGAATTATTTATCAACGCCAAACCTTTTGAAGCGTTGGTGCCTCATCTCCTTAGAGCCGGCCTGCTGATGAGGTATGAGCCTATGCCGGACTTTTGTAGGCGCTTATCGCGACACACTCTCAGCCTTGCGTGCCTACGCTGGTGAAGCCTTTCGGCTTATGCTCCTATTATATCACACCCATAAAAAATGTGTCAATATACTTGGAGCATAAAATACAAAGTGCGACTATGGCAATACAAATACTTGCCAAACTAATAGTCAAGATAAACGAACTCAAAACCAAATCTACTACTTGCTTCGCGGTCATGTCTGACCGACTTCGGCAATGGTTCCTTCGCCCTGATACGTCTCTTCATTTGGTTGTACCTCTTGATACGTTGCTTAGAACCTTTGACATATTTACCTCCTTGTGATAAGACAAAAAGCAGGACAAACAAAAGTTTATCCCGCCTTTGTGCTAATCAACTTGTAGTTTTATTTTCTTTGTCATAATTGCTTGCGCAGGTTATCCCCCACCTACGGTCGCATTACTATTATAACAAACTGAAAATTAGGTGTCAATATAAAACTTACGCTAAATTTGTGAAGCTAAACTGTTTTCCAATTTTTCTGCTTCAATGAGGTCTTTGTTTTCTTGGCTATAGACACCATGTTTAACACGGTCTTTTTCTTCCGCTTTTTTACCATCATTCCAACGTTCTAGCGAACCTACAAGGTATCCTGTAATACGGCGTAAGCGTTCAAAGTTACCACCTATCCAATGCTTATGGTCTTCAAAATACTGCTTTGCCTTGTCTTCGTCCTCTATTGCTTGTGTGCCAATTTCAACGAGAACAGAAACATGTAGGGGGTCATAGTGTAATTCGTCCAACTTTTCTTGTAGAAATTCCATGTTTACCGAACCATACTTTTGTAAAGAGGTGATGAAACGTTCGGAGTTGTAAACCTCTGCGTCTGCTGGACGCATATACACAATTTTATTTACCATATATCTATTTTACTACTTACAAAATGCTTGACAAAGTGCTAGTGTATGGCGTAAAATATACTTATGGAAGAAACGTGGAAACTAATCCCCCTTAAAGATTGCAAACACAAATATTTCGCCAGTACGCTTGGGCGTTTTGCTAGAGAACGTGCTGATGGAAAGCTTAAAATTATTCAGGGGCATGTTACCGAATACGGTTATGTAAAGGTAGGGATATCCTTCATACATCAGCGCAAGTGCTTCTTTGCGCATCGATTAGTCTTGCTTACATTTGCTAAGAGTTGGAACGAACACTATCAAGTCAATCATATAAATGGAATTAAAACGGACAATCGGCTCTGCAATTTAGAACTGTGTACAGCAAAACACAATATGGCTCATGCGTCCAGAACTGGACTGATAGCTCGCGGAGAACGTTGCTCTCATGCAAAACTTACAGCACAGCAAGTGCGCGACATCCGTCAGCTATTGTTCAATAAAACACCCGTGCGAGAAATCATGCGCCAGTACCACATTTGTAGCACTATGGTCTATAACATTAAAAATAAAACGGCGTGGAAACATATTGACTAGTATTTACGCTCGTGCTATAATTAAAAGTAGCACATTGTAATATCGGGGAGAGATGCGGCAGCCGCATGTGAGCCTCATAAACTCAATGTTAGTAGGTGCAACTCCTGCCTCCCCCACCATATATGCGCCAATAGCTCAGGTAGTAGAGCTTAAACGTGTTAAAGGCTAGAACGTTTGAAGCCTTGTGGGTGGGTGCAAGTCCCACTTGGCGCTTAAAGTGCAGATATAGTGGAACTGGTTAACACACTTCCCTCTCAAGGAAGAGAGTCCGAGTTCGAGCCTCGGTATCTGTACCAGATAAGCAGGTATCGTATAGCGGCTATTATGCGTCCTTGCCAAGGACGAGACGGCAGTTCGACTCTGCCTACCTGCACCAAAAAACAGAAAGGAATACAAAACATATGGCACTAATCTTAATAATACTCATGTTCGCAGTTCTCGCCGGTTTAGGCGCGTTTTTTATTATGTTGGGCATAACCATTGTTGGCACGATGATAGCTGCAATTCTGGAGAAGTTAGGGTATTTACAAGATAACGACATATATATTGAAATTAACAAGGATAAAAAATGATTCTATCTGATAAAACCTTACGTAAAGAAATTTTAGCTAATAGACTAGTCAAAAACGTCAACATCAACAATGTGCAGCCCAGCAGTGTAGATATTACACTATCCAACAGTTTTGCAACTACCGTTAAGACGGGCAAAACTTACGAGCTAAAAGACGAACTTCCATACAATACTTTTGAAGACGCTGACTATATTATTATTCACCCTCACGAATTCGTATTAGCAACCACTCAAGAGCATTTTATTTTTCCAGACAATATATGCGGCTTTGTAGAGGGGAGAAGCTCTATTGGACGTTTAGGCTTGTTTATTCAAAATGCCGGCTGGATAGACGCTGGCTTTGAGGGCGAAATTACGCTAGAACTGTATAACGCGAGCGAAAACAGTTACATCTTGCGTGCTGGGCAAAGGGTTGGGCAAATTGTTTTTGCAACAATGGACGAAAAAGCAGAACACCCATATCGCGGCAAGTATCAAGGGCAAACTGGCGCTACTACATCACGTATTAGTCAAGACGAAGATTAAAAAAGGCGCGTCATGCGCCTTTTTATATTGTTCTATGATATTGTAGTCCTCTATCCACCAGCTCCCTATATGCTTTCCACTTCCGTTTTTCCCGTTTAGTAGTCATGTTGGAATAGGGAGTGCTTATATACGCTTCAACCTTATCTCGCAATATCCACGCTAAATCTTCTTGTGCTACTCGCCAACTATCGTCTAAGCACCATATGTCATATTTTTGGGAATAAAAATAGAACTTGCCAAGTTCTTCACCAGTAGGCTTCATCGTAATTGCGATTTTAATGCCATCAATTTCTAATATTTTACGCATATCTCTCTTTCTGGAGCCACCTGCGAGAATTGAACTCGCCTCTCCGCTTTACAAGAGCGGTGCATCACCACAATGCTTAGGTGGCTTTTTTATTATAGCACAACTATTTCTTAGTGTAAACTAATGTTTCTGCATGAACGTCAATATCCCATTGAGCTACTGACTGTACTTCATATTTTCCAACAAAGTCAAACTTCGGGAAGAATGTATCTGCAGGCTTGGTATCGCCAACTCGGGTTAAAATAACTTTGTCCGCTTTATTAAGATAAGCTTCATACATTCTCGCGCCGCCAATAATAAACACTTCTTCATCTAATGTATCTAAAAATTTGTTAAGGTCTTCTAAGTCGTGATAAGTAGTGACACCTTCAATATCAATTTTGTCGCGAGACAAAACAACATTTGTACGTCCTTTTAGGGGTTCTGGCAGAGAATTAAACGTGTTGCGCCCCATTACGCAGACATGCCCTTTAGTGTAATGCTTAAAAACCGCCATATCAAGCGGAATACGCCAAATTAAATCGCCCTCATAACCGATGCCGTTATCTTGCTGGATACAAGCGATAAGTGTAATTTTTGCCATTTCTTATTCTTTCTCGTTTAAGATTTTTTGTAGTTCACCATTCTTCAAAGAGTCAAAGTATTCTTGTTCCATTGTAACAAAAAACTCTCCAATTGCAGTATGATGTTGAATCTCATAGATTAACCCTAGACTGTTGCCCTCCCAGCTACCAGCGTTAAAAATAAAATCAACTGGGAACGTTCTTAATCTAGCGATTGCTAGCTCTGCCCAGTCTTCATAGTTTTTCATAATAGCCTTTTTCTTAATTTTGGAGTCCCGACCCGGAATCGAACCGAGGTATCCGGCTTTGCAGGCCGGCGCATAAACCACTCTGCCATCGGGACGCATGGGGTAGTTGAGAGGACTCGAACCTCCGACCTCCTGTGCCACAAACAGGCGCTCTAACCGACTGAGCTACAACCACCATACTAATTGTTAATGAGTGTATCTTCCATACATTCTAGCAAGTGCTGAGTGGAAAAGTCGTGGCGTTCAAATGCCCGAAGCAGTTCATTATACTGCTTGCGCATTTCGCGTCTAGCATTATCGTCAACCAAAGAGTCGATACCCTCGTCTAATTTATTAAGGCTTGATTCAAGCTTTGCCATACAATTGCCAAGCTCGTGTATTGTTTGTAATAACATACTATAACTATATATCAAAACACTAACGTTGTCAATACTTTTGTGGCAGGTCCGCCAAGATTTGAACTCAGACTAACGGTTTTGGAGACCGTTGTGCTACCATTACACCACAGACCTATCTGGCTCGGAAGCTAGGACTCGAACCTAGACTTACTCGGTCCAGAGCCGAGCGTTTTGCCAGTTAAACTACTTCCGAATATCTTTAATGGAAAACCCCTCTGTATCAACTTTTTCGTGGCCTAAGTCAAATTTGAGTTGTGGGTTCTGTTTTTTAATTTGCTCTCGTGGGTATCCGACAATCTTAATGTCGTCTACCGTAAAGTCATAAAAATTCTTTTTATCTGGGTTCAGAACAATTTGAGGGCTACAGTCAATAGGTTCGCGTGCTAGCATTTCTTTGGCTTCCTGCATATGGCGGTCGTAAATTTGAATGTTCTGTACGAACCAACTAAACTTGCCCGGAGTATAACCTAGATGACGAGCCATCAAATGTAGAAATACTAAATACTGCACCTGGTTAATACATCCTGCTGTCAAGAAATCCGAGGAACGTTGATATAAACACATGTCTAGGTAGTCCACGCCATCTTTGCCATGACGCACGTTCCAAGCTGTCTGGTAAGCACAAGGTTTCAAGCCATGCTTGTCTTCAAAGTCTTGATACTGCCACATAGTAATAATGTGCCTGCGCCCGTCTGGGTTTTCCTCAATATCTTTTATCAATTTATTAACGAGGTCGTGGCGCTTAATAACTTCTCCATAAGCTGCGCCAATTGTTCTGTTACCTATATCCCACTCGTCCCACCAAGTGATGCCATACTTATCACGAAGTAGGTTTAGGTCATTGCTTTGGTCTTGATATATCCAGAGTAACTCACCAATAGCCATACGTGTAGTAATAGGACGTAGGGTAATCAAAGGAGACTCGTTTTTAGTAATGTCATATGTTGTCATTACATGGTTGATAGAGTAGGTGTGCGCTGGCACGCCATCAGCATACTTGGAACTAGGGTACTTGTCTAAACACCCCTCGGACATAATGTCGCCTATTAACAGTCTAGTATAGTAGTCGCCTTTAGTTCCGACTGGCATGTTTATTCTCCTCTAATCTTTGTTTTATGGTCGCACGCTCAGGTAATGCTCCTGACGGGCTGGTCGTATGAAAACCTGCTGTGCCTTGCACGCGTGCGTGGCTGGGGTGTCAGGACTCGAACCTGAATTCACGGCTTCAAAGACCGTTGTCCTGCCGTTAGACGACTCCCCATTATTGGTCACGCTTAACACGCAATTCAACAATAATATCAAACGTGTCGTTTTGCAATACTATCTTTCCTTGCGGTGTCCAGCCTGGCCCTTGTGTGCTTTTAATTTGCCGACACACTTCATCAGCATGTCTGTTCTTATGCGCTTTCAAGTAATAGCCCAACCCCTCAATTGAGTCTATAACATCTCCTTTGTTCCATGTTTTGTACTTACGCATATTATTCCTTATGGCGGTGAGCCAGGGACTCGAACCCTGAAGCCTTTTACAGCCGCCTGTTTTCAAGACAGGTTCCTCATCCAGCCGGATACTCACCATAATTGGCGGTGGGCGGAGGTCCCGACCCTCAAGCGCAACCAAACGCGCCCACACGGTTTAGCAAACCGGTGTAGCTCCCAGCTACTTCACCCACCAGCTTGTTAATGTATAAGCTAATTATAACACTATTGAATAAAAAATACTAGATAAAAAATGGTGCGTTCGGCGAGAATCGAACTCGCAACAAACAGGTTAAAAGCCTGCTGCTCTACCAATTGAGCTACGAACGCATACGCTCGGTATTGAGGACTTGCACCTCAAACTTACTTCCACCGTAAGGTGGCACAGGGGCTACCCCTTTTATCCCTGCGTTCTGAGAAGTCACGCGTAACAACCTCCTAGCCTGCGCTACTTTTACGCTATACCGAGATAATCTGGTATCCGTATTAGGATTCAAACCCAAACCTTACACGTTAGAACCGTGTCGTGCTATTCATTACACCATACGGACAATGTTAATGTGGTATCCGCAGTAGGAGTCGAACCTACAACCTCCTGCTTCGTAGGCAGACGCTCTATCCAGTTGAGCTATGCGGACTAATTGTTATGGTACAGGCACTGGGATTCGGACCCAGACTGAAGCGATTTTAAGTCGCTCTCCTCTACCGATTGGGATATGCCTGCTTGGTACACCACCCCAGACTCGAACTGGGACTGTAACGATTTTGAGTTGTTTGCCTCTACCAAATTGGGCTAGTGGTGCTTAATTTTGTTCTATTAGCTTTGCTAACAATAAACCCAAATTTTCGCCTGACGTAACTAATACATTATCTAGCACGATGTTGCCATCAAGGGAGATTGTAGCTATGAGTTGCTTGTCTTGAGACGCTCTAATGCGGGCAAACGATTTGTACATAGTAACATCCGATAGTTTAATGTCCAACCCATGTTCTTTGTCAGCCCAGACCAGTTTCATAAATTTATCAACTGCGTCAGCCCATACGCTGTATATTGCTCTAACTACTTGCGCAAGCGCAATAGCGTCAAACTCTAGCTCGCTTTCCGCCAAACTGTTCATCTTGTCCAGAAAAGTTTGTTGTTTTTTCTGCTGTTCCATAATTGTTCCTTTTATTAGCTTGTTTATACTAATAATTATACAGTCATCAAGCAGAAATGTCAAGCGTTTTTGTTAAAGTGTGGTCCGTCCGCCGAGACTCGAACTCGGAACAAACTGGTTAAGAGCCAGCTACTCTACCAATTGAGTTACGGACGGTCGTTGTTAATTTACTTATACTGTTCAAGCAACTTCTGAACAGTAGTTAGTGCATATTTTGGGTTGTTTCGGACTTTCGCTTCAACATTATGATAATCTGGCGTCATCCAGAAAATTCCCCATAATTGGTCTAGTGATGGGTGTAATTCTATATAAATATTATCATTTTCCCATTCAAATTGTAATGTACCATTAGGCAATGGAAAAATCTCAGGCTGAGTTTCAGCTAGTTCAACAATTTGCTTGCCAAACTCAATAATTTCTTCCATGATGGGCTGAGCTGTAAAGCCATTCCAATTTTCTTTTAATGTAGAGAAGTAATCCAAGCGAGCCAAGTTTACCTTTTTGGATACACCTGCTGTTGGGTAGTTTATATCTTGCTCCTTAATCTTTTTTGCGCTCATATTAAAATCCTTTTTTCTTTTTGGTGCTGTTTGAGGGAATCGCACCCACTCGACCCACAAGGAGACCAGTTTTACAGACTGGCTCGCCTACTTTAACGAATTAAAACAGCGTATTAGGTGGGTGGGGTCGGAATTGCACCAACGCACAATGGTCTTCTGCCACCAGCTCTACTACTGAGACTTACCCACCCATATTGGCTGGCACGCCGGGACTCGAACCCGGAACGTCCGCGTTAACAGCACGGCGCTCTACCAATTGAGCTACATGCCAATAATGGTACAGGAACTAGGACTTGAACCCAGAACCTCCTCCGTGTAAAGGAGGCGCTCTAGCCAGTTGAGCTATTCCTGCAAATTTGGTACACCGCCTCGGACTCGAACCGAGACTGGCATGCTCCTAAGGCATGTGCCTCTACCAATTGGGCTAGCGGTGCTTATGTTGTTAATGTATAATGTGTATATGAATAACACATCTCAGAAAGTTAAAGAGTTTATATCGCTAGTTATAAGAGATTATAGTAAAACTCTAAGAAAGCTTTCCAAAAGCTAATGGTCTGGGAAAGAGGATTTGAACCTCCGGCCTCTCGCTCCCAAAGCGAGCGCTCTAACCGGACTGAGCTACTCCCAGTTATGGTGGCACGAGTTGGTGTTGCACCAACCACGACAAGTTCATGACGCTTGCGCTTCCCTCGAATTTCGTGCCGTATATGGTGGTCCCGATTGGATTCGCACCAATGACCCTTCGCTCTTCAGGCGAATGCTCTACTACTGAGCTACAGGACCAATTTTTAACGTACTTACCCTAATTGTATAAAAGAACCTACTTTTTGTCAAGTAGGTTCTCGTATTTGTCTCAATTTTTGTTTTACAATTCGGGTGTACGAAAACCTACTTCCATCTTAAAGGGAAGATAATTGCGGACTAGATTTTTATTGGATAAGGTTTTCATGGTTCTATTATATCACAGAAAAATTATTTGTGTTTCATAAAATTTGACAAAATAGAAATCGCGCCAAATAGAACTAGCTCTACAAGAATAATCGAATAAAGTCCGTATTCCACTGGCGCAAACTCCTAGTCTTGTTTCTTAAATTTCTTGTTCTTTTTAGTGGTCTCTTTAACTTCGTCTGGAAGCTCATTTGTAACCACCTCAACAACATTTTCAACTGGAGCTTTTGTCGTTGCTTCAGCTTCCTTTTTAGTAGGTAGTTGTTGCAGAAATTTAGCAGTTGGTAGGAAATATCTTTTCATGGTTATATTATACCAAAAGAAGCCCCTAATGGGCTTCTAATGGAGAATACAGTGTGAGGTGCTTAAAGCTTTTACAGAGCTTTACAACTGATTAAGAACGTGCGAAAAGCGTAATACTAAGAACCTGCTGGCTTGGTAGCTGCCTTGTTCATGATAGCTGCCATAGCTTCTGGAAGACGGAACGCACCACCACGGTAGTAGTAACCACGAAGTACGATTTCGTCACGCTGGTAAGCTGAGTATTGAGCGTTTGGACCGTAAGATGCTACATCGCTAATGTCTAGGTTTAGACCACCGCGAGTGTAACCGATGAACTGGTCGGTATCGCCGAAGAATACGGTTGAAGTAATTTCAACTTCCTCGCCGTTAACCAAGAACTTAGGGTTATTAGCAACATCATCGCCAATAGATGGCATTAGGTCGTTAGGAACGATAGTGTAAGGCACACCAAAGATGGTTGGAACACTGCCGTTAATGAAGATTTCACCAAGTGGACCGTTTACGCCTGCACCTAGTGCGAAGCCCTTAATCTTCAAAAGGGTACGCTGTGTGAAGATGAAGCGACCGTTTGTTGTGCTGTCAGAGATAGCAGCTAGAACTTCCAAGAACTTCTTGATAGATTCTAGGTCTGAACCACCGTAAGCATAGACAATACCAGTCTCAGCTTCAGCAACAGCTTGCTGGAATTTAGCGATAGCTAGAGAAGCCTTGCCAAATGCGAAGTCGTTGCGATAGCCACGAATAGCGTCAGCTACAAGGTCAACAGCAAGGAATAGACGAGCCGCATTACAGATTGGTGTAACACCAGCGATTTCCTCTAGTTGCTCAAACACAGCGTGTGCGCCGTATTGAGTTAGTTTCTTCACATTGCTGTCATCTGCATCAACAGAAGCGTCAGTAATTGGAGATGGGTTTTGTGGTGCACACATTGCAACAGGTTGCATCTTGATGTCACCATCACGACGTAGCCAGCTGAACTCTAGACGGTCGGTTTCACGCCAGTCAAGAATAGCCAAGAAAGCGTCATAGTTAGTGCGAACACCAACGATTTCATCGTACATTTCTGGTGGTAGTACGAAGTTACCAAACTCTTCAATAGTCATTGTGTTGCTGACTTTGCCAGCTTCAACAAGGGCATTGAAGTTGAATTGGTTGATTTCTTCCAATTCATTTTGCGCTTTAATAGAGTGGGTTTTAGCGATGTTTACAATCGCCTTAACCTGCTTCTCATAACGAGCGCGGTAGTTGTTGTCAACTTTGGTCTCAGGAGCAGCTGATTTCTCGAACTCAGGTTCGTTGGCTTCAGCAGCTTGAGCTTCAGCGATTGCATTTAATTTCTTTGCAACTGCTTCGTCAACAAGTTTTTGAAGGTCTGCCATGTTTTCTTCCTTAATATCATCAGCCTCTTCTTCAGCGGGCTGTTCGGCTGGGGCTTGTTCTGGCTCCTCAGTAGGCTCTTCTTCTGTTTTGGTTTCCGCTTGGTTAGCTTCTGTATCAGTTTCGGTAGCGTCCTCCGCTACTTCTTGGTCTTCAGCGTCAGCTTGCGTTTGGACTTCCTCTTCATCGGCTTCGGTTGCCTCTGCTTGGTTGTCTTCAGTTTCAACTTCCTCTTCGGACTCGGATTTGACGATTTCTTCGTCAGAAGTTTCGGCTTCTGCATCGTTCTCCTCTTTAGCGTCCTCCGCTACTTCCTCTGCTTCTGGAGCTTCGGTATCAGCGTCGTTAGCTTCCGCAACAGTCTCTTTAGATTCTGCTTCTGCGTTAGCCTGAGCTTCTGAGGCTTCTACTGCTTCTTTTTCAGGTTTAACTTCTGGAGTTGAAACCTCTTCGGCAGTATTGGCGATGACTTCTTCCTTGACTTCTTTTGGTTCAGCTTGGTTTGTTGCCACAGCTTGTTCCTCCTCGTTGTCTAGGATATGTTCTACGACACTTGTATCAAGACCAGCTTCCTTTGACGCGTTGATAGAGTTAGTAACAAGTGCCATTTCGCCAACAGAATTGACGTGTGCGTGCTTGTTATTGCCCATCACAACTTGAGAAAGTCCGACCAACTTATGACTATGGAATACACCATTTTCATAGTCGTCATTACCCGTAGGCATTGTCTCAATTGAGAACTGGTTGCTAAAGCCGCCTACGAGTAAATCGTATGCAAGCTTGGCAAGTGCGTTTTCCTTGATAGCGTAGCGAATACGCTCAACATAAACGCGGTTACCTTCCTTTTTGACACCCTCTACTTTGCCTAAGACATTTTCCAGCATGTCAATATGGTTTGCAGTAACCTGCCCCGGATATTCGGAGATGTCCAGAGTATCAATGTCATACTTCCAGCCCGACCACATTACGCTATCGTCTGTAATAGTAAGACCATTTGGGAACTCTACAACACCCTCGCCTCGGTCCAAGAACGAGTTGACCACAGCCTGAACACGGTTGTTTTGGTTTTTGGTCATCTCAAATCCTTTGTGTTTTTAATATTCATCAGTAAGAGCTTTTCGCTTACTGAATTCATTATACTAAACCATTGAAACTGCGTTAGCGCAACAAAGCTTAATAAAAAAGACACCCCTGTTTAACAGGGGTAATCTTTTTGCTAAAGCTTACTTCTAGCTCTCGTTGGCTTCTGGAGTATCGCCACCACTTGTAGTAGTGTCTGACTCTACTTTCTGTAGAGCGTTCATACGATACATCTGAAGAGCAGCAACTGGTGAACCAAGTTCCTCGTTGATACCATCGTTACCAGGCTCGCCAGTAAAGGTGATTTGAACGGTACGAACTTGTGAATCAGGAAGCTCAACTTCAGTCAAGCTTGTGCCGCAAGACTTAATTGTAATAACCTCACGACCAGCAGCAGTTTCATTCACACCACCACCGTTGCTAGAACATGAAATGATGTGCAAGTCTTTCTTTTCTGGGTAAGCGTCACCACAAGATGCAGCCACAAGGTCAATAGCGGCATAGCCAGCCTTAACCATCTCGCCTGAAGACATCTTAGTATTCTCAACACGAGTATATTGTGGAAGCAATGCAGTCAATGCGTCCAAGTTAGAGTCTAGAAGAGTAAGAGTAGCATTAGCTGAAATAGCACCGTACAAAGTATAGCGTTTACCGTCAACTGTGGTGTAGTCGTTAGTCTCGGTTTCAATGGAAACATCTACTTCCTCAACATCGTGAATTACAGCCGCATTGTCGCCGATTTCACCCCATACAATAGTAAAAGGACCTTTGACTAAAGCCATCGTTTTCTCTCCTTAATTTGTTAATAGAAGATACTCACATTTGTATTCTGTTGCTATTATAACAAAACAGATAAGACAGGCTATCAAGGTTTTGCTAAAGCTTATCTTGTCACGAAAATTGGGTAGTTTTCATGACAAAAAAGTGAACGCCGGTCGATGAGCGTTCACTTATAAGAGTGGAAAGGTAGGGTATGAAAAGAAATCTTTTGTCGGTCCCAAATATTGGGTATTTTTTGGGACAATTTCATTATATCACAGTCATAAATTATTTGTCAATAATTCTAAATGCAACATCTTTAGAAGTTTTAGCGTCCTCTGGGATATAGGCCTCAAAAGTAGTTTTACAATGACGACATTTAATTTGAATTACACTCCCTTTCGCAGCAATACAACATAAATGGTCGCAACGAATCTTGTACCCGCTTTTAGTTGTTAGCTCCGCAGGGCAACGAATTTCAAATAAATCTCCATTCATCTGTTAAGCCTATTTCTTCTTGGTGCTTTTACGCTTACGTGTCTTTTTAGTAGCTGTATTGGTTTCTGCGCTTTTGGCACTCTCGGCAGGTGCTTCGGCGCTGACGGTAAAAGGGGTCGCACTTGCAATTCTGCTGGTGGTTACTTCAGCGCGATGTTGCTGATTAGCGCGCCAGTCGGCTAGCGTTTTCTTTTGTTCAGCCGTCATAGCATAGCGTGGAATTTTTTCATAGTTCATAAGCGCACGAATACGAGGTGGAATCGGCAAAGTATCAGTTTGTTCTGACTGGCCTTGACCAATATTACTCAAGTTAGTGCTGTTTGGGTCAACAAGAACAACTTCTTGACCTGTTGTTTCGTCAACGGCTGTGCCTAGAACAGTTACACCATTACTTTCAAGGTCTTTAATTTGGTCTTCCACTGATTGCAGAGTAGGAGTGGACTCTGGAGTAGACTCCACTAGCTCAGCTTCAGGAATTTCGTTTAACATCATAATTATTTTCCTAACTTTTGGTTTATTATAGCATAGTCTAACCTGTTAATCTCGGCACGTAAATCGGCAACTTGAGATTCAGACAGTTTTGCTTTATTTTGTAATTCAAGAATAGTATTCGCTTTAACACCGAACTTCTTGTCAAATTGTTTTAGAAGTTCCATCTTGCGTACGCGTTTTGCCGCATCATACACTGATTTAACAGAAGTGAGAATAGCGTCAGTAAGGTCTTTGCGGTCGGCTTCGTTTAAGGTTGGGTCAATTAGTGGAGTAACGTGAGCTTTAGTAATTTTGCAGTCGTAAGAAGCTAAAATGTTTAACGCTTTTTCTAGCGGAGTTACGTTCTCTTTCTTTTTCTTTTCAGCTTTTGGCGTTTTTTCATCTCTTGGAGTGGAGTAGTCGTCATCTGGGTCATAGTAAGTCCCTTCATCAGACTTTGTGTCGGTTTCGTCGCTTTCGCTTTCTGGGCTGTCTAGAGAAACAGGTTTAACATTCTTATTACGTTCCAAAAACTCGCCAAGAGTAATGCGTCCTTCAGCGAGGTCAATAACATCTTGTGCATTATTACCTGCAGCGATGAGACTTTGCCATTGTTGGACAGCTAAGACGGTCGCAGTTGATTCTTCTGCAGTCATGCGAGAAGTATCATCTTCAAGTTGTAATTGTTCTACATCAATTTCGCCTCTAACATACTGTGCGGCAGATTTACGGGTATAACCTCTTGCAACATACTTCTCAACCATAGTATATTCTGTTTCCCGCACTTCAAGCTCTTTAAGCTCTTGTGCCTTGTCGCCAGTGGATGGGTTAGTAATGTGCATAATGTATTTATCAACCGCAAAGGAAAGTGGATAATTAACACGATAATCATAATTCAAAGTTTCTAGCATGAGCTTAATCATTGGCACAACAGTAGATTCTACATAAGTAAGCTTCTGCGTTGCAGCAACATCGCGAGTTAAGCCGGAAGTTTCTACACCTAAGATAGATTTTGAAGCGCCCGTTGCAATAAGCACTTCATCTCGGTTCATGCTGTTAATTTTCTCAAGGGAAGCGCCATCAAGATTTTGATTAAGCTCTTGCACTTTAACCTCGCCTGAGCCAGAAGTTACAATAGGCTCGCCATCTTCATGATAAAGTACGCGGGCTAGGAAATTCTGAAACGCTTCTTCACTTTCAAATTCGCCAGTGCTAATCATCATTGGCGAGTTAGTATTATTTACAACGGCATGGCGAGTAAAGTCTTGCGCATTTTTAATCGTGTAAAAGTTTTCTTTAGTTGCATCTAGCAAAGAATAAGCGTCTTGTGTATCGAACGGGTTTATTTCATGTACACGGATAACCTGATACGCAGGTAAATCACGAGCAACTGTTTCACCGTTAACACTTTTAGTTTCAGTATAAGAAATTAAGTTACCATCACCATCATAATTTGGGGTAACATGATAGGGGTTAAGAAGTTTCATGTACTTTGGGAAAGTCATGAGGTTTTTTGCCTTATAGCGGTCATTGCCTCTAATCGGCTTACGGTCAACATAAATGTAAAACTCGCCCTTTAATTGGATATATAGTAAATACCACTTCCAAAAGTCGTATTCACTAAAAAAAGGCGAGTTACGATATAAAGTAATATATGGATGTTCTACTTGGTCGCCTTTTTTGGCGAGTAGCTCGCGTTGAGTAGAACTACAAGTAGTGCGAATATTTTCCTCTGCCGCAATAATACCAGTATTTACAGCCTTACGGATAACACCATACCCTAGACCGCGATAAAATTCTTCTTTCTGAATAGATACTTCTGAGGTTTGATTCACTAGACGCTGTTTACGCCCATAACCAAATTGCTCAAGCAACGGAGCATACATTCCGCTTAAACTGTTTTTCTGTGGCTCTTGTGGCTCTGGGGTGCTTGGTAAAAACCTTGCTTTAATGTTAGAAATCAATCCCATGGTTAGTTTTATGTATTCTGTTTAAGATTTTTGTTGTTAAGTCTATTATAACAGTTTGGAGAGTTTTGCAGTTTCAAGATTATAGAGCTATTGACAGATAGTGAAAAAGATGTTGTAATAGAGAGTAAAAAGTGTAGATATAAGTGCAATATTTTCCACATAATGTGGACAAAATTGTAGAGTATGTGGAATAAAACCCACATAATAATAATAAACAATATAGTAAACAAAATACTACACAATTTACTATTTTAATGCCGACAAAATAAAGGTAATAAAATAATAAAAATGTCAAGGTTACTTCACAGCGTTTAGAAACGCTTCTACTACTGCTTTGTTGAACGGGTAAATAGAAAGATATTGGTTTGATTCAGGTTCATATAAAATTGGAAGAGGCGCGTTAAACGCATCGGCTTCTTGCTGCCATTCTGGAACTGCCTTAACTAACCTTTCATCCAAAACAAAGTTGTGGGCTTTAATGAGATTTACCGTGTCATAATAATGGTATTCATCATTATGACAAGGTATACAGTCTGGAGTGTAAAATAAAATCTTTTTCATGGTTCTATTATACCGCGCAAAGTATGCCCTGTGGCTTGCGTATTCGCGTTTTAAGCAGAGTAAAAGGCTCAACACTATAATACATACGTTTTAAGGTTATACTTGACGAAAATAGTAGAATGACATATAATAAAACTATGCTATATTCTGTGCTAGTAAACTGGTGTAGCTATGGAATATGGTGGGCATTAAAACGCATAGCGAAAAGGAAGCAGAAATGATATTGTTAGCAGGTTTTGTTTTAGCACTGCCGTTTATAATACTAGGCGAAATAGCAGAGGAAAATGAGAAGAATAAAAGAGAAGAAAGGAACGAAGATGGCAAAGAAACGCAAGAGCCTGTGGAGCAAAGTCAAGATATTCTGTGCAAAGAAGAAGATGTAAAAAGCAGCAAACAGGCTCTGAAAGTGCAAGCGATAATTAGCGATTTGGAGTCAATTCAACAAGACTTAAAACGGCTGTATAAGTTATCGAGTTAGAGCTTAAAACTGCAAGAAACCTGTAGGCAGTTGGGAGTTAAGCGTATTATAGTGTTTAATTCCTGTAAAGATGATAAAAAATGAGCAAACTTGTGCAAGAAATATGTAATTAGTAAAAAGGCGATAAAAATGGATGGGCGAAGCAAAACGTACCTAATAATGGGACTGTGCATGGTGGGAGCAATCTTATGGGGCTTGTTTTTAGACGCGTGGATAGGCACTAGCGGTAGCTGTGTATGGCTGATGTTTATAAGTGCTGCAGTAGCAACGCAGGTTGATTTACGAAAATTTAAGTAAGAAAGTAGAGAGAAGAAGTAAACAGGAAAGTTAATATGAATAAGGGAGATACAAAAAACAGTCAAGCGAGTAAGGGTGTGAAAAATAGTAAGAACACTAAAACTGAGGCTAAAGTAAAAGTGCTAAAAGCTAAAGTAGAGAAAGAAGTAGCAGTTAGCTCTAAAAAGACGATGGTGCGTATAGGCTTGCTTATGTCGTGGGCGTTCCTAATCGGCGCAATTCTAGGTGCGTGTTTCGGTTTCAATGGAGTTTTGGCTTTAACCATTGTTGTAGTCCTAATCGCCTGCTTCCTAATCCCAAAGCTCTAGTATTATAGTGTTTAATTCCCAATTAGGCCCCAATACCAACTAAGCCTATGCGGCTAACCTGCCAACAAAGTAAGAACTAAAGGGCGCTGATAATAGTGCGCTGTATATAGTGCGTACTATTATAGGGCGCTTTTGTAAGTGCGTAGGTATATAGTGCGTATATACAATGCGCTTGTGCTAGTGCGTATGTTATTTGTGCGTTATAGCTAGAGGGAGGAGGGGGTGAGCGTTGTATATTTTGTGCTGTATAATGTGTGCCTTATAAAGTGGAGCTGTATATTATAGTGTTTAATTTAGTCAGAACCTAATAGGAAATATATTGAAGTATTAGCGCTGATTTTAGTTAAAACTCAATAGGTATTATAGTGTTTAATTTAGTCAGAACCTAGCAGAGGGGACAGTTTAGAGGGGTGGAGGACTTGACAAGAGTGCTTTTTAATGTTCTAGGCTTCTGATTAGGGTTGCGCTTGCATTGTACTCTGGGCTATGTTTTAATATATAGGGCAGGGCGATTTGACAGAAGCGATTTCTCATTGTATATTATTTTTTATATTAGAACATAAAAAGCGCCCCTTGCAGGGCGCTTTACTATATAATGTTATTTTTGTTTTGCAACTTTTTCAGGTGCAATTTTTACATTATACATTTTTGCTAGTTTGTCAAACTGGGCGCGAGCATTGTTAGCAAGCTCTGCGTCTAGCTCTTCTAAGTGTGCAATGCTCCACTTGTAGTTCACTAGCATTTTACACACTTTTTCTGCTATTGCTTTATCTTGCAATTTTGCATTATTTTTGTTGAAAGCATTAAACTTTTTAGCGTTGAAAGTGTTAATAATACTATTGTTTTGCATAATATACTCCTTTATGCTTTTGTTAATATACTTTTGTAAAACTTTATTATGTTTTACTAATTATTATTATAGCTCATTATTATAAAAAATGCAATACTTTTTTTATATAAAAATGTATATTTTTTTATATAGTTTTCCACAGCCCC
>JAMPED010000050.1 GCA_023665325.1 Acetobacter sp.
AGATCCCTTGACTCGGGCAGCGGAGCTGGCTGCCCGAGAGGGATGACAGGTATGGGAATGGTGAAAAATTAACTTTACTTTTATGATTTCTGTTTTATAGTGTGTGGGTCGGCAGAGATGTCGTCAGGGCTTTCAACGGCTCTCTACAATAATTTATCCTTGATTGAAGTCAGGGAGCTTATGGCTATATATTGAAGGCTATAAGAGTCATATTGTAGTGATTGTTGAACTCCCTGGCACCTTAAACGGTGTCAGTTTTTTTAACATTAAATATGGAGTTTAAGATTATGACATTTACTTTTACATTAGAAGAACTAAACCATCGGCATCAGCGTATGAAGACGATGCGCAAAAAGTTTAAGACTAAAATTGCGGCGGCGCTGTTGCAGGAGCGTATTTCCCGCAAGCTTAAGCTTGAAGAAGTAAGCACGGCGATAAAGGTTCTTCCGGAACGGATTGAGTCACACGAGCTTGGTATAGGGAAGATGCGCTGGGAAGTTATCGGGATGCTGCTCAAGTATTACGGGAAGACGTTTGAGATTACGTTGAAGGATATGCCGCCGCAGGAGAAGTGATGAGATCCCTTGACTCGGGCAGCAAAGCTGGCTGCCCGAGAGGGATGACACAGAGAAGAGAGTGGGATGACAGTGGCGGTGCCGCAATGATGGGGTGGGTAAGAGGGGGTTAGGGGTATTTGGTGTAGGTTTTGGCTTGATAATTTGCGGCAGTGGCGATGATGGCTGGAAGGCGTTCTATGGCGTGGGCAATGGTGCCTCCAACACCAATAGGTTCGGGAGGAAAGTCTTCTCTTTTTAAATCAAGCGCAAATAGTTTTTCTAGTGCTTTAGGGCGATACCACATCATTGTTCCTTCTGAAAAAAATAGGTCTGAGGGGGAAAGTTGATGGTTGATGTTCATTTTTTTGAGTAGAGTATTGATGATTTTTTCTTCGTTAAACATTCCTTTTTGCTCGATATGATGCGTGATGCAAACGGCACATAAAGGCGGATATGGTGCGGGAAACAATAGTCCGAGGTTGCTGTTTTCGGCAAATAGGTTGAGTATGTCACGGGCGGCGGGTTCTGCAATGAGGTTGCGCATTAGGTAATGACGCCAGCCTTCTCCAAAAGTGATGTGTGCGCTTTCTTTGCCGTGGATATGACAAAAAAGATCATAGTTTTGCTGTATATCTTTGGTATCAACTAGCCACGGGGCAACATCTCTGCCGCGGTTGGTAACGGTTTTGATGGTAAGATTTTGGAGGTTTTTTATGGTTTGATTATTGAAAAGATTGGGTAAAATTTTTCCTCTTTCTTGGTTGCAGGTGGTGAAGATGAGGTCAAATGGAGCGGGAAAATCTTGGAGATAACCTAAAATTTCTTGTGCGAGGGCGAGGTTATATAGATGACAATGGATACCGATTTTGAGGTTTTGTGGAGTGGGCATCAGCGGTGGGGTGATGCGATTGGCTGGGTTATTAAAGCCGGTATAGTCAAATACATTGCCACTGGTGAAATGTTTTTGGATTTTATATGACAGGCTTTCAGCGGAAGTGATATATGATGGATCAGGGAAGCATATGGGGTCTAATAGTTTGACCTCGTTATATGGTGATTTGGTGATGGCGTAAGCCAAGGGAGCGTTTATGGCGGCTGTGTCGGTGAGGTGCATATAAGCCAGCCACGGTGCAAAATCAGCAAACATTGCGTTTAAGGTTTGGATGGCGGTGTGGTGGAGGGTGTGCATTGCCTGTTGCATTGCGGGGGGGAACGAGCATTCTTCAAACAGAGGGGTACCCTTTTCATCAAAACCAATGCAGCCACCTTCTTCGGGAGAAAATAGTTCTTCACAGATAATGTTGTGTCCGGCAAAATGTTGCGGCTCGTTTATTAAAAGGTGTGTTGAGGTTTTATGTTTTTTATCAAGTTGTTGATTTTTTTTAGTTTCCCAGAGGTATATTTTGTCGACGGGTTTATTTAAAAGGGGGCTAAGTGAGGTTGATACGGAGCCGGAGTAGCCGCAGTCAAAGATGATTTCGCGAGAAGATGTGGACGTTCTTGATGGCTGTTGGGCTGTTGAGAGAGAAGTGTAATATGTGGCAGCGTTATGACGATGCGTGTTGAGGTATTGATTAAGAAGGGATGAGTATTGGCGGAGAATGGCAATGATTTCGGGTTTGTTTTTAGTGAAATCGAGTGCTTTTTCTGCTGGTGTTAGGGTGCTTAATATTTGGCGTATTAGTGTTTTATCTGAGATATAAGCTTTTAAAAGATGCTCGATGGTGTAGGGTTCTTGCGGATCAACGTTTATTTTATCGGCATAGTCGGCAAAGTCAGCACAAGCGGCTGAGTAATAGGCTCTTCTGCCGGCATAAACATATTGTGCAGGGCGTTGTGTGGGGTGATATTGTTGCAATAATTCGTAGGCAATTTGTGGTAAATAACCATCACGTGAGGCAAAAAGAATGCGCTGATAGGTGGATTGGATTTTAGGATGATATGAGATGCTTTGGCTGATGTGAAACAGAAGCGGTGCAAGCCAGAGTTTGGCTAAAGCGGTGAGGTCTTCAAACACAGCGGGTTGATTTTTTATATGATGCATAGCGGTATAAAAATGATGCAAACTCCAGCCGATGAGCAGTCTGGCAATGGGGTCTTTGGAGATATGTGGTTGCCAGATACGGCTAAAGATTTTATTTTCAGAAAATAAGATTTGTTTGACAGAGGGATAGTGGATGGCGGTGAGGTTTTGGTTGATTGCCATTTTATAATCTGAGGTTATATTATCGCCAATATGAAGAATTTGCGATGGTAGAGTTTGTTCTGCGGCGATGACAGCGGTATATAGGTCGCCGGTATCTTTACGTTTATGGTGTTCGTTTGAAACATAGACGGCGGCGATTTGAGTATATCCTTTGGCTTTTAGGATATGTTTTAAGAAGCGTGAGGACAGGTACATATCTGAGGTGGCGATGATACGTTTACTCTGCGCGATAGCATATTGGTAGAGCATAAAAATGTCTTCTCTTTTGAACAACAACCGCTGCTCGGCTTCGAGTTCTGCTTTATACATTTTGGCGATGGTTTTTGAGGAGAGCTTATGGCGTTTTTGGATATGTGTATAGATTTCTTTGAGGGAGGCGTGCGGATTATTTAGTTCTTGCTCGGCAGTTTTACGATATTTGATGAAATTGATGTGTTCTTTATGTTTTAATTTGGCATCAACGAGATAAAAAATGTCGGTTGGGTTAATGACTGGGCGGTGGAGTAGAGTGTCAAAAATATCAAAACTGACGACTTTGATGTTTGGCGAGGCAATGATGGCTTTGATGGTGTTGAGGTCTATCAGATTATCTTTGATGCGGATGAGATTTTGCAAAGAAGTTTGTTCGTTTGCCGGTTGCGGGAGAAGTGGGTGTTTACGGGTTTGGGTGATTTTTAAACCGCAGATTGTATATTTACGTTTGAGGGGATTCTTTTCTTTTTTGAATAAGGGAACGCCGAGGAATGTATAAGTTTTTAAGGTTCTGTTTTCGGTTTTGGTTTGTGTTTTGTTTAGAAGTGGGAGCATTGGTTTTCCTTTCGATTCATAAGATGATATAATCAACAGTTTAACGGGGGATTTTTTTATGTGTTTCGGATGGGAATTTTGCAGATTTTAATTAAGGTTTTACCGGTATTGGTTTGCTTTTTTTGATAGAAAAAACGTTTGAGGATGAGGAAGAAACGAGCGATGTGGTAGGTTTTATGTTTGATGGGGTGGAGGGTGTAACCTAGGCTTTCAGCGACGGCGCCGAATAGACGTTCGATAACGTGGGCGAGGGTGCCGTCTTTGATGTTGCCATCGGTTGGTGGGAAATCATTTATTTGATATTTGAGTAAGGGTAATAAAACCTCTGTGCGGGCTAAAAACATTGTTCCAGCAGCAAAGGTGAGTGTTTCTATCTTGGGAAAACCAAGGGAACGTAGTTCTTTGTTTATTTGTGGTAAGAATGTGCGGTAGCATTCAGGTTCGTTTGTTAGGCAATATTCAGGAGCTAAAATACCAATTTGGGGATTAGAGGTTATAAGCTTGAAATTATCGCGGATTTTTTTTGGTGAACCTAGCAAGGCATTCCACATAATGTTACTCCAGATTTGGTTATTTAAGCGGCGATGGTTTAGGTATGTGTATTGGTGACGATTGTTATTTTTAGTATGCAGTTTAAGGATGTATTGGTATTGGCTGAGGGGGATGCGTTGGAGGGTAGAAATAAAAGGGGCGATGTCATATCCTCTATTTTCTGCTGGTGCCAGCGGCACCTGCAACGTGGTGAACTGTCTCGTAGATGGAAGCTCCTTTTCAATCGGGTCTCGTACTTCTATGTACGCTCCCCTCTTTTGGGGGACATCTGCGGTCATTTCGCAAAATTTATCTCCAGCAGCTGCTGGTGCCAGCGGCACCTGCAACGTGGTAAACTGTCTCGCAGATGGAAGCTTCTCTTCAATTGAGTTAGTGCCAGCGTCACCGGTGTAATTTGTGCACGCTCCTTGCTCAAGGGGAGAGGTAATGTATAGGTCATAGGGGATGCCAGCTTGGGTGAGATTATTTAAATGTTTGGTTATGGTCGGGAGCTGGTCTTTGTAATATAGGTGCAGGATGACGGCAAGTTTTGCTGTGGACATTTTAGTTTCTCCAGCTGAGGGCGTAATTGGCGAGGTTTAAGAGTAGGGGTGGTTGTATGGGGAGTGGTGTGTCTTTGAGAATCTCTGGAGAGGCGATTTTGCCATAAACGGCAGCATTAAGACAGCGTTTCATTAGATATTTTCCGCAAAGGCTAGAAAACTCGGGTTCGGGAGCAAAGTGACGTTTTTGATTTTCATTAGCGATAATTTCGAGAACTTGTTGTATGGTTTTAAGTGTTTGTTCGTTTTGGATGCGGCAACGACCAGTGGCGGCATAGTCATCGAATGCGATTTGATGCATTGGCGAGAGCTTGATGCCATTATCTTTGAACCACATTGCGTGGAATGCTTTTTGTTCGGCATTTATCTGTTGCTTGTGCATTTTAGAGGTCATTTCGGGGTGAAAACGATATTTATATAAGGGTTCGGCAAGGTTAGAGAGCTTACCGTGTTTGCTCATATCATAGTAAAATTGGCGATCGTTTAAGCTGATATAATTCTCATTATAGCGAATATGATGTTGTGTGGCGATATGGCGGCGAAACATTATGGTTGGGTGATGAATTGGTGATTTGAATAATATCATCGCACGGATTTTAGCATCTTCTAATGGCGGGGTGATGGTTTTGAAACGATTTATCTCGCCGAATTTTTTATATGCGGTACCACAAAGAACGATTTGCGGATGTGTTTTTAGGTAAGCATATTGTCGCTTAAGGCGGGTGGGAAGGGCGATGTCGTCGTGATTCATCAGGGCAATGAGAGGGGAATCGGTGCTCTCTAATAAGCGATTATAACTTTTGGCGATTCCTAGGGTGTGCGGATTTTCGAAATAAGTGATGCGAGGGTCTTTATATGATGCAATGATGGGCTTTAAGGTTTGGTTTTCAGGGCTGTCGTTTAAAATATGAAAACGGAAGTCTGTATAATCTTGGTTGAGCACGCTCTCTATGGCGGCTTTAAGGTGGTTTGGGCGCGTGTGATATATTGGCATTATGACGGTTATTTCAGACATTTTTTGCTCCATAAAAGGTGATAGCTGAAAGTTTTGTGTCTGATAGATAATTCGTCTATATCGCTTTTCAAGCGGGGAGGAAAACTTTTTTTTCGGATATATTAAAAGGCGGAGTTTAACTCCGCCTTGTATCTTAACAAGCTTTACTGACTAAGCCATCCGCCAGTTTGGGTTCAAACCACGTACTCTTGGGTGGCATTAACATTTTTTGGTCTGCTACGGCTAATAGTTCTGATACGGCGGTAGGGTAAACCATAAAACCGACACGGTGTGGGGCTATATCTACAACGCGTTCAATTTCTTCAGCACCACGAATGCCGCCGATGAAATCTATTCTTTCATCATTTCGTAAATCTTTGATGCCTAAGATATTATCTAGAACCTTGGCGCTGAGGATACTTACATCGAGCTGAGATACGGGGTCATTACCTAATGGGGAGCCGGTGTAGGTCATTTCATACCAATTGTGGTTTAGGTACATCATAAATTGACCTTTGTGAGCGGGTTTGCGGCGTTCTGCTGCTTTTAATTCAAACCCTGAGGCTTTGATGGCTGTGATGAATTGAGTTTCATCCAGACCGTTTAGGTCAAACACTACGCGGTTATAATCCCATATACGCATTTCATCTTCAAAAAAAGCAACAGCTAGAAAGCGCTCCGTATTTGATGTTCCATTTTCTGCGGCTAAACGAGAGGCAGCAGCAGAGCGATGATGTCCATCAGCAATATATGCCTCGTTTTGTTCTGCAAAAGCGCGAGCGATGAAATCAAGTTCGGCACGTTCGGAAATTTCCCACAAGGTGTGGCGGACGTCATAATCTCCGACAGCGGAAAATAAGGGGGTGCGTTCGGTTACAACTTTTGCTAAGAAAGTTTTGATTTCGGGGAGGTTTTTATTGATGAGCAATGCGGGACCTGTTTGTGCGCCGACAGCGCGAATTTGTTTGACGCGGTCATTTTCTTTGGCGACACGGGTTAGTTCGTGGCGTTTGATACGTCCGTTGTTATATGCTTCCACAGATGCGGCAACAACTAGTCCAGTTTGGATATGTGCGCCCATTTGCATTTGATAAACATAAAAACACGGTTTTGCTGATTTTTTTAAAATTCCACCCTCTAATAGGTGGCGAAAATTTTCTGCGGCTTTAATATATACTCTGTCTTCATATGGAGATACATCTTCATCAAAATCAATTTCAGCCTTAGAGATATGCAAAAAGCTGAATGGTTTGTTTTGGGCTTTTTGTTTTGCTTCAGTAGATGAGAGCACATCATACGGGGGGGCAATTACTTCATCTGCGGTTTCGGCTGTTGGTACAATTCCATAAAATGGAGCATAAATCAAGTCATCAAACGTCATCTCTCATCTCCCAAAAGTTCAAGTTATTTTTAGTTTAAGAGGCTTGTCGCAATTATGCAACTGCTATGGCGTGGTTAATCACAGCGATTTTTTGGGGGAGTTATGGAGAGATAAATTGAACAAAAAAATGGTGCCGTTTAAGGGATTTGAACCCCCGACCCACGCATTACGAATGCGTTGCTCTACCAACTGAGCTAAAACGGCAACGGGTTAATTTATAATTTGCTGTTTTTTAAATTGCAAGTATTTTTTTGTGTGGTGGGGATTTTTTGTTATGGGGGGAGGGGCGTGATGGGCTATTAGTCCCAAGGGAAGACTATCCAGTTTTTAGCATCTAAACCAGAGCGGGCGCAGATATCAGGTTCTTCTTCGCAGCAGGTTTTCATTAGTAATGTGCAAATTCTGGAAGAGGGAAATTTGGTACGAATATAATCTACTGTTGCGCCACTGTCGGCTAAGTCATCAATAAAGTAAACATCACTACCGTCGAATAAACGGTCGGTTGAGATGTCTTTTATATCTTCACGAGAATGGGTGTCATTGTATGAGATTAGTTTCATTACACGGACGTCTCGAATGTTTAATTTGTAGGCGACGAGTTGGGCAGGGATTAAACCACCTCGGGAGACAGCAACGAGGGTAGCTTGTTCTAAATTGGCACAGTCGGCAGCAATTTTGTCGGCTAAGATATCGCTCCAGTGTTTGATTTCATCCCAAGTCAAGTATTGTTTTTCCATTTTTGTCGTCCTTTCGTTTGCAGTTTTGCGGGTATTATAATGAGGAATGTTTAATGGATGATTAAAATGTGAGGGATGTGGGGACAGAAAAAGAGGGGGGGATGGAGATCCCTTGACGGCTTGCGAGCAAGCCGAGGGATGACGGAGCTCTTGGAGCGGGAGATCCCTTGACTCAGGGTGCCGGAGCAGGGCACCCTGAGAGGGATGACACAGAGAAGAGAGTATGGATTTGTTTCTT
>JAMPED010000051.1 GCA_023665325.1 Acetobacter sp.
TTTCTTCTTTATAATTATCTTTTGTGCCACACCCCAGAGCCTCAATCATATCTTTGATTTCTTGGTTTTGGGTGATTTTATCAATACTGGCGCTGGCAACATTCAAAATTTTACCACGCAACGGCAGAATCGCTTGAGTCATACGATCTCGTCCTTGCTTTGCTGAGCCACCTGCGGAATCACCCTCAACGATAAAAATTTCAGTATCTTCCGCTGCGGCTTTAGAGCAATCTGCCAATTTTCCGGGGAGGCGCAGTTTTTTGGTTGGAGATTTGCGATTTTGAACTTTTTCTTCTTTGCGCTTTTTTCTTAATTCTGCACGAGAAACCACATATTCTATCAGTGCGGCTGCATTTTCTTTATCTGATGAAAGCCAATGATCAAACGAATCTTTTACTGCTTTTTCTACCAGAGTTACGGCTTTAGTAGATGTGAGCTTATCTTTTGTTTGCCCTTGAAACTGTGGATCACGAATAAATACTGACAACATAATTGCTGCATCACTCAAAAAATCTTCAGCAGTAATCCCTGCGGCTTTTTTGATGTTTGCCATATCAGCATATTCTTTTAAGCCTTTTAGCAATGCTGTCCGAAAGCCCTGCTCGTGTGTACCGCCTTGTGGAGTGATAACCGTGTTACAATAAGAGTTGCAAAAACCTTTTTCATCATCTGGCCAAGTGATTGCCCATTCCACTTTTCCTTCATCACCGGCTAGTTCAGCTTCTCCGGAAAACGGGGTACGGTTAATGGTTAGTCTTGTGCCGATTTGATAGTTTAAGAAATCTAACAGACCATTTGGAAAGTTAAACTCTGTTTCTGTGGGAACACTATCTCCCTCCTTAATTAACTCTGGCGCACACTTCCAAAAAATCTTAATTCCTTTAAATAAGAAAGCTTTGGAGCGAGCCATTCTATAAATTTTTGCAGGAACAAATTTATTATCTGAACCAAAAATTTCTTCATCCGGCAAAAAGGTGATGCTTGTTCCCCTGCGGTTTGGAGCGTTACCTATCAGCTCCAGCGGGGTAACAGGTTTACCACAGGAATATTCTTGGCGATAGAGCTTTTTATCTCTTGCAACTTCAACCACCAGTTTTTTAGACAGAGCGTTCACAACAGATGACCCTACACCGTGTAGACCACCGGAAACTTTATATGCACTACCGCCGAACTTACCGCCAGAGTGCAATGTGGTCAAAATAACCTCAAGAGCTGATTTATTAGGGTATTTGGGGTGATTATCTACCGGAATACCACGCCCATTATCGGTAATGGTTACTGATAAGTCGGCATTTACGGCAATTTCTATCCGGCTTGCGTAACCAGCCACTGCCTCATCCATTGAGTTATCTAAAATTTCTGCCACCAAGTGATGCAAAGCTTGTTCATCTGTCCCACCGATATACATACCGGGACGATGACGCACTGGGTCTAACCCTTCCAAAACCTCAATATCCCGTGCGGAATATTCTTCTTTGGCTGTTGTGGTAGAATTTTCAAACAAATCGCTCATTTTTTCCTCTGGTTTTTATAATTATTCCTGCAGAATATAGCGAAATAAAAAGCTTTTCACAAGCAAAATTTCGGAGTTTTAACAAGAAAAACATTTAAATAATTTAATCGTGGGCGTGATAATAACGTTTTTTGTAATCATAATCACACTTGGCTGGAGCATACTCTGGCTTTAGGATATAAAGACCATTACCTAGCGGTTTGTAATATTGATTGATTAAATTCATATCCGGTCGATGGACAATAACATCATAGCCGTGTTCTTTGGCATATTTATCAAAATATGGCTCGCCTGAGATAATTCTCGGCTTATACGTCTCTATCACCTGATTGATATCCATCAGTGGTTTTATACCTACTTTTGCTCCGATAACATCTGTTTGCCCTAATAAATTCCAATAGTAATGCGGATCACGATTATAGAGGTTATAAATTATTCCATCACCGTTTAAGATATAATCACAAGGGGTGGAAAGGCGGGAAACTTCTTTATTTAGCGGCATATAGAAACGCCCTTTTGGATTACCGATATTACCATTATAAATTGCTGGTTCATACATACACCAACAAATGGCAACTGCTAGCAAGTATGACAGGGCATACCAACGGTTAAACACTTTTTCTGCTAAAAAGACAGCAGTTAAGATGGAGGCTGTGTACACTGTTAAATAGAAATAATATGCAAAAGCTGAGAAATAAAACAAACGTTGGGCTAAATCCAACACAAAAATCAGCACGATAATTTTGAAATAGATATTTGATTTTTTTAAACAAAATATCAATGCACAAAAGGAACCGAGCAATAGTAATTTTAATTCTGGCCAAATAACCCCTATGCGGCGTTCTTCAAAAAGCTCCGGAATATGGAGATTAAATGTAAAATTTGAATGATACCAAACTGTTAAGATGTCATATTGGTATAGATATGTAGCAAATCCCAAACTCAGCACTAATGGCAGAAGGAGCGCATAAAATACATTTTCCCACCGCAGTTTATGACAACATAGAAGGTATAAGGTTACGCCTCCCAATAAGAGCAACGTAAAAACAATCTTCTGCAAAAACATAAACGAACACCAAAAGAGCGTAAATGCCAGTACAAGCTGCCACAATTTCTGCTCTTTCAGATGACAGAAATAATAATATAACCCTGCAAAAAAGGCAGTCATCATAAAATTATCAGGTCGAAAATGAATAACGGATAAAACAATATAGGGCGTAAACGCTATCGCAGCGGCAATAATACCAGAAAATTTTGAGCTTAAGAAGCGAGATGTTATCAAATATAAGTATATATAGTTGATAAATGAGGTAATAATTGCAGCGGATATAACCGAAGCGGTGATAATATTATCATCTAGCCCTTTGGCGTGTAGACCAACAAATGGCGCAAACATATACCATAGCATTGGATTATGATGTTGGAAAAAATCTTTATAAGGAATAAAATTTGCATAAACAAGCCACGATGAATGAATGTGCTCCAGTGTATCTCCGCCTAAAGTATCTGTGCAGCAGGCAATATAGAGACAATAGCAAAGACCTATACCGAGGTGTGCCAATAATAAAAACGGGGGTAACTTACGATATAGGTCTTGTCGGGTCATATTTACTCTCCTAAGTTATGGTAAAAAGACCGGTTGACGGAATACATTTTCCATAAAAGATAATGTAATATAACTTAATACAAAAGCTATTAACGGTGATGCCACCCAGCCAGACATTAGTTTTAATACTAAGCTCCATTTAATTCCCTTACCACCTTTTGCCAATCCAATACCAACAATCGCGCCGATAACTGCTTGTGTGCTGGATACTGGAACTGCAGGCAATGGTGGCAGACCTACAGATATTAAGAAGTCTTCTAATCCTTGAGATGAAAATAATATCAACACTAATGACTGCGATAAAATGACAATCCACGCCACAACAGGAGAAAATGAAAGCACATTTTTACCAACAGTTTTAATCGCTTTTTGTGAATAGGTAAATACACCGACGCAAGCAGCTAATGCTCCAAGTAAGAAAAGAACCTGCACACCACTTAAGGTATAGAAATTACCCAGTTTCAGAGGACTAAATTTGCACGAATCGACAAAGACGCCGACCACATTTGCCATATTATTTGCCCCTAAAGCAAAACCGCCTAAGGCTGTCGTTAAAATCATCCCTAACCGGACACCTAAATCTTGCCATAAGATATGCATTTTACTGTGATGAAGAATTTTTTTGATACATAAATAAAGTGTGACGGCGATTAAACCTGAGATAATCGGACAGAACACCCAAGAGCCGCAAATATTTGCTAATGTATCCATATCTGTTGGATTATTCGTATAGACATTCCAACCAACAATACCTCCAACAATTGCCTGTGATATAGAAACACTTATTCCGACTCTAAGCATCAATACGACAGCTAGGGCTGAAGAAAGCGACACAGAAAATGCAGCGGGTAAAGTATTTACTCCACCGAGAGCATTTAATGTATCTGCTGTGTTTTGACCGCTGATGACGGAGCCTAGCACAACAAAAATACAGGCAATCAATGCTGCGGTTGTAAACCTGAGCATTTTTGTTCCCACTGCTGTTCCAAAAATATTTGAAGCGTCATTTGCGCCCAAGGACCATCCTAAAAACAAACCGCTTGAGAGAAAAAACAAATAACTCAACATTGGCTAAATTTCCCGTTTAATAGCAAATATCAATAACGAATCGATGCAGTCTTCTGCTAAATCTGCAATATCTGCTACTTCTTCCACAAATGTATTGATTTGGATTTTCTGTGCTAATTCCAAATCAGAATCAAACACAGCTTTACGTAATTTTCCGGAGGTTTTATCGCTTTGATGTTCTAACAGATATACTTTTTTAGAGTAATCTCTCAACGTTACCAAATCTCGGAAAAATGCACGGGAAGCTATTGCCATATTTTCTGCACATTCGGAAACTTGCCGTACTAATGTTCGCAGTTGTTCGTGATAACAAGCGGGAATGTCTGGTTGCTCGATATAAAATTTATGTGCTACTTCATCAAAAAGATTCACAACTCTATCTAAATTTTCTACTAATTGTAATATATTACCGCGCATATCCGGAATGAGATTTTGCTCATACAAGCGACTCTCAATCTCACGACGGAGCGCATCAGAATCGTGTTCAATCACTTTAATTTTTTTACTAGTTGCTCTATATTCTTCACTTCTCTGCTCTTTGAGATAGATATCTATCGCATCTTTAAAAACCATTGTCATTTCAATAATTTTATCGTGCAAGCGGTCAATGATATGTTCTAGATCGCGGGTACGTGCAAACAGTGACATTTTAACATTAAACATTTATATTTACCTTTTCCATTACTATTATTTCTCTTCAATTTTCGTTATTATGATTTTAAAATTTACGCACTTTGTCAACATATTTTTATTTTAGACTTGCTTTTATTTTTTTATCCAGTACTTTTTATTGGTCATATAATATTTTTTAAGGATGGGAATTATGAACAAAGATAATATTATCACTATTTTAGTTTCAGTGATTGCCAGCGTTGTTATTTCTGTAGCATTGGCATCTAATGTTACAAGTAAGAATTCAGGCTCAGCTGCAACTGCTAATGTCGATCAGGCTATTGAGGCTTATTTGATGGAAAATCCAACTATTGTCCGCAGAGCTTTAGAAGCAGCTGCTGAACAAGAAAGAGCTGAAGCTCAGAAGCGTGTTGCTGAATCTTATAAAGCAAACATTAAAGAGTTAAACAATGCTGACAACTCTCCGTTTGTTGGTCCGAAAGATGCTAAAATTACGATTGTTGAATTTTTTGATTTTAACTGTGGTTATTGTAAACGTTTAGCTCCAGCTATGATGAAAATCATCAAAGCTAATCCGGATGTTAAATTTGTATTCAAACCGGTTACATTCTTAGGCTCTATGCCTGTTGCTAAGGCTGCTATGGCTGCTAACGAACAAGGCAAATTCTTAGAAGTTTATGAAGCTTTGTTGACACACAACGGTCAGCTTGATGAAAGCGCTATTAAAGACGCTATTACTAAGGCTGGTCTGAACTATGATAAGACAAAAGAAATTATGGAAAGTGATAAAGTAAAAGACAGCTTGTCTGCAATTGCTGAACTTTCTCAAAAAGTTGAAATCCGCGGTGTTCCAACATTGATTATCAATGGTGAACCTCTGCAAGCTATTGACCAAGCTCCTATTCAGGCAGCTATTGATAACTTAAAATAGTTTTCTGATTTTGAATAAAAAAGTCCTCTTTTTAGAGGGCTTTTTTTATTGTGGTGTTTATTAAAAAAGCTGTTGCAAATCGTATTTTGTCTGTTAGAGTAGTTCTAGTATTATTTTTTATGGGGATTTATGATGAATAAAATATTAAATGTGACGTTGGTTGTCCTGTTAGCAGCGTTAGGTGCTGGGGCTGTTGTTTATGCAGATAGAAGTTGCCCACAAAAACAGGTTGATTTGCAAAAACAAATTAACACAACTGTTGCTCAATATATCGACAGCAATACTTCAAATATTTTGGAAAAAATTGCTAAAACGGAAAACTTTGGTAATGTTATTAAAAGCTTTTCTATGGTGAGTGATGAAGAAATGAACCATAAAATCAAAAATTATTTAGATAGTCATCCAGCTGTATTAGAAGAATACATTCGTGATAATGCGTCTTTTGTCGCTGCAACGGTTTTAGATACGGAAGAATTCAGAAATGCGGTTAAAACAAGCACTAACAACGAACAAACAGAAGAAGAAAACAATAATTCGGAAGAAAATCTGAAGTTTCTTAACCGTTGGGATGAGATGAGAAACAGTGAAGTTGCTCCGTTTGTGGGTCCTCAAGATGCTAAAGTTGCGGTAGTTGAATTTTTTGACTTTGCTTGCGGACATTGTAAAGCTTTAGCCCCGATTATGGGACAATTAACAAAGGATAATCCTGATGTTAAGTTTGTATTTATGCCACTATCCTTTATTGGCGAGCACTCAGGCTATGCCGCAAAAGCTTCAATGGCTGCAGCCCAAAAAGGCAAGTATATGGCAGTTTCTGAAGGGGTTATGACTTTGCCAGAGATGAATGAAGAGACCATTAACCAGATTTTGGTTGATGAAGGGTTAGATGTTGATGAAATTAAAACCTTAATGGAAGAAAAAGAAATTCGTCGTGGACTACAAGACATTGATGCTTTATCTCGGGTTTTGGATATTAACGGCGTTCCAATGGTACTAATTAACGGTGAGCCGTTTTATGGCAGAAGTTTAGAAGACCTGCAAAATAAGATTAACAGCTACAAATAATAGTTGTTGCTTGCATAGCTTTTAACTGCAGTTTAGAGAAAGTGCGCTTTAACAACGCACTTTTTTTATGCATCATTGCGAGGGCTTTATCCCGTGGCAATCTAGTGGGGGAGGGGTTGCTCTTGGAGTGGGAGATCCCTTGACGAATGGCTTTGCCATTCGAGGGATGACACAGAGAAGAGAGTATGGTTTTGTTTCTTTTAATATGTCATCGCTCTGAGCGGTAGCGAAGTCAAGCGATCTCGTGAGAGTATAGATTGCCACGTCGCTTTGCACCTCGCAATGACGGAGAAATTTTTAACTTTACTTTTAGAAAATCTGTTTTATAGTGGGCGTGTCGGCAGAGATGTCGATAGGGCTGTCGAAAGCTCTCTACAATAATTTATCCTTGATTGAAGTCAGGGAGCTTATAGTTATATATTGAAGGCTATAAGAGTCATATTGTAGTGATTTTCGAACTCCCTGGCGCTGGATTATTTCAGTGCCAGTTTTGTTTTAATTATATTAAATTGGAGTTTAAAATTATGGAACAAATAACTAATTTAGAAGATTTATACAATGGAAGCGGTTCAGGATTATGTAATCGTTTTCGTAGAGAATTAGGAATTTTACTTATTAAGGAGCGGAAAAAACATAATTTATCTTTAGAAGAATTATGCGAAAAATTAACCTTAAATATAGAGGTTGTTTCTGACTTGGAGCGAGGACAAAATCGAACGCATTGGCGGACTTTATGTCGAATGCTTGATTATTATAACAAGTGGCTGACAATACAGCTCGTGGATTTGGACTATCCGCACATTTGGCAATAATATTTTTG
>JAMPED010000052.1 GCA_023665325.1 Acetobacter sp.
AATCGATTTAATTAAAATTGGTATCTGCAATAATCCGAGTCTTAATATTGATTATATGGGCCTAAAAAGTGCAGAGGCAAATTTAGGGTCAGCCAAGTCTGAATATTTTCCCAGTATAAATTTAAGTGCAGGTGCAAATACTAACACGGGAAAAAAACAAGGCTATAATCATACTGAAAATAATCCTTACAATATAAATGCCGGCTTGTCGCTATTGTTATATGATTTTGGTGGTCGTTCTTCCCGAATAAATGAGTTTCAGTCATATCTCGCAGCAGCAGGTTTTAATTATAATAGTGCGTTGCAAGATTTGATATTATCTATCCATACGTCATATTTTAAACTTTTAGGAGCAATGGAAGATTTGAAGAGCGCCAAAGCAAATGAAGCTATGTATAAAAAATCTTTTGCAGAAGCCTCTCGTCGTTATGATGTAGGTCTAGCAGCGTTAAATGACAAGCTGCAAACACAAACAAGCTATGAACAATCCAAACTTCAAGTCATCCAAATGGAGAATGCAGTTAAGCAATACGAAGGGGATTTAGCGACAATTCTTAACCTACCGCCGCAAACTTCTTTTAAATTAAAACAACCTCCGAAAGATAGAGATTTAACCGCACTTGATAAAGAAGATAATTTAGATAAAATGATTGAAATTGCTTCTAAAGAGCGTGACGAAGTAAAAGCGCAAGAAGAAAGCCTAAATGCTGCAAATGCTTCATTACAAGAACTACGTTCAACTCGATTCGGTTCTATTTCTTTATCAGCTGAAAGTGGATATAATAATAGCTGGAAATCAGAACGTTCTTATAATAGAGACAATTCCATAGGCATAAATTATCGATTACCATTGTTCACAGGGTTTGATACAAGCTATAAAATTTCTGCAGCGAAATTCAAACGCGAGCAAGAGCGTTATGCTTTAGAGCAAACCAAAAATAATATTAAAAATGAAGTTTGGAGTGCATATCATAATTATCAAACAGCAATGAAGTCATACGAAGTTAGTAAAAAGGTTTTAAAAAGTGCTGAAGAAAACGAAAAGGTTGCCTTCAAATCCTATGAAGTCGGCAAAACGGATATTATAAATCTGTTAGCTGCCGAATCTCAGCTTGCAGATGCGCGCGATTCGCTGGTTAATGCGTTCTACACAGTTTTAATCAATAAAGCCACTTTATATCGTTCAATAGGGAGATTCTAATGCCAAAGAAAAAATATTCTAAAAAGAAATTTATAATCATCAGTCTTGTGATACTAGCAGGAGCAGGTTATATGTTTTTAGGAAACAAAAAAACACATCTCAATCCGGAAAATTTTGAGATGAGCAAAGTAACAAAAGGAAATCTCGCCTATGAAGTAACAGCCACCGGTACGATAAATCCCATAAACACAGTAACAGTTGGTACGCAAGTTTCTGGTATTGTTGAGCAAGTTTTGGCAGATTATAATGATGATGTCAAAGAAGGGCAAGTATTGGCTTTACTCGATTCTTCAACATTAAAAGAGCAAATGGAAAAATCACAAGCAAACTATGAATTAGCTCAAGCAAAGGAAAGCAAAGCTAAACTTAATTATGAGCGCATTAAAAAGCTCTATCAAGACAAATTAACATCTGCCGCTTCTTTGGAGGATGCCGAAATTGAATATAAAGAATCATCAGCCAATGTTTTAAGTGCTAAAGCAGATTACAACATTTCTAAAAAGAATTTTGAATATGCAACAATTACTTCGCCGGTTTCCGGAACTGTCATCACCAAAAAAATAGAGCAGGGGCAAACAGTTGCAGCAAGTTTTTCTACACCAACATTGTTTGAAGTTGCAGAAGATTTATCTAAAATGCAAATAGAAGCAAGCGTGTCAGAAGCAGATATTGGTTATATTAAACCAGAAATGGCTGCAAGTTTTACAGTAGATGCCTATCCAAATGATAAATTTGCTGGTAAAATCCGTCAAGTCCGTCTGTCTCCAACAGAAGAATCAAATGTTGTGATGTATACCGTAATTATTGAAATTGATAATTCATCTCGCAAACTTTTACCGGGAATGACCGCCTCAGTGGTCATTAAAGCCGAAGAAGCCAATGATGTTTTGATGATTTCCGCAATGGCACTGCAATATAAGCCGTCTGCAGCTGTTAAAGCAATGATGGAGGTTAAAAAAGTAAAAGATATAAACGAAAATCAAGATGTCGTATATTTATTTGAAAAAGGAAAAATTGTCCCTCGTATCATCACCAAAGGTTTGTCCGATATGACTAATATTGAGGTCAAAGAGGGGTTATCGTTAGATGAAGAGGTTATTGTGGAAGCAAACGAACCGAGGCGTAGATAATGACAACAAATAAAACAGTTATAGAAGTTGAACACGTCTACAAAACTTATTTTATGGATGGTGGAACAAGTCAGGACGTCTTAAAAGATATCAATTTTAAGATAACCGAAGGAGAATTTGTTTCCATTATGGGACCCTCCGGTTCCGGTAAATCAACCTTAATGAATATCTTAGGTTGTCTCGATAAACCGACATCAGGTAAATATGTTTTAGATGGTTATAACATAGAAACTAAGGATGATAATGAACTCGCTAAAATTCGTGGTAAAACTATCGGTTTTGTATTTCAAAATTTTAATTTAATGATGAAGCGAACCATAGCCGATAATGTTTCTTTGCCATTGATTTATCAAAACATCAGCGAAAAAGAACGCTATAAACGAGCTGTAGAAATGTTAAAAAAGGTAGGGTTAAGCGGTTATCAAAACCGTCTTCCATCACAAATTTCTGGAGGTATGCAACAGCGTGTAGCAATTGCGCGAGCATTGATAAATAATCCAGCAATAATTTTTGCAGACGAGCCAACTGGTAACTTAGACAGTAAAACATCAGATGAAATTATGGATTTATTTACAGACCTAAATAACCAAGGCATAACTATCGTTTTGGTAACCCACGAGGATGATGTGGCAGATTATGCTAAGCGAATGATAAAAATCAGCGATGGGCATAAGGTCTATGATGGCTTGCGTAAAGAATATGAAAAAGAAAAGGAAGTTAAATGCTAAGGGCAATCTTAAAAGAAGCGTGGATATCAATAGCCTCTTATAAACTGCGTACATTTCTAACAATGCTTGGTATTATGATTGGTGTAGCAGCGGTGGTGATGATGGTATCCGCAGGTCAAGCTGTGCAAAATCGCATTACACAAACTTTTGCCTCAATGGGAAGTAATTTAATTCTTATTGGTCCAGCAGAATTGGTGAGTGGTGGTGTTCGTGGTGGCAGGGGAAAACCCAGTGTTACAATTGCCGATGTTGCGGCGTTGAAAAACTTAAAAGATGTTGAAACAACCTCATATAACATCGGCGCAGCAGCGCAGGCTGTATATGGATCGAGCAACTATGGTGTAAGTGTCAGGGGAACAAATCCTGATTTTCTTGATGTGAATAACTGGGAAATCGAGGATGGTATAATGTTTACGGATAAAGATGTTAAAGCAGCTAAACCTTATGTCGTCATCGGTCAAACCATAGTAGATGAGCTATTTGGCTTACAAAATCCGATAGGTAAAACCCTCCGTCTTAAAGGTAAACCCTTTACGGTTATTGGAACATTAAAAGCCAAAGGTGATGGTTTAATGGGGGATGATCAAGATAATATCGTACTAATGCCTTCCAGCACTCTTCGCCAACGTTTAGAAGGTTCAGATAGACCAAATTATGTTGGAATTGCATTTGTTAAAGCCACATCAGAAGATAAAATGGAATCTGTCGCCAAACGAGTGGAATATATGCTTCGTACCAGACATCGCTTAAAAGATGGGGTGAAAAATGACTTTACCGTCCGTCTAATGACAGAGATGGTCGAAAAAGTTCGTTCTGTCGGGTTTATTCTTTCAGCGCTTTTAGCAGCCATTGCCTCAATCTCGCTGATAGTCGGGAGTATCGGAATTATGAATATGATGCTTGTGTCCGTAACAGAACGTACCAGAGAAATCGGCACACGTAAAGCTCTCGGTGCGCCAAATAGTTGGATTATGACTCAGTTTTTAGCCGAGTCGGTGTTGATTTCGTTTATTGGTAGTTTTATCGGGATGGTGTTCGGAGTAGCGTTTTCGCAAATCGGGGGATACATTATGGGGTACGATGTACCGATATCCATCTGGTCAGTAATTGTGTCTGTAACAGTTGCAGTAGTGGTTGGAATAGTCTCAGGTTTAATGCCTGCCTTAAAAGCGATGAAGCTTAATCCGATAGATGCACTAAGATATCAATAAAAAAAGCCCGCAGTTAAGCGGGCTTAATCACATTAAGCTTTTTCACCTTTTAAGCGTTTATACGCCTTATCATAGCCAATAAGCGGCAAAAGAGTTTTTAGCTCTGGTCCATTTGCTTCAGCAGTTAAAGCCATACGGATTGGGTGAAACAAATCTTTTCCCTTGCGCCCAGTTTTAGCTTTAAGCTCATTCATCCAAGAGTTAAATGTTTCAGTATTAAATTCGCCATTAGGTAACATATCCGCCGCCAATGCCGTAAATTCAGCATCTTCCATAATAGGGGTGATTTCTTTATTGCAAATGTTATCCCATACCAACACGTCTTTTGCTGTTTCCAGATTCCCTTTAACATCATCCCAAAAAATCTCGCTCACACCATAATTATCTTTTAAGGCGGAGTAGGGCATATTGTGAACGAGTTTAGTGTTAAATTTCTTTAATTCTTCTTCATCAAATTTTGGTTGAGAACGACCGATTTTGTTAAAATCAAGAGTTTCAGCAAGCGATTCTAATGAATAAAATGGTTCAATTGCCTCCGAGGTTCCGAGTTTTGCTAAAAACGAGCAAATGGCCATAGCTTCGATACCATCTTCACGCAACTCACGCACTCCCAAACTACCGAGTCGTTTAGAAAGCTTTCCTTCTTTACCTGTCAATAAAGGTAAATGAGCAAAAGTTGGAACCATACCCCCAATAGCTTTAAACATCTGGATTTGTGCTGCGGTGTTTGTCACGTGATCTTCACCACGTACAATATGTGTAATCTTAAAATCTACATCATCAATAACAGATGGCAAATGATATAAATAACTCCCATCCTCACGAATAATAATCGGGTCAGAAAGTTTATTCGCATCATATTTGCATTCACCACGAACCACATCATTCCACAAAATCTCTTCATCAATAAGTTTAAACCGATAGTGTGGTTTGCGTCCTTCCGCTTCAAAACGAGCAATATCTTCTGTTGTATAATTTAATGCTTGACGATCATAAATCGGAGGCAATCCTTTTGCCAGTAATCGCTTACGTTTAAACTCCAATTCTTCGGGAGTATCATAACAAGCGTAAATTCTGCCGTTTTTTTTAAGCTGTTCAACGACAGCATCATAGCGCTCGAAACGAGCGGATTGCCGAGCTTCCTCGTCCCAAGTAATTCCGAGCCAAGTTAACGCATCACGAATACCATCTTCATATTCTTGTTTAGAACGCACTTTGTCAGTATCATCAATACGGAGCAATAACTTGCCCCCCATTTTCTTTGTCCATAAAAAGTTAAACAAAGCGGTTCTTGTGTTGCCAATATGCATCCACCCTGTAGGGCTTGGAGCAAATCTGACTTTAATATTTGTCATTGTTTTAATACCTCAAATTACACGAATTAACGCCATAATACTGCGATTTTTTATAATTTCAACGTAAAAATTGCATTAAAAATACGAACGTTTTTTTGTAGCAGTTTTTTAGAAATTAGTTTCCTGAAAAAATAATGACTTTTATCCACAAATTTTTGCTACAAAAAAACGTTCCTTTTTTTGTAGCAATATCTTATAGAGTATGAGGTCTGGTTTTATAAAATTAAAAAATGGATATTTTTATTTTTAAATTAAGTATTTATGTTTGACTCTTCTCATTTTTTTATTTAGCCTATAAACTATTCTATTACGATGGAAAATTGCACTAAAAATACGAACGTTTTTTATCTACAATAGACCATTTTCTAAATTGGAACGGAAGGAAACTTATATGAAAAATAATCTTTTAGCAACAACAGCATTAGCAGTAATAGTGTTTACCACATCTGCTATGGCAAAACAAATTTCAGTCAGTACAGGAGAAGAAATAGTTATTTCCAATAAAGTTGAAATTAACAATAGTGACACAAGCGCCATTGTTAATAAGGGAACGTTGCTTTTAGAAAATGGGGCAGATTTTTATTCTAACAAAAATGATAAAGATAAACAGAATGGTGGGGCTATTTTAAATAGCGGAACTATTATTATAAAAAATGGAGTAAATTTTGATTCTAATGAGGTTACAGGACACGGTGGCGCCATTTTTAATAATGGAAAAATAACTATTGACGGAAAAGCTACATTTAAAAATAATAAGACAATTCAGGGAAGCGAACTTAAGGATCCTTATTACAGAGGGGGAGCTATACTTAATAGAACAGATAGCACATTTAGTGAGATAATATTTAACGGTGAAACAGAATTTAGTGACAATACGTCAGCTAATAGTGGTGGCGCTATAGATAATATTTCGGGAAAAATTACATTTAACAAAAAAGCCATATTTATGAATAACCAAGCAAAAGGATATGGTGGTGCTATTTATAATTATGGAAATGATAAATATGATAGTGAAATTATTTTTAATGATGGTGTCGAATTTTCAAATAGTAAGATGCCGGATGAAGGATATTCAAGTTCTTTTATACATAATGCAACGGAGACAAGTAAAGTTTTTATTAAAGGGGATGCGCTTTTCCAAAATGCGTACATAAATGCAGGATCTGCGGTGTTAAATCAAGGATTATTCCAATATGAAGATGAAAATGGTGTTATAAGTTTTCTTGATAATACAGCACCTTATGCTAGTGCTTTGTCAAATGGTGGCAATGGTGAAGTCATTATTAAAGCTAAAAAAGTTATATTTGATAATAATGATACAATGTCTTTGGATAAGGCTTATGCCGGTGCTATTTGGAATACTAACAAGATGGAGATATTAGGCGAAGAGAATATCTTTACGAATAATAAATCTCAGAGTACTGGAAATAATCAAACAGAAGATAAAATTGTCCAAATCGGTGGTGGCGCGATTCAGTATAGGGCGAGTGGAACAGGAAGTTACTTAATCATAGGTACGGAAAATAGCGTTAATAATTTTGCAAATAATGAAGCCGTACAAAATGGTGGTGCTATTTTAGCTCGCGGTGAAGGAGATGACAACGCAACGACGACTATTAGCGGAACAACGACATTCAGCGGCAATAAAGCTGGTGGTAGTGGTGGTGCTATTTATAATAAAAGTATTATCGGCGATAATGGTGTCGCAGGTAAGTCATATATAACCATTGCAGGTAATTCAACATTTAGCAATAATTATGCCGGAAAAGAAGGCGGTGCTGTTTATAATAGTGAAAATACCTCGTTAAATTTATCAGGAGAAGCTACATTTTCTGAAAATAAAGCCGGCGAAAAATATAATGACATTCATAACTTAGGG
>JAMPED010000053.1 GCA_023665325.1 Acetobacter sp.
TCACCGGCATTTTGACCGATAGTATCGCCAACGCCAGACTGGTTAAAAACACTGCGGCGATTTACCACGAACGCCGCACCTTGTGCCAACAAATAAACACCTACATCAAAACAGCCAAAACCACAGAAAAAGTCGGCGGAAAAACAAATATGTTAAGCACACTAACCTCAGTTTTCTTCCTTGTTATCAATATTACCATTATAGTCCGCTTTTACTTTATTGATGCTCTTTCTCTTGAAGGACTTATTCTCTGCGCCACCATAACCGGCAGACTTAATGACAAAACATTTCAACTTCTCTCCTTTTTTGATAACTTCCAAAGCAATCTTGGTTCAATCAATGACGCACTTGATCTATTATATCGTCCGTTCGAGATAACAGACAAATCAAATGCTAAAAAACTTGACGTTAAAACCAACACCATAGAGTTTAACAACGTTACATTCTCACATAACAAAGACCGCCCTTTATTCCAAAAGCTCAACTTATCTATCGCGCAAAATGAAAAAGTCGGATTAGTCGGCTTATCAGGTGCCGGCAAATCCACCCTAATCAACCTCATCTTGCGAGCCTTTGATGTAAAAAGCGGTAAGATCCTCATTTCAAATCAAGACATTGCTAAAGTAACACAATTCTCCCTACAGCAAAACATTGCCCTAATCTCGCAAGAACCTTGCCTCTTCAATCGCAGCATTATGGAAAATATCCGATTCGCACGCCCTAAAGCCACTGATAAAGAAGTCATCAAAGCTGCAAAACTTGCGCACATCCACGATTCTATTATCAAAATGCCAAATGGCTACAACAGCATTGTCGGAGAGCGTGGTGTCAAACTTTCAGGCGGCGAACGCCAACGCATTGCCATTGCCGCCGCAATCTTAAAAGACACTCCGATTCTTATTCTAGATGAAGCAACCTCCGCTTTAGATAGTGAGTCAGAACTTGCCATCGAAAAAGCGCTCAAAAACATAATGAAAAATAAAACCGTTATCGCCATTGCTCACCGCCTATCCACACTCAAAAATATGGATAGAATTCTCGTGCTTGAAAAAGGTAAAATCATTGAGAATGGCACCCCAAAAGAACTACTAAAAAATAAATCAGGCACATTCCGCCATTTTTACAAACTCCAATCAGACGGATATTTAAACGAAAAAATGGAGTGACATCACGTCACCCCATTTTCCCATCGTTTTTGAAGCAAAAGAAGCAAAAATTGCTTTATTATTTCACAACATATTTTCTCCAGAATGGAGCTTTATCTGCCAGAGAACTTTGCTGTATCAAGCGATAGTTCTCCTCTGTCAGTCCCCATTTCTGCACGTATGCGAACACAATGTTCTCTTTGCGTGGAGAAGAAACATCTATGCTGCTGAGCAACCAACGGAACATCTCATCGCTGATTTTAACACGGCTAAGATATGCCACCTGTTGCTTTTCCATCAGCGATTGCTTAAGGAAAAACTGTTCTGCCTTAGGTAAAAGCGTAAACGTACTAACAAGTTCGTCCACATCTTTTCCCCGACGAAAGACATCTAGCTGTGACTGAACATCCAGCTCAGCTTTAGCAATCTTTTGTAAGGTTTCAGAAAGCTCTCCCAACCTTTCAACCGGAAGTTCTTTTTTGATAACCATAGCGACAACAGCACGAGCAGCAAGTTTTTCGTTCCACCCTTTAAAAGGAAAAACGAAACGCAATGTTGCACCAGCCTGCTTTGTCTCCATTCCAGCAACAAGCTTTCTCGGAATTTCCGTTTCAAGCACATTGCCGTCATTTTCAGCTATACGATAAAGCATCGCCAACGCTGGATAATCAGGAGCTTTCTCCACCATCTGATTAAACAGCTCGTTATACAGCTTCGGCAAAATATGCTCCTTAATTTGCCGCATATTCCTCTGAAAATAGGAGAAGACCCTCGGTTCACTCAGCCTCAAATAGCCGATTCTGAGCCACACATACACATCTTCATCCCCTTTCAAAGTTCCCTTCAAATCAATATCGTACATAGAACGATAAACAGCTTTACGAAGGTACCTCAACAATTGCGGAAACATCACGCAGAAGTATGGAGATACCTTCTCATAAGTAAGAAGATTCTCACGCACCTTTGCATAGAGCATAGGCTGAAATATTGAAAAATAAGGCATCAACTCTGACATATCCTCTTTTGCTTCAAAAGCAATATTAAAGAAGAGCTCAATCAGAGTCTGTCCTTCCTCACCAAGCTGATTAGGAGTAATCTCCCACAGCTTTTTGAGAAAGACTGGAGCCCAGCTCGGCTTAGCCTTGGCAAGGATAGTTGCCACACCCCAGCGTTCGTATGTTGCCGGAATGAGTTCATCCTCTTTTGCCCCCAGTACTTCTGCTGCCGTTAAAGCATCAAAAGCCGCTGGCACCTCTTTCGCAAGAGCCTTCAGCGTACAAAGCGCAAGAGAAGCGCAAAGCTCCTTCATCTTTGCACGGCTTGGCGTATAAACACGAGCCACTTTCACCGTAGAGCGTGTGCTACCCAACGCAATCACAGCGTTAAACTCCTCCTCGGTCTTCACCTCGCCAAGAAGAGCTTCGCATTCACGGTTGATGAGTGCGAGCTTTGTCTTATGAGACCAGACACGCGCAGCGATGTCTGCGTCTGAAAGCCGGAGCTTACAGATAAGCTCAAGCTCTTTCTCCCTACCTGGGAGATATTTCGTCGCATTCTTGCGAGTTTTAAGGGTTAAACACTTTACACAGTAGCTAGGAGCTACGGTGCAGATAACAGCAGCCCAAACATCCAGAATGAGCGAGCTAAAAGACTTGTTTGTCTTCATAAAATAAAAAAAATTAAATTTTAAAAATTTCATTAAGAAGATTTTCCCCTTAACGGCTCACCAAAGTTAAGCGTAAAACCCGAAATCCCCCTCAAAGCAAGCTTCAAAGAACGACATTCAAATCTATAAAACACAATAACTTTTGTAAACATTAAGATTATATCACATTTTAGTCTTTGAGTCAATTCGATTCGCAATCGATTTTTTGCAGATATTCAAGCCATTCCATCGCTCCAACCTCTGTAAAAAACTGCTGCAAAAATAAAAGCATAAATTGATGACGTTCCCCAGCCATCTGCATTCCAGTTGTCGTCTGCATAGCACCTTTAAGCTTCAATAGTTTCTCAAAAAAATGATTGATGGCGTGATTACCTTTCCGATTCTTATTTTTATATTCTTCGGGCGCTAAATTCTCGTTTGGAAACTCTTCTGCATTAAACAACGGCCGCCCCGTTGCCGCCGAATACATTACTGTCCGACACACACCAATCGCCCCCATTGCATCAAGTTTATCCGCATCTGACACAATCTTTTGCTCTATTGTTTCAAATTGCGGACAACTACCGGATTTAGAAAAACTAATCACCTCAACAACATCTTGCACCTTTTGTGCCAATGCTGTTGATACATCATTATCGCTAAAAAACTTCTGCACCCGCTGTCCATCTGTCCCTAATTTATAATCGTCCACATCGTGCAAAATCGCCGCCAGCCGTACTACCAAGCCATCTGCTCCCGATTCGCTAGCTAATATCCGCTCCGCATTTTTAAGCACTCGCAAAATATGCGCAACATCGTGCCCCGAACAATCCTCACTATGACACGTCAAAGCAAACTCTAAAGCCTTTGAGATAATATCCAACATTTAACCTCACATTTCTTTACTTTGTTTCCAAGAAACATTCACCGCAATATTCCTTTCTTTCTTCTCTGGCAAAGGTTTTCCTTCTTTAATACGTTCACTTTTCAGCGCATTTTTTCGCACACCAACATACGCGCGTTTGTGCGCTTCTAAAAGCTGACGTTTCTTTTTTCTTTCCGCATCACTTAAAACTTTACCGTCCGCCTCTGCATTGACCACTTCTGCCACCGCTTGCATCGGGTTTTCTCCGTTAACGCTATTATTATATAGTTTACGTTTATTTTTTATATCCTCTTTTGTCAACGTTTCACGCAAAAACTCACTTGTTTGTATCAAATCCATTGGTTTGCCATCAGCCGTTACCGTTCCATTTTCAACCACTACAACTCTATCCGCAAGCGCCACTTCTGTTGGGTTATGCGTTACCACAATCACCGTCTTCTCTTCTGCCATATCCTTAAGTGCTTTAACTACCCTCAAACTCAACTTCGGGTCAAGCCCTGTTGTCGGCTCATCCATAATAACAATCGGCTTATCAGTCAAAAAAGCGCGCGCCAAAGCCAGACGCTGCTGCTGTCCGCCGGAAAGTTTAGAACCATCCTGCCCAATTCTATGTGACAACCCGTCGTTAAATTTATCAACATCCGCATCAAACCCCGCTTTTCGGCAAGCTTCCATAAGTTCCTCATCCGTTGCATCCGGTTTAAAATATTTGAGGTTATAGCCGATACTCTCATCAAAAAAGTGCACTTTCTGGTCAACAAACGCTATCTGCGCATTCAATTCTTCATCAGAAAGTGTACGTATTTCCTTATCCCCGATAAATATCTGCCCCGCTTCAACGTCATAATCGTGCCGGATTAAACTCATCAGCGTTGACTTACCGTTTCCTGACGTCCCGACAACCGCCGTCAAACCACCTTTATCAAACTCAACGCTCATATCTTTTAAGATTCCTTCAGTTCTCTGGATTTCCCCCTCTCTATCCATAACCTCAACTAAACTCATATTCGTAACATCTTTAACCAGTGGATATGCAAAACTGACATTTTGTACACTGATTTTGGTATCATTTTCTGCAAGTTTTTCTTTTCCGACCACTCTTTCTAACTCTTTTGGTGTTACTAATTTTTTAGTAGCATCAATTAATTTATGCGTTCCGGACTGCATTCGATTCCAAAGTTCAGACAACATCTCGCCTGACCACATCATCTGCCACGATGCCATACTGATAAGTGCAAACCGTCCGATATCGCCGGTCTTTGCCACATCAACGCTCGCAGCTGCCATAATTGCCCCTTCCATCAGAACATTTATAACCGTTCCCATAGTCAAATATCCCTTACCACTAGCATACTTAACTTTTTGCATTGCTTTAGAAGATTTATCAAGCCTGCTACGCATCTTTGTCGTTTCAGCACTAACACGATTTGTATCTTGTACTAACGGCGTATTTTTAATAGAATCACTATTTTCCTTCCCTACTCTATGCCCAAGCGATGACACTTTACTATTAAGCTTGCGAAACACATTATTCATATAACCGCCAAATTCAGCGACCACAACTGTAACCCCCAAAACAGCCGTTGCAAGTTTTGGGTCAATCGCAAACAAACTTGCCGAACTAATACCAAAGATAACCGCTTTGGATAAACAATCAACAGACGTATTTAATAACGTATTTTTAGCAGACGCTATTTCACCGACCACCCCGCTTAAAGCCGCAGGCGCATTATCCTTAAAATACGGTCGTGGCTTATGCAAAATATCTTCATAAACTGCTCCAGTTGTCGCATTAGCGTGTGTATCGTTCAAAACAAGCGATGCCATACGTACTTTAAAGCCGCAAAAAGAATTCATCCTTTTCCTTATCACTTCCAAACCGGCTACGCCAAAAAATTTAGCTGTCGCCCCCGCTGCTCCTGTAGCAAGTCCCGAAAGAGAACCAAACAGTAAACTTTGGCAATACGGACCACAACCTTGACAAACCGATTCTCCCACCTTAAAACCAAACGCTTTCCGAAAATCTTTCCCCGTTTTCGTCCACGCTTCTTTAAAAACACCCCAAACTGTCTTAAGTGTCCCTTGCTCTTTAACTTTTCTAGCTGCCTGTTCCTCACTAACCAAAGAAGCCTTGCGCCCAAATCTAAAAACTTTAGAATATAAAGCTTTCCCCCCAATACTTATACGTTCCCTTTCATATTTGAGAAAATTAGGCGTCGTGTTAATATTCTTCTCTTTTTTTTCTTCAGCCATAACAAACCTCCATACATATAAAATATACCACAACTTCAGCTATAATGCAAACTTTATCTTCACATTAAGTCAGATAGGATTTTTAGAATATAAAAAACCCACCAAATTGGCGGGCGGATGTTCGAAAACCGTCATAAATTAGATAAAACCACGGCTCGGCGTATTTGGCTATAGCCTTATTTAGCCGACATCCACCCAAGCGGATAGAAGTCGGCATATACAAGTTTTAAGTCGCCTATGCGTTAGCGACTATCTAATTTTATGAAGGGTTTTCGACGCCCTAGATATGCTATTGCATATCCACTAATAACTTTAACAAAAAAAATCTAATTTGCAAGCTAAATAATCATACTCCCCAAACACAAAAAAGGCAGAGCCGAAACCCTGCCTTTTAATTGAATTGTCAACACTAAAAATTAAGCGTTAACAGTAACTTTTCCGCCTGCTTTTTCAACAGCTGCAATAGCTGCTTTAGAAGCAGAATCAACAGTGATGTTGATAGCAGAGGTCAAAGCACCTCTTGCCAACAAACGAATGCCATCTAATTCTTTAGAAATAACATTAGAAGCTAACAAGCTTTCTTTTGTGATTTCATTAGCGTTCAATTTGCCAGCATCAACAGCCTTCTGGATAGTATCCAAGTTGATAACTGCAAAAGTTTTTGCGAATGGGTTTTTGAAACCACGTTTCGGCAATC
>JAMPED010000054.1 GCA_023665325.1 Acetobacter sp.
TAGCTACGCTTACCTTGGTAACGTAGAACAGCTAAATAGCGACAAAACCCCAACATCTAATAAACTCTCTTGTAGAAAACAAGTTGCTAAATGTCCTGAAGACGAAGGTTACTTCGATGATGGAGAACCAAACCCCAACTACTTCAACTATACATCAATGACTGTTGGCTCCAAAACTTGTTATAAGGCAACAAGTTGTGCAGGTGGGTTGATAGATAGTTCAAAAGTTTACAATTCAGACTACTGTAGAATAAAAGAAGCTGAGGTTTATGGTGATTTGTCTTGTGAATATCCTGTCACCCATTATCAGTTAACTCTTAAATATAATGGATCTCAACCGTCAGGAACTGTAACAGCATCTTGTCCAAACAATGGTATCTTAAGTTCTTTGACTAATTTAGAGATGGATATTGTTTTAGGTGATAACGGATCCTGCGATGATCGCTTTGGTGATGGTGTTAAACAATCAGCCACATCTATCTCTTGTACCGGATCAGATGTTGAAATTGCTAATTTCTCATACTGTGAACCTATACTCATCGCTGAAGATATTCAAACTCATTTGTCTGCGGATATTAACACCTCTAACGGTAAGAAAAACATCCGTACTGGAGAGCAATTTATACAAAATGATATATGCTACCAAATCGATTTTGTTGTCAATCACGGAAAGATTGAATGTCCAGACGGTTACTTTGAGAATAATGTTCCTTCAGGAGCGTGGGGAAATATGGTTTTAAGAATGTTTGAGTTAGAGGAATTAGTGGTATCTCCATCTCTTACCTGTTATAAACCAACAAAATGTAAAACTGGCTATTATAATCTTAATGATCTTAGAGCAGACTTTGACTACTATTCAACTGTCTCAGGTGCATTTGAATTTGGTAATATGACTTGTCTTGATGTTAAATGCAAAGTAAATAGCGAAAATAGTTCTTACTTTGAGTATGAGGAAGTAAATATGCTAAATCCGGGTAAAGGAACATTTAAGTGTTATAATTTTGTCGGTTGTAAATACTCTTCTGGAGGTTGTGGTTCTCAAGAATATACTGAGAATGGTCATACGTGCTATAGTAGAGGAACAGAACCAACAAAAGTCTACGTTTATCAACAATGGTATAATCAAAGTCAAGAGGGATATTATGTTCAATTATCAGATTATCCGAAAATGCCTTTAGATATGAATATCTTTGGTGATTCGTATACTAATATAACTAGTCCTTTCAGTAGTCCTAGCACTCAAAAAGTTAAAAATTATGGTATATATATTGGAGGTATGCTACAAAGTGGGTACAAATGGAGCGATGGTAGTATGACAGGAAAAGCAGAGAGTCCGAATTGTGAATACTATAGTCAAGAACAAAGATTCCCTAATGGTCAAATGAGTTATCTGTCAGGCTATATATCTCTTGAATTAATAGATTGTCGAGGCAATAATGGGCAAAACAAATCCTGTTGCACGGGATGGGATAAAGACGGATATTACTTAGGTAGTCCGAGGGATTGGACGCGCGCAAAATGTTGCGCCGAGAACTCGAATGCAGAAGGCTGCAAAGGTGGTGTTGTTCAATGGTAACAACTACTAAATATAGCCGCTCCCTGCAGAATAAAATCATCTGCGTGAAGTGAGAGCATAGGAGCTTCATTAAATGAATTATATCCCCCTATAGCGATGTTCTCGCTATAGGGGGATATTGTTTGCGAATCGGTCATAATTTTACAAATACCCTTAAAATTATAACCCATTATATGTTTTTAAAAATCGAATTTCAAAAAATGCGTAAAATCTATTTAAAAATATCATAAAAGAGCAGTTTTTTATATACTTTAAAAATTTAATTTATTTTTTGAATAATTATTATGTACAGAATTGGAAAGAGATTTTTTTATGATTTTAATAGTTTACGTGGGATTTTTACGGAAATTTCACCTATTTTAGATTTTTTTTTTGCAATAATGTATTTTTTTTAATAAAAAGTATTGACATTATAAAAATAAGGCTATATACATAAGTTACATTTTCATAGTGTGCCAAACGAAAGTTTGGCACTTTTGTTTTTATAACTCTCAAAAAACATATCAATTGCATACAGAATAAAGCAGCAAAAAATAAGCCGCCATTTGCATTTTGCAAAGGCGACTTACTTCTAATAAACTCGACGGGTGAGAAAGTGATATTGTTAACCAAGGTGTCGAGTCATCAGAAACTGTTATAAACCATACATATTTCTATAGGAGAAAAGCTGATTATAAGATTTAATGTGGTTTATAAAAAATAGAGATAATAAATTTATCTCAGGAGTAAGACTTAGCGGAATAAGCTCAATTTATTATCTCTTTTTTATGGAAATATAACTATTTCCCAACTTTTTTAACTGTAACTCAAATTTCAACGATGAAAAATTTTACATTACAAAGCGAGGATAGCAAAATACTTTTTAATGTCAATAAAAAATTTATTTTTTTCAAAAAAAATATCAAAGGAATAAAAAAATACAAATCAATACATTAGACTATACACTTGCTGAGACGCGGTATGAGATACTTTGAATATCATATTTTGAGATTATATAAATAATACCAAAATAGGAGGTTTCTTATGGATGAAAATAAAATAGTAGTTATTGTTGTGTTTATTTTCGCAATAATTATTTCTCTAGTGTTATAAAAAAACAAAACGCCGTCGAATAAATCGGCGGCGTTTTGATTAAAAAAAAGAGGTTTACTTCGTTTTAGAAACGAAGAGAGTATCGATTCGGATTGCGTGAAAGTCTCTGCCAAAATATGTAGCATCGCACTTTAATGTTAAGATTTTTCCTTCTTTTGTCTCATCAGAGAAATCTCTTGCATCAAAGGTCATATTCACTTCTCGATTATGCAAACTGGTGAAATCGATTCGTTTTCCATCAATGACTAAAAATTGATCATTAAAGATAAACTGAAGATAAATCCCCTGTCGATGAAAGGTTATATCTTCATTCACTTTCCATACCAGTCCCTTTCCGCCACTGTAGCTGAATTGTTTGAAATACCATCCAGGCTGGCGAGTGTCAGGTTGATGTGATGTTACAAAATCTTTCGCAATATCAAGTCCTTCACCAGAATAAAGTTTGCTAATAGAAAACTTACTCCAATCATCTAATGCTATGTTATATCCTTCTCTATAGTCTTCAACATCAAATGACTGAGCACGGGAGAACTCTCGAGATTGAGTATATTCAAAATAGCCATTTTCAGATACAGGAATTGAAGCCGGATACACAATCGTATAATCTTCATCACTAACATAATGTTTGCCATCGTTATAGGCCATATGATTTGAGAAGAATGCACCGTGACCCAAATCGAAGAATGGATCTTCCTGCACAATACCATTAGAATATGTACGTCGACGTATTACCTGCGCATAATAGCCAAGTGGTAGATTATCGTGAGCTTCTTCCCATTTACCACTAGGAATATACTCTACATTCACCAGCTTGATTTCAACTGCACCAGTAAAGCTAACAACATACTCAAATTCCTCAGCAGGAGTATCGCTTGCGACATTAACGGGGATAGCCTTTTGTCTGAAGGTTGCTGTAATCTCATAAAGATCTGCTTCTTTATCACCAATTACTTGACCACCCAAAGGCTTCATCGTAACATCTTTAAGCTTTGCCTTTTCTAAGGAATAATAAGGCATTGGGACTTTAGCATCATCAAGTTCTGCTTCTGCTGTTTCATAACTCCATTCAATGAAGATATTTTGCAAATCAGAGGCGTATACCTGCGTTGCCGAAGTTTCCTCAGAATTTTTAATCGGTTGCTCATCCAAAACCTTGAAAATATCAGGACTTTCAGACCAAATCGTATCTTTTGCTACAGAAAGTTTGATTTTTGCTGTTGGATTTGCTTTTGCCTCAGTACCGTATGCATCAGTATAGCTGCTCTTTTGAAGCATCCAAAGCTCCATAGGCTCCCCAATTGCTTTCACAAATGGAGAAACTTTGCTTGCAGTACCGCTCTTGATATCCCACACGTAGGATAGAGAACTTATAGGCTCCGATTTAACTCTGACCGCACCAATGAAAGTAGCAACATACTCAAGCACCTCAGCAGGAACTTTGGTTGTGACATTTTCAGCATTAGCTGTTTGGCTAAATGTTACTGAAATTTCATACAATTCCGTTTCCTTTCCAGAAACAACTTTGTTGCCCAGTGATTTTACAGAAATATCTTTTAGAGATGCTTTCTGTAAAGAATAATAAGGCATCGGGATTGTTTCACCAAGTAAACTGGCTGTTCCTATTTCGTAGCTCCACTCAAGAGAGATAGTCTGCAAATCAGAAACAAACTCCTGTGTTGCAAACTGAGTGTCCTCATTTCCACTTGTCTTCTCTGTCAAAACCTTAAAAATTTCGACATTTTCAGACCAAACAGTGTCCTTAGCGACAGAAAGCTTGATTTTTGCTTTCGGATTACCATCTGCTCCATTGCTGTAAGCATCTGTATAGGTACTTTTCTGGTCCATCCAAATTTCCATCGTTTCACCGGCTGTTTTCACAAACGGAGAAGCTTTGCTAACTGTACCACTCTTGATATCCCATTCGTATGTAACGGTTCCAACAGGGTCTTTCAACTCTGTAATAGTTTCCACTACGCCGATGTAGTTCACGGCAAAAACAAGAGTTTGTGTTGTATCTGTTTTTGCATTCACGCTTTCAATGTCGAGATTAAATTGAGCGTTAACCTCATACATAGTGGAATCTCTAAGCGTTGTCGCACGCGACATAGCTAACGGACGTACAGTAATGGTAACATTCGCGATGGAGGCCGCTGCACGACTGTCAGTTTTTTCTTCGGTTGCACCGGAGTTTCCTAACTTAGCCTGATTGAGTTTGATATATGGCATTTCAATCTTCTCCTTTGCCGAGTTGACATAGGTGTAGATTTCGTGCGATAAGTCAAAAACAATGTTTTGCTCACCAATAGTAAAGGTCTGTACAGTCTGAGCACATACAGGAGCAGTACCACTGGTTGTTGATCGAACGTCTGAACCTTCTTTTACATTGATTAACTGTGCAAGATCTTTCGCAAATACAGTATCCAACTTAGCTGCGAGCACAATTTTTGCAGTTGGCTCACAGGTGAACACTGTTCCATCAGGATCGGTGTAGATGCTCTTTTGGCTGATAGCCATATCAAGCACTTCACCTTTGTTAACAACAGCAGGAGATGTTGCTGTTCCATTTCCGTTTCCAACCGGAAGTTTGATGTCGAAGGTAACTTCGCCATTTTCCTTCGGGTCAGGATGAGGTTTAGGATCGGGGTTTGGTTCCGGTGTCGGATCATCCGAACTACACGACCAAACGCACACACACATTGCGGCGACGATGCTCATAAGCACAATTCGCCAGAGATTTCTCTTTCGTTCCATAAGAAATAAAATTAAAGTTATTAGATAAAATTTTTAATTACTTGATTTTACTAGTTTGTTGCTAACATCTTGTGAAAGATCTTACTTTTAATTATACAAATCATAATTCCACAAGACAAAATAAATATTAAAACATTGTCACGATAGCATTTTTTATTTATTAGTCAAGATTTATTCCGTTTTTTGTCAAAAACATTTGATATAAAATATTGTTTGATGCATTCAATGAAAATTATCTTATTTTTTATTTGATATAACCACTTATAAAAATGAAGCATTTTTAGGTGAATTTTGCTATTTTTTATAGTTTGATTTTTAAAAACATATAATGGGTTATAATTTTGACAGTACAGATAAAGCAATAACATTAAAACGCCATCTATCAAAATGGCGTTTTATGTTTTGGACTAAGAAATATTTCCCTGAGTCTTATAAAAAATTTGAATAAATCTAAAAATAAATTACTATTTTGTGTATTTTCTCCAAGCATTAGTTTGTTCTCGAATATAACAAGCACTAGAAGATGCAATAGGTCGATAGGGTAAAACTTCATTTGCCATATTAGTATAACCACAATTATGACAACCACTACTTCCCATTCTGCCAAACGTACATATATCGCATCCAGAAACAACATACTTGTTTGCATCAGCAATCTTCCAACATTTTGTACAGTTATTTTGTACTGTAATAACCTCATTTGGTGACTGATTTGATGGGCAAGCTGTATATCCAGATTCGCAAGAACAATTATCGTTACCCGTATCAGTACCGCCACTTCCACCAGTATTGCCCCCCATATCCACACAACCTTTGGTGGCTAATGTGCTACATTTTTGTGTATTTGGGGAAACCCTAACATTAGTATCAGCGTTGATAATTATTGTTGTACCTGAGCTACCTAAAATTTGCTGTGCCCCATTATTTATTGAAATAAATTCAGATACAGGATGTAGTTTTGAACAATTATCAATAGGCTCAATAGTTACCGTTGTTCCAGCTGTAATCTTTGATATCGTACCACCTGTTACTGACTCTGTCCACTTACCATCAGAAGTGCTTGCGCTCAAACCGAATCTATAATTTCCACACGTTCCACTTGTTAGGGTTAGAGTGAAATATTCTTCTTTTTTCTTACAACCGACACAAGTCCAGTTTGCATAGTAATGTTTACCTTTGGATGTATCTTCGACCATATCG
>JAMPED010000055.1 GCA_023665325.1 Acetobacter sp.
TAATTTTTGAAGATTTTATTTTATAAGGTTGTTTTTGCGTAAAAGTTGTAAATTTTTAATTAATATTATAGCAAAAATATGACTAAATATTTTTATTTTTAAAATAATAAAATTGCATGATTTTGTTTGCTTTTGTCGATTCTTTCGGCTATAATAGAGTTGCATTGAAAATGTCGTGTTTTCATGAAAAGGAGATTCTTATGACTAAGAAATTTTTAAAGGGACTTTACTGCGTGGCGCTGATGTTTGTTACATTGGGCGCTTTATGTTTCATTCCGGCAATTAAGTCGAATGCAAAAGTCGCAAGTGCAGATGAAGTAAGTTCTCAGGTTGCAGAAACTTCGGGGACGAGTGGAGTGTGGGTTGACACTTATGCGGCGGCAGCGACTGCTCCTACATACGCCACAGAGACAAGACCAGATGGTGAGTTTAAGGTGATTGACTCGGAAGAGAAACTTGCCTATGTGGCTTTCATGGTTACAATCCAAGGGAACTCTGATTGGGCAAAGATGAACTTTGAGCTGGCTGATGACCTTGACCTTTCGGCATCACTATGGACTCCAATCGGAACAAGTGCAAATCCATATCAAGGAATTTTCCATGGAAATAGACATACAATCTCAGGACTGAGGGTTTCTGAGTCATCTGCCGCACAAGCTAGCGTTGCAGGTCTTTTTGGTTATACTAAAGGTGATGGTGCTTCTTACGCCATGATTACCGACCTCAGTTTATCTAGCTTTACTTATGTGACAGGTGGAAACGCGACGCTTAAGGCTGGTACCTTAGTTGGAAACGCTGGGAAAAATACTATTATTGCAAATGTGTATGACGAGCGTGAATACAAGGGTGACATTGCAACCATTGGCTCTGTTGCTGATTCAACAGTCTATGTTTATAGAGGTGGCAGTCCAGATGGTAAGACTGCAAAGTATACAACAAAAGAGAAAATCAAATCTACCGTAACTGTAGACAAGATGAGTGCTGCTCTTCCAACCTCTGGTTATGCAATTACATATGTTCAGACCTCTAAGAGTGGGACAACTGGATTCTCAGCTGATAACACAGGCTTCTACAAATGCACTTCTACTACAACCTATGATGAAACTTTGAAATATCCAATATACGGAACTGTTGTTACTGAAACTGGTGCTAATGGTGTTGCTTATGGTAACTACGGAACATTACTAGATACTCGTGCAAATGCTATGGCTGCTGGCGAGGGGTATTTTGCTGTTAATAAGAACAAAACTTTGAATAAGGGTTATACTTTTACCCTTTCAACTCCTTCAATTTCTTCCTCAACAATGACAACCTTATATAATAGGGGCTTGATTGAGACAATGACTTGGGAGGAAAAGAGTTATTCTGTTAAGGTAAATTATGGTTATGGTCATAATCTTAACGGAACACCTGCAGGGCAAAGAACTATGGATTTGACTGTTGGTAACGACTTCTCTTGGGAAGAGGCTATCCCTACTTCAAGATATACAAACGACCCAATTGACTCTCTCTTCACCACATATAGAAGAATGGGTTATGAATATGCTGGCAGATTCTGTGAATCTACTTTTGAAAATGAATTCGTTGGATATGTTGGAGATAATACAGGGTATAGAGGCGGCTCTTACTCAATGTACTTAAAATGGACTCCTAAGACAGATATTGCATACAGCGTGGATTTTGCTAACGCATCAAGTGATACTGGATTCAATCCTAAGGATGCTGTTCGCAAGTTTGACATCAAGGAAAACGGCGTAAGCGTGCTTTCTACTGACGATATTGCTGCGGCAGACCGTGTTGACTTTGACTTTACAAATCATGCTGCTGACAAAGCTGTAACTATTGAGTTTGTTCTCAACGCTGGTTACAAGTTCCCGACTAGTGGCTCGTCAAATGAGATTACTGCTTCAAGAGAGGATGTTGACGCTTGTGGAGCATACCTTCTCTTTGCTGAAAATGGTTATGATAAATATAATGAGACGGCATACAGCATTTCAACTGAAACAAGAACAACTGGTGAGGCTGGGGCGAATGAGACTTGGATTATTGTAACAGTTGAAAATATCGTTGCTGGTGATGGCGCGATTACTATTGCATTTGAACGTGAAGTTTACACCATTGAGCTTGAGGGCGAGGGCGTAACCTATGCACTTTCAGAGGTTACAAATGCCAAAGACGAGACAACTGACACTTACACTGTTCTTAGTGGCAAGACAGTTCAAACAAGATGGGGTGAAAACTTCAAACTTACTGCAACTGCTGAAGATAACAAATATATCATTGCATATGCAGCTCAAGATTTCCCAATCAATGCTGGCACAATAACTGGCGACGGAACTTATGATGATAACTATACTAAAAACTTTAAGACTTACACTTACACAATTTCAAGCTATGCAAACTTACTTACTGCGGGCAAGACATCTCACAAGATTACAATTACAGCCATTGAACTTAAAGTAAATGTGGACATTTCAATTGTTCATAATGCAGAGGATGCGTACAAGGCGATTGCTGAGAACACCGCAGCCGGAAGAAAGGATGCAAGTGGCTCTGAGACCCTTACAACTGGCGACTCCCCAGTAACTTTCATCGCAAACATTGTTGACGGACTTGTTGAAGTCTACATGTACAGCAATGCTTACTACACAAACGATAACGGAGCATTTGTTGTAAAAAGACTTATTGGTGATAACTATACAGAAATTCAGTCCTTACAGCCAGAAGCAGAGTTTGTGACTGCGGGGGACTATAAAGGTTACTATAAATACGCTTACAGATTTGAAGGAATAATTGAGGATAACAAAGGAGTTCCTTCTTACGAGGTTCAATTCACTGCAGTTCCACAAACATATAATGTTGAATATGCTGTAGAGGTTAGCTTTGATGGCGGTGCAACCTATGTTACTTTAAACGCAAGTGATGCCGACCATGCAAAACTCATTTCAAGATGGTTTGGCACTGATGGCTATCCAACTGCAAAACCAAGCGGAAAGTATGGAGACAGTGTAAACTTTGCATTTGTATTGACTGATGCCTTTGGTAAGGTTGAGCTTCTTCAACAAGATTATGTGATTTCAAGAAAGGATGCTGAAACTACTGTTGGGGCGGTTGGTACTCTTAATAATGATGAAACTGCTTACATTTTTGGAACAACTGATTCAGTAGTAATTGCAAGGTTTATCCTTAAAAATCCAGAGCTTACACTACTAGGCGAAGGCTATGTTCTTAGTGTTAACGGGCAGAATAGAAAAGTTGCTTACACTGATGCAGGCATCAAGTTTGCAGATGGTGAAAGTGTTAAATTTACAACAACTGGCATTACAAGAACTGCAACTGTTGACGCTGCTGGCAATGTGCCAATGGATGTAAACAGCAACGTTGTTACTATTGACATTCCAACAGGTTATTACTTTGTTGGGTGGTATTTGAAGAATGGTGAGGTTTATACCGAGCTTACTTCGGGGGCAGATGTTTCATTAAATCAACTTCTTACAAACACCGTAATCGTAAACGCTTTAAAGAGCTCTACAACTGCAGTTACAAACTTCGAAATTGTACCTGCAATTAAACAAAAGACAGTTACTCTTAAATTTAGCAAGGGTAAAAATGCTCTTGAAGATTATGTAACAAGCGGTGCAACAAGCGCGGGTGAATATACTTACTATCACGAACAAGAAAACGCTAGATACAACCAGTTTACTGGTGACAACACCAATGCAAGAGCTGCATTTGAATTTAGCACAATGAACAATAAAGTTCACAAAGTTGGCTCTAGTCAAAAGGGCTGGACTGGCGAGTATGAATCAGCTGTTCATGAATTCCTTATTGATGGAACATTCACTTCTCAGTTGTTTGATACCAATGTTTGGGCTACGGCTACAAACTTTGATATTGAATTCACTCCTACATGGAATTTGCTTCAATACACAATTAAGATTGATAACAGTGTTGAAGTAAACATCTATATGGGTGACACAGTCACAGTTACTCCTGGACAGATTGGCACAGAAACTGAGGGCGCGGCAACCTATACGGTTACTCGTCCAAATGGCGACATCTTAAGTTCTGCGAGCATTGCTCCGCAGCAAGGTATGCATGTGACAGGCTTCACCTTTGGTGGTGGCACTGTAACAAGAACTGATGAGGTTACAACATTTACCCTTACTGAGGCAAATATTAAGACTTACCTTGAGACTGGATTCTTCTACACTGCAGGGCAAGCATTTACAATTGAAACTAAAAAAGACCCTAACATCTATCGTATCGTTCTTACTTCAAATAGAAGTGGCGAAACTTTCCTCTCTGGCTTTGAGTCAGATGAAAACACTAAGTATGTTGAGGTGACTTACGGAACTCAGCCTACAGCACTTGCTGGCATTAATGTTGAAAGAGCTGGTTATAGACTTTCAGCGTGGGTAGACACTGCAAATACGAGCAATGTTCTTGCTAGTGTTGACGCTGCTGGTAGATATACTTACACTGGTAACTATCTTACAAACAGTAATACTACAGTTAAGGCTATGTGGACACCAGTTGAGGGTGGCGAATATATCCAAATCGCAACAACTGGAAATAAAACTACTGATTATATTGGAATTGCCCAACAAGTTGCAACTGCCACTGTTTCAACTCTTGGCAGTGATGCAAACTTAACTCAGACTTTGCCAAACGGTGATATAATCACTGACCAATACTGGGCAAAGGCACAAAAAGAGGACGGCGCTTATGTTAAAGTTAGCACCTCCGACACTTTGAGTCTTACAACAGTTGCAGAAAGTGGAAATTATGTCTATGTTGTAGAGTTTAGAGACACCTTTGAGACAAATGTTTCTTACACAATCGAATCAACTCCTGTTGTTGTTACAATCAACAGAAATGGGCTTGTAATTGATGGCTGGACTCTTGCTTCTTACTACACTGGAGACAGCTCTTATATCGCAGTTGAGGGCGCAAATGAATATGGTACAATCCAATTCAAGAATGGCTTAACTGACGGTAATAGGGCAGAGGCTTTAGCAGCTCTTAATGCTAAAGTTGCTCGCAACAAGGTTGTTATTCAAGATGCAACAAGAAAATTTAATGCAGGCTCTTACACAACTGCAAGGTATTACATTACTCTTACTGAAGAGGAATATGCAAACCTTGATACAACAGTCGTACGCAGAGACGCTGAAGGTTTCTATATTGAGCTTACAGCTGAGGCATCTTCAAACAAGATTCAAATTAAGCCAACACCAGTTACTATCGTTGTTTCAGGTAAGGGCTTCTTCATGGGTGAAAATATCAACCACTCAGTGAAGGCAGAATTTGTTGCAGGGCTTGAGATTGCACCTATTGATAACTTCCAATTCAACGCAACAGTGATGACAAATTCTGGTGCGGCTGGGGTTTATGATAAGACAGCTCAGTTCACATGGGCAGACCTTAAAATCACTCGCGCAGGCGAAACAGTTGCAAACGGCAACTTTGAGTTTACTATTGATGACCAATATGAGATTGAAGAAATCACAACAACAAACGCTTATGTTTACAACTACTCAGTTGGTTACCTTACAGCAGATGCTAACAACGCTCTTGCAGGGGTTGCAGACCTTTACCAAGGCGAGAATCCTGACTATAGAGTTCGTGTAACTGACATCAAGGTTGGCAATACAAGCGTCGCAACCTTCAATTCAAATGCAACTTTCTTCAACTATGTTGATGAAGCTACTGGAAACGCAATCTTCACAATCTCCGGGAATGGAACAACCAAGTTTATGCTGGCTATTCGTCAAGGCTCTGATGTTGAATTCACCGTAACTGTAGAAGAAATCACTGCTGGGACAAAACTTATATTCCTCGGATTCCAAACAGTTAAAGCAGATGCAGCTGCTTACGCAGAGGCGTTTGGTGATACTCCTGTTGCTGAAAAGAGTGACACGGTTACAACCTTGGCTACTACAAATGTATACGCGCTTTACACTGACCTTAAACAAGTTACTGTAAACTACAATGCAAATGCAAGCATGACAAGCGAAACGCTTTATCTCACTGCAGATGCAGCAAAGAACATTGCAGACCCAGTTTGGAAAGGTTTTGCATTCAAGAGATGGACAACCACAAACGAACAGTTGGGTATAATTGATGCTTCAACGGGGACAAAAGTTACAGCAAACGCAGGCGCTTACACAAAGGCAACAATCACTGCTGATTGGGAGCTTGAAGAGCCTACAATCACTACAAACAAAACTACAATCACTGGAAATGCGATTGATACAACAATCACAACTGGAAGTATCACAATTGCAATTTCAGACATTATCTCTAACATTACAAACAAGAATGAAACTGACA
>JAMPED010000056.1 GCA_023665325.1 Acetobacter sp.
GGTATCTTGCTACGGGATATACCTTTGGGGATGATTATCAGGCTTATGATGTTAACGCAGGATTAGGGTATAAATTTTAGCTCAGTTTAGTGTCTTTAAGCAGAGTCAGATTTTTGTCTGACTCTTTTTTTATGATGTAATAATTCGTTGATATTTTTGTGTATATTATCCTTTTGTTAAGAAACGTTGATTTAGAATCGAGATAAAGCAATTGTTTTTTATGGTCTTATTAAATGAAATTTAGAACCGATATAATGTTTTCTACGGTATGTGTGGCTGCTGTGATGGCTGTTGGCAATGTGTTTGCTATGGGGGGAAGATTATCTCCGCAAGATTTTAATAAGATGTATTTTTTAGCACAGCACGGTAAAGTTGGTATTTTAAGAGAGGCTGTTAATCGAGGGTTAAATATTGATGCCGTTAATCCGAATGGTGATACTGGGCTTTGTATTGCAATTAAGCGCAAAGATCACGTTGCATATAATACGTTTCGGATGAGTGGAGCAAATCCTAGACATCAATGTACTTATCGGATATATAGAGATTATCAGGCGTTTTTGGAAGAAGGGAAAGTTGCAAAAACTGAGCAAATTGTTGGTAATGAAGAGTCATTATATGCTCGTGAAGGTAAAAGTAGTTGGCTTCCTTGGCTTTTGGGCGGAGCAGCGCTTGGTGGTGGTGTTTGGGCACTGTCTAGCGGTGGTGGTGGTTCTAAATCTCAGGTTGATCAAACGATTATCACTAATTTTCCTGAATATGGTTTAACGAAGTTTATAGATAATTATTATAAATTGGTGAGTGAAGGAGTTACTGCGAATACATATACTTTGGATGGGACTAATCCGAATGCGGCAAATGTGGTTGATAAAATTGCTTTTTTACCGAATATGTTAGACAATGCGGCGTATCTTAGAGCATACGTTAAAGTGGTTAATGGTGCGACGTTTAATAATCTATCTAGTGGGCATATAAAATTAGGTGATGCAGCTGTTGGAGTAGCGGCTTATGGTGTTTCATCGCAGGCATATAATAATGGAGTGATTGATGTTGATGCGCGTAATGGCGCAATTGGTATGGCTGCTAGTAATGGTGCGGTGATTTTGAATAATCCAGATAATGGTGATGGCAAAATTGATATTGTGTTTAAAGGTGGTAAAGAGGGTGATGCAGTTATAGGGATGTATGCAGATACAGCATCAAAAGCGGTAAATTATGGCACGATTAACGGAACCTCTTCAAAAACACCTGTAACAGATGGGTCATCAGGTAGTATTGATATTGGCGATAATTTGGTAGGTGATGACGATATTACAGAGGTGACTTCTACTAATTCAGGTGCTATTTTAGGGATGGCGGTATTTGATTTTTATACTGGGATGGATAACGCTTCTAAAACGGTTAGTGCTGAAAACTATGGCGATATCAATCTTTCTGCTGGTTATAATAGTGCTAAAGATGTTAGTGTAAATTTAGTTGGGATGGGTAGTTATATTGATGATCGTTTTTTAAACGGAGTTAGTAATCCGGCATTTGCAGAGCAGATGCGTCTTAATAATTATGGAGATATATCTTTAAAGTATGATGGTATATATAAGGTTTCAGATACTGCGCTTAAGTTAGGTGATGGCGGGCTTATTGGGATGCGAGCAGATGCTTCTACGCAGGCGGTGAATCGTGGTAATATTGATATACTTTTGACCTCAACTGAGATGAGCAATAATACGGATGTTGCAGCAGGAATGCTTTCCGTTCACGGAGCAGAATTGATTAACGGAACGAAGAATTTTTTATACGATGGGCAGACAGATACAACCGGTGGAACTATCCGTATTACCAATGAGGCAAAGTCAGGTGGTGTATCATACGGAATGTTGGCAGCGAAAGGTGATGGTACACAGACAAAATTATATCAGTGGAAAGCTCCGAAACTTTATAACTATGGCTTAATTGATATGTTGACTAGTAATGCATACGCTATGGCATCTTTTGCTGGTGGTGAGGCAGTTAATAACGGTGTTATCAATTTGGGAGTGGAGCTGGGGCAGTCATATTACACAAATAATTATGGCTTATATGCTGCAGGTGGAACTGTTTCAGAAGAGGTTTTGTTAAAAAATAATGGTATTATAAATATTTATTCGGAACAGTCAACTGCACTCTATAATGCCTTTAATGGGTCTGTCAGCTTACAAAACAATGGTCATATTTATATTTCTAATAAGGCTACTAACTCTAAAGTTTTTGGTGGAAATTTCTCTGAAGCGATAAATAACGGAGATGTTTTTTATAAGGTTGGTAATAGTGAGAACTTTACTTATCCAGCTGGAAATAGTAGTGATGTTGGGTATAATGAACAAGTTAGTCCAGTTGTTTCAGTTATGCAAGCATCGTCTAATGATGATACAACTAAGCAATATATTGTAAATAATGGTACGATTACACTTGGAGCAAAACGTTCTGAGGTTGATTATGGTGGAACTTATGGTACGGCGGCTATTCAGGTTTCTAAGCAAGGTTCAGCAGAAAATAATAATTCTATTATGTTAGATATGTATGATAAGGATACTGTTCAATTAAATGTTGGAATGTGGTTGGATTCAACGACTACGGCTGAAAGTTATATAAATAATAACGGGTCAATTGTTGTTGATGCAGTTAATTCGACCGGAATGCGCAACGATTCTCAAAATGGTGCTCAGGCAACAAACTCAGGAGAGATTCTTCTTAACGGTGAGTTTAGTCACGGAATGTCTGTTACACAAACTAATGGCACAATTTTTAATGGTAGGTATAACAGCATCACTCCATCTGTTATTAGGGTAAAAGGGAATGGTTCAGTAGGAATGTATGTAGAGAATGGAGCGGCATATAATTATGGGCTTATTTCGTTGAATGGAGATAATACGACAGCTATTCAACTTTCGGGAGAGTCTGCGTCATTGGTTGAACCAGGGGAAATTACGCATTTGGATGGGTTGGACAATGTTACATATTTTTGGATGCATAATGGTGCAACTAGGGAGTTTATATATAAAAATCCAGTTACAGTTAATGGATATACATTAGCGAAAGCAACACAAAAAGGGAATGCTTATTTTTCAAGAGGTTCAACGGCGTATGTTAGTGGAAGTAATTCGCATCTATTAGTAGCTGAAGATAGTGGAGCTGTTTATAATAAAGGGCTAGTGTATGCCGAAGATGGTACTAAAGCAATTGTTTCTAAAGAGGGGGGCGAAGCTTACAATTATGGGCAAATTGATGTTGAAAGTGGTAGTGTTGGTATGTATGGTGAAAATAATGATACATACATAGGCACTTCTGCAGGATCATTAATTACCGTAAAGGATGGAACAGGTATTAGCGCAGAAGATTTTGCAGAGGTAAAGATTGAAGGTAATATAAATGTTAATAAAGGAATAGGCATTTATTTGGCAGATGGTAGTATTAGTGCTTACACTCTTGGTACTAATGATGGCGTAATTATGGCAACAGGCGAAGATAGTATAGGCGCTAAGGTTGTTGATGGGGCGGTTTTTGTTAATGAGACAGGAAATATTAGCGCAGCTTCTGGGGCATATGGAATTTATTCTACATCAAGAGTAACTAATAATGGAAATATTGGTGTAAGTAAAGATAGTATAGGTATTTATGCAGCAGGAGGAGAAGTCCAAAACACTGGTACAATTCAAGTTTCCGGTGGATCTGCGTATGGTGTCTATAATGTTGGGGCAAAGGTACAGAATGATGGAACTATTGTTGCTGATACCGGAGGAATTGGTGTTTATGGTACGGTCAAAAATACTAAAGATATTCAAGTTTATCAAGATAGTATTGGTGTTGATGGTGTTTTGGATAATCAGGGTGGAAATATTACAACATATGGTAGTGGTGTTGGGGTAAGAGGTAGTGGTCTAAATACGGGTACGATTACTAGTAATGGTGCGGGGGCTGCCGTTATTGCAACAGGAACGTTTTCTAATTCAGGCAATATCAATGCAAAAAATCTGGGTGTTCAGGTTGATGGTGGTAATTTTGAAAATACTGGAGATATTAGTGTTACGAGTGGTAAGGCGGTTTATGTGACTAATGGTTCTGCTGTGAATTATAATAATATTACTGTTGGAAATGGTACGGGAATGTATGTAAGCGGGGCGTCTTCTTCAGCATTAAATGAAGGAGTGATTGTAGTATCAAATTCTGGTTATGGTGCATATGTTACTGATTCGGCGAGTTTCGTGAATACTGGAACAATTAGCTATGACCGTGAAAAAGGTGGCGCTTGTGCAAATATATCTGTTGGTGGTGAGTGTATTGATGCGTCTGAAAAGTCAGAAGAAACCGCAACTGTTTCTGCGGTTCAAAAATCTGTTTATGTGGGAGAAAATGCTAAGTTTGTGAATGCAGGAGAGGTTGATTTTGGAAAAAATGTTATAGACTTTGATGCGATGCGTGAAAAAGACGGTGCGTTTGTTGTTGCTAAAGATGGGACATTTAAGGCGGAAAGTTTTAAGGGAGATGTTGTCGCTGGAAAAGATATTGTTTTGGAGGGATTTGCTGATAAATATGTTAATGAAAAAGCTTTTGAGGGAGTGAATAATGGGTTGGCGGTTAAATCCGAATCGTATTTGTTTGAGGCGAAAACGACTGAAAACGATGATACTATTGGTGTGGAATTAAATCGTAAGAAGTTTGAAGAAGTCGTTGAGAAAAAGGATTTGGCACAGTTTTGGGAAACAAATTATCAGTTGCAACATAATGAGAAGATGTTTAATGCTCTGAAGTCAGCAGAAACAACTGAAGAATTTGATGAGACAACGAAAATTGAAAGTGGAAAGAATTTTTATGCAAACTTGCCAAGAGAGAATATGGCGGTTTTACGTGGGTTGAACACGCAAGAGCAGAACCGGATTTTGGAAAATGGGTTAGATGGTGTATATGCAGGAGCTGATTATTATCGCACAGGTAAAAATGCTGCTGGTGATTTGAGTGGATATGCGGATAATGTTTATAGTCCATATATTGGGTTTGGTAAACGTCTTAATAGTCAATGGCGTGTTGGAGGAACATTGCGAGCAGCGTATGTGGATGCGGAATATGATGAGGCACATTCTAGTCGTAATAACAAAATTTTGTTAGCAAGTTTACCAGTGCTATATCAAAATGGTGATTTCAAATTTTTGATGACACCGAGTGTGGGTGTTGGGTTTGGTGAATATGAGCGTAAGGCGCTTTCGGGTTCATACGAGGCAGATACTGTTGATTTATATTATGGAATGTACAATCACGCAGAGTATAGTGTTGATATGAAAGTTGCTGAACTGGTGATGGATGCGGAATTAAATCTGCAAGGGAGCTCAATGTCTAAAGCTAAAGAGGATAACGAAGGTTTGAATTTGCGGTCTAACAATTCCCTTTCGTTTGAGAGTGGTGTGGGTGTAAAATTGCGCAAGCGGATTGAATTAGCAAAACAACGTTCGTTGATGTTAGCGGTTGGTGTGAAATATTATCACGAATTTTTAGATCCATATAAAGATTTGACAGTAGGGATGAGTGGCTCTCCAGTTAATTATAAAGTGAATGCATATGATGAAAATAAAGATCGTATTCGTACTTCTGCTGAAGCGGTGTATAAAGATGGTGATTTTTCGTTAGCGGCAGAGATTGCTCATAATATTGAAAAAGAAAATAACGTCGAGGGTGGTGTTGGCGTCCGGTATAATTTTTAGGTTGGTCATTAAACAAAAAACAGCGGGGAAAGTTTCTCCGCTGTTTTTTATTGCTTAAAAAATAGGTACCTTTTTTTAAAGCAATAGTCAAGAAATTTGTTTTCATTTAAATCAATGACTTACCTTTTGGGGTAACTGCTATTTTTAAAGGTACAATATTTTTAAGCAATTATGCTTAATAAAAATATTTTAGGAGAAAAACTATGACTATGATTGAGGCTTTGAAAAATCAAAAACCAATAGAAGAGATAAAGGAGCTTATAGCAAAAGGAGCTGATGTTAATGCGAAGAGTAGAGAAGGCGAGACAGCTTTGATGAAAGCAGAAACGGCAGAACAAACCAAGCTACTTATTGAGGCGGGGGCTGATGTTAATGCGAA
>JAMPED010000057.1 GCA_023665325.1 Acetobacter sp.
CTCTGAACGAAGTGAAGTCAAGCGATCTCGTGAGAGTATAGATTGCCACGTCGCTAACGCTCCTCGCAATGACGGGAGGGGTGTGGAGAGGGAGATCCCTTGACTCAGGGTGCCGGAGTAGGGCACCCTGAGAGGGATGACACAGAGAAGAGAGTATGGATGACAGTATGGGGGGGAGGGGATTAGAGGGTGGATTGGAGCGCGGTTAGGGCGTTTTGGTTTAGGATGAGGATGATGTAGTTGTTATAAATCCATAGTCCCTCTTTGGCTGGGTATGGGCGCGCCTGATGCTTGATGTATTCTCTGATGGCGGGTTCGTTTAAAGCTTCTTTTCCGGCGTCGGCACTTAAGAAATCTGTTTGGTAAAAGAAATTATATGCCTCTTTGGCATTGCCAGAGGGATAATATGAATGTTGCAACAAGTTGTTGTTTGCCTTTTCATACGGTTTTTTTAGATAATATTTAGAACGGAGGCTCATTTCTCCGATTTGTAATAATTTATATTGGCGGTTAATATCAAACTCGGGCATTTTTTCTAGTCGGGTAATAATGCGCTCGGCGAGTTTGGTTTCGGCATCCCAACCAAATTTCCACACTTTTTGGGCATAGGCGACTCGAACAAAACTCATAAATATGAGCAAGGTGGTTAAAATGTATGCGAAACGGCGGGTGGCGTTACCTCCTAGTTTGATGAGGGTAATAAACATCAAAGCATAGGTGAGCGGTAGGTTGTAAAAACTGATATGTGCGGCATATTCTATGGCATCGGCTTTGTTGGTGGTGAAGAATAAGGTGAGCTTGCCGGCTATTAGAATGAGAGGGATGAGGGCTAAACCGCGTAAGGATGCTTTTGTGTTTGGAGCTTTGAAGATGACTGTGAAGATAGCACTTATTATTAGGGCTAGGAACAGTAGCTGATATGTTATGTCGATGAAAGGAAAAGAAAAGGCGAACTGGTCGATTATGCTTTTACAAGTAAAAGTAATATTCGCCCAGAACGCCGATAGCGTGTCAGATATGCTCAAACTGTTTGCCAGCACACCATTCTCGTTTAATAACGATAAGATGAGCAAGTAAACCATTATCGCAGAGGTTATATTCACCAAGCTTTGACGCACTCTTAAGAACGCATCCTTCAGGCTAATGTCTGCGTAAGTTGTTAGTAAAAATACTTTACCTACGATGGCAACAGCGATGAAGTTTATCACTGGTGGATACGACCCTATTACCAACAGGCCCGTTACGACCGAAGTCAGGTTTTTTGCACAATTCAGATTATGACTCATAAATTTTAATTCTGCAAGTACTAATGTTAATAATGCGAGGGCGGGAAGCCAAAGGGCGCCTAGGGTGTTTTTAGCAGAATATAGCCAAATCAAGGTGTAAGGCGTGGTTGAGAGTAGTAATCCGCTTAAAACTATAGGTGTAATTTTCTGTGGAAAATTCCAATAAATCGCTAATAAAACTCCGGCAAGGCTTAATCCTAAAAATGCCCAGAGGTTATTTGCAACAGGGAGAATCTTGCCGTTAAATAACAATTTTTGCAGCCAAAAAGCGGAGAATCGACCATCGGGGAGACCTTCGGTGGGAGAAACAGCCGTGCGGATGGCTGCCCAGTCATTGCCGCCCCACATAAAGTTTATGGTATGGAACAAAAAGGCAAGGTTGATGAGGGCAAAGAGAATCCAGAAACTTTTACGATATACGGCGGGGATGTTATGGTATGTGTTTGCGATTTCCTCTGCCCAGTCTAAATCACAACAGATATGTTTGAGGCGGGCGGAAACAACGGGGAGAAGTAATGCAAACGTGAAGATGGCTGTTATAAGACCGTATGCTGTGGCGTTAGCGAAAGGATGATGGAGTATCATTGCGAGGGTGGTCATTATCAGGCCAGCAATTAGGGCACAGAATAGGTTAAATGTTGCTTTGTTCACGTTTTTTCTCCTATTAAATTTGGAGAGAGTATAGAAGAGATTTTGAGGGTTGTCAAGGTGAGGGGGAAGTTATCCCCCTTGGGGGATTGGGGGGGGATCCCTTGACTCAGGGTGCCGGAGTAGGGCACCCTGAGAGGGATGACACAGAGAAGAGGGTATGGTTTTGTTTCTTTTAAAATGTCATCGCTCTGAACGTAGTGAAGTCAAGCGATCTCGTGAGAGTATGGGTGGCGGCGCTCGCAATGACGGGATATAGATGGATTGTTGTCCCCCTCACCTGTCCTCTCCCTCCGAGGGGAGAGGGACGCTTGGGGCGAGGAGATCCCTTGACTCAGGGTGCCGGAGCAGGGCACCCAGAGAGGGATGACAGGGAAGAGCGAGTATGGTTTTGTTTCTTTTAATATGTCATCGCTCTGAACGTAGTGAAGTCAAGCGATCTGGTGAGAGTATAGTGGCAGCGCCTCGCAATGACGAGGAAGGATGACGGGAGGGGATAAGTGGCGGGGTGGGGTTGACTTATTGAGGTGGGGTTTATATTTTATGGGGGTGTGTTGATTTAACCTTGAGGTCAAAATGAAGAAATTAGTGCTTGCGTTGGTTATGTTGTTTGGGTTTGCTGTGGCGGCAGAGGCGGCTGGAGCGAAAAAAGATGATATTAAAAAAGTTGAGGCGTATCTGAATTCAATTAAAACGTTATCGGCCGATTTTGTGCAGATTGCTAGTAATGGTGAAAAAGCTGAGGGACGAATCTATATTGAAAAACCTAATAAAATCCGGATGGAATATAATGCGCCATCTAATATTTTGATTGTTGGGAACGGTGACTATATTGTCTATTATGATAAAGAACTAGAGCAGATTACGAATATTGACTATGAGGATATTCCGGCGGCGATGATTTTGGCGAATACGGTTGAACTTGATGGGAAAGATATTCGGGTGACGGATTTTTATCAGGATCCGGGGATGACGCGTGTTGCGATGCAATATAAAAATGCGGCAGAGTTGGGACCGTTTACATTAACGTTTGCTAATAATCCGTTTACGCTCAAGCAATGGAAAGTCATTACGCCACAATCACTGGAGGTTTCGTTGTCGCTTTATGATGTGGTGACGGATGGAAAATTAGATCAATCTTTATTTAAGTTTAGCAAGCGGGAAGAAACGCAACGGAAGAATAAGTATCGTCGGAAGTAGCTCGTTTTGTGGCGCGGGGAGATCCCTTGACGGGGCGTTGCCCCGAGGGATGACAGTGGCAGCGCCACGGGCAACGGTGCTAGCTGCACAGGCATAGCTTTGGCTGCGGTGTGGGGTTCGCTTTTTTATGGATTGCCACGTCGCTAACGCTCCTCGCAATGACGGGAAGGATGGATTGCGCTTGGGGTAGGAGATCCCTTGACGGCTGTTTCACAGCCGAGGGATGACCCAGAAAAGCGAGTATAGATTTGTTTCTTTTAATATGTCATCGCTCTGAACGTAGTGAAGTCAAGCGATCTCGTGAGAGTATGGGTGCCACGGTGTGGAGAGGGAGATCCCTTGACTCGGGCAGCGGAGCTGGCTGCCCGAGAGGGATGACACGGAGAAGGTGTGCTTAAAAAGGGAGATCCCTTGACGGCTGTTTCACAGCCGAGGGATGACACAGAAAAGTGGGAGTTCTCTTGACGGCTTGAAGAAAGAGGGATGGTGCGGAAAAATGAGGATGTATAAAAGGCTTGAAATTTTATTTTTTTCGGGGCAGATTAGCGGTATTGTTTAATTTTTTGAGAGGTTAATGTTATGGTTAAAGTAGCTGTGGCTGGTGTTAAGGAAAGTGCAGGGCGTGAATTTTTGAATTTGCTCTATGAAAATGACTTTGCTGTTGAGGATGTGTTTGCGTTGGAAGCAAAGTCTCCGCTGGGAACAATTGTTTCATATGGCGAGGATGATGAACTTGATGTTTACTCTTTGGATGAATTTGATTTTAAAAAAGTGGATGCGATTGTGTTTGCAACCACTAAAGAAATTGGTCGGCGGTATATTAAAAAAGCTGTGGCGGCTGGGTGCAAGGTGGTCGATCTTTCGGGGGCGACGTTTACTGATGCGGAGGTGCCTTTGGTGGTGCCGGAGATTAACGGTGAGTTACTTGATAATGGGGTGCAGGTGGCTGGTGTGCCATCGGCAGCGGTGTATCAGATTTTGTTACCATTAGCGAATGCGGTGAAAGAGCATCAGTTGGAGCGTTTGGTGGTGACGATGTTTAATTCGACGTCTTATTATGGGCATCAGGCGATGGATGAATTATTTAGCCAATCGCGCAAAATTTTCTTAAACGAATCGCTGGTGGATAATCAGGTTGTTTTTAAAAAACAAATTGCTTTTAATGTGTTGCCGCAGGTGGGTGAGTTTATTGGCGAGGAGACATCGCTTGAATGGGCGATTAACGCTGAAATTAAAAAAGTGCTTAACTGTGATGTGAAAGTGCACGCAAACTGTGCGTTTGTGCCGACATTTATTGGGGATGCGGCATTTGTGAACGCGGCATTTGTGGATGAAGTGGATGCAACGGCGGTACGCGAATCGATGCAATCGGTAAAGAATGTGGTTGTTTTTGATAAGGCTGTTGATGCGGGGTATGTGAGTGTGGATGATGTGCAGGGTGAAGACAGTGTATATGTTTCACGCGTGCGGCAGGATGTTTCGGTGGAGAGCGGCATCAGTTTTTGGACGGTGGCAGATAATCTGCGGTCTGGCTCGGCGAAGTTGGCTTATGGCGTGTTAGAGAAGATGGTGCGCTAAATGTAAAGGCGGGGCAGGGCTCCGCTTTTTTTATGAGGAGGCGGGAGATCCCTTGACGGCTTGCGGGCAAGCCGAGGGATGACAGTGCCAGCGGCACGTGCAACGGTGCTAGCAGCACCTGCTTAACTTTGGGCTGCGGTGTGGGGCGGGAGAGCCCTTGACTCGGGCAGCGGAGCTGGCTGCCCGAGAGGGATGACACAGAAAAGCGAGTATGGTTTTGTTTCTTTTAATATGTCATCGCTCTGAACGAAGTGAAGTCAAGCGATCTCGTGAGAGTATAGATTGCCACGCGCTTATGCCTTACGGCGGCGCTCGCAATGACGGGGCTGAAAAAAATTAAAAAAGTGCTTGACTCTTGGGGAGAGATGGTTTAAAAGCAGAGTCAACTTGAGCGGAAATGAGGTAGACTCGTGGAGGCTCTGGCTGTCCAAGACCGTAGGCGGTTCGTTTATAAGACCTTGAAACATTATGATTTTGTAGATGGGTTGAGCCTTAATTTCCTACGCAGACGGAGGTATAAAATTTATTTTGATTTTTTCTCCCTTCGGACAGATTTGGTGCTGCTTTGGCGGTATGTTTGGCTTTTGGGTCAATGTATTGCATAAAGCAGATGTGGTAACGGTTTTGTGGTTTGCCTGATGTTTTGACAGAGGGTGGGGTGCAAAACTTAACAATTCTTGGAGACAAGTAGTGAATCGTGAAGAAAAAACTGAACTCTTGAACCTTGTAAATGGTTTGGTTTCTGGTGCGGAATCTGTGGTTGTATCTCACTATCGTGGGTTGACTGTTGCAGAAATTTCTGAACTCAGAAATAAAGCTCGTGAACTTGGGGCAGAGTTGAGAGTTACAAAAAACCGCATTACTCGTCTTGCCCTTAAAGGCACAAACTTTGAAGATTTGACAGACTTGTTTACAGGTCCGACAATTATGGCTTATGCTAATGACCCGATTTCAGCTTGCAAGCTGTGCGTTGAATTTGCTAAAGCTAACGAAAAGTTTGTTGTTGTCGGTGGTGGTTTGACCTCTGGCAAGCTTTCTATGGAAGAAATCGAAAGATTGGCAACAATTCCGTCTATGGACGAACTGCGTGCCAAACTTATTGGTCTGTTGCAAGCTCCGGGCGCTGCTCTTGCACGCGTTACAAAAGCTTACAGCGAGAAAGAAGCTGCTTAATTTTGAGGGATTTGGCGCAGGCTTTAGGGCTTGGCGCTGCTCTCTTGGCAAGATGACGGTTGGTGAGATGATATAGTTAATTGGATTATGAGTCTTATCAAGCGGTTAAAAGAAAAATTTAAGAAAAAAGTTTAATTTTATTGGAGAAAAAAAATGGCCGATTTAGCCAAATTAGTTGAAGAATTATCAG
>JAMPED010000058.1 GCA_023665325.1 Acetobacter sp.
AAGAACATAGAAAACGGGAAGAAGAATATATCAAAGAAAACGGCGACTGGTGTGAGATTCATAGTTGTGGGACCACCTTTATAGCAGATGATGAAGATGAAGAAGATGAAGAAAACACACACCCCGCCACTAACTAAAAACCGCTTGAAAAAATAATCAAGCCTATTATACTGCAAGGCATAGTTTATTAAGGAGAAACCTGATGTTGAAATTATGCCTTGCTTTTTTATTTTGTTTACTATCCGCCCTTCCCGCAAAAGCCGACCGACACGGAATGTTTGTTCGAATAGAATGCAACCGAGATTTAGGACTATTAGATATCGGTTATAATATTATCTCTGGAGGCAAAATAGGAGATTTTTTTAATCAAGGAATGAACGATTACGTCTACAATATCAAACACGAAAACAGCAATACTGATATAACTTTAATTAACGGCTATTATTTTAAAGCCCCCTACAAATACCATTGCGAATTAGCACCAAACCAAAAATTTGATATTACTATCGAATGGGAAAACCCTCAGCGATATATCAATAATGGTTCTTTTTATGTAACAGTTATCGAAGACAACCTTGATTCTGAAATAAACGAATGGACCAGCAAAAAAATAATCGACAAACTAATTATCGGTGCTGGTGGACGTGCTGATACAATCCATATCGCCGCATTTGATGACAATACAGGAACCAATATCACCCTTGAAAAAACAAAATTTATAGCATATTTTATGGAGCCAGAAAAAAACAAACAATTATCTGAAGAAAGCTTAACTCAAGAACTAAAAGAGATGGAAGAACATAGAAAACGGGAAGAAGAATATATCAAAGAAAACGGCGACTGGTGTGAGATTCATAGTTGTGGGACCACCTTTATAGCAGATGATGAAGATGAAGAAGATGAAGAAAACACCCCCCCACCACTAACTAAAAACCGCTTGAAAAAATAATCAAGCCTATTATACTACAAGGCATAGTTTATTAAGGAGAAACCTGATGCTGAAATTATGCCTTGCTTTTTTATTTTGTTTACTCTCTACCCTTCCCGCAAAAGCCGATTTAAATGCTTTATTTATCCGTTTGGAATGCAATCGTGATTTAGGAATATTTGACATTCAATACAATAACATTTTTGAGGGTGCTAAAGCATATAAATATTTTGAAAAAAATAAAGGCGTTTATAAATATAATATAAATAACTCAACAACTTCAAACGCAGATATAGAAATACTTAATGGCTATTTTTATGACGAGCCATACGAGTTTCACTGTGAACTCACTCCAACACAAAAATATGATGTTACAATCACTGATAACCAAAAAATTAATTGCTTAAATGACCGTGGCTATATAATCACACTCTCTCGCCAATTAAAAGAGGAAAATACAGTAAGACCCCTAATTAAAGAGCTTGCCATTGGATGCGAAAGTGCGATAAGTAGAATTACCATTGTCCCAGATGATGACGAAGATTATGATGACAGCTATTCCTACATAGCTTTTGAACAACATAATGAAACCCACGCAGCCCTATGGAAAATAGAATCTCCAATTACACAAGAAACTATTATTAAATACAAAATTCCAGTTATTGACGCTTCCGAAGCTGACATCCCCTAAAACTAAAAACCGCTTGAAAAAATAATCAAGCGTATTATACTGCAAGGCATATTATTAAGGAGAAACCTAATGCTGAAATTATGCCTTGCTTTTTTGTTTTGTTTACTGTCTTTTACCCCTGCAAAAGCCGATTTACACGGACTGTTCGTCCGGATAGAATGTAACCGAGATTTAGGATTATTAGATATTGGATATAATTGGATTCGCGGAAACAAAATGGGACTTTTCTTTGATCAAGGAATGGGTGATTATGTTTATAATATCAAACACGAAAACAGCAATACGGACATAACTCTAATTAACGGATATTATTTTAAAGACCCCTACCAATACCATTGCGAATTAGCCCCAAATCAAAAATTTGACATTACCATCGAACGTAATGAATCAATACCTACAAGCAACGATGCATCATTTTACGTAACAGTTATCGAAGACAATCTTAATTCTGAAACAAACGAATGGACCAGAAAAAAAATAATCGACAAGTTAATTATTGGTGCCGGCGGAAGAGCTGAAACAATTCATATCGCCGCATTTGATGACAATACAGGAACCAATATCACCCTTGAAAAAACAAAATTTATAGCATATTTTATGGAGCCAGAAAAAAACAAACAATTATCTGAAGAAAGCTTAACTCAAGAACTAAAAGAGATGGAAGAACATAGAAAACGGGAAGAAGAATATATCAAAGAAAACGGCGACTGGTGTGAAATGCATAGCTGTGGTACCACCCTTATAATAGATGATAATAATGAAGATAAAGAAAACACCGATACCCCCACCACTAACTAAAAACCGCTTGAAAAAATAATCAAGCCTATACTACAAGGCATAGTTTATTAAGGAGAAATCTGATGTTAAAATTATGCCTTGCTTTTTTGTTTTGGTTCTTGTCCGCCCAGCCTAAAAAAAATTTAAATAGCTATCCTAAAAAGTATTGACTTTTATAAAAACTTAATATATTAGTATTCATATCATATGTTAGTACATTGTATATTTAGACTCCTTGAAGCCTCCCGACCCACGGGAGGCTTTCTCCATAATATTTTGCAATTTACCATTACACTCAAAACTTAAAAAAGGCGAGTACTAACTCGCCTTTTTGCTTTACGCTAAAATTGGAAATAGAGGATCACCAACAACCGTCTGGCTACCCTCAGTAAGTTCGCACGGTTTAAACAGCGCTGCTGGCTTTTCGCTAATCCCCAAAGAAGCCAACAATTTAACTGAAATCTCTGGCATAAACGGATACACCGCCGCAGCAATCAAACGCAGCGCATCAAGTGTCGTATAAATCACCGCATCATAACGTGCTTTTTTCGTTTCATCCTTTGCCAAAACCCACGGTTCATTAGCTGCAAAATAAGCATTTACATCGCCACCCGCTTTTAATATCTCATTAGAAAGCTCAGAAACCGTTTCTAAACTAGCATCACCATATTTATAAATGCGTTCAAAGGTATTCGCAATCCCCTCCAGCAATGCCTTATCTTCAGCTTCAAGCACCACATTCGTAGGCACTTTGCCATCCAAATTTTTCGCAATCATCTTCAAAACACGCATTTGCAAATTTCCAATATTATTTGCTAACACCTTATACCCTTGTTTTAACAAATCCACACTAATCTGTGAGTCATTGGTTAAAGACATTGCATTGCAAAGATAAAAACGCAAAGGTTCAATTCCCATAAGCTCCATCACTTCGTACGGGTCAACCACATTACCAAGCGATTTAGACATCTTAATACCGCCCTCACCCAGCCAATAACCGTGCACAATCAAATGCTCCGGCGGGTTAATCCCCAAAGCTTTAAGCATAATCGGCCAATAAACAGCGTGCGTCTTCAAAATATCTTTAGCAAGCAAATGTGTTGAATGTTCCCAAAGAGCGTTAAATTCTGTATTATCACCTTCAGATTTCCACCCAATAGAAGAAATATAGTTAATCAATGCATCAAACCAGATATAGGTCACAAAATCTTTATCAAACGGCAGTTCCACCCCAAGCCACACACGATTTTTAGGACGAGAAATGCACAAATCATCTAAAGGCTCTTTCAGCATCCCCAAAACCTCTTTCGCATAGCGTGCAGGTTTAATCCAATCCGGATGGGTGTTGATGTAATCAATCAACCACTGACGATGTTCTTCCAAAGGAAAGAAATAATTTTCCTCAGTAATCAACTTTGGCGCTTTCTGATGATCAGGACAATTCCCGTGTTCGTCTAAATCAGATGGCTTTTTAAACTGCTCACATCCTTCACAATATAACCCTTCGTATGATTTTTTCTTAACCAATCCCTTGTTGAAAATATAGTTCAACGCATCAGTCACCACTGCTTTGTGTCCATCAACAGAGGTGCGCACAAAAAAATCATAATCAATATCCATCTTGTCAAAAAGAGTACGAAAATTATCACTACGCATCTTAAGGAAGTCTTCAAGTGCCATACCGCTCTCTTGTTGGCTAGTTTGGTTTTTTTGCCCGTGTTCATCCGTTCCAGTAGTATAAAAAACCTCCGTCCCACGCTGACTTTCAAATTTCTTCAACACATCGCCCAAAATAGTGGTATATGCGTGCCCAATATGTGGTGCACCGTTAATATAATAAATCGGAGTAGTGATATATTTTTTCATTATGACTTCCTTTTCAAAAAATAAAAAAAACGGGATTTCCCCGCCTTAAGATTTTATTTAATACGCCAACGCCGACGGGTGCGTTATTGTTTGATATAACACATCATCATTCGCATCATAGCGTTATTTGTTAAACTCATCTTTTTCATAACCCCGCATTTTAACCGCCAAATTTTATTTTGCAAGCGTTTTTTAGTTGCACAAGACCAAAAAATATGATATATTAAAGGTAATACAAACTATTATTGTTTAACTAAATTTTTTTGTTATGGAAACATACCATTTCCAGAGCACTTTGCTGCTCCCCCTGCCCGAACTGGCTGGTAAAGATTTTAAGTGGATTGACACCATCCACGGTAAATCCGCTAACGGAACGGAAACCGTAAATGTTCTCGTCTTCAATGTACAGAACAAAGAGGAGATTAAGCCGATGTTAGAGCGCGAGCTCAAACGCTTAATGCACCTCAGCGATCCATCCGAAAACGATATACGCAATACAGCATATATCGAAAATCTCATTCACCAGATAGACGATATATGCTATGAACACCCAGCGCCGGAAGCGTTACTCGATGTTATATATCGTGCCGCCCGCAAACGGTTTAGCGACCGCGAGGTTATCTATCTTTCTGGCATTACGAGCATAATGAAGTAAGCTCTACCCTATCAACAGCCCCTCCCCTTAAAGGAGGGGCTGTTTTTAGATAAAAAAGCGCCCCACTCGGAGCGCCTTTTTTATTTATCATCACCTTTTTTAACATCAACAAGACGAACGACCACCTGCTTACCATAAAAATCTAACAAGCGCTTAATACGCCCCCAGTGCAAATGACCACGCGCTAACTCCACATTCTCAATCTTCTCTTGCTTCATCTCTGCCGCTGTGCTGACACACTTTAATGTCAAATGTCGTTTCCAGCGTTCCTCATAGAGCAACCGCCCTAGAACTTGGCTAAGGTGACGACCATATATATCCCCTTCACCGCCATAGTTTATTTTTTTACTCATTTTCTTAAAACTCCAATTTTAGTTATATTAAAACAAAACTGGCGCTTAATGGCAACAACCAAGAACCTTGAGCGTAGCGGTAAATCTTTCAACTAACCGAAAGCCCTCATCGTTGCAGGTGTCGCTGACACAGCGCCAGGGAGTTCGTAAATCACAAAGCTATGACTCTTATGGTCTTCAATATATAACCATAAGCTCCCTGACTTGTTATCAAGGAATTTTGCTTTGAGAGCTTACGACAGCCCCATCGACATCTCTGCCGACCCACTCACTATAAAAGAATAAATGTAAAAGTAAAGTTAAAATTTCATCCCTCGTCGTCTCCCTGTCATCCCTCGGCTTGCCCGCAAGCCGTCAAGGGATCTCCCGCTCCAAGCACACCTTCCCTGTCATCCCTCGGCTGTGAAACAGCCGTCAAGGGATCTCCCGCTCCAAGCGCACCGTCATTGCGAGGAGCGTGAGCGACGTGGCAATCTATACTCTCACGAGATCGCTTGACTTCACTTCGTTCAGAGCGATGACATATTAAAAGAAACAAATCCATACTCTCCTTCCCTGTCATCCCTCGGCTGTGAAACAGCCGTCAAGGGATCTCCCGCCCCACATCGCAGCCCGCCATTGCGAGGAGCGTGAGCGACGTGGCAATCTATACTCTCACGAGATCGCTTGACTTCACTTCGTTCAGAG
>JAMPED010000059.1 GCA_023665325.1 Acetobacter sp.
TCTCGTGAGAGTATGAGTGACACGGTGTGGAAGGGAGATCCCTTGACGGCTGTTTTACAGCCGAGGGATGACGGCGGAGGATGGATTGTTGTCCCCCTCATCTCCTCTCATAGGTGCAATATTTAAAGCGTTTCTAGTTCTTTTTTGGCGGTTTGGTAGTCGAATTTGCCAGTGCCTAAGACGGGCGGCTTTTTCTGATATATCACCTTTTTCGGAACCCAAAGTTCGCTGAACCCTTCGGTTTTGAAAAAGGTTTTAATCTCTGCAAGATTGGCTTGTTCGGCGGCGGTGATGAAAATCATCTGTTCGCCCTTTTTCTCATCTGGCAGGGTGACTATTCCTTGTATGTAACCCGTGTATAGCTTATCTAAGGCAGCCTCAACTGCTGTTAATGATACCATTTCACCGGCAATTTTTGCAAAGCGTTTGGCTCGACCGTGGATGGTTACAAAACCATCATCATCAAGGCTGACTATATCGCCCGTGTCATACCAATTATTAACCGGTGGTTGAAGTTTCTCGGGGGCGTCTGCTTTCATATAGCCTTGCATAATGTTATCGCCAGAAACGAGCAGCTTACCGCCCTCTTCTATTCCGCTAACTGGTTCGAGTTTATATTTCACTCCGGGGAGTAACCGCCCGACTGAGCCACTTTTACGGTGCATTGGTGTATTGATACACAATACCGGCGAAGTTTCGGTGGTGCCGTAGCCCTCTAAAAGGCGGACACCGAATTTATCCATCCACAAGTTATAGGTTTGGTCTTTTAGTTTTTCACCCCCGACAACAGCATACTTCACATTAAAGAAGTCATACGGATGTCCCATACGTCCATAGCCATAGAAAAATGTGTCTGTGCCGCATATTATTGTAGCGTTTGTATCATATACTAGCTCTGGAACAATCCGGTAATGCAATGGCGAGGGGTAAAAGAATGTACGGACGCCAAAGAGCATCGTTAAAATTGTACCGACAGACAGACCAAACGAATGGAACATAGGCAGGGCGTTAAAGAAAACATCTGTTGAGTTAAACGCAATGACGGTACTTACCTGATAACGATTTGCTTGCAGGTTTTTATGCGAAAGCAGAACGGCTTTAGGCATTCCCTCTGAGCCGGAGGTGAACAACACAACCGCTGTCTCTTCTGCTTTATTTTCTGGTAATCTGCACAGTAAGTGGCGGGCAAAGCCTTTGAGCTTGGTTTTAAGCGAGATTTCTTTAGCAAAATCTTCAAGATATACTAGTTTTACACCTGCGTTTTCTATCCCTGCTTCCAAATGTTCTAAACGAGCTTGCTCAATAAATTTCTTTGAGGTTAAAACGGTTTTTACACCAACGGTTTTTAATGATGAGGTTACTTGAGCCACACCTTGTGAGAAGTTTACCATCACGGGGACTTTATCCACACTTTCAAGTGCAAAGAAGCTGATGACGTTAACTAGCATATTTGGCAGCATTAAGCCGATGTATTTTTCATCTGTAAAAGCTTTTTCATAAGCTGCACCGAGAACATAAGATTTTTTGATGAATGAATTATAGGTTTGGGGTTTGCGGGTGATGTCCTCTGCGATTTTATGATTCCAACCGTGAGTTTTGGCGGCATCTAAGAGCGACGTGAAGATATTTTCATCCACATCTGAGGTTTTATATATCATATCCGCCATTAGCTCGTAAAGTTTTAAGGAGATGGCGTGGCGACGATCGCGTCCTTTAAACTTATCACTTATTTCGATTTTCATCGGTTTTAAGATGGTCATAGTGATTTTGGGGAATAGACGAGTTTTGAACTTGTTGTTCATATAAGACAGCTTGCTGTATTGCGCACCGTTAATACGAATCGGTAAAATACGAGCATTGGCACGTTCAGCAATCACCCCTGCCCCTTCATAGACTTTCATTAAACCGCCGGTGGTGGTGATACGTCCTTCAGGGAATATCATCAGTTTTGAGCCTTTTTGTACTTCGTCTATCATTTCTCTGATAGAAAATGGCGAGGTTGGGTCTACGGGTAAGAAGCGTACAACTAAGCCAAAAAACTTGACATACCAAGTTTTTGCCCACTCAGTATTGATGGCAAAGGTGATTTTTTCAGGCATAAACGCGGCTATCAGCAAGCCATCTAAAAGCGAGGTGTGGTTAGCAATGATGATGGTATTGGTGCGGGCGCGTTTGATATTATCTATTCCTTGCAGGCGGACTCTATATAAGATACCGAGAACAGCCTGAAAAACAGAACGTAGCAAAGCGTCTGGCAATAATGCTGCAATGTAGAGAAACACAAATAAATTAGCGATGGAGGCAAATAAAAACAGTTCTGGAATCGTGACTCCCATAGAGAGGAGGACAACGGCTAACACGGCAACCAGTGCCATTCCGAAAGCATTTAAGATGTTGTTGCCAGCAATAACGGCGGCGGTGTATGCTTTGGGAGCATTGGTTTGCATTAACGCGTTTAAGGGAACAATATACATTCCACCAAAAAATGCCAGCAAAAACAGCGCAACAGTGATTTTATCTGCCGATGGTGTGGAGAAGAATGCACCAATGGTGATGAGTTCGCTCGGGGTTTGGTAATTTTTAGTGAGAGCATAAAGGGCGTATAAGCTTAACCCCATTCCCAGCGCTGAGATTGGTAAATAAGTGGCGTGTATCAATCCTTTCATAATTTTGCCGCAAGTAAGCGAGCCGAATGCGACACCTAAAGAAAACGTGATTAAGAAAAAGGTGATGACACCGGCAGAGGCGTGTAGAATCTGACCGGCTAATGGATATATTTGGACGGCAACTAATGCACCAATCGTCCAGAACCACGTTGCGCCTAAAATACTTTTGAAAACGATTTGATTTTTATAGATAATTTTAAATGTGTCGCTTAAGGCTTTGAAAATATTTTTAGATATTTCCGCATTTGGACGTGGAGCTGGAGCGTCTGGAATTTTTTGTGAGGCGATAACGCCGCAAAGTGCCAGAGCTATCAATACAGCTATGGCGGCACTGACAGGAAGCAGCGTACCTAAAATAAGCCCCAAGAGAATCGCAGTGTATGTGGTGGCTTCAACATACGCATTAGCGCTTATCAGCTCATCTTTATTCAATAATTGTGGTAAAAGAGCGTATTTGATTGGTCCGAAAAAAGCAGATTGTGTTCCCATTAAGGCTAAGAGAATGACCAAAAGTGTTAGATTTTCGGTATAGAACACAAACGCTACGGCGCACATCAATAAAAGTTCGGTAATTTTTAAGACCCGAGCGATGGCTGCTCGGTTATATTTATCAGCAACTTCGCCAGCTGTAGCTGAAAAGAGGAAAAATGGCAGAATAAAAAGTCCTGCGATGATGTTTGAGAGGATGTCTGCCTTGTCTGTCATTTTGAATGCAACCATCGTTAACAGGGCATTTTTGAACAGGTTATCATTTAGCGCACCTAAAAACTGAGTTATCAATAAAGGAAGAAAGCGGTTGGATTTTAATAAATTCTTAGACATTTTAGTCCTCCGAGAAGTTCTTATAATTGGTATTTATCTAGGAAATTTCGGTGATTAGCGCAAGTTTTTTGGGAATTTTTCCACATCTAAAAAAATTTTGCACATTTTTTTATTTTTATTATTGACAATCTGATTTTTTATCTGTAAATACTCTTTCGTACCTGATGGCTGAGTAGCTCAGTTGGTTAGAGCAGAGGAATCATAATCCTTGTGTCGGGGGTTCGAATCCCTCCTTAGCTACCATTAGAAAATAAGAGTGTCCTTTATGGACGCTCTTATTTTTTATTATTAAGACAGGGGATGAGAACCCCAAAATGGGGTTCGACTACCAGAGCTAGGCAGACGGGAGTATGCCGGTTTGCTCGTGAGAGCAAAAGCTCGCCAGTGCGGCGGAGTGTAACGAAGTCAATCCCTCCTTAGCTACCATTAGAAACAAAAAAGCACCCATTATGGGTGTTTTTTTGTTTTGCTTTCTTGTTTATGGATTACCCGCTTTGTGTGATTGACGTTACGGCTCGCAATGGGGTATGATATTATCTCATTCAAGACAATAAAAAAACAATATCAATCCTAGAATAAAAAATGTGAGGTAAAGGATACCATAAAAAGTGTATTTATTTGGAAAGCGTTTTTTGATATTTTTTTGATATAAAAGTGGAAAAAATAAATATATTAAAAGGTATGAGATAAACCAATAGGCTTTAAATTCTTTCAGATTGTCTGCTCTTAAAATGTATGCGTAAGGAAAACTTAGTAAGAAAGGGACAATACTGCCTCCTAATATAAAATAAAAAACTTCTTTTAATTTTTGCATTTTTAGCTCCTTTTTGTATATTATATTAGTCTAAAAATAAAAAAGCAACACCAAATGGTGTTGCTTGATTACAGGTAAATTTATTTTTTAGAACGCCAAGGATGATGATAATTATCCTTAAATTTTTCATCTTCAGCTCTACATTTATCTGGAGTATTTGGATATTTGCGATAGCATTCTAAAAGTTCTTCCTCTCCAACATTTAAAGGTTTTGAACCCAAACCTGTTCTATCACCAATATATGTAGCCGTATCGGATACTTTTTTTAAAAGTGCGCTTCCTGATTTTTTAGCTGCAAATTTTATTCCAGCTGTTACTAATTTATTAACCATAAAGGTTCTCCTAAATAAAAAAATTAAACACAAAAGTTCTAGTTACCTTTATTATATAGGTTATGCAATATATGAAAATCAATATGTATTATATGTTTTTTTTATATCGTGATTGTTTTGCCTTCTTGCTTATGGATTACCCGCTTTGTGTGATTGACGTTACGGCTCGCAATGGAGTACTAGGATTGTTTTTTGATTTGTTTTAAGGTTTTGGTGGAGATATAATAGAGATATAGAAATTTTATCAAGCGTTTGAGTTTGTATTCTTTGGGTTGCGAAAGACGATATAACCACGAAATCAACATACTGTTGATAGCTGTTTGCCATTCTTCATAACTATATTTCATTACAGAAGTCACTTGTGATACTATCCGACGACGCCAATAATTATACATTAGAGGATTATATAGGTGGCGAAGATTGAAATATATAAATTCCCAACAATCTTCTGTTGGATAACCTGTTCTTAGGCTGTCCCAATCTATAAAAGCAGAAAGCTTGCCTTCTTTTAATAAAACTTGATTATTATTAAAATCACCGTGTATGATGCACAGGTTTTCTTTTTTGAATATTAAGGTCTCTGGATTGATTTTGAGCAACAAATGTAGTAATAGTTTTGAATGCCAGTTTTTTTGTGTTGATAATATTTGGAGCGTTTGCTGATAAAGTTCAATCTTATGCCGAGGATTGTATTCTTTGTCTACAGATTGATATTTTGTACTAAGATGCGTAATTGCTCTATATTCTGTGAAAATTTGTTTAATCAATTCGGTACTAAAATATCGACGAGGGAGAGGTTTGCCATAGTTTTTCTGCAATGTGCAGGTCTTCCCTTCGTATTCAAATATTTTATCCATTTTTATACCACAAAGAACGGGGTGTTTTGATGTTTGTGTGGCGAGATAAGTATGAATCTTGCTTGGGATATATTCTCCTAGTAGGATTTTAGCAACCCAGTTTTCAGTTTCTGTTGTTGCAAAAAAGCAATAACTACTGTTCCCGCCGCGAAACGAACGAAAAGACTTAAGACTTCCGTTAAAAATATATGTTTGTAGAAATGTGTGAAATTGTTTGGCTTTATTTTTAGAGATTAACTTTGCCATAATAGTCCTTTTTTGTGTTTAACGTACGTTTGTTATCAACAAACTTGAATGCAAAACTTATCCTCAATTTCA
>JAMPED010000005.1:0-24006 GCA_023665325.1 Acetobacter sp.
CCAAATGGCTCGCTGGGATACCAAAGTGCCATACAGAATTATTATGCTCTTTTTTAACTAATAACCTAATTTTGAAAGGAAAATAAAATGATTGAAAATAATGAAAATAATGAAAATGTTCTTGATGTTGAACATCAAAAAACGGAATCTTGCATAACTTGTCCATATTTAGATTCTTATTTCATAAACAAAGATAAGGATGACAATGTAACTGCAAGATGTATGTCAATTTATTTTAATATAATAACCGACATTAAAAATATGAAAAATAACTTTTCACCGGAGCAAATTTATCTGATTGTTCCAAGATTTGAACGCAAAGAGAATAATTTTGCTCTTCCTAAATTTGTCATCAACACTTACGATGGGATAAAAAATCATTATCAAGCCGAAATAAAGAAAAGCTTATACAATAAACTACTTCTTATATTAGCCAAATGCACATTATCCCACACATTACTTCCTCTGGCTATTGCAATCAGAAAAAAGACTATTGGTTTATTGGTAGTGAATAAAGAGCAGTATGAAATGATTTGGGAGCTTTTTCTACAAGATGGAACTTATAGGTTAGAATATATAGATGTTCCGAGAGATAACCCAATTACTGATGACAACATTTTGATGAGTGATTTGCTTCAAAATAATCAATCAGCTCCAACAACAGAAAACTAACTTTGAAAGGAAACAAAAATGACTAAAACAGATGAAAAAATATTAGAAAAGTTGAATGAGGCATGTAGTAATATTTACGCTGCTCGTGAAGTAGGACTTCAAAACATGAAGAACTTGTTTTCAGCGAAGGAAATTTACTTGATTAGCGTTCTTCTTAAAATGGATGATAAAAATGAAGCATGTACAGAAGTTTACATCAATACTTGTGATGGATTAGAAAATAACTATAAAGCTAAAAAAAATCCAGAATTAATTCGTTTGATAGATAGATGTATGGCTGAGAATATATTGCCACCTCCAGCGATAGCATTCAAAAGTAAGTATATCGGTTTAATGGTTAGCGATATGAGACAACAAGAAATAGTGGATGAAATTTTTGTACAAAATGGAAGCTATGAATGGGGGTATGTAGCCACGATGTGCAATGGTTAGCCAACTTTCCATCAGCTATGGAAATAACCAATGAAAACAAATATTTTGAAAGGAACCCAAAATGAAAGAATTTTTAGGAAAATATAAAGCTCAAAAGATTGAAACCTCGGAAGATGAGGGAAAACTTACCTTGGAAACAGCTAAAAAGAGGATTTTGAACCTCTTGGTAGAAAATATCCAACACTTCAAGAACGATAGTTGGGGCGTTGCTAATCGTATGAACAAGCTGATGATTGATACTGAAAGCAATACAATTTTCAGCCTGCGATTAGGAGGTAAGAAAATAGTTCGCTACTCGCTTGATTTGTTGGATACAATACAGAAAATGCAGTTTTTGGCTGACTTTCACACAAGTGTATCTAATGGCGAGTTTGATGAGGATATTGTCAGTTTCTTGGCAAAAGAAGTTGAAATTGCTAATCAGCGTAAAAAAGAAGCAAATGAACGCAGACGCTTGAAGAAACAAGCGGAACGGGAAAGAAAAGCTGAAAAGGCTCGTCAAAAAACTATTACCGCCGCAGAATCTTTGCTTAATCGTGAATTGATACCGAATATTTCACTTTATGAGCAACTCTAAAATTAGGCAACCATCAGAGGGGATGTTCTCCCCTCTGATAGAAAACCATGCAAAAACAGAACATTAAATAAGTTTAATGCTTGAGAACTTATAAGGAAGATGTAAAATGACAAGCAGATTAAAAAAAATATTGCAGGACATTTCACCCAAACCCTTATCGGATACGGAACTAGAATCAGCTACTCGTAACTTGATAGGGTTTGCTCAATGTCTATTAGCGATGAAACAGGAGATTTTAAGAAATGAAAGCAGTCATACTCACGAGAGTTTCAACCAAGATGCAGGAAGAGGGATTGAGCTTAACCGCACAAAGCAACCGGCTTTCTGACTATGCCGAGCGTAAAGGTTTAGAGGTTATTAAAACCTTTGAAATCATAGAAAGTTCCACCCGTGGTGAACGTAAGCAGTTTATGGAAATGATAAACTTCTGCAAACGCCAGCACGAAACAATCGCTATTGTTGCCGATACTGTTGACCGTGTGCAACGCTCATTCAAAGAAAGTGTGCTTCTTGATGAGCTGATGAAGCAAAATAAGATTGAGCTTCACTTTTATCGGGAAAGTATGGTTTTGAACAGTAAATCACCATCTACTGATATTATGCGTTGGGACTTTTCTGTGCTTGGTGCAAAAGCTTATGTTTTGCAACTATCCGAAAATGTCCGTCGTTCTACCGAGTTGAAGGTTAAAAATGGAGAGCGGAGTGGAATAGCTCCGATAGGGTATGAAAATTATGTTGATGAAAGGGGAAAGCACAGCGTCCGCGTTAAAGAGCCGGAAGCGAGTATCATTAGAAAGATATTTGACCTTTATTCTTTGGGAAATATAAGTGTTGGTGAATTAACGAAATACACAAGAATGATGGGATTGCGTACAAAATCAGGAAAAGAGGCATCACGAACAACTGTCTTTTATATTTTGGACAATCCGTTTTATTATGGCGAGATGAAAACGAAACATGGCTTAATACGCCATATCTATCAACCATTGATAACCAAAGAACTTTGGGATTTATGCCAAGAAAAGAAAGCTGAACGCAACAACAATATCTCTACCTCACTAGAAAGCAAGGAATCCTTTGTGCTGAAAGGTCTAATCAGATGCGGACTGACAGGAAAGCTTTGTGTTAATGAAATAAAGAAACGGCAATACATTTATATATACAGCTATCATCCGGATGGAACGAGATGTTATATTCCGGAACAAACAGTTGTTAATGAAATAGCTTCCGTATTGTGCCAAATAAGATTACCTGAAAATGTAGCGGAAGCATTAAGAGAAGAATTAAAGAAAGCCAAATCTAACGAACGGCAATATTGTCGTCAAGAGGTTGTTAAGCTGAAATCAGAACTGGATAATTGTAAGAGCAAATTAGACCATTTGTTTGATTTAAGACTTGATGGCGAACTTGACCGAGAGACCTTTGATACCAAAAGAAACGAAATACAATTAAAGATGAACCGTCTTAAAAATAAAATTGCAGCTCATGAAAAGGCTGATGATTCGTTCAACTTGACGTTACTAGAACTTTTAGACATTGTAACAGAAGCAGGTTCGCTGTTTCTTCGGTCGTCAAATATAGAACTTAAGAGGATGTTATTACGATTGGTTTTCAAGCATTTAGTGCTAACTGAAACAAATTTGAGTTATGAGCTGAATTTTCCTTTTGAGCTATTTAAGACAACAGAACCAAAGAAAGGCAGACCGACAGCAACCGAACTCGTGAAATCAAAGCAAAATAAGGCTTTGGAGCAAATTGACAGCAAAAGTGAACAGATTGCCAATAGCAATTTACACGAACTCCATATTTCTCATAAAAAACAAGAGGTTAGACCTCAAAATCTAACCTCTGTTCAGTCTGGCTGGGGCGGCTGGATTCGAACCAACGAATGTCGGCACCAAAAGCCGATGCCTTACCACTTGGCGACGCCCCAATATTTTGTGTGGCAAAGCTCGCAACTTGCGAACAAAAGCATATTTAAAACAAAAAAAATATAAATGCAAGTATTTTTTTTAGATTTATAAAAATTTATGTGCAAAACAAAAAAGTATTTTGATTATTGAAATAAATTGACAAAACAAATGTTCCTATATATAAGAAAAACAACAAAAAATTATGATATCAATAAATTATTATAAATTAAAATTTAAAAGTTATGTGTAACGTTGAATTAAATGCTGTTCAAGCAACAGTTGAGAATACATCTTATGTATCAAGTGTACACGATGTTGTCGCCATCATTCTGTTTTTGGCTGTTCTGGTCATATCGGTTTTAGATTATACCATCGGAATATTTTTGATGGTTGTCAAAAATATAACCTCTTGGGATAATAACCCAAAGGTAAAGATGGTAAAACTTATCGCAAGAGGGGTTATTGGTATCACGGTTGCTGTATATAGCGCCTATCTGTTCGCCACTTGGAGTACGTGTAACTGGAAAATCCCATTCTGTGTATTTATTTTGATGCCGATTATGGCATTGCTGGTAAGTTTTGTTCTCTACTTATTAAGCTATTTCAGCTACAAATTTCTATACGAACCGTTGACAAGTTTAATAACTTATTTCAAAAAGAAGTAATTTCTTGTTCTGTATCAACAAAGATACAGAATTTTTTTTGTAAAAGAGCTATGCTTAAAAATCCTTAGCATAACTCAAACCGCCTCTTTACAGCTTAAAAACACAAGCCTATACTGCGCAAAAATGGGGATAACAATTAAATAAAAGAGGGCGAAATGGCAATAAATTTAATAAAGCGCAATGGTTTAAAAGAGGAATTTTCTGTTTTCAAATTAGAAAAATTATTAAATGATGTCTGTAAAGGATTTCCTTTGGATATTAAGAAACCATTGGAGAATTTGGATGAGTACCTAAAAGATGGAATGACCACCAAAGATTTATTTAATGCGTTAACGATGAATATTTTGAGCCTAACCTCAGTAGAAGAGCCAGAGTGGAAAAATGTTGCCGGCCGCCTGAAAATGCTTTCACTTTATAAACAAACCTCACTAAATCGGAATATGCCAAAAAATACGCCCCCATACGATTATGTGACGTTTTTAAACTATGCTGTAAAGAATAACGTTTATAGCTCTGTAATAACTGAAAAATATTCTAAAGAGGAAATTGCGGAAGCTGCAGCTTTCATCAATCCTGAGTTTGATTTTGTGTATGACTATGCTGGTGCAAACCTCTTATTAAAGCGTTACCTTTGTGAGTTTGATGATAAAATTGTTGAGTTGCCACAAGATATGTTCCTCTCTATAGCTCTCTTGATTGAGCAAAATGAGGATAAAGCAACGCGTATGGCTAAGGTAAAAGATACCTACGAAAAGCTTGCTAATCGTAAAATTTCTTTAGGTACGCCTCTGCTGATGAATTTACGCCGTCCAAATGGCAATTTAAGCTCTTGTTTTATCACCGCAATGGATGATAATCGGGAGTCGATTTTTTATGTGATTGATCAAGTGGCAGCTATTTCTAAATTTGGCGGCGGAGTAGGGGTAAATATCTCTCGAGTACGAGCCAAAGGCGCCAGAATTAAAGGAATTAAAAATTCTTCAGGTGGGGTTATCCCGTGGATTCGTATTTTGAACGATACCGCTGTGGCAGTAAACCAACAAGGTAAACGTAAAGGCGCTGTAACCGTGTCATTAGATATGTGGCATTTGGATATAGAAGATTTCCTTGAGCTGAGAACTGAAAATGGCGACCAGCGGATGAAAGCTTATGACCTCTTCCCGCAAGTTGTTGTGCCAGATTTGTTTATGCAAAAAGTGGAACATAATGAAGATTGGTTGATGGTAGATCCACACGAGGTACGCACCAAATATGGTATTGAGCTGGCAAATCTTTGGGGTAAAGATTTTGAAAAAGCTTATAATCAACTGTATCTGGAAGCATCGTTTGGTAAACTGGAACTTTATAAATTTTATCCGGCAAAAGAATTATTAAAAAAGGTAATGCGTTCGCAAATAGAAACCGGAATGCCTTATATAGCCTTCAAGGATACACTCAATAAATATAACCCGAATAAGCACGATGGCGTAATTGTCGGCACAAATTTGTGCACCGAGTCGCATAGTAATGTCCGTCCGAGTCAAATCGCAGAAGATATTTTGGAAAATGGCAAAGTCGTGCGCACAGCGGAAAATGGATTGGTACACGTTTGTAATCTCGTGTCCATCAATTTGGCAAATATTGATAGTGATGAAGAGCTTAAGAGTGTTTGCGAAACGTCCGTCCGCTTATTAGATAATGCGATAGATTTTACCCGTGTGCCAGTGCTAGAAGGGCAGCAGCATAATGGACGTTATCGTACAATCGGTGTTGGCGCAATGGGTTTGGCTGATATGCTTGCTAAAAACAATATCCCATATATTATGTCAGCAGGGTATGTGGACGAATTGTTTGAAAAAATTGCCCTTTATTGTATCCGTGCGTCTATAAATTTAGCCAAAACTAAAGGGACATTCGGTGCATATGATGGCTCAGATTGGAGCAAGGGAATAGTTCTTGGACACGATCAAATTTGGTTTAATCAAAACGCTAAACAGGCAGAAGCTTGGAATGAAATTTTTGCAGATTTGCAGAAATATGGTATCCGTAACAGCCAAATAACCGCTATCGCTCCAAATACAAGCTCTTCACTTATCCAAGGCTGTTCAGCATCGGTTTTGCCGATATACAGCAAGTTTTTTGTTGAAACACACGGTAAAGGCTCAATTCCAAACTGTCCACCATATATACGTGAAAAGTTTTGGTTTTATCAAGAAAACCGTAACATCAATCAAGAGGTTGTCGTGGATGTGATGTCCCGAGTAAATAAATGGATAGATACCGGAATTTCAATCGAGCTAATGTATAATCTAAATCGCAACATCCGTGCTGTAGATATTTATAACACGATTATGAGCGCGTGGAAAAAAGACATTAAAACCCTTTATTATACAAGAACAATCCAAAAAGACGGCTCCAGCTTAGAAAAGAGCGAATGCGTCAGCTGCGCCGGATAGGAGTATTAAAAAATGCAAAGAAAAAAACTTTTTAACGTTAACGGAAACGATGAAATCATTAACCGTCGAATGATTGGTGGCAATGTAACCAATCTGTTTAATCTAAATAATGTGAAATACCAGTGGGCAAATAAGGTTTACCGCCTGATGATGGAAAACTTTTGGATTCCAGAAAAGGTATCTTTGTTTGATGATAAAAGAGCTTATGAGGAACTAACCGTTTCAGAGAAAACCGCTTATGATGGCATATTGTCATTTTTGGTGTTTTTAGATAGTATCCAAACCAATAACCTCCCGAATATCAGTGAATATATCACTGCACCAGAGGTTAATTTAATTTTGGCTATCCAAACCTATCAAGAAGCAGTACACTCGCAAAGTTATGCTTATATTATCGAAAGCATTATCCCTGCCGCCAAACGTGCAGAGATATATGAAAAATGGCGTGAAGATAAAGTCCTCTTGGAGCGTAATAAATATATCGCTGAAATTTATCAAAACTTTATTGATAATAAGAGCGATGTCAATTTTGCCAGAGTTTTGATTGCAAACTATTTACTAGAGGGTGTGTATTTTTATAATGGATTTAATTTCTTTTATAACCTCGCTGCAAGAAGTTTAATGATTGGTACTGCTGATGAAATTAAATATATTAACCGTGATGAGCTGACACATTGCGTTATTTTTGCAAATATAATTAGAGATATTATGAAAGAAAACTCTGGATTTTTTAATATTGACGAGATATATGCAATGTTTGATAAAGCCGTCGAGCAGGAAATCGCTTGGAGCAACCACATCATCGGACACAATATCATCGGTATCACCGAAAAGACAATAGAGGAATACACAAAGTTTATTGCCAATAAACGCTTAAAAGATATCGGATTAGAGCCACGTTATAAGGGATATGACCAAAACCCGTATAAGCAACTTGAAAAAGTGGCAGATACTAATGGTGAAGGGAATGTGAAAGGTAATTTCTTTGAAGCGAACGTGTCTTCATATAACCAAAGCACAGCTGTTGAAGGCTGGGATGAAATTTAATTTTGATAAGAGGAAAAAATGAGTTTTTTAGCAGATTTTAGTTTGCGTGAATTTTTGAGTGCGTTTGTCGTATTGTTCGCAATTACCGATGTTCCAGGGAATTTGCCAATTATTTTGAATATGCAAAACAAAGGGGTTAAAATCGGAGCAAGCCGCGCATCATTATATTCGCTGATTTTGATGGTATCGTTTTTTTATGCCGGAGAAGCGTTTTTGAAACTGTTTGGGCTGGATATTTCGTCATTTGCGATTGCTGGTTCGCTCATCTTGTTTTTGTTTAGTATTGAGATGATATTGGATGTGAGTCTGTTCCGTGAAGGTGCGGATATTTCTTGTGATGCGACGTTTGTGCCAGTCGTTTTCCCATTATTTGTCGGGGCAGGGGCGCTAACAACATTGTTATCCATCCGTTCGCAATATTCAGATGTGAATGTGTTGCTTGCCGTATTTTTTGTTAGCCTTTGCATATATGGAACAATTCGTTTATCACGTTTTTTGAAAAAACATTTAAGCAATGCTACTATTTACGTATTGAAAAAGTTTTTCGGAATGGTGCTGTTAGCAATGGCTGTTAAATTGTTTATTACAAACGTTGCAGTGTTAGTTCACTCTATCCGTTAAGTTTCAATATTTAGCCAGAAAAGCTCCTCTTATGCGATAGAGGAGCTTTTTTATTGGAAAATATTTGACAAAATATTTTTATTGTGTTACAGGTATTTATACATTTACTAACTCTATGTTTAATTATTAAAATTTTCCAACTATGAAAAAGTTTTTTGGAATGCTTGCTTTTGCAGCAATCGCAAGCCTACTCGCCTCCTGTGGCGAAGAAAAGAAAGTTGAGCCAACGCCTGCTCCTGAACCGGTCAAAGAAGAAGTCTATCAGCCCCAGCACCAGTCTACGGTTGTTGACCTCAAAGCCGCCAAGAAGTATCAATACTTCAACGCTCCGACAACAACTCCCGCCACATCAGTGGTTGTGAACTACAACGAAAAGACGCCCTATGCGGCGCCCATCGAAGTAAAGTTTAGCTACGAGAACGGCGACACTTACACCTACACCATTCCCGCCGAATTCGGGTTATGGAAGAATCAGGCCGGCAAGTTCCGTGTTGTTTCAGACAATGAGTGCACCGTCTGGATACAGGGGCAGGAGAAGAGAGGAAAGTTCCACGAGTTTGTTTTCTATGGTGACCCGAAACACAATGGCACCAAAATCAAACCGAATTCATATCGGAATCTTCCTGCAGGAGAAATCCGCTACCGCAAGTAGCCGATTTTCACAAAACATAAAACCCCGCTTCAAAAGAGGCGGGGTTTTTATATTTGAAAGCAATATCAGAGAATAGGTATCAAATCATCATAAATATTAGTTCCGAAACGATTGTCCTCTGATTTCCCTCGAACAAACAGACAAGGTATAAGCGGTATAATGAAAAGAGTGTGCCAACCAGAAATATCCAAATCGTGTAATCTACGTACTGTAACACTCCATAGAGGTAAAATAAATAAAGGAAACAAAATGAAAGTAAGAACTGCTCCAAAATCTATAGAAATGGTAAATAAGAGAGCCACAATACCTATATAAACTGCCCACACCCCAAAAAATTCAAGTTGAGTTGCACGCCCTTTTAGTTGAAAGAAATTTTCGCCAATGATGGCATTATATAAGCGACGAGATGGCGTAATCTGCTGAGGCAAAAGTGATGAATCATCTGTTTCATAAATATTTTCTCCGTATTTATTATCGCAATGATCACCCTTAAAAAAGGGAACGAAATATATAATAAAGTTTAATATAATCCACCAACCAGAATGGTTTAAATCGTGACACCGCCGAATATTAAGTGATAAAGCGGGAAGAAATGTAAGTATGTTAATAATATAGGCAAAAATTTTTTCGTCGGATGGTGTGAAATTAAAAAGAGCAATAAAAAAATATAATAAAAAAGAAAGAAGAAATAGTGAAATATTAAATGACCAAAACTCTTTTCGCGAGGCTCTTCCCCTAAAATTGCAGTAATTGCGCCCAAACATATCAGTAGAAAAGAAAGTCCAAATGCTAGAATTAGCAGGTAAGCTTATTGTAGAAGTATTATCCATAAAAAAAGTCCTTGTTTGATACATAAACAAAATAACTATATTATAAAAAGTGGTTAAGAGCAATAAAAAAAGCGGCACTATGACCGCTCATAAAAAACAAACGAATTTGATTATTCAATACAACAATCAACAGCTTTACGGACAAAGGCTTTCATCTTCGAAAAAGCAGTCTTCGGCTCACCATCCGCATCAGCAGTATCTTCCACGACAACATCACCATTCGAAGCCGTCGCCAAAGGCGCCGCCGCATTGATTTTTTCGCTGATTTTCTTAATGTCGTCAACGCTGTCTTCAATCCACTTCATCTCAGAAACATTAAGCATATTCATATTTAAGCCCCAAAATAGACAGTAAAGGTCATACGCCTTGTTAAACAAATCATACGCTTGCTCTTTGTTACCCAAACTCTGCTGCTTTGTCCCCACTTCCATCAAACGCATAGAAGAGGCAAGCAAGTGTTTAGAAATACACCAAACCTCACCCTCATAGCTCGGAATAATCTTAAGCATCAATTTCTTGCGAGTTTCTCGCACATCCTCAATCAAATCATAAAACGAAGTTTTACCAGTTTTAGCCCCTGAAAACACCAAATGCTCTTCAATTGAAATCAAATTCATAATCGCAATTGTCAAGTCTTGGTCAGAAGACAAATCTTTCGGATTAACCTTTTTGGTTGCGTCAATACGTTCCACAAATTCTTTTACATTCTCAGCTTTTTTCATCTCAAATTCTCCAAATAAACCACTATAAACCACTCAAATCCGGCAAGGCTGGTGCACATAATTGAATTTTGCCAAACCACCAAGCCACAAGCGCCACAGCTGCCACCGGCAACACAACTTTCTCAAATGGAAAATGTGCGTGTCCACCGTTATGTGCCTTCATCCATTGGTAAAATGCCATCGTATAATGAAATGTTAATGCACCACAAATTGCTGAAAATAAAAATGGATCAATCCAAAAAATTAAAATTGCTTTCGGTGTATAAACTAAGTATGAGAGATACATAAACAAAATCATCAATACGGAAAGAACCAAAACCAATGTATCACGTCCTTTAAAGTTCCAGCCCTTTTTATCCATCCATCGGTTTGTCCAATAGCCTAAAATCAAAAGAAAAGCCCCAGACCACACACCAACAACCGCATCATCCACGCCCATTCGACGAGCCACCTCTAACGATGCACCAACTGCTACTGTGCATACTGCACACGCAGGATTCGCAAGTACCTCAAAACTTATCAAACAAAACATTAAAAGCAGTACAATAGCCATAACTTACCTCAATCAAAAAAATCTTTCTGCAGTATCTCAAATATATAAGCAAAGTCAATGGATTTTTAAGACTTATAAAATGCTTAATTCAATTCTCAGTGCCGCAGTTTAGCGATATATCGCCAGAAAATATCCGTCCGATATGTTTTAGCTGTATATTGATGATTTACGTCCCAACCAAACTCTGGCATTGGAATATATGCTCCGTTAAGTGTATATATTTCATCTTTAACTAACGCCAGCTTTTTCGCCTCCACCGTATAATGTATTCCACGATAAAATTCCACCAACGGTGTCATTGCTCCAATTAGAAAGATACCGAATAATATACCAGTTTTGATTCGATGTAAACGATGTTGTTCAAAGAAAAAGCGAATAACAAACAGCGCCAAAATCACAATAGCAGGAATCGATGCCCGCATACAAAAGTTGTTTTGCTGATCAAGTCGTAAAAACGGAATAAGTAACAGCGAAAAAAACATCACGTTAAAGAAAACATCCCGTTTATATTGCGGATATAGAATAACCACATATAACAAAAACTCCAATACAACAAACAAAAGAAATCTCTGCGGTGTCGTAAAGTCAAAAATATAGTGCCATCCGTCCATTCCTTCTGAATTAGTGATAAAATATAGCACACAAAGTGGCAATAACCAAAATACTCCCACCAAATTCGGAAGTGAAAAAATCTCATTGCAAACGAAATCTTTTTTATTATTACTGTGACAAAAGCAATATCCCGCATATATCATCATAAACATACCAATTCCTGCTGCTGGATAAGGAGAAAAGAATAAAGCCAAAGCAATTAAAAAGCCAAAATTGCTAATTTTACGCTCATTATAAATGAGCAAAGTCAGCAATGCTACCGGAATAAATTGATTAAATACCCAAAACATCCCCGTTGTGATTGAAGAATATTGGATAAATGTTGCCCACCACTCAAAATGATACTCAAACGGTTGCGTCACAATCAGAAAATAACGATGTCCAATAACATCTAATCCTGAAAAGAAAATAAACATCAATACAGCTAAAGCAATCTGTTTACCTCTTTGTAGTTTAAGGGCCATAGCCAAGTGAGCTAAAAGAAGAGTAACTCCTATAGTTGCATAAATCAATAAAAGCACATTTCCAAACATAAATAAGGTGTACTGATTATCAATAAACAAACCTAAAAACTTAGTCATTCCTGCTGGTACTAACCAAAATGCCATATAATATACCAAAGGTGTATTTGCTTGATTATAATAGACTGCCCAATCATAGTTAATCAAATCTCTAAATACTGCATTGCGGAAATGATAATCAAAAGATTGATAATAAAAGTATCCAATTCCCGCCAAAAAACACCAAATAAAAGCAATAACGCTAAGAAATACCAAACTTTTATGGGAAAATAGCTCAGCGTCTTCTGTTACTTTCGGATATGCAAAATAAAATGCTGCAGCAAATAACAATGAAAACAAAGCAGCAAAACCATAATCAAGCCAACTCAAAATAAACACAAATAAAGGCAATGCTAAATAAATATAAGTAAATCTATAAAGGGCTGATATTTTCATACAATCTTCTTTCGGCAAAAAGAGGGGCTTCAGCCCCTCAGTAAATTAAGCATTTTTCTTGTCTTTAAGCATAGAAAGCATCACACTACCTAAAAGTAACGTAAATGTTACCATCAGCGAATGCCAAGTCTGTAGTTCAATGCCAATCCAAGGCAAAAAGATTTTTGCACCGATGAAAATCAGCACAATTGATAATGCGTGCTTAAGATAAACAAATTTATGAACAGCAGCTTCAAGCAAAAAGTATAAAGCTCTTAAGCCCAAAATCGCAAAGATATTGCTCGTATAAACAATAAAAACATCATCGGTTAAGAGAAAAATCGCCGGAATACTATCAAGTGCAAATACGACATCCATAATTTCAATGGTAATCAATGCAAACAATAACGGAGTGATATAGTGTTTACCGTTTTTAACTGTAATAAAATGTGGTCCATCAATTTCGTGTGTTACAGGAAAATACTTCTCTACCATTTTGTAAATACGACTATTTTTGACTTTTTCCTCGTCATCATCTTCATCATCCGTAGAGTGATCCAGCGCCATCTTCGCCCCCGTATAAATAAGAAATGCAGAAAAAAGATACAAAACCCAATGGAATTCAGCAATCAAAACTTCACCCAAGCCAATCATTAAGGCGCGCATCACAATTGCTCCTAAAATTCCCCAAAAGAGAACACGATGTTGATAAATCCGTGGAACACCAAGACTAGAGAAAACAACCGACATTACGAAAATATTATCCATAGACAAACTTTTCTCTACTAAAAATCCAGTAAAATATTCCATTGCTTTCTTCGTGCCTTCTTCATACCAAACAAAAACGCCAAACAGCAAACCAGCACCAATATATGCAGCACAAACCCACAATGTATGTGAAAAACTTGGAACTTCATTTTTACGGTTAAAAACAAATAAGTCTAAAAACAATAAAACCACTACCGCAACACCAAAACAAACCCACATCAGGTCTTGTGAAATTACTGTATGATGCGTAAATAAATATTGTAATTTTTCTAACATATTTTTTTCCTTAATAAATTTTATATTTCTAAGTTCCAAACCGTGCGAATAATATCTTCCACATTAGTATATTCAGGATACCATCCTAAAATTTCACGGGCTACATCTGCATTAGCTGTTAATTTTGCTGGATCTCCAGCACGTCTTGCTGCATAATCATAGTTAAGTTTCCGACCAATAATTTTTTCGGTTGCTTCCACAATCTCTTTGACACTTGTTCCTTTGCCGGTACCAAGGTTAACAGTAAAGGAAACATCATTTTCCATCAATTTACGCATTGCAGCTGTATGTGCTCTTGCCAGGTCTGAAACGTGTACATAATCACGCACACACGTTCCATCTGGTGTATCATAATCATTTCCAAAAATCGAAAATTTTTCCCTTTTTCCTGTTGCGGCTTCCATAATAATCGGCAACAAATTTTGAGGGTTGCGTTCTTTTCCTATAATAGATTTGTCAGCAGCATAGCCCACTGCGTTAAAATAACGTAGGGCAGCATAATTAAGTTTGCCTAGTTTAGCATACCACTCCATATTCTCTTCAATACAGCGCTTTGTATAACCATAATAGTTAATCGGCGCAATTGGGTGTTTTTCATCAATCGGCACATACTGAGGCATACCATACACCGCCGCCGAAGAGGAAAATACAATGTGTCTAACCCCATTTTCAACCATCGCATTTAAGATATTGATCGAGCCAGTCAAGTTATTTTCAGCATATTTCTCAGGATACATCATCGATTCGCCGACAGCCTTTTTTGCTGCTAGATGCACCACTCCATCGATTCCTTCAGCCATTGCCATATTAAGAACTTGTTTATCAAGGATATTCCCTCTGATAAATTCAGCATTTGGCAAAATATTAACTTCATCACCACTCGAGAGATCATCAAATACCAACACCTCAAATCCTTCATCGAGTAGTTGTTTTTGCACGTGGCTTCCAATATATCCTGCACCACCAGCAACCAAAATTCTTTTAGTCAAAACATTCTCCTACATATCAAAACATCTACTTTTAACATAAGAAGTTTAAATTAAACGTTAACCGCTTTATCCACATATCCACAGGGAAATATTTGTTTAGCGTGCAAATCTGAAAGTTTTGTTCCATAACGTCATAGAAGCATAGAGTCTTAAGGAATAATATATCAATAGGGATTCGCACAGAATGGAAGAATTGGACGTTACGCGTTTGCCACGCAATATCGAAGCAGAACAAGCTCTTTTAGGGGCATTGCTTGCAAATAATAAAGCTTATGAGAAAGTGTCGGAATTTTTACGTGCCGAACATTTTTCAGATCCTATACACGTTAAAGTATTTGATGTTGTGGCACGGCTCATCCAAAAAGGGCACGTTGCCGACGTTATCACATTAAAGAACTATTTTGAGCAAGAAGGCACCTTAAATGATGTTGGTGGTATAAATTATCTGATAAAACTATCTGAATCATCCTCTCCTTTAACGAATATCGAATATTATGCTCAGTTTGTATATGATAAATATCTGCGCCGAGAATTGATAGCTACTGGCTATGATATCGCAAGTGAAGCTATGGGTGAAAATTTGGAAGAAACAACAGCTACTCAAATCGAACGTGCAGAAAAACGTTTATTTGATCTTGCAATGCACGGTGATGGTCAAAAAGGCTTTCAAGATTTTGGTGTTTCTGCACAATCAGCCTTAGCAATGATTGAAAAGGCATACCAAAAAGAAGGGAAAGTATCAGGTTTGCCAACTGGGTTAAATGATTTAGACTATAAAATGGGTGGATTAAATGATTCTGACTTGATTATTTTGGCAGGACGTCCGGCAATGGGTAAAACCGCATTAGCAATTAACATCGCCTACAATGTTGCAGAACATATGATGGCAGATACTGGGAAGATTGATCCACACGATAAAGGGGTCGCAATCTTTTCACTAGAAATGTCTGCTGAACAATTAGCCTCGCGTATTCTTTCTAGTGTGACAGAAACACCAGGAACTAAGCTTCGTACTGGTGAGTTAGAATTAGCTGAGTTTAACCGTATTGCTACAGCTGTTCGTGAATATCAGAAATTGCCTATTTATATTGATGATACCCCTGGTATAAATATTAACGCAATTCGCACCCGTGCTCGTCGATTAAAACGAACCCACGGTTTGGGGTTGATTGTCATCGACTATATCCAACTCATTTCCGGATCAGGAGATAAAAAGAGTGAGGGCAATCGTGTGCAAGAAGTGTCTGAGATTTCCCGTGGTTTGAAAATCTTAGCTAAAGAACTAAAAGTTCCAGTGATCGCACTATCCCAATTAAACCGTGGTTTGGAACAACGAGATGACAAACGTCCGCTAATGTCAGACCTTCGTGAATCTGGATCTATCGAGCAAGATGCAGATATCGTGATGTTTGTATTCCGTGAAAATTATTACATCCATAATGCTGAACCTAAACGTAATATGGGAGAAACAGATGAGCACTTTACCAAACGAACGGAAGAATGGCAGCAACGAGATAAAGAAACTGCAAATTTAGGTGAAGTAATTATTGGTAAAAACCGTCACGGCACCACCGGAACCATTAAGCTCTTTTGGGAAGGACAATTTGCACGGTTTAATAATCTGGCGCGTAATGAATATCTACCGGAGCAAAGAGGGTAAAATGAAAAAATACAACCAAACCGAATGGGAAAATATTTGTCGCCGTTGTGGTAAATGTTGTCTGATTAAACTTGAAGATGAAGATAGTGGCGATGTTTATTATACAAATGTTGTTTGTCGCTATTTTGATGAAGAAAAAATGTGCTGTTCAGTATATGATAAGCGCTGTGAGCTCGTCCCAACCTGTTTAAAACTCAATCAGGATAATGTTGATAAACTATCGTGGATGCCGAAAACTTGCGCATATCGTGAACTTTTTGAAGACCCCCCCTCCACCACACATACCACCATCAAAGGGCGGGTTGTACGAGAAACAGATGTCTCCGAGGAAGAGCTGGAAGATCATATTGTCGAGTGGGAAGATTTGTAATGACTAATGAATACACGCTTGAAGAAGAATATGACCCGCAAAGCCGATTCGCTGATTTAAGCGATGTCGAGCCAAAGTTTTGGGAAAAAAAATCCCTTGAACAAATGACAAAACGTGAGTGGGAACTCTTGTGCGATGGTTGCGGGAAGTGTTGTTTAAATAAATTAGAAATAAAAGGAAAAATATGTTTTACAAACACTTACTGCCGTTTTTTAGATACAGAAAGCTGTTTGTGTAAAATTTATGCGCATCGTTTTCAAAAAGTTAACGATTGTCGTGATATAGACATCTCTGCGATTCGAGAGAAACCACGTTGGTTGCCGAAAACTTGTGCTTATGTACTGTTGGATGAGGGAAAACCTCTGCCAGAGTGGCATCCCTTAATAACAGGACAAGCCAAAACAGTTCACGACGCCGCAGTTTCTCTTAAAGGAAGAAAACTAATAAATGAATCTGAGGTAACAGACTATGAAAATTACATTGTTAAGTGGACGGACCTTTGAAATCAGTGCTGATTTAGGCTTTGATATGAAAGTGGTACATTCCGGACGTTCCCGCCGGTTAACCCTCCGTATTGACAAGAAAGACCGTATGGCTGTGCTGACAATTCCGAAATATTGCTCCAAAAAGAAGGCTGTTTCGTTTGTGGAAAGCCACCAAGATTGGGTGCTGGATAATTTAAGCAAAATCCCAGAGCTGAAAAACTTTCAAAATCACGATAAAATCACCTTATTTGGTAAAAGCTATACAATTGAACATAGTGAGGTTCGAGGTAATACACGGCTGGATAAAAAGAATCACATTCTTTATGTGTCAGGCGGTATAGAGTTTTTACATCGTCGTGTGAAAGATTTTATAAAAAAACTAGCGTTGGAAGAGTTTACCCAACGTTCTCAAGAAGTTGCTGACCGAATTGGCAAAACCGTGCATAACGTCTGTATCAAAGATACAAAATCTCGCTGGGCAAGCTGCTCAACGTTAAATAATATAAATTACAGTTGGCGTTTGGCATTGGCACCAGAGTTCGTTGCTCGGTATATCGTCGCTCACGAAGTGTCGCACTTAAAACACCAAGATCACTCCGCTTACTTCTGGGCATTAGTTGAATTTTTAGAAGAAGATATGCAAAAGGGTAGGGATTGGCTCACCGAAAACGGTCATTTGCTATATATGTATAAATAACAAAAAAGCGGAGTATTATACTCCGCTCCCTCAATTATTACTTCAAGATTGTAATAATCAATTCAAGAATAAGCTTGATATAAGTTAATATCTTAATCATTCTTGCACCTCCTTTCGCATTATCTGCGGAAAGAGGTTGAAAACTCATATCTTATCCACTACATCAAAATCTCTTGACATTTTGTAAAATATGAGCTACACTTCCAATATCAGGATGGAAGTTGGTTGTGTCAACCTCTTTCCTTTGTTGGAAAAATCCGGTGTTCCCGCACCGGACTTTTCTTTTATATAACTATAGTTTTAAAAGTCAAGATGAGATTCTTATTTTGTTCTTGTTTGGCTAATTCTGTTTCCAGTGTCATTTTTCTTTGGTCTATGGATTGGTGCCAGCGGCACTTGCTTGATTTTGGGCTACGGCAAGTGTAGGGGCGGTGTTTGAAAACGTCATTGCGAGCGAAACGTAGTGTAGCGTGGCAATCCAGTGGGTGAGGTTAAGTAAAGTCTTGCGGTTTTTGGTCTATGGATTGCTGTGCCGATATGTGTCTGACGACACGTGGCTCACAATGACAGTGTGAAAAAATTAACTTTACTTTTACAAAATCTTCTTTATACTCCCCAATGTCGGCAGAGATGCCGTCAGGGCTGTCAGAGGCTCTCACTATTTTGTCCTTGATTAAAGTCAGGGAGCTTATAGCTATATATTGAAGGCTATAAGAGTCATTAATAGTGTGATTTCTGAACTCCCTGGCGCTGGATTTTCCAGTGCCTGTTTTGTTTTAATTTAATATGGAGTTTTGAATTATGTTTAATAATGAAGAATTAGAATTATATTTTGAAGGCGGAAATTGGTTTCGCCAAGAGCTTCGGGTTCAAGTGGGTGATTTATTGATGGCTGAACGGTTACGTCAGGGGCTGACGCTGGAAGATGTAAGTAAGCTTATTAAGATTCCAGCAAAGTTGATTGAGAAGCAGGAACAGCATCGAAAACGAATCAATTTTTGCATTTTGGGAGCGTTATTGAAAATCTATAAAAAACAATTGAAGATAACGCTTATCGATATGGAATAAACTAAAAAAGCGCTCGAGAGAAATCGGGCGCTTTTTGTAATTTTGAAACTTATAGACCGTTGTTTTCTTTGGTGGGCTGCATTGGCATATACCCTACACCACCGAAATATTTTTCCATAAAGGTTTCTTCTGTCCCCATTACAGGTGTTTCATCTGATGAAATCACAATTTCACGTCCGTTACTCTTATCAAGTTGAACAACACGTTCCACTTGTCCATCCAAATTAAATTCTATTGCCACAATATTACGCTCTAGCTCTTCAGGTTCAAAAAAAGCCATTCTTTTCATAGTGGAGTTCATATAAACCCACGTTTTATGGTCAAGACTTGAAATAGCACTCGGTGAACCCATAATCTTGCGCACATCTTCTTGCTTCATACCACGTTTAATAGCTAAGATATCATCTTTAGCCGGCATATTTCCCTCAGTTTGGTTGAAATAGTCTGTCGAGCAGGCACTAAAAAGCAATAATCCTGCAAGAGTCGAAAAAAGCATATTGTGTGTTGACATCTTCAAATCCTTACAATTATTATTAAATAGATATATAGTCCTATAACACAAGGAAAAAAGAATGCAAAAAGAATTTTCTTATCCCCTGCAAATAGATGAATTAGGGCAGGGGGAACAAACCTACAAATTAAGAGCAGATAAAGAACAGCTGAAAACATTGGCAGAAATTTTGCAAGTTCCAGCTGTGAATAGTTTTGGCGCAAACATCGGCTTGAAGTTTCAAAAAAAACGTGGAATGCTTGAAGTATACGGTACAGTCAGGGCTAATCTTGGGCTAATCAGTGTTATTTCATTAGAACCATTTGACAAAGATTATATTACCGAATTTAAACTTACATATGATACAAACGCAACTTATGAAGATATCTATAAAGAAGATGATGATATTGAAGAGGATATTCCTGATATTGTCTATGATGGTAAAATAGATTTAGGTGATATTGCCATCGAACAAATAGCCCTTGTGATGGAAGATCACCCCCGCAAAGACGGAGAAACGTTTGAAGCTATAGTGGAAGATAGCGAGCCGATAAAAAACAATCCGTTTGCTGCCTTGGCAAAATTGAAAAAATAAAGAATTAAATAAAATAAAACACAAATATATAAAAAAAACTCTTGCCAAATACATTTTTTTTATATAAAAGCGTATTCAGCAGCTCTTGCTATGCTCAAAAAAGGCAATGCAGGGGCAGATTTGTGTCAAATAATTTTAGATAAGAGTTAAAGAAATGGCTACACCTAAGAAAAAAACATCACAATCTCGTCGCAATATGCGCCGTTCTCACGATGCGTTAACTCCTAACGCTTATCACGAGTGTCCAAACTGCGGTGAGTTGAAACGCCCTCATAACGTTTGCCCAAAATGTGGACAATATGATGGTAAAGAAGTTGTTGCTCAAAAGGCAAATAACGAACAGTCTGAAGACTAATTAAATTTATTTTATTTTTATGGAGCAGGTTTTGTCTGATAATAATCTGGTCATATCAATAGATGCTATGGGGGGGGATAATTCCCCCAAAGTAGTAATAGAGGGGTTGGCTCTCGCTCATAAAAGAAATCCGGATATACGGTTTTTGGTTTATGGAGATGAGCAAAAAGTTAACGCAGAAATGGAAAAATTTCCGATTCTGCAAAAAGTTTGTCAGGTTTTTCATACAGAAGAATTTGTTCATAATGAAGATAAACCATCTCACGTGATACGTAATCGTGCAACAAGTATGTATCAGGCTGTTGAAGCTGTGAAACTTGGTAAGGCGATGGCTGTTGTTTCTGCTGGAAACACCGGCGCACTGATGGCAATCTCCAAACTACTCTTGAAAACAATCCAAAAAATACATCGTCCAGCCATCATAAGTATTATGCCACATCAAAATGGTCGGTATGTTATGCTTGATCTTGGCGCAAACACAGAATGCGATGGTATCAATTTAGCTGAATTTGCCATAATGGGTAATATCTTTGCTAAATATGCTTTAGGGATTGAACGTCCTCGAGTCGCGCTGATGAATATCGGTGCTGAGGAAATGAAAGGTAAAGGAGAAATTCACGTTGCCGCACATATCATCAAGCATACACATTTAAATTTAGATTTTATTGGTTATATTGAGCCGCACGAAATCCCAAAAGATAAAGCAGATGTTGTAGTTGCTGATGGTTTTTCTGGAAACATTGCTCTAAAATCAGTGGAAGGAACCTGCCATCTGATTATGCGCCTCATTAAAAACAGTATAAAAGAGTCGCTTTTAGCAAAATTAGGTTTACCTTTTATGCTTGGTGCAATGCGTAAATTGAAAAAGACAATGGATCCAAGGTTATATAATGGTGCAATGTTTGTTGGTCTAAATGGTTTGTCTGTTAAAAGCCACGGCGGCACAGATGCATTTGGATTCTCAATTGCAGTAGAAAATGCTGCACGTTTAGTTAGAAAAGATTTCGTAGGCTCAATTCGCCGCGAACTTGAAAATATTGATTTAGATGAACTATCACAGGAAGCTTGCTATGAAGTGTACTAGAACTGAAATTATTGGCTGTGGACATTATTTGCCCGCTAAAGTATTGACCAATGATGATTTATCCAAAATTGTGGATACTAATGATGAGTGGATTAGCACTCGTACAGGGATTCGCTCTCGTCATATCGTTGCTGAAAACGAATTGACTTCAGATATGGCGCTCAAAGCGGTAAATCAGGCAATGGAAAATGCTGGAGTAACCGCTGAAGAGCTAGATGTGGTTATTGTGGCAACCCTAACACCAGATTATACCACACCATCTGTTGCAGCACGAATTGCCGGCAAATTAGGTGTTAAGCAAGGTACCCCTGCATTTGATTTGGGAGCAGCTTGCTCAGGATTCGTATATGCGATGACAATGGCTGATAATATGATACGCTTAGGACAGATAAAAACAGCTGCCGTTATCGGTGTGGAGAGCCTCTCCAAAATTGTGGACTGGACAGATAGAAATACCTGCGTACTATTTGGTGATGGTGCTGGTGCCGTGATTGTTCGTGCAACAGAAGGTGCTGGAACAGCAAAAGATTGTGGTGTATTAGCAACTAAAATTTATGCAGATGGTACACAATTTGAAAATCTGGCAACAGATGGCGGAATTTCTGCAACACAAACAGCAGGATTCGTTCATATGAATGGTAAAGAAGTATTCAAATTTGCAGTTGGTGCAATGAGCGAAGCTTCCCACGCAGTATTAGAACAAGCCGGTGTAACCGCAGAAGAGATTGATTGGTTACTGCCACATCAGGCAAATATCCGCATCATTTCAAGCGTTGGACAAAAGCTTGATATCCCAACTGAAAAAGTAATCGTTACCGTAGATCATCACGGTAACACCTCCGCAGCATCGATTCCATTAGCATTATCCGAATCTGTGAACAGTGGAAAAATCCAAAAAGGTGATTTAGTACTCATTCCTGCAATGGGTGCCGGTTTCACTTGGGGCGGATTACTTATCAGAATGTAAAATATCTGTATAATTTAAGAGAAGTATTGAATTGTACTTTTTAAGAGTTATGCTATATAAAAGAACGACAATTATATATTTTTAGGAAAGGTGAAAAATGACAACAGTTACTCGTGCCGATATTGCAGAAAGCATTTGCGAAGAGATTGGCTTATCCCGCAAAGATGCCGGAGATATTTTGGATATGGTGATTGATGAGATAAAAGGTGAAATGGTATCCGGTCGGGATGTTAAAATTTCGACATTTGGTTCTTTTTTGCTAAAACGTAAAAATGCACGTATCGGTCGTAATCCGAAAACCGGTGTAGAAGCCGAAATTACACCGCGTACGGTTATTTCTTTCCGTCCGTCAAACAGCTTAAAAACAGCTGTAAACAAAAAGAACTGATAATAATCAGTTGCAAACAATAAACAAGGGCGGTTAAACGTAAAACCGCCTTTTTTAAATTTTCAGGAGGGATAATGGGCGTTAATAAATCCAAATCAGCATTCAGAAGCATAGCTGAAGTAACGGAAGATTTAGATATTGCACCACACGTGTTGCGATTCTGGGAAACGAAATTTAACCAGATAAAACCAATGAAGACCAAAAGCTCTCGTCGGTATTATCGTCCAGATGATGTTGAACTATTGGCATTGATAAAAGATTTGCTCTATAATCGTCGTTACACAATTGAAGGTGTACAAAAGCTGTTTAAAAATCGTACATTAAAAGATATTTTAGGTACAGAAATTCAAAAAGATTTCTTCGAAGAGGAAACGCCAGAGCTTCCAACAGCTAGTGAACCGCTAATAACGGCGGTGCAAAATGCTGTGACTAACTTAAACGAAATCAAACAAGAGCTTTTAGCGCTCGCAAATGCATAGAGAAGAAAATGTCAGAAACAGAACAACGTTTTATAGATATCGAAATGGCGCTCTCAAATCTTGAGCGTGTTGTCGAAGATTTGAATGATATCATTATCAAACAGGGCAAAGACATTGCCTTTTTGCAAAAACAAAACCATTACCTAACTGAAGCTTTCCGTAACACACAAAACGTCGTAAAACCCGAGGAAGAAGAAACCCCGCCCCCACATTATTAAAACTACCGAGATTCGCTATTATTCTGTTTAGACATATTGATTATATTTTCTACAAGACTTTTATCAGAATCAAAACCGGCAGCTTTGAAAATTTTTGTACTTAATTCGTTAAGAGTTTCTCTTTGTTGTTCCTGACTATCAGTTTGTGGACGAGAGGCTATTTTCTTCTGCAAACGTATATCTTGTGAACGGGCAATCGGTGAGGAAGGAAGCTCGCCTTGTTGAGCTTGTAATGTTTCTCTGATATCTTGAATTTCCCTATCAAAAGCTTTGCCATCTTCAATAAATTGCTCTCTCGACTCCTCAATTATTTGCCCATCCAGACCAAAAGCCTCAACAGTATGTTTAATAGCTGAAACAAAATTTTGCGCCACATATTCGCCGGCGTGTTTTGCTCCGCCCATATCATTAAACTGTTGAATCTCTTCTGCAATTTTAGCATCAACAGTTT